>JANRIR010000086.1:0-1886 GCA_033764725.1 Hyphomonadaceae bacterium
TCCGAACCGCCCGGCGCTCGACGCGCGCATCACCGATCTCGCCCGGCGAGAGCTGGGTGACGCGGGAGCGACGGACTGGCTCGCGCCCGGCATCGCCGTCGATATTCCCTTCGCGGCCGGCGATGCAAGCGACAATCGCGCCCTTGCCGACAAGCTGCGCCACGCGCTTGACGGCGCGCCGGTCGATGTCGTGATCACGCCGGCCGGGGATCGCCGCAAGCGCCTTTTTCTCGCCGACATGGATTCGACCATGATCGGGCAGGAATGCATCGACGAACTGGCCGCCTATGTCGGGCTCAAGGAGCACGTCGCGGCCATCACCGAACGCGCCATGCGCGGCGAGATCGCCTTCGAGCCGGCGCTGGTCGAACGCGTCGCGCTCCTGCGCGGGCTGCCGGCGAGCGTCGTCGATGACGTGATCGCCAACCACATCACGCTGACGGGCGGCGCGCGCACCCTCGTCGCCACGATGCGCGCGCATGGCGCGCATACCTGCCTCGTCTCGGGCGGCTTCACGCTCTTTACCGACAAGATCGCCGCGATGATTGGCTTTGACGAGAGCCGCGGCAATCAGCTCCTGGTCGACGCCGACGGACGCTTCGCCGGGCGCGTCGCCGAACCGATCCTCGGCCGCGACGGCAAACTCGCCACGCTGATCTCGTTATGCGAGCGCCATGGGCTCTCGCCGCGCGACGCGCTCGTCGCCGGCGACGGCGCAAACGACCTCAAGATGATCACCGCCGCCGGCCTCGGCGTCGCCTTCCACGCCAAGCCGGCGGTGGCGGCGGCGGCGGGAGCGCGCATCGACCACAGCGACCTTACCGCGCTCCTTTACGCGCAGGGCTATCGGCGCGAGGAATTCGCCGCGGCGTGAGTGTGCGTGACGCTATGGCAGCGGCAAGGCGACGAACCGCATGTCACCCGCGGGATTAGCGACCAGCATCAGCGCGGTCTTGCGCCCGCTCTTCCTGAGCTGATCGATACGGGTCTGCACCGCGGCGGCGTCCGACACCGCGTCCTGCGCCAGTTCCACAATGACGTCGCCGGGTTTCAGCTTCTTATCGGCGGCCGGCGATCCCGGCTCGACGGCGGCGATGACGACGCCATTGACGCTGTCCTTGATCTTGAGCCGCTCGCGGAGCGCTCGCGTGATCGTCGTCAGGTCCATGCCGAGGACTTTCGCCGCGATGACAGGGCGGTCTCCCGCTGTCTCCTGCCTGCGTTTGAAAAAATCGTCGAAGAATTCCTTGAACGGCGAGTCCGCAGGGAGGTCCGGCAGCGCCGCGACGTCTTTTTCCGCGCCGGGCTTCTTGGTCGGCTCCGGCTTCTTGTCGGGTTCCGGTTTCCGGTCGGCTTGCGGTACTTGCCCAAGTCGTGCGACGAGCGTTTCCTCCTTCCCTTTGCGTACGACAACAATCTCGACGGTCTTGCCGACCGGTGTCTCGGCGACGAGAGTCGGCAACTCGCGCATCTCCTTGATGTCCTTGCCGTCGTACCGGACGATCACGTCCCCAACGTGCATGCCGGCCGGTTTTGCTGGGCCGCCCTCATCAACGCTGACGATCAGCGCACCCCGTGCGGGCTTGACGTTCAAACTTTCCGCGACCTCGTCAGTGACCTGCTGGATGCGCACGCCGAGCCAGGCGCGCGGCGTCGCCGGCTGCTGCTGCGGGGTCTGCGCGGGCGCGCTCGCGGGCGGCGGCAGCGCGGCAACGTTGGCGGACCCCTGCGGCGGGGTCGCCGCGACGCGCGGGGCGAGATAGACGCGACCGCCCTGGGTCTGATCGTAATAGGCCGGCGATTGCTGATGTCCGATCGAACGGGCGAGCCTCGACACCTCCTCGCGCACGTCGATGACGAGATCGCCGAGATGGAGATCGCTGCGC
>JANRIR010000018.1:0-3249 GCA_033764725.1 Hyphomonadaceae bacterium
CTCGGCTTCCTTCGCCAGCTTCTTCGCGCCGGCGATGAAATCACGCGCCCGCGGCGCGGTCTCGGCGTCGAGGGTCTCGCGGCCCGCCCACACGTCGGCGGCTTCCGCGCAGATCCGCGCGCGGGCGAGAATGTCCTCGCGTACGAGCATCGCGTCGGGCGGGGGATTGTTGTGGCCTATGGCGACAGGCGGCGCAGTCATGTCATGAACTCCCTGGACAAATCCCGCACGCGCGGGGCGCGCTGCAGGCGCTGAAATTCGTGCTCCGACACGGGATCGAGACGCGGCCACATGGCGTCGGCGTCGCGTTCCTCGCCGTCCACGATGCAGACCAACCGCTCGTCGCCGATGAGTTCGCCGTCTTCGGTCGGCTGCTCGATGTCGATGCTGGCGGCGCGCCAAAGCCCTGCGATCCTGATGCGAAACAGGCCGCATTGCGGATGCTGCGGATGCGGCGCAGCCGCATGGCTCAACGCGGCGCTCCACCAAGCCCAAGCCTGCGCGCGATCGGAAGGGCGGCGCATCACAGCGCCCCGCTTTTGATTTTGGCGTAGGCGACGGCTGCGCGCCGAAACGCGGCGGCGGCGTCCGCAAGGGCGAGGAACGCCCCGGCTTCCCGGCGGTGCGTGTCGGATAGCTCGCCGGCGCCGCTTTGCAGATCCCGACTTGCGGCGGCCACGAAGCGATCAAGATCGTCTTCCGGCGGCAGGTCGCTGGCGGCTTTCAGAAGCCGGACCGTCAGCAGGCCCAGCGCTGCGGTCACGATCTGCGCCTGCAAGTCCATGCCATCCCCCGCGGGCGATTCTCGCGCCCGATGAGGCAAGGTTATGGTGGGAGTTTACACCCCGTCAACACTCATTTTGTGGGAGTTCACACCGGCGTTGTTTTGCGCGGTTTTTATTCCACGGAGGCCAAGCCGGCGCGGCAAGACGTGATGCGGTCAGTCATCCAATTAAGGTATTGCGCTTCGCGGGGATCGGCGGAGAGCGTCACTGCGGTGATGGCGACGTCGTGCACGTCGACGCTCGTGCAATCGAAGCCGGCGCCGATCATGGCGCGCACCAGCTCGGGGCTCTCGCGCAGCGCTTCGGCGCGCGCGCGGAAGCCGCCACACGGGCCTGACAGCGAAAGCCCAAACCGGCCCCAATCAGGGTGTGCGCGGCACTGTTCGAGCTCGCGCCAAAGCCCCAGCACGTCGCGAACCTGCGCGCGGACGCGCGGCCACGCGGCGTCCGGCGTCAAGGCGGCGGCGCAACGCGCCTCAAGAACTTGAATTTGCACGGTGGGCAGCGCCCGCCCTCCGCGCGTCAAGCACGCTACCGCCGCCTGCTCGTAGTCGGAACGCCCAGTCAGGCCGCGTTCGCCCGCGTAAAACGCCGCTAGCAGCGCTTGATCCTCCCTGCTTGCCGCAGTCCAGTCCGCCCCAGCACCCATGCGCAGGGCGCTCAGCCGAACCGCCACGCTGTGACGCTGCGCTGCGCTCGCGTCGGGTGTGCGGCCGAGGATGAAGTCTGCGACCGGGTCTGGCGCGGCAGGCGCTGCGGCGGCGGCCTGCTTCGGTTCAGCGGCCGGCGGCGAGGGCGAGCCGCAGGCCGCCAATGCGGCGAGCGCCGCAGCTAGAGCCGTCGAACAAGAAGAACGACGCGACCGACGATGTGCACCCATTGCAAATCCACCTCATAAGGCGTGTGCGCCGTATTGTCGGATATCAGCTTCAGCCGCTGCGGACTTTCTGGCCGGGCCCACATGCGTTCAACCCGCTTGACCACGAGGCCGTCGCCGTCCCAAATTGCAAACAGGCCGGGCACCCCAACGCGGTGATCGGCGAGGTCGACCATAACCTTGTCGCCGGAGATCAGGGTTGGCGCCATGGAGTCGCCGACGACCTCCACGATGGCGAGATCGCGCCCATCCAGCCGCAAAGCGTTCATAGTCGAACGGGAGAACGGCCAAAGGCTGCGCACCTCCTCGCGTTCGGGGATCGTGCCGCCGCCGGCTGCGGCGCGCACGTCGTATTCCGGCACCATCAAGAAGGCGCCGCCCACCCGAGATGCTTCCCTTGCGTCGCGCTTGGCGGCGGCCACAGGAAGGCCGCCCGCCGGCGTGTCCACCTCATAGGCCGCGCGTCCGCTGTCGGCGACGGCGTCCGCCTCGGCCAACATCTGCCCAACGGTCCAATTAAGCGCCGGCGCGAGGCGCTCCAATGTGTCCTGCCTGGGTCGGCGAGAGGGGTGCAGGCGCCAGTCCTTGAGGAACGACTCATTCAGGCCAGCGCGTCGGGAGACCTCTCTCTCGCTCAAGCCCAGCGCCTTACGGCGTGCGGTGATTCGCGCAATCGTGCTCACTAGGTGGGGTTTCCACCCGGTAAAGCCTTGATGCGCAAGGGGTGGGAGTTTCTTAAATCGGCGGGGCTTGACGTGCCGGTGTAAACTCCCACCATCGGCTCCCATGCAAGAGGTTGAAGACCTTATTCGTCGCGCCGATGCGTATGCGCAAAGGCATGACTTCGCACCGACGACCGTGTCGAAGGTTTTGTTCAAAGACAGCCGTCGGCTGGAGGCGTTGCGGGCGGCGCCGGAACGCATTTCGCTGAAGACGCTCGCCGCCGCGCGCGCGCGCATGGCGCGCTTGGAAGCCAATCCCAAGTCGCGCCGCCGCTGTCGGCGCACGTCATGACCGCGCGCGTGGATTTATCAGCTGCTGTCGAGCGCTACGCCGCCGGCGAGAGCCCCGTCGCGCTGGCGCGCGAGCACGGCGTGTCGCGGGTGACGATCTTCAAGCATGCGCGCCGCGCAGGGCTTGCGCGCGTCAAGGCCGAGCGCCCGTTGGGCTTCACCGCGCGCGAGCTCGCGATCTTTCTCGCTTTGGCGGACCTCTCCGCTGGAGAAGGCCCAGCGACGCAAGCGGCCTTATGGGCCGCGGTCGACGCGCGCCCGTTCGACGATCGCGCGCGCTCTATTCTGTCGACGCATTGTCAGCACATTCGCCGCAAGCTCGAGGAGGCGGGCATCGTGTGGCCGCGCGGCTGCGGCCATCGCGGGCTCCAGCCTTTGCCGCTCGCGGCGCTGCGGATCGCGCAAGCGCATCGCGCCGGCGATGGCGGCGCAGCCTCGGAGCGCGCAGCATGAACCGCCGCGCGTTGGACGCCGCGCGCGCGGCGGCGAACACCGTTATTGATGTGCGCTCTATGGGCGATGGCCCGGGGTTCGACGACGGCTACGTGAGCGGGCCGATCGACGATGACCCCGA
>JANRIR010000019.1:0-2869 GCA_033764725.1 Hyphomonadaceae bacterium
CTCGGCTTCCTTCGCCAGCTTCTTCGCGCCGGCGATGAAATCACGCGCCCGCGGCGCGGTCTCGGCGTCGAGGGTCTCGCGGCCCGCCCACACGTCGGCGGCTTCCGCGCAGATCCGCGCGCGGGCGAGAATGTCCTCGCGGACGAGCATCGCGTCGGGCGGGGGATTGTTGTGGCCTATGGCGACAGGCGGCGGATTCATGTCATGAACTCCCTGGACAAATCCCGCACGCGCGGGGCGCGCTGCAGGCGCTGAAATTCGTGCTCCGACACGGGATCAAGACGCGGCCAGACGGCGTCGGCGTCGCGTTCCTCGCCGTCCACGATGCACACCAAGCGCTCGTCGCCGATGAGTTCGCCGTCTTCGATCGGCTGCTCGAGATCGATGCTGGCGGGGCGCCAAAGCCCTGCGATCTTGATGCGAAACAGGCCGCATTGCGGATGCTGTGGGCGCGGCGCAGCCGCATCGCTCAACGCTGCGCTCCACCAAGCCCAAGCCTGCGCGCGATCGGAAGGGCGGCGCATCACATCGCCCGGATTTTGATTTTGGCGTAGACGACGGCTGCGCGCCGAAACGCGGCGGCTGCGTCCGCCATGGCGAGGAAGGCGGCGCCTTCATGGCGTTGCGCGTCGCATAGCTCGCCGACGCCGCTTTGCAGATCCCGACTTGCGGCGGCCACGAAGCGATCAAGGTCGTCTTCACGCGGCAGATCGCTCGCCGCTTTCAGAAGCCGCAGCCGCAACCCATCGAGCGCCGCGTGAACAGTTAGCGCCTGCAAGTCCATGCCATCCCCCGCGGGCGATTCTCGCGCCCGATGAGGCAAGGTTATGGGTGGTTAACTCCACCGGTCAAGCGCGATTGGTGGATTAATCCACCCGTCCGCGCGCCGGCGCGATTACCGCTTTGCAAACGCTGAAATAATTTTTTCTACTGCGCGCCGCAGGCGAGAGAGGCTTGCAGCAAACTGGCGTCGGGCGCTTCGGTGGCGACGTTGCGCATGCAATCGGCGAAGGTTAGCGTGAACCAGGACCCCGGCCGGCGCCCCTGGTCGATTTCCACACGATCCTTGGCGTCGCGCAGCACGGCGAGCTTTTCCGCATCCGTCATGGTCGACCATGCGCCCGCGCGCAAGGTCATGAGCGCAGCGATCGGGCGCGGCTCGGCGACATGCGCAGTCGTCGGCTCTGGGGCAGGGGCGGGGGAGGGCGCGCCGCAAGCGGCGAGCGTCGCTAGCGCTGCGGCTAGAACCTGCGCACGAGCAGGACGATGCGGCCGACGATCTGGACCCATTGCAAATCCACCTCATAGGGCGTGTGCGCCGCATTGTCGGAGATGAGCTTCAGCCGCTGCGGCGCATCCGGCCCCGCCCAGATGCGCTCGACGCGCTTCACCACCAGGCCGTCACTGTCCCAAATGGCGAACAGCCCGGGCACGCCGATGCGCCGATCGGCGAGATCCACCATGACCTTGTCGCCGGAATGAAGCGTCGGGGTCATGGAATCGCCCACCACCTCCACGATCGCGAGGTCGCGCCGCTCAAGACGCAGTTCGTTGATCGCCTGCCGCGAGAACGGCCAGAGCGCGCGCAAATCTTCGCGGTCGATGGCCGCGCCGCCGCCGGCTGACGCGCGGACATCGTATTCCGGCACCAAGACATAGGATTGCGGTCCGCGCCGCGCCTGAGGCGCGCTGCGCGCCGTGTCCGGCGCATCGACCTCAAACGCCAGCGGCGGCCCCTGGGCCAAACTTGGCCGGACTTCGGCGGGCAGCAGCGCGGGGGGAGGGGCGTAGAGGTCGTCGATTCCGCACCCCAGGGCCGCAGCGATTCGCTGAAGCGTGCCGGAACGGATTTCGCGCGACCGATTGCGCCGTAAATCCTTCAATAATGAAGCGCCTACGCCAGCCTTTCGTAGGAGGGCGCGCTCGCTCATGCCGCGCGCTTTGCGCCAGGCCGTAATCCCATCCACCAAGGTCATGGTGGACCTATCCACCCGGTAAATGCTTGATTAACAAGCGGGGCGCGTTTCCACCTTGACGGAGGGGTGGCTAACTCCACCAAATGCGCGCCATGACCGACGTGCAAGACCTGATCAAGCGCATGGACGCCTATGCCGAGGCGGCGGGACTGTCGCCGCGGACGGTGTCGAAAAAGGTGTTTCTCGACGCCCATCGCATCGACCAGCTCCGCCGCGACCCGAGCCGCATCCAGCTTGATACCGTCGAACGCGCGCGAACGCGCATGGCCCGGCTTGAGGCTGCTCCCGTGCGCCGTCGCCGCAAGCGGCGCGCCTCATGAGCGCGCGCGTTGATTTATCAGCCGCGGTGAAGCGTTACGTCGCCGGCGAGAGCCCCGTGGCGCTGGCGCGCGAGCACGGCGTGTCGCGGGTGACGATCTTCAAGCATGCGCGCCGCGCAGGCCTTGCGCGCGTCAAGGCCGAGCGCCCGTTGGGCCTCACCGCGCGCGAGCTCGCGATCTTTCTCGCCTTGGCGGACCTCTCCGCCGTGGACGGGCAGGCGACGCAGGCGGCCTTGTGGGCCGCGGTCGACGCGCGCCCGTTCGACGATCGCGCGCGCTCCATTCTGTCGACGCATTGTCAGCACATTCGCCGCAAGCTCGAGGAGGCGGGCATCGTGTGGCCGCGCGGCTGCGGCCATCGCGGACTCCAGCCTTTGCCGCGCGCCGCGCTGCGGATCGCGCAAGCGCATCGCGCCGGCGATGGCGGCGCAACCTCGGAGCGCGCAGCATGAACCGCCGCGCGTTGGACGCCGCGCGCGCGGCGGCGAACACCGTTATTGATGTGCGCTCTATGGGCGATGGCCCGGGGTTCGACGACGGCTACGTGAGCGGGCCGATCGACGATGACCCCGA
>JANRIR010000020.1:0-28171 GCA_033764725.1 Hyphomonadaceae bacterium
GGCTATGATCCGATGCTTTCGGAAGGCTCGCTCAAGCCGCCGCAATTCCAGACCTCGACCTTCGTGTTCCGCTCGGCGGAGGATGGGAAGAATTTCTTCGCCGCGATGCAGGGCCGTCGAAAGCTTGGGCCCGACGAAGAACCGGGCCTGGTCTATTCGCGCTTCAATAATCCCAATCTTGAAGTGCTCGAGGATCGACTGGCGATCTGGGACGAGGGCGAAGCGAGCCTCGCCTTCGCGTCGGGCATGGCGGCGATCTCCACCGCCTTGTGGGCGTTTCTGCGCCCAGGCGATGTGGTGCTGCAAAGCCAGCCCATCTATGGCGGCACCGAAACGCTGATCCACGCCATTCTGCCGGAGTTCGGCATTCGTCAGGTTGGCTTCGAAGTCGAAGGCGGGACGCCTGCGATGCTGGCGGCCGAAGCTGCGGCCAAAGCGCTCGCGCAGGAAACCGGCGGCCGCGTCGGCGCGATCTATCTCGAGACGCCAGCGAACCCGACCAATGGCCTCGTCGACATCGCCGCCGCGCGCGGTGTGTCGGAACGCTTGACGCACGACGGAAAACGCCCACCCGTCATCGTCGACAATACGATGCTGGGGCCGATCTATTCGACGCCGCTGAAGCACGGCGCCGATCTCGTCGTCACTTCGCTGACCAAATATGTCGGCGGGCATTCGGATCTCATCGCCGGCGGCGCTTCCGGCGCGAAAGCGATGCTGGCGCCGGTGCGCCGCATGCGCTCGACGCTCGGCACGATGTGCGATCCGCATACGGCGTGGCTGCTGCTGCGGTCGTTGGAAACCTTGAAGCTGCGCATGGATGCAGGCGCGGCGGGCGCCGCCAAGGTCGCCGCCTTCCTGCGCGATCATCCGAAGATCGACAATGTCTGGTATCTGGATTTTCTGCCCGAGGATCATCCGGACCGCGAAATTCATCTGCGGCAGAACAAGAACGCCGGGTCGACGTTTTCGTTCGAAGTGAAAGGCGGCGAAAAGGCCGCGTTCCGCCTGCTCGATCGGCTGCAGGTGATCAAGCTCGCCGTCAGCCTCGGCGGCACCGAGACGCTCGCCTCTCATCCTGCCGCCATGACGCATTCCGGCATGGCCAAGGAAGATCTCAAGCGCTTCGCCATCACGCCGTCGCTGATCCGCATATCGATCGGCGTGGAGGACCCTGACGATTTGATCGCCGACCTGTCGCAGGCTTTGGACGGCGTCTAGCGCGCTCACGCATCGGACGGCGCGTGGTCGCGATCCACACGGCATTGGAAACAGCCGAACTTGGAGCGCACATGCACGTAGGCGACGCCCTCCATATTGAGCAATGCGGCGCATGTTGCGCAAATGTCGCGACCGGAGACGATCTCCGCGGCGTCATACCGAATCCAGTGTTGCGCATCATACGCGCGCACCGCAGCGGGATCGAGGAACGCGAACCAGGCTGGCGGAGATGCGGCGTCGTAGCGCGCGCACCCGCGCGCGTGCAGAAAGATCGGCCCGCGCTCGGCATAGGGCTGGTCGGCTTCGAAGGGCCGATAACTCAGCACCAGCATCTCTTCGCCTTCGGCGATCAGGCCGAGACAATGGCGGCAAGGATTGGCCATGCCCACCGCCTTCTTGCGTACGGGCGCATCGCCGTTCGCATCGGCGCCGCCGCGCCGAATTCTCTCAACGTACGCCGTCGGGATGCCTTGCGCGCGCATGATCGTCTCTCCGTGAACCGGAGCTATTTCTGCCAGGATCAAAAATGTCGTGCTCGCTGCTTCCGGACACGTCAGCGGGCGTCCGGCTTGCCGTAGGCGATCTCCGCGGCGACGACGCTGGTCGTTTGCGGCGCGGCGAAGTTTTCCTTGACCTCGGGACTGGCCGGTTCGCGCTGCGCGCCTCGCCAGAACATCGCGCCCGTGATCGCCGCCGCACAGAGGCCCGCGAACCAGAACACCCCGCCGCTGCCGAAAAAGTGCACGAACGGCCATTGCGCCGCGGGACCGATCACGGAGCCCAGCGCCCACACGAACAACAAGCCGGAGGTGGCCTGCGCGATAACCGCCGGCGGGGCGCGGTCGGCCATGTGCGCCACGGCGATGCCGTAGAAGGACAAGCCGCCAGCGCCCCACAAGGCGAACAACGCCATGCCCGCCCAGGCCGGCGCCGCGCCGGCGAAAACGGCCAAGGCGAGGGCCGCGATCGCGGCGAGGCCGGTCAAGCCGGCGATCACCATGCGCCGGTCGACGCGATCGGATAGCCGCCCCGCGGGCCATTGCAGCAGCAGCGAGCCAAGCCACGCCGCCGAATAGAACGAACTCGCCGCGCCCGCGCCATAATGCTCGGCTGCAAACAACGGCGCGAAGGCGAGCACGCCGGCATTCACTGCCCCGGCGCCGAAACATGCGATCACCGCGGCGGGCGCGGTGCGAAATTGTTCGGCGACGGCGAGCGGCTGGGGCTTCGGCGGCTCGGGCTGCGCGGCGGTTGTGGCGCACACAGGGATCATCGCGATCGAGGCCAGCGCCGCAGCGATCATCCAGGGCGCGGCGTCGCCTGGCGCGGCGGACACGATCAAAAGTGGCCCGATCGCGAGCGCGGCCTTCGTGCACACCATGTAGAAGCCCAGGATATTGCCGCGCTCGGACTTCTGGATCGACGCGCTCATCCAGCTTTCAGCGGCGCCGAACATCAGCGCCACGGCGACGCCCGCGGCGGCGCGCGTGACCATCCACACGGTGACGGAATCGGCGATGAAAAGCGCCAAAGTGGACACCGACAGCACCGAAGCGCACGCGGCGAAAACGCGGATGTGCCCGACGCGCGCCAGAAGCCGCGTGGCGATGGCAGCGCCGAACATGAAACCCGCGGAGTACGCCGCGGCGACGAAACTGAACAACGCCCCGGCGTGGCCCTGCGCGGTGAACGCGAGCGGCATGTGCGCCCCAAGCAGGCCCTGCCCCATTTGTAGGATGGTGACGGCTGCGATCAGCGCGCCGACGGAAGCGAGGCCCGGCATGCGGTCCGTGTTAGGCGGAATGCCGCGCGCGCGATAGCGGGGCGCATGCAGGGCCCCTATGCAAACGGTTCAAAGGCCGAGATCGGCGAACCCGATGACCTGTTCGCGCACCGGACGCCCGTCGCGATCCTTGATCTGATAGGTCAGCCGACGCGCCGGCCAATCGATGGCCGCGACGCCGTAATTCACCGGCGCGAACATGTCGCCGATCTGGTTGGACGAACGCTCCTCACTGATCTCGCGAAAGCTCAGATTGAGCGAGGACGTCGTCATCTCGAACGCGGGATAGCCGATCAGGCCGTCCTGCCGATACAGCCCCCCGATGTGACGGTCGCCGCTGACGAAGGTCACCCCGCGCGCGCCGGCGCTGCGGATGGTTTCGTACAGCCGGGCGCGCTCGCGCGGCATGGTGTGCCAAGCTTCGTAGTGGTGGCCGTCGGCGAGCACCTGGATCGAGGAAACCACGAATCGCAGCTCGGCAGGCTGGCGCAACTGCGCTTCGAGCCAGGCCCATTGCGCCTCTGACAGCATACGCTGCGCGGGATCATCGCTTTGCGCATACGGCCCGTCAGGCGCGCGTTGGGGCAGCCGCGCCAGCGGCGTCCGGCCGTAGCGCGTGTCCAGCAGAATGATTTGAACGCGCTGACCCTCGGGCCCGAAAACGTGCGCGTCATAGATTCCGTCACGGACAGCGGTGCGCGCGCCGACGCCCCAGAAGGTCTCGAAGATGCGCTTGGCGTGCGCCTTGGGCGTGAAATCGCCGCCGGCGTCGTTCAGGCCGTAATCATGGTCGTCCCAGGTGACGAGCATGGGAACGGCTGCGCGCAAGGCGCGGAACTCATCGCGCGCGGCGAGACGGGCGTATTGCTCGCGCAGTTCGGGGAGGCTGGCGTCGCCGCCGCGCATGTCGCCGTACACGTTGTCGCCCATATAGACGAAGAGTTGCGGACGCTCCGCGGCGATGACATTGAGAATCGGGATCGGCTGTTCGGCCGTGTGGCACGAGCCGAACGCGATCGCGCTCAGAACGGTCGACGCCGCGGGCAACGACGGTCCCTGCGGCGCGACAGGCAGATCGGCGATGCGCGCGCGATAGGCGTCGCGCAGCGCCAGAACCGGGTCGATCGGTTCGGTCGGAGGCGGCGGCGCGCTCGCGGCGCACGAAGCGAGCGTCAGGGCCGCTGCAACCGCCAACCATCGTCGCATGCCAATCTCCCCTCTCGCACGCGCAAAGACTACAGGCGGATTGCGACGGCTGCGCAACAGCGCTGCGCTCACGAAAAGAACACGTTCCACATCAGCCGCCCGGGCACGAACGTGAACGCGCCCGCCACGAGCAGCCCGCCGACGAACAGGCCCGTCATGAAGCGCTTGTGCGCATTGACGTTGCGGTTGCGGATGGCGCGCACCCCCAGGGGCAGCGCAACGATCACCCAGCCGGTGATCAGGTGGATCAGGCTGTAGGCGTCGCCGTTGAGCCCGGTGATGAACAGGCTTGAAACGGCCGTGGTCACCATCGCCGCCACCCACGCCCAGCCCAGCGTCTTGTGCATGCCGGTGCCCTTGCGGCGGAACAGAATGACAAGGCCGATGAAGAATGCGGTCACCGCCGATGCGATGTGAAGCTGCACCATGACCGGCTCGGCCAGGATCAGGCCGATGTCCGGCGCGTGCAATCGGGCGCGCCCGGCGATGCGCAAAACATCCTGGGCGAACGGGGCCATGGCGAGCGCGAGCAGCGCCAGAATCCCGCCCCACATGACGAAGCGAAGCGCGCCTTTGGGGGGTGCTTTTTGCGCGGACATTGGGATACCTCCTCGTGACGATGACGAGCCCCGCTTGCGCCGCCCTCGACGCTCCCGCCAGCGCGCCTTCGCGACCGGCGCGCAGCCATGCGTGAACCGTCGGCGAACGCCGTTCACGATGCGCCAAATGCAGCGCGGCGCTGGGCGCGCAATCTTGCGGTTACGGCGATTGCAGGCGCATTTCTGGCCTTCACCGGCGCGTTCGGCAGCGTAGTCGAGCCGCTCGGGCGGCGGTTGATCTATTGGATCCCGGTGATGATGGCCGGCGGCGTGCTCGGCGGCGTCGTCGCGGGCCTGACCGAGCAGGCGCCGCGGGCGCGCGACAATCCCTGGGTTCGCGGCGCGGCGATCACGCTGGGCGTCGCGATCCCGTCGTCGGCGTTCCTCTGGCTTTACACCGCTTGGTTCTTCGGCTTCCCTGCACGCTGGGCCGACGCGCCCGGCTTCTTTCTCACCGTCCTGGCGGTGTCGGCGGCGATGACCGCGATCATGATCCTGGTCAACCGCCCGGGCGCCGCGACCCATGCGGCGCCGTCGTCAAGCCCGGTTGCGCCGCGCTTCCTTGAGCGGCTGCCGCCGAAGCTCAAGGGCGCGGTCCTCTACGCCGTCGAAGCGGAGGATCATTATCTGCGGCTGCACACATCGAAAGGGCAGGATCTGGTCCTGATGCGGCTGGCCGATGCGATCGGCGACCTCGACGGGCTTGAGGGCGCGCAGACGCACCGGTCCTGGTGGGTGGCGCGCGCCGCCGTGCAGGAGGTCAAACGGGAGAATGGGCGCGTGTCCCTGATTCTGCCCGACGGCGCGGCCGCACCCGTCAGCCGCCCGAATGTTCGGGCTTTGCGCGAGGCGGGCTGGATCTAGCGGGCGGCGCGCCAGGCGGCGTGCGAGGCGCGCCAGATCACATGCGGCATGCCGGCGTGCAGCGTCGCCGCGCCCGGCGTTTCGCCGAGCCGGCGCGCCACCGCCTGCGACCGCACATTATCGACATGGATGAGGCTCACGACCTCGGGCAGGTCAAACGCCGCGAACGCCCAATCGCCGGCAGCATGCGCGGCCTCGGTGGCGTAGCCATGCCCCCACGCCGCGGGCGCCAGCGCCCAGCCGATCTCGAACCCGACCCACCCCTCCGGCGCCCAGGGCCCGGCGCGCCCGAGAAATGCGCCTGTGGCGCGCGCCTCGACTACGAACATGCCATGGCCGCGCAGCGCCCAATGGCCGACGAATGTCGCCATCGCGCGCCAGGCGCTTTGGCGATCCATCGGCTGCTGGTTGGCGGTGAGGAAGCGGGCCGCGGCGGGATGCGCCATCATCGCAGCGAAGGGCTCGAAATCATCGTCGCGCCAGCCGCGCAGGATCAGCCTTTCGGTCTCCAGGGTCGGAACCGATTCAAGTGGAAACACGGGCGCGCCATTGATCGCGCGTCTGGCCCCAGCACTGCACGGCTATGCTGATCGGCGCGGGCAAGACGGCGTCGCGAAGATGCGTCGAGCCCAGGCGCCGCGCCACCGCGATCGACGCTGTGTTGCTCGGTTCGATGCAGTGGATCACTTCGCGCCAGCCAAGATGATCAAACGCCCAATCGATTGCGGCTTGGGCGCCTTCAGTGGCGTAGCCTTTGCCCTGCGCCTCCGCCGCCAGGCCCCAGCCGACCTCATCGCCCGGCCAACCGCCCTCCGCCCCGGCGGGTCGCCAGGGCCCGAGCCGCCCGACCCAGCGTCCGGTTTCCTTCTCGAAAACGGAAAACATGCCGTAGCCGAGCAGCGCCCAGGATCCCGCAAGTTGCGCCAATGTGCGCCACGCCGCGTCGCGCGTTTGCGCGCCGCCTAGAGTGCGCATCACGTGAGGGTCGCCATGCATCGCGGCGAATGCGTCGAAATCCGCCTGAGCCGGCGGGCGCAGGATGAGCCGCGCGGTCTCGAGCGTGGGGCCGAGGCTCATCCGACGCTGGGATCGATCGCCTTGCAGGCGTCGATCAGGCCACGCACAGCGGCGACCGAATGGTCGAACATCGACCGCTCTTGCGGGTCGAGTTCGATTTCGATCACCTTCTCGACGCCGCCGGCGCCGATGATCGTCGGCACGCCGACATAAAGATCGTTCATGCCGTATTGGCCGCTCAGATGCGCTGCGCACGGCAAAACGCGCTTCTTGTCGCGCAGATAGGACTTCGCCATCGCGATGGCGCTTTCGGCCGGCGCATAGAAGGCCGAGCCCGTCTTCAGCAGGTTCACGACTTCGGCGCCGCCGTCGCGCGTGCGCTGCACGATCTTGTCGAGCTTGTCCTGCGTGGTCCAACCCATCTTCACGAGATCGGGCAAGGGAATGCCGCCGACAGTGGAATAGCGCACCGACGGCACCATCGTGTCGCCGTGGCCGCCGAGCACGAAGGCAGTCACGTCCTCCACCGACACGCCGAACTCCTCCGCCAGGAAAAAGCGGAAGCGTGCGCTGTCGAGCACGCCGGCCATGCCGCACACTTTATGGTGCGGCAGCTTCGAAAACTGGCGGAACGCCCACACCATCGCATCCAGCGGATTGGTGACGACGATGACGAACGCATTCGGCGCGTGCTGGGCGATGCCTTCGCCGGCCGCCTTCATCACCTTGAGATTGATGCCCAGGAGATCGTCGCGGCTCATGCCCGGCTTGCGCGGCACGCCGGCGGTGACGATGCACACATCGGCGCCGGCGATGCCGGAATAATCATTGGCGCCCTTCAGCGCCGAATCCGCGCCGAACACCGGCGACGCTTCCGCGATGTCGAGCGCCTTGCCCTGCGGCAAACCTTCGGCGATATCGAACAGGACGACGTCGCCCAATTCCTCGCGCGCGGCGACGTGCGCCAACGTTCCCCCGATCATGCCGGAACCGATGAGGGCGATTTTCGCGCGAGCCATGGCGTTGCGTCCTTGTTGGAAAACTGACGCGGCGGTCTAGCCGCCTCCCGGCGGCCGCGCAACGCGCCCCGAAGCGTTACGGCCGCCCGCGGCGTCCGGTTTCACCCCGGAGAGCAAGCCTTGACCCTTCTTCTTTTGCGAGTCATTAGCAGCAGGGCGGAGGAAAAAATGAGACGCATTCGCAAATGGGCGGCCCTGGCGGCGCTGGTCGCGTCGTCGGGAGGTTTGGCGTCTCAGGCTGCGGCGGAGGACTCCGCCGTCGTCGGCCCGCCAGCGCCGGCCCCGCAGGCGGAGATTATCGTCATCGGCGGGCGCAGCGATCTGCTTAGGATCCCCGGGTCGGGCGCGACCATAGAACAGGCCGACCTCGAGCGCGCCCGCGTGCTTACGCTGAACGAGGCGCTGCGCCAAGTCGCGGGGGTCTATCCACGCGACGAGGAAGGCCTGGGGCTGCGACCCAATATCGGCGTGCGCGGGCTCAACCCGACGCGCTCCACCAAGGTGCTGCTCTTGGAAGACGGCCTGCCGCTGACCTATGCGCCCTACGGCGACAACGCCACATACTCTCACCCGCCCCTCCGCCGTTTCGAGCGCATTGAAGTGCTTAAGGGCGCAAGCCAGATCCGCTTCGGCCCCAACAGCGTCGGGGGCGTCGTCAACTACATCACGCCGCGCGCGCCTGATGAGTTCGGCGGCGCGCTGATGGCGGCGATCGGCGACGATGGTTACGCCGAGCTTGACGCGTCGATCGGCGGCGAGGCGCTCGACACGCGTCTTCTCGCGCACGTCAATTCCACTACGTTCGACGGCGTGCGCGCCAACCACGATCTCGATTTCAACGACCTCTATGTGAAGGGCGAACGCAGCTTCGGCGCCGCGCATGACGTGACCCTCCGCATCGGCTATGCGCGCGAAGACAGTCAGGTGAGCTATTCCGGCCTCACCGAAGCGGAATACGCCGCCAACCCATACGGCAATCCGTTCCCTAACGATCGCTTTGAAACCGAACGATTCACTGCGTCTGCGACGCACGCGTGGGATTTGGGCGGCGGTTTCGATCTGCGCACATCGGCCTATACGCTCTGGTTCGATCGCGATTGGTGGCGCCAGTCTTCGAATTCAGCCCAGCGGCCAAACGATTCCGCCGACCCCGCATGCGGCGGCATGGCAAATCTGAACACGACGTGCGGCAACGAAGGCCGGCTGCGCGAATACAATGCCTACGGCGTCGAAACGCGCCTCGCCTGGTCCGGCGCGCTGTTGGGGGCCGACGCGGCGCTTGAGACGGGCGTGCGCTATCACACCGAACGGCAAAATCGCTTGCAGGCCAACGGCTCCATGCCCAACGCGCGCAGCGGCGCGGTGGTCGAGTTCAATCGCCGCTACGCCGACGCCTGGGCGCTGCATGCAACGGCCACGCTCGATTACGGGCGCTTCGCGATCAGCCCCGGCGTGCGTTTCGAAACGATCGAGTACGAGCGGCGAAACCTGCTTGCGAACGCAGTCGGCCGCGCCGACCTGGAGGAGGTCATCCCGGGTCTCGGGATCACGTTCGATGTGCGGGACGATCTGGTGATCTATGGCGGCGTGCATCGCGGGTTCGCGCCGCCGCGCGCGGAAGACATCGTCACCAATGCGGGCGGAACCGTCGAGCTCGACGCTGAGCAAAGCGTCAATTACGAAATCGGCCTGCGCGGCGATCTGCGCCCCGGCCTGAGCTTCGACATCGCCGCGTTTCGCATGGAATTCGACAATCAGATCGTACCCGCCTCGGTCGCAGGCGGCGTCGGCGCCACGCTGACGAGCGCGGGCGAGACCCTGCACGCCGGACTCGAGGCGAGCGTGCGCGGATCGCTGCGCGACATGGGCGTCCTCTCCGGTGAGGATGACGTTTATTTCCGCGCCGCGGCAACCTTTCTGCCCGACGCTTCGTTCGAAGGCGCGCGCTTCTCCAACATCGCCGGCTTCGGAACAGTTTCGGTTTCCGGCAACCGCTTACCCTACGCGCCCGAATGGATCGCTTCGGCGGCGATCGGCTACGCCCGCGGCGACTGGGTCACGCTCCAGGCGGAGGCGCAGTTCACCGGCGAAATGTTCACCGACGATCTCAACACCGTCGCGCCGATCGCGAACGGCCAGCGCGGCCTCATCGACGACGTTGCGATCGTGAACCTGACGGCGAACTTCACGCCGGGCGGCGGCGATACGGCGCTGTTCGTCGCGGTGAAGAACGCCTTCGACGAAACCTACATCGTCGACCGCGCGCGCGGCATCCTGCCCGGGGCGCCGCGCCTGGTGCAGATCGGCGTCAGCGCCAAATTCTAGTCCGCGCGGACTGATCTCCGATCCTGGCCAAGGGTCGGCGCTGCCAGCCTCTTGCCAAGTCCTGCCGAACGAACGACATGGCGTTTGTCCGAACAAATGGCCATGCCTCCGCCTCGGCCCAGGAAACCGATCTCTGCATGCGCGACACGATCCAACCCGCCGCCGACGCCGCCGAAGGCTCGCCGCGCGCCGAGCCGGGGCCGCCTTGGTCGTGGCGCGACGTTCCAGGGTGCGCCGGCGAGGTGCGGCTGGGCCGCCTGGAGCGCCCGAGCGGCGCGGTGCGGATCGAGCCGGGCGCGGGATTTTCGATCGCCGTGCGGATCAATCTGCTGATGCGCGACCTGCGCCCGGGCTTGCACGAGCAGAACAGGCTCAAGCAGTGCGTCGCGCCGGACTATTTCGTCGTCGTCCCCCGCGCGTCGCCGATCACGCTGGCGACGCACACGGCGCAAGCCATTTTGCGGCTCGATATTGATGACGCGCGGCTTGCGCGCGCCGGCGTGGCGCGCGACGCGTTGGAGCGCACTGCCGGGCAGTTTTATGCGGACGGCTTCGTGGCGGGGCTGATCGAGCGGCTCAAGATCGACGCCGACGCGGCGCATGGCGAACAGCTCAATGCTGCGCTCATCGACGCGCTGCTCTATTCGCTCGCGGCGCATGCCGCCGCTACGCGCCATGGGCGCAAGAGCGGCGGGCTGACGGCGCGCCAATTGGCGATCCTGCGCGAGCACATCGAGTCGCGCCTGCACGAGCCGTTGCGCAATGCGGATTTGGCCAGACTTGTCGATCTTTCGCCGTTTCACTTCGCCCGCGCCTTCCGCAAATCCATGGGAGCCCCGCCGGCTGTATGGATCAGGCTGCGCCGCATGACGGTCGCGCAAAAGCTGTTGGAAGACGGCTCGCTGACAGTGTCCGAAATTGCAGCCGCTGTCGGCTTCGAAAGCCCCGGGCGCTTCGCACGGGCGTTTCGCGAAGCCGTCGGCCAAGGCCCGACGAGCTTCAGGCGATCCCTGCAATCAGCCTGAAGCGTCGCCCGCAGATCACGCCAGACCGCGCACCTGGTCGGCGAGGTCGGTGCGCTCCCAAGAGAAGCCGCCCTGATTGTCTGGCGTGCGGCCGAAATGGCCATACGCGGACGTGCGCGCATAGATCGGTCGATTGAGCCCGAGATGCGTGCGAATGGCGCGCGGCGTGCAGCCGCCGATCATCTCCGGCAGCGCACGCTCCAGCTTGGCGGGATCGACTTGGCCGGTGCCGTGAAGATCGACATAGAAAGACAGCGGCTGCGCCACGCCGATGGCGTAGGAAATCTGGATCGTGCACTTTTTCGCAACGCCGGACGCGACGACGTTTTTCGCCAGATAGCGGCATGCGTACGCGGCCGAGCGATCCACTTTCGTGGGATCCTTGCCGGAGAAGGCGCCGCCGCCATGCGGGGCCGCGCCGCCATAAGTGTCGACGATGATCTTGCGGCCGGTGACGCCCGCGTCTCCGTCCGGCCCGCCGATCACGAAATTGCCGGTAGGGTTCACCAGCCATTCGGTGGCGTCGTCGACGAAGCCGTCGGGAAAGACCGCGCGCACATGCGGCTCGATCAGCGCCTGCACGTCCTTGGGCGACAGGCCTTCGCGATGCTGGTGCGAGATGAGGATTTTCAAGGCGCGCTTCGGGGCGCCGTTCTCGTACTGCACCGTCACTTGGCTTTTGGCGTCGGGCTCGAGGTCGTTGAGCGTGCCGTCGTGACGCAGCTGTGCGAGACGATGCAGGATATTGTGCGAGTATTGCAGGGGGGCCGGCATGAATTCCGGCGTCTCGTCGGTGGCGTAGCCGAACATGATGCCCTGGTCGCCGGCGCCCTCGTCTTTCTCGACGCCCGCATCGACGCCGCGCGCGATGTCGTCCGACTGGGCGTGCAGGTGGCACTCGTAATGGGCGTTGGCCCAATGGAAGCCCTTCTGGGCGTAGCCGATGTCCCGCACCGCTTGGCGCACCTTGGCCTCAAGACCGGCGATCAGCCCGCTGATGAGGTCGTCGTGCGCCCGCACCTCGCCGGCGAGAACGATGCGATTCGTGGTGACGAGCGTCTCGCACGCCACCCGCGCCTCCGGCTCCGCGCCGATAAAGGCGTCGACGACGGTGTCGGAAATGCGGTCCGCGACCTTGTCGGGATGGCCCTCGGACACGCTCTCGCTGGTGAACACATAAGATTGTCGCTGCACGGCCACCCACTCCTGAAGACGCCCGCGCTTGGTAGCGACGGGCGGTTGCCGGCGCAATGCGACGACCCAGCAGTCGTGCTTATTCGTCCGCCGCCGCGTCCTCGTCGCCGAGGGCGCGCACCAGATCGAGCACCCGGCGCCGCAAGCGCAGGCTCTTGATCTGCGAGAACAGGGTGACGAGCTGGAGGCCCTCGGGCGTGGACAGGGTCTCGTACACGAACGCGTCGTTTGGCTGCTCGGCGACGCCGGCCGCCGCGGCGCGGCTGGCGGGCAGGCCTTCGAAGAAATGCCCCACCGGCACGCTCAACGATCCCGCGATGTCGAACAACCGGCTCGCCGCGATCCTGTTCACGCCCTTCTCGTATTTCTGGACCTGCTGGAAGGTCACGCCAAGAAGTTCCGCAAGACGTTCCTGGCTCATCCCAAGCTCTAAGCGCCGCGTACGCACACGTTGCCCAATTCGACGGTCGACTTCGTTCGCTGTTCTTTCGTCGTTCATCAGGACCTATTGCCTCTACTTCACGATAGGCGCCAGAACCGCAGCGCCGTTAGTCCACCCGCGAGCGCCAATAAAAAGGCAACGCCCCATCTGGCAAATGGCGTTTGCGGCAAGGCGGGGGGGAGAGCGGCCTGAGCGGCGCCGCCCTGAGGGCCGACGGCGCGCACCAAACGGCCATTGGCGTCGGCGATGAACGACCATCCGCCTGACGCCGCGCGCGCCATCGGCAACCCCTCTTCGATCGCCCGGTAGAGCGCCTGATTGGCGTGCTGCGCAGGCCCGGTTTCGCCCGCGCCGGTCAGGTCGCGTTCTTGAAATTTGAACCAGGCGTCATTGGAGATCGCGATGATCCAGCCGGGCCGTTCTGGGCCGCGCGGGATGAAATTCGGGAAGATCGCCTCATAGCAAATCGTGATCGCGGCGGGTGGCGCGTCCGGAATAAACACCCGCCCAGGCGGCCCTCCTGGCGTAAATCCCGCCCCAATGCGTTGCAGCGGTGCGATGTTCATTGCGCTGAACAGGGACCAAAGCGGAATGAACTCCCCAAAGGGAACGAGCCGGCTTTTGTCATAAATTTGGCCTAACCTTGCGGCGCCGACGACGCCGTCGATCACCACCGCTGCGTTGTAATAGGTCGGGGACTCGCCACGCGCCTCGCGGCGCGTGACGCCCAAGACGACCACCCTTTGGCCGAGCAATGCGCCGACTTCTTGCAGAAAATACGGATTCTCCAGCGCGAAGAAATTCACTGTCGGGATGGCGCCCTCCGGCCAGATCAGAATCTGCGCATCGGAGGCTTCGGCCGCCCCGCTGACGGCGGCGTAGCGGTCCAGGATTCGCCATTCCTGGTCCGGCGCCTGCGCCCATTTGTCTCGCTGCGAAACGCCCGGATCGGCGACGCGAATGATCGGCGCATCGGCGGCGGGGAGGTTTGGCGACTCGCGCAGCCGCGCCGCGCCGCCGCCCCACAACGCGCCGAGCGCCAGCGCGGCGCCCGCCGCCGGCGCGAACCGCACCCAAAGTCGATGGTCCCGATCCGCGATCGCCGCCGGCGCCGCCATGACCAGCAGCGTCAGCGCCGTCAGCCCGTCGATCCCGATGATCGAGGCGACCTGTGAAATCTCGCCGCCGGCGAGCCACAGATAGCCGGGCTGATTCCAGGGCAAGCCGCCGAATAGGCGCTCTCGCGCCATTTCGGCGAGCCAGAAGCACAGTGCGAACCACGCGATGCGCCGCGGCCCGCCTGTCCAGAAGCGCACCGCCGCCGCGCCGGCGACGCCCCAGAACACAGCCAAGCCCGCCGCCAACGTGACCAGCCCCGCCAAGCCAAGCCCGACGCCGAAGCTTGCAGAATCGACCTCGAACGCGGCCGGCAGCCACCGCATGCCGACCAAAAAGTAGCCGAACGCGAACCACCAGCCCGCCGCGAAGCCCGCGCGCAGCCGGTGCGCGCGACCGGCGGCGCCGTCGAGCAGCCAAACCAGAATGACGATCCCCGCCGCCATCGCCGGCGCGAAGTGAAACGGGGCGAGCGCGACCGTGGCGACGGCGCCGGCCCCGAAGGCGAGCGCATAACGCACCCAAGCGGGCTGACGCGCCAGGCGCGCCGGGAGGCTTTCGGACGCCGGCGCTTCCGGTTCCGTCATGCGTAGGGCCTCCATCGTCGAAGAGCCCGCCGCGCGCGCCGGCGCGACGGCTTCAGGGATCCGGCGAAGACGCGCCGGCATCGCCTTTTGCGCTATCCGTCGGCGCACGCAAAGCGACCTTGACCCGCAAGCGACGCACGCGGCGCGGGTCGGCGTCGATCACTTCGATATCGAACCCGGCCGGATGGTGCAAAATCTCGCCGCGCTGCGGCACGCGCCCGGCGAGCGCCATGGCCATGCCGGCGGCGGTGTCGAACTCGTCCTCGTGGTCGGGCAAATCGAGCGATGCGACGCCGAGCGCTGCAGCAAGATGGGCGATGTCGGCGCGCCCGTCCGCCTCCACGGCCCCGGCGCGCGTCTGAATATAGTTGGCCGCCTCGTCATGCTCGTCGTCGATCTGGCCAACGATTTGCTCGACGAGATCCTCCATCGACACCAAGCCATGCGTGCCGCCGTATTCGTCGATCACCAAGGCCAGATGGATTCGGCTCGACTGCATCTTGAGGAACAGGGTCGACAAACCCATCGATTGCGGCACGCACAGGATGTCGCGCTTGATGCGCGGGAGCAGCCGATCGCTGAATTTCGCGCTCGCCGCCCCGGTTTCGTCCGGCGCGAGCAAGGCCATCACGTCGCGCACGTGAACGAAACCGGCGGGGTCGTCGAGCGTTTCGCGATAGATCGGCAGCCGCGAATGCTGGCTGTCGGAGAAAATGCGCGCGGTTTCTCCCAGCGTTGCGTTGGCTTCGACCGCGACGATCGCCGCGCGCGGCTGCATGACGTCCTCGACCCGCAACGTGTCAAAGCGCGCCGCCTTGAGGATCATGTCTTTTTGCGCGCCGTCGATGACGTCGCCGCGCTCTTCGCGTTCCCGCAGCGCCGTTTCGACGGCGTCGGCCGCGCCGCCGCGCACGCGGCGGATCAAGCGTCGAAACAAGCCCTGCTTCGCGCGTTCCTGCGGTTCAATGGTGGTGCTTGCGTCTGCCATGACGGTGGATGCGTCCCTAAGCGTGATCGCGGTACGGATCGGGGTACCCGAGCGCATGCAAGATCGCCGTCTCGCGCGCTTCCATGCGGGCGGCGTCTTCGTCACGATCGTGGTCGTAATTCAGGAGATGCAGAAAGCCGTGCACCAACAGATGCGCGACATGCGCGTCGAAGGCCTTGTCTTGCGCTTCGGCTTCCGCCCGCACCGTCTCGAAGGCCAGCGCGATATCGCCCAGGAAACCGTCGCCGTTTTGCGCTGCGGGAAATGACAGCACGTTGGTGGCTTGATCCTTGCCGCGCCAGTCGCGATTGAGCTGGCGCAGCATCGCATCGTCCGACAGCATCGCCACGACCGAGCCCTGCGCCTGTTCCGCATCGGCGGCTGCTTGCAGCACGCGCGCGCAGAACGACGCTGCGTCGGGCAGGTTGGACCAATCCCCGCCTGAAACGATGATCTCGATCTCCATCGGCTCAGCCGTCATCGCCGCCCCCCTCGCGCGCGACGCCGTCGGCGCGGTCATAGGCTTCGATGATTCGCGCCACGAGCCGATGGCGCACCACGTCCTGTGCGGCGAAGCGGATGATCTCCACGCCATCGAGCGCGTCGAGAATCGTCAAAGCATGCGCAAGCCCCGACGGCGTGCGGCGGTCTAGATCGGATTGGCTGGGATCGCCGGTGACCACCATGCGGGAGCCTTCGCCCAAGCGCGTCAGCACCATCCGCATTTGCGGCGCTGTGGCGTTTTGCGCTTCGTCGACGATGACGAATGCGTTCGTCAGCGTGCGGCCGCGCATGAAGGCGAGCGGCGCCACTTCGATTTGCCGGCGCTGCCGGCGATTGTTGAGGTCCGCCTCGCCCATTTGAAAGCGGAAGGCATCCCAGATCGGCTGCAGATAGGGATCGACCTTCTCGGCCAAATCGCCCGGCAAATAGCCGAGCCGTTCTCCAGCCTCGACCGCAGGCCGCGTGACCACAATACGATCAATGCGCTCCGCCTTCAGCGCCTCGACCGCGGCGGCGACCGCGAGAAAGGTTTTCCCGGTGCCGGCGGGGCCCACGCCGAAGACGAGGTCGAGCGCTTCGTCACGCATCGCTTCGACGTAATGCAACTGGCGCGGCGTGCGGATCGTGAGGCCGCCCAATTGCGGCAGCTGCACCGGCGCGCCGCCGTCGCTTGAATCGGAGAAAGCGATCGCGGCCTGCACATCGCCTTCGCGCACCTTGCCCTTTTTCGTTGCGAGATCTTTCAGCGACTCGACCACGCGAATGGCGCGTTGGAGATCGGCCTGCGCATCCTCGCGCGCGCGCAGGCGCACCGCGCCGCCCTCGCCTTCAGCCAGCACGGTGTAGGCCGGCGCGCGACGCGCTGCGCCCTGCATGCGGAACGCCTCCTGCACCTGCGCGAGATGGCGACCATACGGGCCCATCACGGCCTGAGCCTGGGCGTTGTCAGCGAAGGCGACGACATGCAGCAGCGGATGGGACGACGCGGTCGTCATTGGATCGCGGCGCCTTCCTCGCGCGCGGTGAGGCTGTTTTGCGACGCGGCGGTTACCCGAACGCGCGCCAGCGCGCCGATGCGCGCCGGATCGCCGTCGAAATGCACCGCCTGCAGATACGGCGACCGGCCCTGCACTTGGCCGGGCTTACGTCCGGAGCGACTGATCAGCACCTCGATGTCGGCGCCCACGAACGCGGCGTTGAAGGCGCGCTGCTGTTCGGCAAGCAGCGCCTGAAGCTGCGCCAACCGGGCGCTCATCACGTCGGGCGCGACGGCGCCATGCATCGCCGCCGCCGGCGTTCCCGGCCGCGGCGAGTATTTGAAGGAATAGGCCTGCGCGAAACCCACCGCGCGGACCAGCGCGAGCGTGTTTTCGAAATCCGCGTCGCGCTCGCCAGGGAAGCCGACGATGACGTCCGTCGAAAACGCAATGTCCGGCCGCGCTGCGCGCAACTTTTCCACGATGCGCAAATAATCCGCAGCCGTGTGGCGGCGATTCATCGCTTTCAGGATTCGATCCGATCCTGATTGAACCGGCAAATGCAGAAACGGCATCAGCTTGGGCTCTTCGCCGTGCAGCGCAATCAGGGCGTCATCCATTTCGAGTGGATGGGATGTCGTGTAGCGAATGCGCTCGACGCCGGGGATCGCGGCGGCGGCGCGGATGAGATCGGCAAGGCGCGCGTCGCCGCTTTCGCCGGCGCCATGATAGGCGTTGACGTTTTGGCCGATGAACGTGATCTCGCGTACGCCCTGCGCCGCAAGCGCGCGCGTTTCGCGCAATACATCCTCTAGCGGTCGCGAGTATTCGCCGCCGCGCGTATACGGCACCACGCAAAAGGTGCAGAACTTGTCGCAACCCTCCTGCACTGACACGAACGCCGAGACGCCGTCCGCGACCCGCGCCGGCAGCGCATCGAACTTTTCCTCCGGCGTGAAATCGGCGATCAGACGTTCGCCGCGCGCGCGCGCAGCCCGCGCGATCAGCTCCGGCAGGCGATGATAGGATTGCGGCCCGACGGCGAGATCGACGTCGCCTGCGCGCGCCATGATCTCTTCGCCCTGAGCTTGAGCGACGCAGCCCGCGACAACGATGGTCATGTCCTGCCCGGCCGCGCGGCGGTTCTGCTTGTGCGCGCGCAGCCGCCCGACTTCTGAATAGACCTTCTCCGTCGCCTTCTCTCGGATGTGGCACGTATTGAGGATGACGAGATCGGCGTCCGCCGGCGCGTCGACGCGCGCATAGCCGAGCGGCGCCAGGACGTCGCGCATGCGCTCGGAATCGTAGACGTTCATTTGGCAGCCATAGGTCTCGATATAGAGACCCTTGCGAGCGCCCTGCGGGCTGGACGACGACGTGCTCATTCACCTTGTTCGTCCCGCCCGCCATCGGGGGGACGTCCTCATGCGTCAAACGCCGTCCATAGCAGGTTGGCGGCTGTGCGGGTAGCCGCGCCCAGAGCCTTTCCCGATCAGGTTGAATCAATCTGATCGGACTAGAAAGGCTCTAAATCAGACATTTAGAGCGCGTTTTGACCGAAGAACCGGTGTCCACTTCTTCGGAACGCGCTCTAGGAGCCCTTCTCCGGCCCGCCGGCGCGCGGCGTGCCGTAGAGTTCGAGCCGGTGATCGACCAGATCGTAGCCGAGCCGGCGCGCGATTTCGCGCTGCAGGCGTTCGATCTCGGGATCGACGAACTCGATCACCGCGCCGGTCTTCATGTCGATCAAGTGATCGTGATGCTGGTCGGTGTGCTCTTCGTAGCGCGACCGCCCGTCGCGAAAATCGTGACGCTCGAGAATGCCGGCCTCCTCGAACAGGCGCACGGTGCGATAGACCGTGGCGATCGAAATCCGGGCGTCGATGGCGGCGGCGCGGCGGTGCAATTCCTCGACATCGGGATGGTCTTTGGCGGCGGCCAGCACGCGGGCGATGACGCGCCGCTGATCGGTCATCCGCATGCCCTTGTCGATGCACAGCTTCTCGATCCGGTCCATACCAGCATCCTTTTCCGCGTCGCGGTTAGACCGCGCCGCGGCGGGTTGTCTAGCGCACGCCGGGCGGTCCGACCGGCGCGAGGTCGGCGGTCCCGCGCCGCAACACGAGCGCATCCGCGGCGCCATGCGCGCGCGCATAATAGCGCGGCCGGCGCGCAACCTCCAGGAAGCCCAGCCGCGCATAGAGCGCCCGGGCGGCGGCGTTGTCCGCCGCGACCTCGAGCGTCACCGCGGGCGCGCCGAGGCGCGCGGCGTGCGCCAGGATCAGCGCCATGAGCCCCGCGCCGACCCCCGAACGCCGGCGCGCGGGAGCGGTCACGAGCGTCAGCACCTCCGCGTCGCCGCCGGGGGCCCAGGCCAGAGCGAACCCGACTGGCGCGGCGTCGGCGGCGACGTAGCCGAACGCGCCGCGCGCGCGCAGCGCTGCGATCTCGGCGGCGGTCCAGCCGCGCGGAAACGCCTCGCCGTGCAGCGCCGCCATTGCGTCCACGTCGGCGTCGTCCATCGCCCGGGTCGCGATCACGACGCAGGGACCGGCCGCGCGTCCGGCGCGCGCAGATAGAGTGGCTTGGGCGGATGCAAATCCGGCGCGCGCGCGGCGGCCAGACGCGCCACGGCGACGGCGTCCGGCGCTGGCGCTGCGGTCCGCAGGAAGAGCGGATCGACGAAGGCGGGATCGGAGAGATCGGGTCCGGCGAGCGCCACCGGGCGGCCATCGGCAAGCGCGCGCATCGCCGTTGCGCCCTGCGCCGCCGATTCGAACCATTGCGGCGCCAATGCCGGAGCCCCGTCGCTGTACAAAGCGCCGTACTGCGCCCCCGGCGTCGCCACCCACCCCGCGCGCACGCCGGCTGTCGCACCGGCCAACGCCAGCGCCTCGAGCGTGGACACGCCGACGCATGGCCGCCGCAGCGCCAACGCCAATCCGCGCGCGAACGCCAAACCGGCGCGCACGCCGGTGAACGAGCCGGGCCCCACCGTCACCGCAATCCGATCAAGATCGGCGAACCGCCGGCCGGCCTGGTCGAGCGCAGCGCGCGCCATCGGCGTAATCGCCTCGGCCTGGCCGCGCTGCATCGCGGCTGTGAGCACGGCCAATGTCGTGTTGCGCTCGACGAGCGCGACGGAACACGCGTCCAATGTGGTGTCGAGGGCGAAGATCAGCACGGCGCCGCCGCCAAATTCGCGTTCGGTTGCGGCGCTACAGCGCCTGCTCGACGCGATTCACCTCGGGCACATAATGGCGCAGCATGTTTTCGATGCCTTGCTTCAAGGTGATGGTCGAGGACGGGCAGCCGGCGCACGAGCCCTTCATGGTCAGGCGTACAAGGCCTTCCTCGTGGTCCCAGGAATGAAACGTGATGTCGCCGCCGTCGCGCGCCACCGCGGGGCGTATGCGCGTTTCGATCAGGTCGCGGATTTGCGCGACGATGTCGGCGGCCTCGCCGTCATAGACGATGTCGTCGGCGGCCGACGCTTCCGGGGCCTCAGACACCGCCGGCGCGCCGGACGAGAAGTGATCCATGATGGCGCTGAGCAGGAAGGGCTTCAGGATCGCCCAATCGGCCTCGGGCGTCTTGGTGACGGTTAAGAAGTCCGCGCCGAGATACACGCGCGTCACGCCGTCGATCGCGAACGCTGCGGCGGCCAGCGGGGATTGCGCAGCCGCCGCCTCGGCGGTCGGCATATCGCGTCCTGCGCCGCCGGTGACGTCTCGGCCGGGCAGGAACTTCAGGGTGTTCGGGTTCGGCGTCGCTTCGGTCTGGATGAACATGGGTTTCCTCACCGCCGACATGGGACCGCCCGCGCCGGCGATCAAGCGATATCGCCCGGGGCGGCTTGCGGCCCGGGATCCGCCAGCGCGCGGATCTGGTCGATGCTCACGCCGCTGGGCACAACGACGACCGGAAGCGCCCGATCGGGGCCGAACGCCTGACCTTTCAACGCCGCCGACACCAACGGCCCGGGCCCGCCCGCGCCGGCGCCGGCGGCCAGGGTGACGATTTTGATCGCCGGGTCGCTTTCCACGGCTTTGCGCAATTCCGTGCGCAAGTCGCCTTCGCGGATCAGTTTTTCCGGCGTGATGCCGGCCTCTGCCCAGGCCTCGCTGGAGAAGCGGTCGACCAAAGCCTCAGCCGCCGCCCACGCCTGACGGCGCATTTCCTCGCCGACCGAGACCCATGCGGCCGGTTCGGTCGGCTCGATCACCCGCAGGATGACAAGCCCCGCACGCGTCGCGCGCGCGCGGAGCGACGCGTAGAGGAACGCCGCTGGGAATTCCGGCGTGTCGTCGGCGACGACCAGAAATTTGAACGCGGCGCCCATCGTCGCGGGATCGTCGCTCAATTGGCCGAGGCCGACAAGGCGGCCGCGCTGTCGGCGAACCGGCGCAAATCGGCGGCGGCCAGCTCCAATTCGAGCCCGACGGACACAAGATGATTGGGCCGCAACACGCCGATCGGATCGCCGTTGGACAGAAACAACGGCGCCGCATCGGCGACGCGGTCGAGCGAGGCGAGCGCCGGCCCCCATGCGTCGGCGAGGCTGGGATCGTGCGCATCCGCCGCCGCCGCGCGCAAAATCGCAGCCCAGCCATACGCCGCGCCGCGCACGCTGTAGAAGCTTGCTTCAGCGCGCGGCGTCACCGCGCCTTCACCGGTCTGCGCGGCGATCGCTTCGGCGCGCAGCTCGAGATCGATCGCCGCGGCCGACGCCATCGCCGTCAGCCCCAATGCATCGCGATTGAAGCGCACATCGCCACGCGCCTGCGCCGCCGCAAGGCGGGCCAGCGCCGCGGTCAGACGCGGCCGATCGGCGAGATCGAGCGAACTGGCGAGCGCGCGCGCATCGGCCAGATCCACATGGGATGCGCCGCGCGCAACCGGCATCGCATTGAGCGCGATCGCGCCGGTGGTCTCCATGCCCGCGAGGAACAACGCTTCGCGCCGACGCAAAGCGCCGGTGGCGAACAAGGCGCGATCGTCGAACCTGTTGGCCGCGGCGCCGCGGGCCGCGTGCAACGCCGTAATCGCTGAGACGAAATTCTCTCCCGGCGCAACCTCGAGGACGAGCGCGGGCGGTGCGCGCAGGCGGCTCCAATGCGCGTGCGCGGTTACGCCAGCCCCCGCCAACAGCGCCAAGGTCGCGGCGAAACCCAATGCCGCGGCGATTGTGCGCCTTACGCGCGCGCGCAGGCCCAAGGCATCGCGCGCCGCCGGGACCGTCGCGATGCGGCGGCGAACAGAAGCCAAGAAGGCCGAAAGCTGCGGCGCGAGCATGGAAAGCCCAAGAGTTTAGCGCGCCCGCCTTACAATGGCGTCAACAGATCAGCGCCAGAACCCGACGATATCGCGCACCTCGCGCATGATCGGCTCTGCGATCGCCCCGGCGCGCTCGCCGCCTGCGCGCAGCACAGCGTCGATCTCGGCCGGATCGGCGGCATAGCGGCGAATCTCAGCCGCGATCGGCGCGAGCCTGGCGATCAGCGCGTCCGCGAGGGCGGGCTTGAACTGGCCGAAGCCCTTGCCGGCCCATTCCGCGAGCACCTGCGCCGGCGACGCATCCGTCACCGCCGCGAAGATGCCGACGAGATTCTCCACCTCGGCCCTGCCCTTGAGGCCATCGACCGTTTCCGGAATTGGGGCCGGATCGGTGGTCGCGCGCTTGATCTTGTTGGCGATGGCGTCGGCGTCGTCGCTCAGATTGATGCGCGATTGATCGGAAGGATCGGACTTCGACATCTTCTTCGCGCCGTCGCGCAAGCTCATGATGCGCGCGCCGGGCCCCTGGATCAGCGGCTCGGGCAAGGGAAAGAAGCCGGGCGCGGCGAAATCGTTGTTGAACTTCTGCGCGATGTCGCGGCTGAGCTCGAGGTGCTGCTTCTGGTCCTCGCCGACCGGCACGTGCGTGGCCTTGTAGGCCAGAATGTCGGCCGCCTGCAGCACCGGATAGGCGAACAGGCCGACCGAGGCGCGTTCGGAATGCTTGCCGGCCTTGTCCTTGAATTGCGTCATGCGCTCGAGCCAGCCCATGCGTGCGACGCAATTGAAGATCCAGCCCAGCTCGACATGCGCCAGCACGCTTGATTGCACGAAAATGATCGAGCGCTTCGGATCGACGCCCGCGGCGAGATAGGCGGCGGCCACTTCCCGCGTATTGGCGGCGAGATCGGGCTGGGGTTCGGCGGTGATGGCGTGCTGATCGACGACGCAATAGATGCAATCGCTGTACTGCGCCTGCAGCGCGACGAATTTCACCAAGGCGCCGAGATAATTGCCGAGGTGCAGGCCGCTCGTCGGCTGCATGCCGGAGAATACGCGTTGCGGCCCGGCATAGGCGGGCGCGGGGTCGGACATGGATCGCTCCTCAGGCGAATGCAAATATGGAGGCGTTGCCGCGGGGGCCGAGAAAGGCGCGGATCAGCGCGGCCATCGCCCGGCTTGGGGCGCGCAAGTGATGGGTGTGCGCGGCTTCATGACATCCTCGTGTATCAGCCGTCCAAGCCGCCGGGCAAGCCGCCTTGCCCGTCCGCGCCCGTTTCGCGCCGCAACGCCGCGCGAATTTCGCTCAAGCGCACCGCCCCGAAGGCGAACGCCGCAGCGGCGAACACCCCTGCCCCACCGAGGCCGACGACAAGCATCGCCACCTCTTTGCTCCACAACCAATCGGCGAGGCGCGCATAATTCCAGGCGCACAGGCTGATGACGAGCGACATCGCCGCCGTCGCCAGCAGCACGCGCCCGAGCCGCCGCCAAGCCGCCGCGCTCACCACGTACGCCTTGTCGCGCGCCAATGCGCCCGCCAGCAGCGCGACATTGAGCCACCCGGCCGCGCTTGTGGCGATCGCCAACCCGATGACGCCGTCCACGGCGAAATAGCGCGGCAGGGCAAAGAACAAGCCGGCGCCGAGCACGATGTTCGCGGCCACCGAAATCAACGCAAAGCGCATCGGCCGCCGCGTATCCTGGCGCGCGAAGAAGGGCGGGGTGAACACTTTCGCGAGCACGAACGCCGGAACGCCCCATGCGAACTGGCGCAGCACTTCCGCGGTGCGGGCCGCGTCTTCATGGGTGAAGGCGCCGCGCGTGACCGTCGCGTCGATGATGAAATACGGCATGATCAGGAATGCAGCCGCCGCCGGCAGCGTGAACGCCATCGATAAACCGATCGCCTCGTCCATAGAGCTGCGCGCCGCGGCGTGGTTCTCCGCCGCGAGATGGCGCGTCAGCCGCGGCACGAGCGCGAGCCCGACCGCCACGCCGATCAGGCCGAGCGGCAATTGATAGAGCCGATCGGCGTTGTACAACACGCCGCGTGCGCCGGCGTCCGAACCGGTCAACACTTGCGAAACCAGAGAATTGATCTGCGTGGCGCCGCCCGCCAGCGCGCCGGGGATCGCCAGCCACACGACGCGCTTGACCACGGGCGTCAGCTTCGGCCAGGTGAAGCGCAACCGCACGCCGAGTCGGCGCACGCCCCACCACAACAAGCCGGCCTGCAGCACGCCCGCGACAGTCACGGCGACGGACACCAGGATCGCCGCCGAGCGCGCATCAGGCGCCAGCAGCAGCGGGGCGATCGTGCATACGTTCAATAACGTCGGCACGCCCGCCGACAGCGCGAAACGGCCAGAGGTGTTGAGCACGCCAGACAACAACGCCGCCAGCGTCATGCAAGCCAGGTACGGCATTGTAATCTGGATCATCAGCGTTGCGACGCCCAGCGTTTCGGCGTCGTTACGATACGCCGACAAAAGCAGCGGCGTGAGCAGCGGCATGGCGATTTGCGCCGCGATGCAAAACGCTGCGACAATCGCCAGCAGGAACGACATCGCCTCCGACGCGACCGCCGCCGCCGCCTCGTCGCCGCGCTCCACGCGCTCGCGGCCATAGACCGGCACGAAGGCCTGCGCGAACGCGCCCTCCGCAAAAAGCCGGCGAAACAGATTGGGAAACATCAGCGCAGTGGCGAACGCGTCCATGTAGGGGCCCTGGCCGCCGAAGCGCGCCGTGACGGCCAGATCGCGCGCGAAGCCGAGCACGCGGCTGGCGAGCGTCATTGCGGTCTGCACCGCGGTGTTGCGCAAGAGGCTCATGCGGTTCCCATGGCGGAGCGGCAGCGCATGGGCTCAGCGCGCGTCGGAAGCATAGGCGACCGCAAGCTTGCGCCGCGCAGGATCGGCCGGAGCCTCCGGCTCGCCTTCGCGCAGCGCATCCTGCAGGCGCGTCCGCAAACGATGCGCGTCGGCGCTGTCGCCGATCTGGCGGCCATTCTGGTCGGTGACATAGAACACATTGGCCGCGCGCTCGCCGACCGCGCCGATATGCGCCGAATCGATCGACATGCCCGAATCCGCGATCGCCGCGGCCAGCGCCGCGAGCAATCCCGGACGATCGCGGCCCGACACTTCCACGACCGTCGCGCGCGGCGTGATTTCATCATCGATGCGCACCCAAGGTTCGATGGCGAACGCCGCAGCGCGGCGCGGCGGCTTCATGACGCTGGGCGGCGGGGCGTCGATGATTGCGGCCTGCTCCAAACGCGCCAGCAGGCGCTTGAGCGAGCTTGGATCGTCGATGCCGAATGGGCGGCCCTCGATGGTTTGCACGGAGAACACGTCGAGCACGGCGCCCTGGCGCGTGGTGTGCACGCGCGCGTCGACGACGTCGGCCCCGGCGCCGGCGAGCGCGGCGGTAAGGCTGGCGAACAGGCCCTTGCGGTCCAGACACGCGACGAGAATTTCCGTGACGCCGCGATCCTCGCGCGGCCGCGCCGCGGCGTGCGGCTGGTCGCCGGACTTCGCCGCCGCATCGATTTCGCGCGCGTGCCAGGTCAGCGCATCGAAATCGAACGACAGCCAATAGGCGTCGTCGAGCGCGTTGAACCACGCGTCGAGGCGCTGCGCCATCGCCGCGCCGATGTGATCGATGAGGTGTGCGCGCGTTTCCGCCGCGCGTGCGGCGAGGCGCTCGCGCAAGCCGCCCTCGTCCGTCATCCCGCCGGACAGCGCAGCTTCCGTGAGACGATAAAGGTCGCGCAGCAATTGCCCTTTCCAACTGTTCCATACGCCCGGCCCGACGGCGCGGATGTCAGCGACCGTCAACACGAGCAGCAGCCGCAGTCGCTCTAGGGTGCCCACGAGACGCGCGAATTGCGCGATCGTCGCGGGATCGCCGATGTCGCGGCGCTGGGCGACGTCGCTCATTTCGAGATGATGGCGCACCAGCCAGCCGATAAGCGCGACCTCCTCCTCCGGCAGGCCGAGACGTTCGCAGGCCGCGCGTGCGGAGATTTCCCCCTCGATCTGCTGATCGCCTTCGCCCTTGCCGGTGTCGTGCAACAGCATGGCCAGGTAGAGCGCGCGGCGATTGATGATCTTGGGAAAGATCTCGGTCGCCAAGGGGTGCTCGGCTTTGCGCCGACCGTTCTCGATATCGGAGATGTGCTCGACGGCGCGCAGCGTGTGCTCATCGACGGTGTAGTGGTGATACATGTTGAACTGCATCTGCGCGACGATGCGGCCGAATTCCGGCACGAAGCGGCCGAGCACGCCGGACTCGTTCATCAGCCGCAGGCCGCCGGCGGGATTGTTCGGCGAAGCCGCAACTGCAAGGAACGCCTCGATGGCTTCGGGATTGCGCCGCGTGGCGCTGGTGATCCGCTTCAGCCGCGTAGCGACGTCGCGCAAAACGGCGGGCTGCACATCGAGATCGCGGCTCTCCGCGATTTGAAACAGGCGCAAGAGATTGACCGGATCGTCGAGCGTTTCGCGCGTCTGCACATCGAGGCGCCCGCCCTCGATCTTGAAACCCGGCGCCAGCGCCTCGGCCGGCCGGCGGCCCGTCGGCAGCAGGCGCGCCAGGCTCATGGGCGCGCGCTTGGCCTGGTCGGCCTCGAGCTTGGCGCACAGGACGCGCGTCAGCGCGCCGACCTCGCGCGCCACCAGAAAGTAGCGCTTCATGAACCGTTCGACGCCCTGCTGCTCGCCGCGACGGCCATAGCCAAGGCGCGCGGCCATTTCGGGCTGCAGATCGAAGCTGATGCGCTCCTCCGCCCGGCCGGTGAGGTAGTGCAGGTGGCAGCGCACCGTCCAAAGGAATTGCAGGTCGCGGCGGAAGGCGTTCGCCTCCTCGCGCGTGAACACGCCGTTTTCGACATAATCGCGCGCGCTTTTGAAGCCGTAGCGATGGCGCGCCAGCCAGAACAGGGTGTGCAGGTCGCGCAGGCCGCCTTTGCCTTCTTTGACGTTCGGCTCGACCATGTAGCGCGACGCGCCGACGCGCGCGTGGCGGTCGTCGCGCTCTTTGAGTTTCGCGGCGATGAAGCTGGCGTGCGTGTGCGCGACGACGTCGGTGCGGAAGCGGGTTTCCAGATCGGCGAACAGGGACGCGTCGCCGCTGACGAGGCGCGCCTCAAGAAGCGCCGTCTGGATGGTGTGGTCGTCGCGCGCGAGCTTCAGGCATTCCTCGATCGTGCGCGACGAGTGGCCGACTTTCAGGCCCATGTCCCACAGCAGATAGAGCATGTATTCGGTCACGCTCTCGGCGTGCGGCGTGGTTTTGTAGGCGCGCAGGAACAAGAGATCGAGATCGGACGACGGCGCGAGTTCGCCGCGCCCATAGCCACCGACCGCCATCACCGCGAAGCGCTCCCCCGCCGTCGGATTGCGGGCGCGGAAGATGTGCGTGGTCGTGTAATCGTAGAGTGCTGCGACCACTTCGTCGGCAACGGCAGCCAGCAAACGCGCGACGGCGAGGCCGTTTTCGCCCTCCTCCAGCCGCTCCTTGGCAATCATTCGCCCCCGAAACAACGCGCCGTGCAGCAGCGCCCGAACGCGCGGACGAGCGTCCTCGGCCCCCTCCTAGTGGTCGGCGGCTCTCAGCTGAGCGCGTAAGCGCAGGCCATCGACGACGTGCTCGAAGCGGGCGGGTTTCAGGCGGGCGACGGACATCTTATTTCAGTTTGGTCATTCCCTGCTGCTTCGTCACCTGGGAAAGCAGGCGCCCGTGCAGCAGGCGCCGCAGATGACTTCGCTGTAAATCGCACAACGCAAACTTGCCTCAATCCGCGGGCACATCCAAAAGAGATGGAACGATCGTTCCGGGAGACACAGCTCAATGCGCAGCAAAGGCGGCAAGACCATTCGGCTCAACCCGGTCGATGAGGACCATCAGGTGACCGATCACCCGGCCCGCGCGAATCTGGAAGCGCTGATGGATCAAAAGCTGTTCGCGCAGCGCATCCGCAGCGAACGCTCCGCAGCTTATTGGTTCGCCGCCTCGCTTTGG
>JANRIR010000025.1:0-1740 GCA_033764725.1 Hyphomonadaceae bacterium
AAGATAGGACAGGCGCGGGAACCAGCCGTCGATATCGGGCGTGGACAGCAGGAACAGGCCGCCCGGGCGCAACAGCGCGCGAACCTGCTGCATCGCTTCGAGCGGATCGCGCAGATGCTCGATCACGTCGAACATCGTCACGATGTCGAGGCTGTCGCGCGCGATATCCACCTTGTCGAGCGTGCCTGCCGAAACGTCGAGGCCGAGTGTCTCGCGCGCGTATCCGGCGGAGGCGGCGTTGAACTCGACGCCGCGCGCGTTGAAGCCCGCAGCTTGCGCCGCCGCGACGAACAGGCCGACTGACGCGCCGACGTCGAGCAGGGTGCCGGCCGTCGCCTCGCGGCGCAGAACAGCGAGATGGCGCCGCGCCACCGCCGTCATTTCGGCATGCGCCGCCGAAGCGGGATCGAGCAGCTGATCATGATAACCCGCGTCGTTCGAATAGACGTGTGCGAGTTCCGCCTCGCCGGGCGGGTTGGCGATATAGGCCAGGTTGCATTTCGTGCACCGGACGAGCCGGTAGCCGTGCTTCTCGAACAGCGGACGGGCGGTCTGCGCGCCACAATGCCCGCACGGCACATCAGGGATCGCGGCTTCGGCCATCTGCGCCTTGTGGCGCAACGCAGTTAAGGGCGTCTTTGCGCTTAGTTGCGATAAGCCGGAATTTTGAGCCCGCGCGCGATGGCGAGCGCTCGCAGCACGAAGCCAGCAGCGGCGCCGACAATGGCCGCCGCCACGACCGGCGTCCCTAGCACTGCCAGCACCACGAACAGTCCCGCCGCGAGCGCCGCCGCCGTCACATAAATTTCGGGCCTCAGCAGGATCGAAGGTTCGCCCGCAAGGACGTCGCGGATGATGCCTCCGACACATGCGGTGACGACACCCATCATGACCGCCGGCAGCGGCGGCACCCCCAGCGACAGCGATTTCGCCGCGCCGAACACGGCATAGACGGCGAGACCGATCGCGTCGAACCAGTCGACCGCGCGCGGGTTCCAGAGCCGCGCAGGCGTGAGCCACACCGCCAGCGCCACGCCGAGACAAACGGCTGGCACGCGCCAATCCTGGACCCAAAAGACCGGCGCGCCGATCAACAGGTCGCGCACGGTCCCGCCGCCGACGCCGGTGACCAGCGCAAAAAAGGCGAAGGTGACGAGCGTCTGGCGCGCTCGCGCCGCTGCAAGCGCGCCCGAGGCCGCGAAGACCGCGATGCCGAACAAGTCGAGGGCCTCGATCAGCCAGATTTCAAGCAAGGACAGCGCCATATCGTCGCTATAGCGCGCCTGTGCTGCGCAGCCACGCCTGTCTGTGCCGATTCACTCCTCAAGAGCGGACGAATGGAGGTGTCTGCGAAACTGCTTGAGTCATTCTCTCGATTGCGAGAGTATCCCGAAAATCCCGGCATCGCGCCACAGAGCAGCGCGTAGGATGCAGTGAGTTTGTCCGGGGGGCACCGGGCCGATCGCCGACCGGCGAGAGTCAGCAGGACGTCAAACGAGGGGATTTGTCATGACCAGAATGATCAAGACCATGGCCTTTGCGACCGTCAGCGTGATCGCAATCAGCGTTGCCAATGGGCCCGCTGCCGCGCAGGAGGTTCCCGTGCAGTGTCGCGGTAACGTCACGACGAACAGCATCGAATGCGGCGACGGGGCCGATACGACGGGCAACGATACCAGTGCTTATGGCGACGGTGCCATTGCCTCCGACAACAATGCGACGGCGGTGGGCAGCGGCGCA
>JANRIR010000029.1:0-2312 GCA_033764725.1 Hyphomonadaceae bacterium
CGGCGAAGGTAGAGGTGGAAACCGGGTCGCCGAAGTGGGAACCGGGTCGCCGAAGTGGGAACTGGGTCGCCGAAGTTGGAGCTAGGGCACCGAAGTGGGAACTGGGTCGCTGAAGTGGAACTGGGTCGCCGAAGGTAGAACCGGCTCGCCGAAGTTGGAGCTAGGTCACCGAGGTGGGAACTGGGTCGCCGAAGGTAGAACCGGCTCGCCGAAGTTGGAGCTAGGTCACCGAAGTGGGAACTGGATCGCTGAAGTGGAACTGGCTCGCCGAAGTGGAAACTGGGTCGCAGAAGTGCGTCATCCTGAGGTGCGAGCCAGCGGGCCCAAAGGCCCGCGGGCGAGCCTCGAAGGATGACCGCGCCACGCCCCGTTGTTGTCATCCTTCGAGGGCCGCCTGCGGCGGCCACCTCAGGATGACGGTGGACACCGGGACTCCCGCCGGCGCGGGAATGCGCGGAGAATTTCTCCACGCCCCTCACCGGATTGCCTCGCAGCGCCGCGCGCCGCTCGCAATCCCGCCTCTCCTCGCAGGCGGGGAGAGGCGCTCCGCAGGAGCGCGTCACCACAGACCTCATGGTGAGGAGCGCTCCGCAGGAGCGCGTCTCGAACCATGGCCACGCACCGACGCCGTCCCCGCCGCCATCCCTCGGGCAAGACATCTGTAGGGCGGAATGGCGGAGCGAAGCGACGCGTATTCCGCCAGCATCGTGATCCGTGACGGCGCAATACGCTGCGCTATTGCGCCCTACGCGCTCGGGGTCAAGACGTGTGCCTTCGGCGCGCTCCTCGGGATGAGGGTCAAGACGCACGCCTTCGCCGCGCTCCTCGGGATGAGGTCAGGACGCGCACCTCCGGCGCGCTTCCCGCTACCGCGGGAATGAGCGGAGATCGAAGGGCGATCGCGGGCCCGCTTACCACACGAGCCGCGTCATCACCGCGCGAGGCGCGCCGCCGGAGGCGGCGAAGATGAGCGCGAGCGCGTCCGGGTCGGGATCGTCGCGCGAGCCCAATTCCTCGGCATGGATGCCGCCGGTGACGAACAGACAATCGACGCCGAAGGCCTTGGCGCCGGAGAAATCCGTGCGCACCGAATCGCCGATCGCGAGGACGCGCGAAAGGGCCGCGCTTGCGCCACGCTTCGCCACCGCCTTGCCGAGCGCCGTCTCGTAGATCGGCCGGTGGGGCTTGCCGGCGTAGAGAACCCGCCCGCCGAGTTCGGCGTAGAGGTCGGCGATCGCACCGGCGCAATAGATCAGGCGGTCGCCGCGCTCGACCACGATGTCGGGATTGGCGCACACCATCAGAAGGTCGCGCGCGCGCATGCGCTCAAGCATCGGCCGGTAGGTCTCCGCCGTCTCGGTCTCGTCGTCGAACAGGCCCGAGCAGACGACGTAGTCGGCGGTTTCCGCCGTGCCGAAACGCGGCGTCATGCCCTCGAACAGCGGCTTGTCGCGCGGCGGGCCGAGATGGAACACGCGCTCCTGCGCGCGCGAAGCGATGACGCCGCGCGTCACGTCGCCGGAACTGACGATGTCGTCGAAGACGTTACGCGGCACGTTGAGCTTGTCGAGCATGCGCACGACCCAGGCGCTCGGACGTGGCGCATTGGTGATGAGCACCACCGCCCCGCCTTGCGCGCGAAACCGCGCGAGCGCGTCGCAAGCCTCGGCGAAAGCGGCGACGCCGTTATGCACCACGCCCCATACGTCGCACAGCAGTACGTCGTAGTCGGAGGCAATGGCTGAAAGGCGCTCAAGCGGCGCGGGAATCCGCGCAGCGCCGGTCACGATATCGCTCATGCGTTAGGCCGTCCCGGTCGCGCCGCGCGCGAGCTTCGTCTTGGGCAAGGCGCGGCTGCCGGCCGGGCCGCGCGGCTCCGCGCTCGCTTCCGCGGCAACCGTCGCAGCCGTAGCGACCGGCGCGGCCGCCTCGCTCGGCGCGGAGATGACGGGCGACGCGCCATCGCGATCCGAAGCGGGCAGCAGCGCCTCGGGCCGCACTGGGCGCGGCGGCGAGAACAGGAAGCCCTGGCCGAAGCGCACGTCATAATCGAGAATTTCGATCACCGTCGTCTCGTTCTCGATCCGATCGGCGATCAATTCGACGCCGAACCGTCCCAACAATCCCGACAGGTCGGCGGGATGGATGTCGGACGCGGCCGCCGCCGTGTTGCCGAGAAGAATGCCCGCCGGAACCTTGATGAAGCGGAAGCCGCGCTCGGCCAGTTCGCGCGGCTCGATGCGCAGGTCGCTCACATTGTCGAGCGAGAAGCGAAAGCCGTGGTCGGCCAGCGCCACCAGGCTCTCGCTCTC
>JANRIR010000038.1:0-9319 GCA_033764725.1 Hyphomonadaceae bacterium
GTCCAATCCATCATGGGCGCCACGGTGAATCTGCGGTCGATTGGTGTCATTTCGTTGAGGAGTTTTCGGGGGGCGCACTGTGTTGCGGCGTGTTGTGCGCCGGGCGGGACGACGAGTGCAATAGATCAAAGGTTCGGCTCACGCAAAGCGCGGTTTTGCGACCGCCTTTGCCGCGATGGACCGGCGCTGGCGCAAAACGATCCTCATCGCGTGTCGGCTGGAGCGCGCCCCGTCTGCGATCGTCGCGCAATTCCTGATCGCGGCCGACGCCAGTCTTGAACGGCGGCGTAGAGCATCGGATGCGCGAGGGTCGACACATCGGGGACCTCCTCGCGCACAGCCGGCAAGGCGGCGTCGCGGGCGCGCGATCGGCACATCGCGCACCGACTGGTCCGACACGACACAATAGCCGACCGCGCCCAAGTGCGGCTCGAGCCGTGTGCCGGAGACTTATTCAAGGCAAGCAGTCCAGGTTCAAGGCACACAGTCCAGGCGCAATGCAAGCGGCTGATGTCGCGCGTGGTTTGCCGCGGCGCCTTCATGCATCGCGTTCAGCCCATACCCTGTCCGCCTGCTCACGAAAATCGTAATGCGGCGCGATGTCGTTGACGCAATCCGGCCAGCGCCCCTCCGCGCGCCAATAGGCAACCAGACCGACGCGACCGCACAACGACACAAAACGCGGGCTTTGGCGCAAGCGCGCATTGACCCGTAAGAAAAGATGGATGACGCCGTTCAAAGGCGTCGCCGGCGCCGCAGCCGCGCGCAGGGCGGTGAAATCGCATTGGTCGACGATGTCGTACAGCGCATTGAGATCGGCGCCGAGGCGGGCGCACAACCCGATCAGCCCGAACGGCGATCGCTTGGCGGCCACCGCCGCGGTGAGACGCTGCATTGCGGCTTCACACGCCTCACCGCGCGGTTTGCGCAGCGCTTCAACGGCGAACAGCGCAGGCTCGATCATGCGCTGCGCGGCGGCGCCGAACCGCGCACGATGATCGGTGGTGAGCAGGCGATCGACCAGCGCGCTTTCGCCTTCGCTCATCGCCGTCCACAGCGTGACGGCGTACACGAGCGGATCCTTTGGCCAGCGATCCAGACAGCGCTGCATCAACGACACAGCCTCATGGCCGCGCCCGGCGGTATAAAGCGCATTGGCGTAACCCAGCGCATTCGGCGGCCGCAGCGGATCCACGCGATAGGCCTCTTCCGCCGCGGCGAACGAGTCTTCCGTGCGGCCGACGCTCAAATAATGATAATAAAGCGACCAGGCGATTTCGCCGTCCTGCGGGGCGGCGTCGCGCGCCTGCAGCAAGCGACGCTCGACGACGTCGAACGCGCCGATCGGCGGCGACAAAAGAAACAGCGCCTTGTGCGCCGCGCCGTTCCCGGAATCGCGATCCAAGGCCTGTGCGGCGAACGACGCAGCCGCGTCGCGCAACTGGGGTTCGTGCTCGGGCTCGACGCTCCAGCGCGCAGTCGCATACGCCAAAGCAAGATGGCCGAGCGCTTCAGGATCGTCGCCCGCTTCGCGCGCAAGCGCGGCGATCTCGGCCAGGGCCGCCGCGCTCGCAGCGCCTATCGGATAGCCGACCGCGTCGCGCATGCGCGCGATCAAGGCGAGCGTCTGCGGCGCAGCGGCGCGGGGCCGGCCGCGCGCGTCGAAGCGGCCCTTCAGCGCCGCCACGGTCGCCGCCGCCACCTCGTCCTGCAGCGCGAAAATAGCATTCATGGTCCCGTCGAAGCGGTCGGACCACATCATGGACTGGTCCGAGAGGTCCATCAGATGTGCGGAAATGCGCAGCGTGTCGCCGGCGCGGCGGACAGAGCCGTCAAGGACATGGGTGGCGCCCAAGTCCTGCTTGATGCGTGCAACGATCTTGTCTGCGCCGCGAAACTGAAAGCTTGACGTGCGTCCGATCGCCTTGATCGTGGAGCGGCGCGCGATCGCTTCAAGAATTTCATCCGCGACGCTGTCGCCGAGAAACGCCATCTCGGGATCGGCCGAGAGATAATCAAACGGCAGCACCGCCAAACGGCCCAGAACCGGCGCGCGCGCGGCCTCTCCCGCGTCGCTTTGTGCGCCGATGCGCAGGCGATAGCCGATGCGGTTGAGCGTCTCGATTTCGAACGGGCCCGCCGTCTCGCCGATCTTGCGCAGCTTTCCGATGCAGCGCTGGATCGCGTCTTCGCCAACGACGACGCCAGCCCAACAGCGCGCGATGAGAACGTCGCGGCTCACGACAGCCCCGCGCGCCTGGGCGAGCGCGACGAGCACCTGCATCACCCGCGGCTCGAGCGTCACCGTCCTGCCCGCTACGGCGACTTCGCGTGACGACGGCCGCACCTGTGCGGCGCCCAGAGCGAAATCAGCCTCCTTCGCGAGGTCGATGAGGGGCGCATCGGCGCTCATCGGCGAACCATCGGGAAAGCATCGGGTCGCGCCCGCAGCGGCCGGCGCGCAGAGCTGCGATGCCCAATGCGCGGACGCCATCGCGCCGCCGCCGGCCATCGGCCGACGCATTTTTGCTGCAGAGGACCAACACCCATGAACGCCAATGCCGCCCTGGCGCGCTTCGCCAGCCTTCTCGTCGCCGCTCTCCTGGCCGCGGCGTTCTTCTATCCGATCCTGTCGACGTCCGCACGCCTGGTCGCCGCCTGATCGGCGCCGCCGCTGCGCTCAAAACACGAAAGGAAAGCGACCGTGACCGCCCAAAGACGCCTCACCGTCCTGACGCGCGATGGCCTGCGGCTGGACGCCGTGGCCCAGGGCCCCGAGGATCGTTCGCCGCTTGTTCTGCTGCACGGAATCGCCGACAGCCGCATCGCGTTTGCGCCCTTGCTCGACGCGTTGCCGGGATCGATCCATGCGATCGCCGTTTCGCAGCGCGGCCACGGCGAGTCGAGCAAGCCTGGGGCGTCATCGGCCTATGCGGCCGCGCATTTCGCCGACGATATCGCCGCGACGCTCGACGCCGTCGGTCACGCCGCCGGCGACGTTCTCGGCCATTCGATGGGCGCATGGGCGGCGATGCATTGCGCCGCGCGCCATCCCGCGCGGATCCGGCGCCTGGCGCTGATCGGCGCATTCGCCGCCTTCAACGGCAATGCCGGGGTCGCAGCGCTGCAAGACGAGATCGCCGGCTTAAGCGATCCTGTCGATCCCGCCTTCGTGCGCGCCTTTCAGCAGACGGCGAGCGCGGTCGATCTGCCCGCCGCCTTCTTCGACGCGATCATGGCCGAATCGCTTCGGCTGCCGAGCGGCGTCTGGAAGAGCGTCGTCGCAGCATTCCTGCGCGACGACGTGCCGTGCGCGCGCGCAGCGCTGCGCCAGCCTGCGCTGCTGATCTGGGGGGATTGCGATCCCTTCGTGTCGCGCGCCGATCAGGATGCTCTGCGCGGCGCGCTCCCTGGCGCCATGCTGCACGTGTGCGAAGGCCTGGGCCATTCGCCGCATTGGGACAGGCCGGCGATGGTCGCGCGCGTGATCGCCGATTTTCTGAACGCCGCGCAAGACGAACGCTGAAGGAAACCGCCATGATCGACCAATTCTTCGCCGGCGCGGGGCGTTTTGCGCTCACCGACGGCGGCATTGAAACCACGCTCATCTATGACGACGGACTTGATCTGCCGCACTTCGCCGCGTTTCCGTTGGCTGTCACCGATGCGGGACGCGCCGTGCTGACGCGCTATTACGAGCGCCATATCGCAATCGCCAAACGCGAGGGCGTCGGCTTCGTGCTCGAAAGCCCGACCTGGCGCGCCAATCCCGACTGGGCCGATGCGCTCGGTTATTCCAAGACCGCGCTCGCCGCGGCGAACCGCGCCGCGATGGACCTGATGCACACGTTACGCGCCGCAGATCAGAGCGCGGCGACCCCGATGCTCGTGTCTGGCTGCGTCGGCCCGCGCGGCGATGGTTATGCGCCGGGCGTGCTGATGCGCGCAGAGACGGCGCAGGCCTATCATGACGAACAGATCGCCGTACTGGCGCAGGCCGGCGCCGACATCATCTCGGCGATCACCATGACGAACGCGCCCGAAGCCATCGGCGTCGCGCGCGCCGCCAAACGTCATGGCAAGCCCTGCGTCGTCTCCTTTACGGTCGAAACGGATGGCCGCCTTCCGACCGGGCAAACGCTCGCCGATGCGATCGCCGAAGTCGACGCCGCGGGCGCGCAGCCAGTCTATTTCATGATCAATTGCGCGCACCCGACCCATTTCCTCGATGCACTGCAGACCGATGCGCCATGGCTCCATCGCATCGGCGGCGTGCGCGCCAATGCGTCGTGCAAAAGCCATGACGACCGGAATGCGGCGACCGCGCTTGATCGGGGCGATCCCGCCGAACTCGGCGCGCTTTATCGCCGCTTGCGTCACGCCTTGCCGCGTCTCAAGGTCTTGGGCGGCTGCTGCGGCACGGACCACACCCACATCGCCGCCATCGCCGAAGCCTGCCGCTGAAGGAGTGCGCTTCATGTCAAACCCTGCACACGCAATGCCCTTCTCCAAACTCATGGGCGTCGTGGTGACGACAGCGGAAAGGGATCGCGTCGTCGGCGAACTTGTCGTTCGCGAAGATTTGTGCACCGCCGGCGGGATCCTCCATGGCGGCGCCGTGATGGCCTTCGCCGACGCACTGGGCGCGATCGGCGCAATGCTCAATCTGCCCGACGGCGCCGCCGGAACGACCACGATCGAAAGCAAGACCAATTTTCTCGGTCCCGCGCGGGTCGGCGAAAAAGTCCTGGCCGAGACCACGCCGATCCAGCGCGGGCGGCGGCTCTCGGTGTGGCAGACGCGCCTCACATGCGAAACCGGCAAGGCCGTCGCCCTCGTCACGCAAACGCAACTCGTGCTCTGAACGATGACCGCGACGCCGGCGATCCGCCCCTTCGAACCTGCCGATTTCGATCGGCTCGACGCCATACGCGCCGAAGCGTTCGCTCCGATCTTCACCTCGTTTCGTGCGCTTCTTGGCGACGACATCGCCGCGATCGCCCTGCGTAACGCGGAACGCGAGCAGCGCGCGCTGCTGGACTCCTTCTGCGCAGGCGCAGCGCACACGTTCGTCGCGGTCGACGAGGGCCGCATCATCGGCTTCGTCTGCGCAACGCTCGACGGCGCGCAGGGCGTTGGTGAAATCGCGCTCGACGCCGTCGCGCCGGAAGCGGCCGGGCGCGGCGTGGGCTCGGCGTTGATCGCGCACGCCTTGGCGTTCATGCGCGCGGAGGGGATGCGTGCGGCCGTCGTCGGGGTGGGCGGCGACGAAAGCCACGCGCCGGCGCGCCGCGCCTACGAGAAGGCCGGGTTCCGCGCCGGCATCCCTTCGCTGCACCTCTATCGCGCACTGTAGCCGCAAACCTGTATCGAATTCCTATGCCGGGATGCGCAAGTCTCTCCACACCTGGAGGCCCGCACGCATGACCGACATCCTGTATCTCGTCCTTGGCCTTGGCGGCTTCGCCCTGATGGCGGCGTACGCCTTCGCGTGCGGTAAAGCCTGATGAGCCTCGATTATGCGCTCGGCGCCGCCGCAGCCCTCATCGTTTGCGTCTATCTGATCGCCGCGCTGCTCCGCCCGGAGAAGTTCTAATGACCTGGCAAGGCTGGGTGCAGATCGCCCTGTTCATCGTCGCGGTCCTGGCGCTTACGGCGCCGCTTGGGGCCTACCTGACGCGCATCGCCAATGGCGAACGCACGTGGCTGAGCCCGATCCTGGGGCCTGTCGAGCGCGCGCTATACGCCGTCGCCGGCGTCAAGCCCGATGAGGGGCAGGATTGGAAGCGCTATGCGCTGTCCATGCTGGCGCTCAATGCGGCGGGCTTTGCGCTGCTCTACGCCATCTTGCGCCTGCAGCATGTGCTGCCGCTCAATCCGCAGGGTTTCGGCGCCTTGAGCGAACACCTCGCTTTCAACACCGCCATCTCGTTCGTGACCAACACCAATTGGCAGAGCTATGGCGGCGAAACCACGATGAGCCATTTCAGCCAAATGGCGGGCCTGACGGTGCAGAATTTCCTGTCCGCGGCGACCGGGATCGCGCTGGCGCTCGCATTCATTCGCGGCTTCGCGCACGCGCGCGTCAACAGTCTCGGCAATTTCTGGGCGGACGTCACACGCATCACGCTTTATGTGCTCTTGCCGATCTCGATCGTGTTCGCGCTGTTTCTGGTGTGGCAGGGTGTTCCGCAGACGCTTGCAGCCTCCACGGTCGCGAGCGGCCTTGAGGGCGGCGAACAGACGCTCGCGCTCGGCCCCGTGGCCAGCCAGATCGCCATCAAGATGCTCGGGACGAATGGCGGCGGCTTTTTCAACGTCAACGCTGCACACCCGTTCGAGAACCCGACGGCGTTTTCAAACTTCGTGCAGATGATCGCCATCTTCGCCATCGGCGCAGCGCTGACGAACGTGTTCGGCCGCATGGTTGGCGATCAGCGTCAGGGTTGGGCGCTGCTGGCGGCGATGGGCGTCCTGTTTCTAGGCTCCACTGCGCTGACCTATTGGGCCGAAGCGCAGGGCAATCCCCTGCATGTCGCCGCGGGCCTGAATGCGGCGGACGGCAACATGGAAGGCAAAGAGGTGCGCTTCGGCATCGTCACGTCGGCGCTGTTCGCCGTCGTCACGACTGCAGCCTCCTGCGGCGCCGTCATTGCGATGCACGACAGCTTCATGCCGCTCGGCGGCGGCGCCGTGATGTTCAATATGCAGCTCGGCGAAGTCATCGTCGGCGGCGTGGGCGCGGGCCTCTATGGCATGCTGCTCTATGTCATTCTCGCGGTGTTCGTCGCAGGGCTGATGGTCGGGCGCACGCCGGAATATCTCGGCAAGAAGATCGAAGCGCGCGAGATGAAGCTCACGATGCTTGCGCTTCTGGTCACGCCGTTCGCCATCCTGGCGCTGACGGCGCTCGCGAGCGCAGCGCCCGTGTGGCGCACCGCTCTGGAAGGCGGCGCAGCGGGGCCGCAGGATTTGGGTCCGCACGGCTTCTCGGAAATGCTCTACGCGTATTCCAGCGCGGCGGCCAACAACGGCTCGGCCTTCGCCGGCCTCACCGCCAATGCGCCGTTCTGGAACGTCACGCTGGGCGTCGCGATGCTGCTCGGCCGCTTCGCGATGATCATTCCCATGCTCGCAGTCGCCGGTTCGCTGGCGGCGAAAGCCAAAGCGCCGCCCTCGGTCGGCGCGCTCCCGACGCATGGGCCCCTGTTCGTGAGCCTGCTCGTCGGGGTCATCCTCATCATGGGAGGATTGACCTTCTTCCCCGCGCTGACGCTGGGGCCCATCGCTGAGCATTTCGCGCTGCTGCGCGGCCAAACCTTCTGAGGCTGAGATGACCGTCGCTACGCCTGACACCGCATTTTCGCCCGCGCTACTGCGCGCGGCCGCCCTCGATGCGCTGCGCAAACTCGATCCGCGCCAGCTCGCGCGCAATCCGGTGATCTTCGTCACCGCGGTCACCGCCGCGCTGGCGACCACGTTCTGGATCCGCGATCTCGTCGTGGGCGGCGAGGCGCTGTTCTCGGGGCAGATCACATTCTGGCTTTGGCTCACCGTGCTGTTCGCGAACTTCGCGGAATCGGTTGCGGAAGGCCGCGGCAAGGCGCAGGCCGCAAGCCTGCGGAAGACGCAAACCGAAACGGTCGCCAAGCGGGTCCGCAGCGCCGGCGACAGCGCGTTCGAACAAATCCGCGCGCCAGATCTCAAGATCGGCGATCTCGTCGTGTGCGAGCCCGGCGACGTGATCCCCGGCGACGGTGAAGTCGTCGAGGGCGTCGCCACCGTCGACGAGAGCGCCATCACCGGCGAGAGCGCGCCGGTGATCCGCGAATCCGGCGGCGACCGGTCGGCCGTCACCGGCGGCACGCGCGTGCTCTCCGATCGCATCGTGGTGCGCATCACCGCCGAGCGCGGCTCCTCCTTCCTCGACAAGATGATCGCGCTCGTGGAAGGCGCCGACCGCCGCAAGACGCCCAACGAAATCGCGCTCGCGATCCTGCTGGCTGCGCTGTCCTTGATCTTTCTTGTCGCGGTTGCTGCGATCCCGCCCTTCGCCGGTTATGCCGGCGGCGGCGTATCCGGCGTTGCGCTTGCTGCGCTGTTCATCGCGCTGATCCCTACGACCATCGCCGGCCTCGTCTCGGCGATCGGCGTCGCGGGCATGAACCGCCTGATCCGCTTCAATGTGTTGGCTTTGTCGGGCCGCGCGGTTGAGGCGGCGGGCGATGTCGATGTCCTGCTGCTCGACAAGACCGGCACGATCACGCTGGGCAATCGCCAGGCGACAGAGTTTCATCCCCTCCCCGGGGTCGCCGAAGCTGCGCTCGCGGAAGCCGCGCAATTGGCGAGCCTCGCCGACGAAACGCCGGAAGGCCGCTCCATCGTCGTGCTCGCCAAGGAGCGCCACGGGCTACGTGCGCGCGATCCGGCAGAGCACAAGGCGCGCTTCATTCCGTTCACGGCGCAGACGCGCATGAGCGGCGCCGATTGGGATGGCGATCGCATTCGCAAGGGCGCGGTCGATGCGGTGATCGATCACCTGAAAGGCGTGAACGGCGCCGCCTGGTCGCCGCCGTCGCAACTGCAGCAGATCGCCGAACGCATCGCGCGCGCCGGCGGCACGCCGATCGCCGTCGCGCGCAACGGGGCGCCTTTGGGCGTCGTCTATCTCAAGGACATTGTGAAAGGCGGCGTGAAAGAACGCTTCGCCGAGTTGCGTGCGATGGGCATCCGCACGGTGATGATCACCGGCGATAACCCGCTCACCGCCGCAGCGATCGCCGCGGAAGCCGGCGTCGACGATTTCCTCGCCCAGGCGACGCCGGAGAAGAAGCTCGATCTGATACGCAGCGAGCAGAATGCGGGCCGGCTCGTGGCCATGTGCGGCGACGGCTCGAACGACGCGCCGGCGCTGGCGCAAGCCGACGTGGGCGTGGCGATGCAAACCGGAACGGTCGCTGCGCGCGAAGCCGGAAACATGGTCGATCTCGACAGCGATCCCACGAAGCTCATCGAGATCGTCGGCATCGGCAAACAATTGCTAATGACGCGCGGCGCGCTGACGACGTTCTCGATCTCGAACGACGTAGCGAAATACTTCGCCATCATCCCGGCGATGTTCGCAGCGCTCTATCCCCAGATCGCGGGTCTCAATCTGATGGGGCTTTCCTCGCCGGAAAGCGCCATCCTGTCCGCCATCATCTTCAATGCGCTCATCATCGCGGCGCTGATCCCGCTGGCGATTCGCGGCGTGCCGTATAGGCCGTCGCCGGCCGGGCGGCTTTTGGCGCTCAATCTCGCGATCTACGGATTGGTCGGA
>JANRIR010000046.1:0-34956 GCA_033764725.1 Hyphomonadaceae bacterium
GGCCGGCTTGCGTCTAGCGCGCCCGCGGTTTTCCTCTTTTCCTACCATTTTTTCGCGCCCCGCTTTGGGGGGGGGGCGCGGGGGGCGCCCACCCCCCCCCCCCCGCGGGGGTGGGGGGGGGGGGGGGGGGCCCCGCGCAACGTTTGAAGCGTAGGCGCTCCACCCTCACCCCGGCCCTCTCCCTCCAGTCAGAGGGAGAGGGAGGAGGACCGCAGTCAGCGCGCGCGGAGACTTTCGATCAGCGCCTCGAGCTGGCCGCGCCGCTCGAGCCGGACGCCTGACTTGCCGAGGCTGATCCAGCCCGCCTCGCGCCATTCGTGCAGTTTGCGGTTCACTTTTTCGCGCGACGCGCCGATGCGGCGGGCCATCTCGACCTGGGTGAGGGAGATCACGGCCCCGCTTTTGGCCTCGGTCAGCAGCAGACGGGCGAGCCTGCCGCCGAGATCGAGGATGGCGGAATCCTCGATCACCCCGTCAGCGCCGCGCAGGCGTTGGCAAAGCTCGATGACGAGATCGAACAAGGCCTCCGGCTCGGTGCGCATGGCCGTGACCATGGCCTCGCGCGGGATGCGCACCAGACGCGTGCGGCGGGTGGCGGCCATGTCGGCCGAGCGCGGGCCGCCGTCGATCGAGGCCATCTCGCCGATCACAGCGCCGGGCCCCAGCGCCGCCAGGCGCACGTCGCGACCCCCTTCGGTCGACAGCGACACCTCCACTTCGCCTTCGAGCACCACAAACGCCGCCTCGCCGGGCTCGCCTTTGGCGCACAGCCGCGCGCCGGCCTCGAGATTCAGCGTCGAGCCTGCTGCGGCGAGCCGCTTGAGGCCTTCCGCCGACATCGATCGAAACAGCGGCGCGCGCGCCAACGCCGCCTCCACGCCTTCCAGGTCCGAACGACTAGCGACCGCCATGAGCATTCCTTGCCGGTCAATAACTTAGCCTGCGGGCGGCGGCGGCGTCGAGCGGGCGCCGCGCTGGCGCGAATTTCCTGGCGCGCCGATCCGACTCCGCGCGAACTGCCGTATGCTGTCGTCCGCAGGAGAAGAAGGCGATGGTTGCGCGGCGGACATCGTGGTTTAGTGCAAGACGCCGGCGCGTCGTGGGGATCGTCCGGCCAAGGACGACCGCACCGCGGTTCAAAGATCGCGAATGCGGCGTCGCGCGCCGCGGGATCGACCAAATGCTGCAAAAAGGGGCCTTACTGCAATTGTGATCGGCGCGGCGCCGCGCCGACGCGCCCTGCGCGCACTACATTTTGGTAAGGCGTCGCTGCTCCCGGCTGCACGAGGATGCGCCGGCGCCGGACAGGACAGGAGACAGGATGTCTGACGATCTGTTCAAAACCTACGCCAAGAGCTTCGAGGCGCGGCGGGACGCCGAGATGTCGCTGCAGGATTTTCTCGACGCCTGCAAAACCGATCCGCTGATGTACGCCGGCGCGCATGAGCGGCTGCTCGCCGCGATCGGCGAGCCCGAGCTGATCGATACGGCGAAGGATGCGCGGCTGGGCCGCGTGTTCATGAACCGCACGCTGCGGATCTATCCCGCCTTCGCCGAATTCTACGGCATGGAGGAGACGATCGAGCGCATCGTGTCCTTCCTGCGTCACGGCGCGCAGGGCCTGGAGGAGCGCAAGCAGATCCTCTACCTGCTCGGGCCGGTCGGCGGGGGCAAATCTTCGCTGGCCGAGCGCGTCAAGGCGCTGATGGAGCTGCAGCCGATCTACGTGCTGAAGGCGGGCGATCAGGTGTCGCCGGTGTTTGAAAGCCCGCTCGGCCTGTTCGATCCCGAGACGATGGCGACGCAGCTGGAGGAGAAATACAACATCCCGCGCCGGCGCCTGAACGGGCTGATGAGCCCGTGGTGCGTCAAGCGCCTGGACGAGTTCAGCGGCGATCTGACGAAATTCCGCGTCGTCAAGGTGATGCCGTCGCGCCTGCGCCAGATCGGGATCGCCAAGACCGAACCCGGCGACGAGAACAACCAGGACGTCTCCTCGCTTGTCGGCAAGGTGGATATTCGCCGCCTCGAGACGCTCGCCCAGAACGACCCCGACGCCTATTCCTATTCCGGCGGCCTGAACCGCGCCAACCAGGGCGTGCTCGAATTCGTCGAGATGTTCAAAGCCCCGATCAAGATGCTGCACCCGCTGCTGACCGCCACGCAGGAAGGCAATTATGTCGGCACGGAGAATATTGGCGCGATCCCGTTCCAGGGCGTCATCATGGCGCACTCGAACGAGGCGGAATGGCAGAGCTTCAAGAACAACAAGAACCACGAGGCCTTCATCGACCGCATCTTCGTGATCAAGGTGCCGTATTGCCTGCGGGTCAATGAAGAGCAGCGCATCTATGAAAAGCTGGTGTCGAAGTCGGAGCTCGCCGATGCGCCCTGCGCGCCGGGCACGCTGGAGATGATGGCGCGCTTCTCGGTGCTGTCGCGGCTTAAGGCGCACGAGAACTCAAACCTCTTCGCCAAGATGCGCGTCTATAACGGCGAGAGCCTGAAGGAGGTCGATCCCAAGGCGCGCACGATGCAGGAATACAAGGACGCCGCCGGCGTGGATGAGGGGATGGACGGCGTCTCGACGCGTTTCGCGTTCAAGGTGCTCGCCGCCACCTTCAACCACGACACGCAGGAAGTGGCGGCCGATCCGGTGCACCTCATGTATGTGCTGGAGCAGGCGATCAAGCGCGATCAGTTCCCGCAGGAGCGCGAGGCCCAGTATCTGGAGTTCATCAAGGCGGAGCTTGCGCCGCGCTACGCCGAATTCATCGGCCACGAAATCCAGAAGGCCTATCTGGAAAGCTATCACGATTACGGCCAGAACCTGTTCGACCGCTACGTCGATTACGCCGACGCCTGGATCGAGGATCAGGATTTCAAGGATCCCGACACCGGCCAATTGCTGAACCGGGAGCTTCTCAATCAGGAGCTGTCCAAGATCGAAAAGCCGGCCGGCATCGCCAATCCAAAGGATTTCCGCAACGAGGTGGTGAAGTTCACGCTGCGGGCCCGCGCCAGCCATGGCGGCAAAAATCCGTCCTGGACGTCGTACGAGAAAATTCGTGAAGTGATCGAGCGGCGCATGTTCTCGCAGGTCGAGGATCTCTTGCCCGTCATCAGCTTCGGCTCGAAGAAGGATACGGATTCCGAAAAGAAGCACGAGGAATTCGTCGAGCGCATGGTCGCGCGCGGCTACACCGAACGGCAGGTGCGCCGGCTGGTCGAGTGGTACATGCGCGTCAAGCAGGCGGGGTAAGCGGAAGCCGGATGCACGTCATCGACCGCAGGCTCAATCCAGGCGGCAAGAGCCTGGCGAACAGGCAACGCTTCATTCGCCGCGCGCGCGCGCTGGTGCGCAAGGCGGTGCGCGACGCCTCGCGCGACCGGTCGATCAAGGACATCGACAAAGGCGGGGACGTGACCATCCCCGCCGGCGGCGTGCAGGAGCCCAGCCTGCGGCGCGCGTCGAGCGGCGGCGTGCGCGATTATCTTCTGCCCGGCAACAAGGACTACATAGAGGGCGATTCCATTCCCCGTCCGCAGGGCGGCGAGGGACGCGGCGGCCCGTCCGACAGCGGCGAAGGCCAGGACGATTACCGCTTCGCTTTGTCCGATGACGAGTTCCTGGATCTGTTTCTGGAGGATCTCGAGCTGCCCGACATGGCCAAGCGTCAGGTTATGGGCGAGGCGGTGGAGGAGTGGCGCCGCGCCGGCTATCGCACGTCTGGCTCGCCCGCTTCGATCTCGATTCCGCGCACGATGCGCAATTCGATGTCGCGCCGCATCGCCCTGCGCCGGCCGCGCCCGGAAGACATCGCCGCCCTGAAGGAGCAGATCGCCGCGCTGGAAGCCGTCGGCGCCGACGAGGCCGAGATCGCGCCGATGCGCGCCGAGCTCGATCGCCTGCAACGCCGCGCCAAGGTCATCCCCTACATCGATCCCATCGACGTGCGCTATCGCCGCTTCGAGGCGGTGCCGCGGCCGGTGGCGCAGGCGGTGATGTTTTGCCTGATGGACGTGTCCGGCTCGATGGACGAGCACATGAAGGACCTCGCCAAGCGCTTCTATTCGCTGCTCTACCTGTTTTTGAAGCGCCGCTATGACCGCGTCGAGGTGGTCTTCATCCGCCACACCCACCAGGCCGAGGAGGTCGACGAGCAGACCTTCTTCTACAGCCGCGAAACCGGCGGCACCGTGGTGTCGACCGCGCTCGAGGAGATGGCGCGCGTCGTCGATGCGCGGTTTCCGCTGGCGGATTGGAACATCTACGCCGCGCAGGCCTCCGACGGCGACAATTCCACCTCCGACAACGCCAAGACCGCGGCGCTGTTGACCGACCTCATCCTGCCGATGTGCCAGTATTACGCCTATCTCGAGGTCGGCGCCGACGAGGACGACATGCCGATGGGCGCCTCGATGGGGCGGCCCACGAGCCTGTGGCGCACCTATGAGGCGATGTTGGCCGGCAAGGCGGCGATCGCCATGCGCAAGGTGCGCCATCGCCGCGACATCTTCCCCGTGTTTCGCGACCTGTTCCAACGCCGCCAAGGCGCGGAGGCATCATGACTGCCCGCATCAAGAAACCGGCCTCGTCGCTGCTCTATTCGGGCGTGGAATGGGATTTCGGCACGATCGACCGCATCTATGAGGCGGTTCGCGCGATCGGCGAGGGTGAGCTTGGGCTCGACACGTATCCCAACCAGATCGAAGTGATCACCTCGGAGCAGATGCTCGACGCCTATTCCAGCGTCGGCATGCCGCTGTTCTACAAGCACTGGTCATTCGGCAAGCAGTTCGCGGCGAACGAGGCGATGTATCGCAAGGGCTACCAGGGGCTCGCCTACGAGATCGTCATCAACTCCAATCCCTGCATCGTCTATATCATGGAGGAGAATTCCGCGACGATGCAGACGCTCGTGCTGGCGCACGCCGCGTTCGGGCACAATCACTTTTTCAAGAACAATTACGTCTTTCGGCAATGGACCGACGCCGACGGCATTCTCGATTATCTGGATTTCGCCAAGGGCTTCATCGCCAAGTGCGAAGAGCGCTATGGCGAAGCGCAGGTCGAACGGCTGCTCGATGCGGCGCATGCGCTGCAAAGCCATGGCGTGCACCGCTTCCCGCGCAAGCGCATGCCCGATCTGCGCTCGGAAGAACGGCGCGAGCGCGAGCGGCGCGAACACGGCGAGGCCCTGTTCAACGATCTGTGGCGCACGGTGCCGCAAAAGCGACGGCGCACCAGCAAGGACAAGGATCTGGAGGAGCGGCGCCGCGCGCTGCTCGGCCTGCCGGAAGAGAACATCCTCTATTTCCTGGAAAAAACATCGCCGCGACTGCAAGGCTGGCAGCGCGAAGTTCTGCGCATCGTCCGTCTGATCGCGCAATACTTCTATCCCCAGCGCCAGACCAAGATGATGAACGAAGGCTGCGCGACCTACACGCACCATCGCATCATGCAGCGCCTCTATGAGCGCGGACAGATCGACGACGGCGCCTTCCTGGAGTTTTTGCACTCGCACACGAATGTGGTGATGCAGCCGGCCTTCAACGATCGGCGCTATTCCGGCATCAATCCTTATGCGCTCGGCTTCGCGATGATGCAGGACATCGAACGCATCTGCCTGGAGCCGACCGACGAGGACAAGCTCTGGCTGCCCGACATCGCCGGCAGTCGCGATCCCTATCAGGTGCTGAAGGACGTCTGGGCGAATTATCGCGACGAAAGCTTTGTGTCGCAATTCCTGAGCCCGCACCTGATGCGCAAGATGGGTTTCTTCCAGGTCGTCGATGACGAGGATGAGGACGAGATGCGCGTCGCTGCGATTCATGACGAGCGCGGCTATCGCAATCTGCGCCGCGCCCTGTCGCGGCATTACGACATCACGCGGCGCGAGCCGGACATCCAGATCGTCGACGTCGATCTCGCCGGCGATCGCCGCTTGATCCTGCATCACCGCGTCATCGACGGCGTCACGCTGGAGAGCGAGGACGCCGACAAGGTGCTGCAGCATCTGGCTGATCTGTGGGGGTATGACGTCGTGCTCCACGAAGTCGACGCCAATGACGACGAGGTTATCGACGAGCACCACAAGTCGCCCGCCGCGTCCTTCGGCTGATCGCCGGCGCTTGACGGCGCCGCAGGTTTCCGCCGCAAATCGTCTCCACAAGCGAAAAGCGGATGGAGACGCGCGATGTCAGACGCCAACCTGATCGTCATAGATGAACCAGCGCCACATGTCCGGCGCATCACGCTGAACAGGCCGGAGAAGCGCAACGCGCTCTCCAACGCGCTGCGGGCCGAGCTGTTCGCCGCGCTCGAGGCGCATGACCGCGACGCCGACGTGCGCGTGACCATCATCCGCGGCGCGGGCGGATGTTTCTCCGCCGGCTACGATCTGTCGTCCGAGGGCGCGCGCCAGCGTCTGCCGTACCACACCGCCGGCGGGCCGGGGCAATGGGCGCGGCATGTGGTCGAGGGCGCGTTTCGCATCTGGGATCTCGCCAAGCCCGTCATCGCCCAGGTGCATGGCTGGTGCCTTGCGGGCGGATCGGAGCTCGCGGCGTCGTGCGACCTCGTTTACGTCGCCGAGGATGCTCAGATCGGCTATCCCCCCGTGCGCAATATGAGCCCGCCGGACAACCAGTTTCACGCCTTCATGTGCGGCATGCGCCCAGCGATGGAGATGATGTTGACAGGGGAAGCGATCAGCGGCGTCGAGGCCGTGCGCGTCGGCTTCGCCAATCGCGCCTATCCCGCGGCCGATCTGGAGCACGAAACGCTCGCCATGGCCGTCCGCGCGGCGAAAATCCCGACCGACGTCCAGCAGATGAACAAGCGCTCGGTGCATCGCGCCATGGAGGTGATGGGCGTGCGTGCGGCGGTGCGTGCGGGCACCGAATTGCAGGCGCTCGCGCTCACCACGGAAAGTTCGCGCGCCATGTTCGCGAAGTTTCGCGAAAGCGTGAAGGATGCGCTGAATGTCCGCGACGGCGAATTCGGCGATTATCGCACGAAGGGGGAGTGAGGGCTGTCTTCCTTCTCCCCTTGTGGGAGAAGGTGGCGCGAAGCGCCGGATGAGGGGTGACGGCGCTGACATTTGCGATGTCTCGCAAGCACCCCTCATCCGTCTCGCCGCTGCGCGGCGATCCACCTTCTCCCACAAGGGGAGAAGGAGAAGGTAGCGCTAATTCACTTGCCGCGTCCGTCCTTCCCAGAAGGGGGCGCGCAATTCGCGGCGGAGGATTTTTCCCGACGGGTTGCGCGGCAGGGCGGGAATGAAATCCACGCTCTTGGGGCATTTGTAGCCGGCGATGCGCTCGCGCGCATAGGCGATGATTTCGGCGGGCGTTGCGCTGGCGCCGGCGCGCAGCACGACCATCGCCTTCACCGCTTCGCCCCATTTGTCGTCCGGCACGCCGATGACGGCGACGTCGGCCACGGCGGGATGGCCATAGATCGCGCTCTCCACTTCGGCGGGATAAATGTTTTCGCCGCCGGAAATGATCATGTCTTTCACGCGGTCGTGGACATAGAGATAGCCGTCCTCGTCCATGTAGCCCGCATCGCCCGTGCGCAGCCAATTGTCGCCGGCGAGCGTGGCGGCGGTGGCGTCGGGCAGATTCCAATAGCCGACCATATTGGCCTGGGAGCGCGTCGCGATTTCGCCGACCGCGCCCGGCGGCAAGCGGTTGCCCGCTTCGTCCAGGATCGCCAGCTCCACGCCCGGCAGCGCCTTGCCGGCCGATCGCATGCGCGGGCCGCCTTCGGGCGTGTGATCTTCCGGCGGCAGGGCGCAAATCGTGCCGGTCGTTTCGGTCATCCCGTACATTTGCACGAAGCCGCACTTGAACACCGCCATCGCCTCGCGCAGCAGATCGAGCGGTATTGGCGAGGCGCCGTAGAGCATGTAGCGCAGGCGCGAATAATCCACCTCGCGCGCGCCGGGCTGATTGAGCACGATCTGCATCGCGGCCGGCACCATGAACAATTTCGTCACGCCGAAGCGCGTGAAGAAGTCGAGCACGCGCGTGGGATCGAATTCGCGCATGATCACGCCCTTGGCGCCGTAGAACAGGCCCGTCACGCCCCAACCCGTGCCGCCGATATGGAAGCACGGCATGGCCACCAGCGACACGTCGCTGTCGCTCCACTTGTTCCATTGATCAGGCGATTTCTCGCTCAGCTCGCGCAGCGCGGTGAAGCCGCGCGTCGGCAGCATTGCGCCCTTGGGGCGGCCCGTCGTGCCGGAGGTGTAAAGCTGCAGCGCGACGTCGTCAGGTCCGGGCGCGCCGCCTGGATCGTCGTCCGCCGCCGCATCGCGCCAGGTTTCGTAATCGATCCAGCCTGCGCGCGGCTCTTCCATGGAAACGTAATGCGTGACGCCGGTCAGCTGCGGCTTGATCTCCTCCACCATCTCGAGCAGTTCGGCGCCGACAAGCAGCGCCTTCGCCTTGCAATCATTGACGATGTATATGATCTCCGGCCCGGCGAGGCGCCAGTTCACCGGCGTCATCACTGCTTCGATCTTCGCCGCCGCGCACAGCGCCTCGAAATAGCGGTCCAGATTCTTGCCGATATAGGCGATGCGGTCGCCGCGCCGGACGCCGGCCGCCGCCAACGCGTTCGCGGTCTGGTTGGATTGGCGGTCGAGCGCGCCATAGGTCGTGACGCGGTCCTCGAACACAAACGCGACGGCGTCTGGGCGGGCGTGCGCATGCACGCGGGTCAAGTCCGCCAACGACCGGATCGTGTCTCGCTCCATGCGGCAGTTTCCTTTACGGCAAAACCGACAAGCTTGACGGTTTAGAGCATAGATGATTGTTTCGTGCCAGCGTGCGCACTACGGGACAATGACATGGGTGAACCGCAGGTCGTAAGCGCCTTGCGCATGGAAGGGGCGACGCCCGTGCTGCTGGGCGGCCGGGCGCGCGACGGCGGGGCCTATGCGTTCCCGATGCCGACCGGGCCGGCCGCCGCGCGCTACGAAGAAACCCCGCTGAAGAGCGAAGGCGTGCTGTGGTCCTATACGGTGCAGCGCTTTCCGCCCAAGACGCCGTTCAAAGGCGAGCTCGATCCCAAGAAATTCACGCCCTACGCGGTCGGTTATGTCGAGCTGCCGGGGCAGATCATCGTCGAGACGCGGATCAAGACGGACAATTTCGCCGCGCTGCGGATTGGCATGCCGATGCGGCTCACGACTGACGTCGTCGCCCCGGCGGATGGCGCACACAAGCTTTTGACCTACGCTTTCGAGCCGGCCTGAGAGGAGACGTCATGGGCGACGTGTACGTGATTGGCGCGGGCATTCACGCGTTTGGCCGGCATGACGATCTCAGCGGCCTTGATCAAGGCGAGCTCGCGGTGCGCGCCGCGCTCGCGGATGCCGGCGTGGATTGGAGCGCGATGCAATTTGCGTTCGGCGGATCCTCCGCCTCCGGCAACGCCGATGCGCTCCTGCCGCGCCTGGGCTTGAGCGGCGTGCAATTCATCAATGTCGCGAACGGCTGCGCCACGGGCGGATCGGCGATGCTGTCGGGCTATTGGGCCATCAAGTCCGGCGAGTTCGACATCGGCGTCGCGGTCGGTTTCGACAAGCATCCGCGCGGCGCCTTCAATGCGAGCCCCGAGCAATGGGGCCTGCCAGCCTGGTACGGCGAGACCGGGATGATGCTGACCACGCAATTCTTCGGCATGAAGATCATGCGCTACATGCAGCTCCATGGAATCAGTTCGCGCACGCTGGCGCTGGTGGCGGAGAAGGCGTTCGCCAACGCGGTGCATGCGCCGCACGCCTGGCGGCGCCAGCCGGTCGACGCCGACACGATCTTGCAAGCCGAGACCGTGAACGACCCGCTGACGAAATACATGTTCTGCAGCCCCTCCGAAGGCGGCGTGGCGCTGATCCTCGCCTCGGAGAAAAAGGCGCGCGAACTGGGCCGGACGCAGGTGAAGGTGCTGAGTGCGGCGGTGCGCACGCGGCCCGAAGGGTCGTTCGAAGTGTTCGCCCCATCGCTGCGCATCGAGCGCGGCGGCTCGCCGACGACGCTCGCGGCCAACGCCGCGTTCGAGATGGCTGGACTTGGGCCAAGCGATGTCGACGTGGCGCAATTGCAGGACACCGAAAGCGGCGCCGAAATCATGCACATGGCGGAGAACGGCTTCTGCGCCGATGGCGAGCAGGAGCGGATGATCCAGGACGGCGAGACGCGCCTCGGCGGCAAGCTGCCGGTGAACACCGATGGCGGCTGCATTGCTTGCGGCGAACCGGTCGCGGCGTCGGGGCTGCGCCAGATCTATGAGAACGTCGTTCAGCTGCGCGGCGGCGCCGGCGCCCGCCAGGTCGAGGGCGCACGGATCGGTTACAGCCAGGTCTACGGCGCGCCGGGCTTGTCGGCAGTGGCGATCCTCGGCCGCGCCTAGCGGGCGAGCACGAACGGAGGCGAACATGGCGGCGGATGGCGCAGGCAAGGTGAAGCTCGGCGATGCGCGATGCCCGGGCCCATCCCTGGACGACATCTTCGATGCGGACACGCGCCCAGTGCCGGATTTCATGCGCGCGCAATCCTACGAATATATGGGCTCCGCGCCGCTCTCGACCGAGCGCTACACCAGCCGCGCGTTTTTCGAGGCCGAGTTGGAAAAGATGTGGCCGCGCGTGTGGCAGATGGTTGCCCGGGAAGAAGAATTGCCCGAGCCCGGCGACACGGTGGTCTACAAGCTCGTCGACAAAAGCTTTCTGATCACGCGGCAGAAGGATGGCGGCGTCAAAGCATTCTACAATGTGTGCCTGCATCGCAGCCGTTTGCTGCGCACGGAATCCGGCTGGTCGAAGGAATTCAAATGCCCGTTCCACGGCTTCACCTGGAACAATGACGGCAGTCTGAAAGACATCCCGTGCCAATGGGATTTCGGGCACATCAAGAAGAAGGAATTCGGCCTGCCGGAGCTGCGCGTGGCGCGATGGGGCGGGTACATTTTCGTCAACGAGGATGAGAACGCGCCGCCCTTCGAGGAATGGGCGCATCCGCTCACGACGCATTTCGCGCGTTGGCGCCATGAGGAATGCGTGACCGCCGCGTGGGTCGGCAAGGTGATCCCGGCGAACTGGAAGGCGACGATGGAAGCCTTCATGGAGGCGTGGCATTCGGTCATCACGCATCCCCACATCCTGCCGTTCACCGGCGATGCGAATACGCGTTACGACGTCTATGGCGATCACATGAACCGCGCGTTGACGCCGTTCGCCGTGCTGTCGCCGCACCTCTACGACAAGAATTTGCCCGAGCAATTCATCGTCGACGAGTTCATCAAGTCGAACGGCCGCGGCGGCGAGACGGCCGATCTGCGCGTTGAGGTTCCCGAAGGCGAAACCGCGCGCAAGACGATGGCCGCCGCCAATCGCGCGCGCTTCAAGGAGATGTTCGGCCACGATCACGAGCACGCCTCGGATTCCGAACTGCTCGACGCCTTCACCTACAACGTGTTTCCGAATTTCGGGCCGTGGGGCGGCTTCATGCCGAACATCGTCTATCGCTGGCGGCCCTGGCCTGATCAGGACCATTGCCTGATGGAGGTTCGCCTGCTGACGCGTGTGCCACCGGGCCAGCCGATGCCGCGCAGCGCGCAAATGCGCTTCCTCACCGACGCCGAGCCCTGGTCGGCCGCATCGGATCTGTTGAGCCCTGCGCTTGCCGGCGTGTTCGATCAAGACATGGCGAACCTGCCTTATGTGCAGGACGGCATGAAGGCTTCGAAGAACCGCAAGATTGAACTCGGCAATTACCAGGAAATCCGCATCCGGCATTTTCACCGCACGCTGGATAAATATCTGGCGCGGTGACGCGTTCTCCTTCTCCCCTTGTGGGAGAAGGTGGATTGTCGCGAAGCGACAAGACGGATGAGGGGTGTTTGCTCGGGTTTGCAAGCATAAGCGCCGGCACCCCTCATCCGGCGCTTCGCGCCACCTTCTCCCACAAGGGGAGAAGGACAGGGGACGTCACGCGGTGAAAAAATCCGCGCGCGGTTTGCCGGTGGGGTCGTAGACGGGCTCGCTGAGATCGACGCGGTACTTCTTGGTGACAGCGTTCTTGATCGCGAAGCCCCGCATGTGTCCGAGCATGTTGCGGTACTGCGGCCCGGCGAGGTGTGCGGCGAAGGACGCCTCGTCGGTCCATTCCTCGAATACGTCGATGCGGCCCGGCAGATTGAGATCCGCCGTCCAGGAATAGCGCACGCAGCCTGGCTGCGTCAGCGCCCCATCGACATGCGGTTTGGCGCCGCGCAGCGCCTCGTCCCGGCGCTCGGGATCGACGTCGACAATACCTGCCACGACAATGGTCATTGTTTCACATCCTGCGCATCATCAATGACGATCCGGAACGCGCGCGACGCAAACAGCCAGCGCCCGTCGCGTTTGATGAAGCTGTCTTCGTAGGCGCCGTTCACGCGCCGCAGCCCGCCCGCCTTCGGCTTCAAGGTTTCGGTGGTGTAGCAGCGCCCCTGCGCGCGATCGCCCGTGATCGTCAGCGCGCCAGGCATGGCGGTGAACGCCACCGCGTCGAACGCGCTCATCGCCTGGCGCCACAGCGCCACGATCGCGGGGCGGCCCTCCACGCGCGTGCCCATCAAGTCCCACACGGCGTCTTCGGCCCAGGTCTCGGCCCAAGCGTCTGCGTCGAAGCGGAACACGGCGTCGGCGTAGGCTTCGATCAGCCCGCGGATCGCGAGCTGATCCTCGACGGGTCCGGAAAACGCCATCGGAGTTATTTCCGGCCCATATAGCGGTCGAGCAGCACGTGGTGCTGGCGAATGCGCATCTCCGAATAGCGTCCGAAATGCACAACGCCGCTCAAGCTGGCGTTCAGGCCTTCCTGCACATAGGGCAGGTTCGCCATGTCCTGTTCGAAAATGTCGGACAGCGCGCCGAGTTCGGGCGCATCGCGCCAGCTCTCGTCGTCGGTGAGCAGGTGCATGGGCACGGGCTTCGGACGCTGGCCGTGTTTCGGTGCGCGCCGCAGGCGCATCACTTCCATCAACGTGTGTTCGTGCGACAGGCCCACAGGGCGCCAGCGATAGACGAGATTGGGCGCGAAGCCGGCCCAGAAGCTCATATTGGGGAACACGTTGTAGAGGATGGCGTCGAGCATTTCGGCGTCGGACTTGTCGGAATAATCGTGGCCATCCTCCGCGCTCATCGAGGCGCGGAACGTTTCTGCGGCGAACGCGCGCGCCGTCATCCCCTCGGGCACCTTCATCGCCGCGGTTCCGTTCGGATTGGTGCGGCCGGATGTGCCGAACATCGCCGCGATGATGTCGTCGGGGGATAGTTTGCTCTCATCGACGAACGGGCTTGGGACGCCGCTTGCGGAAATGTGGCGCGTGACGTGATCGGAGAGCACGTCGTATTGCGAATTCTCATCCGCCAGATACGGCAGGATTTGCGGATGCGTGGTGAGGCTGTGGTGCGATTCCATGAAGGCTTCGCTCACCGCCTTCCAGTTCGCCGGGATCACCTTGCCGACATGCGTGACCTTCACGCAATCCTCAAGCCGCCAGCGCGCGAAATGGCGCGGCAGCGGATCGATCACGCTCTCCAGCGGCGGGGCGTTGGGATCAAAGGTAATGAAGACGAAGCCGGCCCAGGTTCCGGTTTTCACTTCCGGCAGGCGCAACGTTTCCGGCGGCGCCTGCGGAAAATCCCACGGCATCGGGTTCTCGAAGAACGAGCCGTCATTGTTCCAGGTCCAGCCGTGATACATGCAGCGGAATTTTTCCTTGCAGCCGCCGGAGGTGGCGAGCTTGCGGCCGCGATGCAGGCAGGAATTGGCGAAGGCTTTGATCGACCCATCCTTCTGACGCACGATCAGCAAAGATTTGCCGACGACGTCATAAATCGTGAAATCGCCGGGATTGGGGATGTCTTCCTCGCGGCAAGCGAATTGCCAGACGCGCAGCCACACCTTCTCGACTTCCTCCCGGAAGAAGGCCGGATCAGTGTAGCGCGAGATCGGGATCGGGTCGGTCGCGAGGTCGGGCACGCGCTGTTCGCGCAGGACGTCCGGCACCGGCCGCGTGTCCATGTCGAGCACTTCCTGATAGGTCAGCCCAGGGCTGCGCTCGACGCCTTTGCGCGCTTGTCCGACGACGCCCGCCGATCCTTCCATGGTTTCGCTCCCAGGCTGCCGGTCTGCGCCGGCGAAAAAGACATTCTTGCTTGTTTTTTTTCTTGCGGTCGTTCTATCAGGTCAAGAGGGGCGTTTCCAGTGCGTCCCGCGGAATTTGGGGAGGCGCGCGCGATGTCGGGCATCACGCCGGTGAAAATGCCGAAATGGGGCCTCTCGATGATCGAGGGGAAGGTCACCGGCTGGTTGAAGGCCGAGGGCGATGCCGTGCAGGCCGGCGAGGAGCTGGTCGAGGTCGAAACCAGCAAGATCACCAATGTCGGCGAAGCGACCGAGAGCGGCGTCCTGCGCCGCATCATCGCGCATGTGGACGACACATTGCCGGTCGGCGCGCTGCTCGCCGTCATGGCGCCGCCAGACGTAAGCGACGCCGACATTGACGCCTTCATCGCCGAGTTCAACGCCAATTTCGCATTCGAGGAGGAGGTCGGCGGCGGCGGCGGCCTGACGCAGCGCAGCGTCGATGCGGGCGGCGTTCGCCTCAACGTCGCATATGCGGGCGAGGGCGGGGCCGGCGTCCCGGTCGTGTTCATTCATGGCTTCGGCGGCGATGCGGAGAATTGGACGCTCGCCATGGGGGCGCTGGCCGATGCGCGGGTCGTCTATGCGATCGAATTGCCGGGGCATGGAAAATCCGACAAGCGCATTGCCGACGCAGACCCCAATGCGTTGGCTCACACGATCCTGTCTGCGCTCGACGCCCTGCAGCTCGATCGCATCAACCTTGTGGGTCATTCGCTGGGCGGCGCCGTCGCGCTGGCCGCAGCGCTCGCGGCGCCGCATCGTGTCGCGACATTGACGCTGGTGTGTGCGGCGGGCCTTCCGGGCGCGCGGGTCAACGCGGCGTATATCGACGGCTTCATCGCCGCCGGACGGGCGCGCGACATGCAGCGCGTCGCCGAGATGCTGTTCGCCGATCCCAGCCTTGCGACCAAGGACCTCGCCGAAAACCTCGTGCGGGCCAAGCGCATCGACGGCGTGGAGGAGGCGCTCACGGCGCTGCGCGTGATGATGTTCGACACGCCCGCGCTGGCCGGCCTTGGCGCGCGTCTCGGGGCCGTCGCGTCGCCGCTGCTGATCGTCACCGGCGACGCCGACGCGGTGGTCAGTGCGCCCGATGACGCGCTTTTGCCCGCCAGCGCGCAACGCCTGCGCATCCCCGGCGCCGGTCACATGCCGCAGATCGAAAAGGCGGATGCGTTCAATGCGGCGCTCAAGGCGCACATCGCCTGATTACCCGAGGGCGCGGTCGCCAAGGTCGCCGTCGCGCACCTCAAGGATCGCCAGCGAGACGAGGCGGCGAATGGCGATGCGCCGTTCGCGCGGCTCCCAGACGGAGCGGTTGAGCAAGAGCCCTTCCATCGCCGCGATGCAGAAATCGACGGCGAGTTGAAGCTTTGCGCGCTTGTCGCGCCATTCGGGGAAGATCGAGGCGATCTCCTCGCACCAGATCTTGTCGAACTTCTTGGCCTTGGGCTCGAAGATCGTGCGCAATTCATCGTCCGTGCGCGCCGCGATCGACAATTCGAGATAGGCTTCATACTCGGGCGTCAAAAGCCCTGTCCAGAAGATCTCGATGCCGGCCTGCTCCACCACGCGCTCATGGTCCGACAGTTTGCGGATTTCGCGCGAGAGGCGCTCCATGCGCTTGTAGAACGTGTAATCGATGACGCTCTCGATCAGTTCCTGCTTGGTGGCGTAATGGTGCAGCATCGCGCCGCGCGAGATGTTGGCGGTGTGCGCGATCAATTGCGTAGTCATCCGGGCGTAGCCGAACTCGGCGAGGCACTTCACCGCTGCGTCAAGCACCGCAATGCGCGTCTGGGCGCTCTTGCGCTTTTGCCAGCCGTCGTCTTCGGCCGCCATGCCGGCGGGTTCAAAGAGGCTCAAGCGCGCCTCCGACTCCAGAATTTCCGAGTCGCTCGCCATGGTTTACAGCCCCAACGCCACCTTCGCGAGAATGTTGCGCTGCACCTCGCTCGACCCTCCGTAGATGGTCGAGGCGCGATTGTTAAGATACCGCGCCGTCACAGGGATCGCATGGGCCGGCCCCGGCGCCCAATTGACCCTGCCGAGGCGCGCCGCCGTAAAATCAGGCGCCGCATAGGCGCCGACGGCCTCGAGCGCCAACTCGGTCGCGGCCTGCATCGTCTCGGTGCCGCTCAGCTTCAACATCGAAGAGGCCGAGGGGCCGGGATTGCCGCCGGTCGAGAGCGTTGAAATCAGCCGCCGCTCCGTGGCCGCCACCGCGGCGGCCTGAACCTCAAGCGCGCTGAGCCTGGTGACGAAATCGCGATCGTCGATCAGCCGCGCGCCGTCCTGCGCCTCGTCGGCGGCGAGCCTGCGCACCTTGCGCAGCATCGCCTCCAGCCGCGGCGCGAAGCTCGAGCCGCGCTCGAACTCGAGCAGGTACTTCGCCACCGTCCAGCCGTCGTTCTCCGCGCCGACGAGATTGTCAGCCGGCACGCGCACGCCGTCGAAGAACACCTGGTTCACTTCATGATCGCCCGAGATCGACAGGATCGGCCGCACCGAAAGGCCGGGCGTCGCCATATCGACAAGGAAGAACGAGATGCCTTGCTGCGGCTTGCCGTCGGAGCGCGTGCGCGCCAGCACGAAGATCCAATTGGCGTAGTGCGCGTGCGTGGTCCAGATTTTCGACCCGTCGAGCACATAGACATCGCCCTCGCGCGTCGCCTTGGTTTGCAGCGCGGCGAGATCGGAGCCCGCGCCGGGCTCGGAATAGCCCTGGCACCAATAATGCTCCCCCGACAGCATGCGCGGCAGAAAGAATTCTTTCTGCGCCGGCGTGCCGTAGCGCATGATCACGGGGCCGCACATCTGCAGACCCATCGCCGGCAGCGACGGCGCATTCGCCGCGGCGAGTTCGCTGTCCCAGATGTATTTCTGCACGACGCTCCAGCCGCAGCCGCCATACTCCTTCGGCCACATCGGCGCGATCCAGCCCTTCTCGTAGAGGATCTTGTGCCAGCGCCGCACGAGCGGCCCTTCCGCCCACACGCCGGCGGAGCGCGCGGCTTCTTCGCGCATGTCCGGCGTCAGTTTTTCATCCAGGAAGGCGCGCACGTCCGCGCGAAAGGCGGCGTCCTTCGGATCGAGCTGCATCTCCACGGCGCACTCCCGGCGGCGCGAAACCCGCGCGCACTTTATCGCCGTCGCGCACTGGCGCGACGCAGCTTGGATGGTATAGTCCCGCGCAGAAAAAACAATCCAGCCGGCTTTTAACCGGCGCGCAGCTTCAGGGAGGATGACGGCATGGACCTCGGGCTCAAGGGCAAGAAGGCGATTTTGGCGGGCGCGAGCCGCGGCATCGGCCGCGCCACCGCGCGGACCCTGGTCGCGGAAGGGTGCGACGTCGCCATTTGCGCGCGCGGGCAGGCCGGCGTCGACAAGGTCGTCGAGGAATTGAACGGCAAGGGCGCGCGCGCCATCGGCGGCGCCGTCGATATCGGCGACGGGCCGGCCTACAAGGCGTGGGTCGCGCAGGCGGCGGAGCAATTGGGCGGCTGCGACATCTTCATTTGCTTTTCCTCCGCTGGCGGCGGTCCCGCGAACGAAGACACCTGGAAGAATACGTTCAATCTCGACCTGCTCGCCACCGCGCGCGGCATCGAAGCGGCGTTGCCGTTCCTGCAAAAGTCTGACAGCGGTTCGATCGTGGCGATCTCCTCGACCGCGGCGCTCGAAGATTTCTTCGGGCCGCAGGCCTACAACGCGATGAAGGCGGCCGTGATCGCGTACGCCTCCTCGATGAGCCAGGCGCTGGCGCCGAAAGGCGTGCGCGTGAACACCGTGTCGCCAGGGCCGATCTATGTCGATGACGGCCCGTGGGCGTACATCAAGGCCAACATGGCGCCGGTTTATGAGGCGACGTTGAAGAATGTGCCGATGGGCCGGCTGGGCAACGCCGAGGAAGTCGCCCGCACGATCGCCTTCATCGCCTCGCCCGCATGCCCGTTCATGACGGGAACCAATGTCGTCATCGACGGCGGCGTCACCAAACGCATCCAGTACTGAACGGCGGGGCGCGTCATGGAGAAGAAGCGCATCAACGCCGTGCTCATCGCCGGCGGCAAGTTCCACGACATCGATTTCGCCCGCCTCGAGATTCTCAAACTCCTGGCCGAGGACGAGCGCGTGCGGGTGCGGGTGTTCGAGGATTATGCCAACATCGCCGCAATTCAGGCCTCGGATTTCCTGATCACCTATACCTGCGATGTAATGCCGAGCCTTGAGGCGCAGGAGGCGCTGAAGGCCTATGTCGAGGGCGGCAAGCGCTGGTATGCGCTGCACGGAACCAATTCGATCCTGCGATTCTTGTCGCCGGAAGGCGCAGGCTATGGGCAATTGCTCGTCGATGCGCCGCGCTGGGCGCCGCTCTTCATGCAGACGCTCGGCAGCCAATTCGTCGCGCACCCGCCGATCGCGCCCTTCAAAGTGCTCGTCACCCAGCCCAACCATCCATTGGTGCAGGGCGTTGCGCCGTTCGAGACAGACGACGAACTCTATCTGATGGAGACGCACGGTGACCTCGACGTCATGCTGCATTGCCAGTTCGGCGGCGAGGCGAACGGTTTCGTCGAGAAGGATTGGGCACAGGCCGATCATCCGGTGTTCTACATCCACCGCATCGGCAAAGGCGAAGTGCTGTACCTGACGCTCGGCCATTGCCGAGGCCATTACGATATGCCCGGCATCGCCGATTATTATCCGCAGGTCGAACGCTGCGCCTGGAACCTGCCGGTGTTCTACGATTTGCTGCGCCGCGGGATCGCGCATGTGAAGGCGCCTGTTGGGTGAGCGCGCCGCGCTACGTCATCTATGGCGCGCCGGTCTCGCCCTTCGTGCGCAAAGTGCGTTGGGTCTTGGCGCTGAAGGGCATCGGATACGATTTTGAGCCGATCGACGTGTTCAACCAGCCCGCCTGGTTCGCCGCGATCAGCCCGCTGAAGCGGGTTCCCGTGCTGCGCGACCGTGCGCGCGGCGATGCGACCTTGGCGGATTCTTCCGCGATCCTTGTCTATCTCGAGAAACAACATCCAAGCCCCGCCCTGTTGCCGGACGATCCCTGGCTCGTCGGCCGCGCGACGTGGCTTGAGGAATACGCCGATACCGAATTCGCCTACCGGGTCGGGATGGGCGTGTTTCGCGCGCGCTGGGCCAATCCCCGCGTCGGCAAGCCTGTCGACGAAGCGCTGGCGCAGAAGACGCTCACAGAGGTCGTTCCACGCTATTTCGATTATTTCGAGCGCGAGCTCGCCGAAGCGCCGTACTTTTTGGGCGACGCCCTGTCGCTGGCTGATCTCTCCATCGCCACGCATTTCGTGAATTTCGCCTATGGCGGCGAACGCGTGGACGCCGCGCGTTGGCCGAAATTGGCTGCGTTCGTGGAGCGCGTGCACGCGACGCCCGCACTCGCCGCCGTGCTGGCCGACGAGGCGGCGGAGTTGGGGATGTGAGGGCGCCCGCGCTCCAAGCGCACTACGCCATCTGGCTCTGAAACTCCGCGAGATCGAAATAGTCGCGCCATTTGGCGAGCTTGCCGTCCGCGTTAAACTCGAACGTGCCCATGACGCGTATGGAGACGGTCTTGCCGTTCTTCATGAAGAAGCGGTCGACGCGCTCCGTCAGCACAGCACCTTCGCTGGTTTCGGCGATATGCAGCGTTTCGAACTCCACCCGATCGCAATTGGCCAGGAATGGCGCGGCGAAGGCGCGCACCATGTCGGGCCCGTTGAGCGGCTGCATGGGAATGTTGTGATAGAACACGTCCGGCGCACACGCCGCCGCGATCGCGTCGACGTCGCGGCGCTCCCAGGCGGCGATGAAGGCGCGGGTGAGATCAATCGCGCGGCTCATGGGCGATCCCAAGCGACGTGCAATTCCTGCAGTCCGCGCATGAGAATGTTCGGGGCGAAGCGGTAGCTGTCGGCGCCGCGCGCGAAACGCAGATTGGGCAGGCGCTCGAGAATGACCGGGAACGCCATCTGCATTTCCTTGCGCGCCAGATAGGCGCCGATGCAGTGGTGAATGCCCGCGCCGAAGGCGAGATGCTCCTTGGCGTTTTCGCGCGCCACCTTGAAGGCGTCGGCGTCGGCGAATTTCGCCGCGTCGCGATTGGCCGAGCCGTAACGCAGCAGCACCAGATCGTTCTTCTTCACCGGCACGCCGCCGATCTCGGCGTCCTCCTTCACCACGCGCCACATATTGTTGGTCGGCGACAGCATGCGCAGGCTTTCCTCGACCAGATTGGGGAAGAGCGATGGGTCCGCCTTCAGCTGCTGCATCTCCGCCGGATTGGCGATCAGATACATCACGCCGGCGGTGATCGTGTGCGCGGTGGTTTCGTTTCCCGCGACCAGCAATTGCTGCAAGATCGACAACAGTTCCGCGTGCTCCATTTTGCGCGTGTCGCCTTCCTCCGCAAGATCGGCGTGGACGAGATCGGAAATGACGTCCTCGGTGGGGTTCCTGCGCTTCTCCTCGATCTTGTCGATGAAATAGCGCTGGAACTCGACGATCAACCGCGCACATTCGCGCCGCCGCTCCATCGAGGCGACGCCGCCCAATTGGTCGATGAACGCGTCGGACCAGGTCCGGAAGGTGTCCATGTCGCTGCGCGGCACGCCGAGCGCGTCGGCGATGACGATCATCGGCACGTGCGCGGCGAATGACGATTTGAATTCGCAAGCGCCCTTGTCGATGAAGGCGTCGATCAGCTCGTGGCACACCTTGGCGATGTAGTCCGACATGCCGTCGACGCGCTTCATCGTGAAGGCCTTCATCGCCAGCTTGCGATAGCGCGTGTGCTCGGGCGGATCCGCCGTCAACATCGTATCGACGACCTGGATCCCCGTCTTCATGATCGCGAGTTCTTCGGGGTCGATCTGGTGCGCGGCGCCGGAGCGCAGTTGCTCGCCGAACTTGTTGGAGAAAAGCCGCGGTTGGCTGTTCACTTCGATGATGCGGTCATAGGTCGAGACATAGACGAGCCCGGTATTGGGATCGCGATAGACCGGGGCCTCGGCCCTGAGGCGCGCATAATAGGGGTAGGGGTCGGCGAGGACCTCCGGCGAGAACGCGTTGATTTGCGCAAGCGCCTGGGGCTGCGTGTGCGTATCGGCCATCGGGTGCTCCGTTCAGGCGAGATAGCCGCCGTCGACGAACACTTCGCCGCCGGTGGTGAAGCTGGATTCGTCGCTGGCGAGGAAAACGATCGCGTCGGCCGCCTCGCGCGGCAAGCCCAGACGTTTCAGGGGATGCACCGAAGCGAAGCCCTCGATGACCTGCTCGCGCGTGGCCCCGGCGGCGATGCCGGCCGTGACATAGCCCTCCACCATCTCGGTGTGGATCGCGCCGGGGAACATGGTGTTCACGCGGATGTCGTAGCTCTGTTCCGCGCAATGCAGCGCCACCGCCTTGGACAGCATCCGCACGCCGCCCTTCGAGGCGCAATACGCGGTGAAGATCGCCCCGCCGCGCACGCCGAGCGTGGAGGAGACATTGACGATGGCGCCGCCTTTGCCGCCTTTCAGGGCCGCCACAGCCGCCTTGCACCCCAAAAACGTGCCCTCGAGATTTATCGCGAGGGTTTCGCGGAAATGCTCGAGGCTGGCGTCCTCGATCGTCGCCGGCTTGGAGATCCCTGCAGAATTCACGACCGTCGTCAGCGCGCCGAACCGCGCCCGCGCCGCCTCGACCGCCGCGGCCCAGTCAGCCTCTTGGCGCACGTCGAGCGTCACATAAAGCGCCGCGTCGCCCAACGTCTTGGCGAGCGCCGCGCCCTTATCGGTCTGCACGTCGCCGAGCACGACACGCGCGCCTTCGTCGACGAAGCGCTTCGCGGTCGCCGCGCCGATGCCGCTGGCGCCGCCTGAAATCAACGCGACTTTCCCGGCCAGACGCGCGCCCGCCATCGGTCTGCTCCCTTGGGTTCGCGCTCTTTCGGCGTCGCCGCCGCCGGCGCATTTTCGCACCTGCGAAAGGCGGCGCGTCTCTCAGGTCACAACAATAAACAGATCAGGCTGACGGGAACAAGCAAGCTTGACTTTTTTTGTGAAGCCCGGTTCCGTGCCGTTAACGACCCGCGGCTTTCACCACAGGTGAGGCGACAGACGGGCGCATGAGGGGAGGAAATACCGATGAGCCGTCAGGCCCGCTTCACGATCACCACATCCGCCACTGCGCTCGCGCTGTCTGCAGGCGCCGTGTTCTTCGCAGCGCCGACGACCGCCTACGCCCAGGATGGCGCGCGCGCGCCGACCGAAGTCATCGTCACCGCGACGCGGCGCGAGCAGGCGCTGCAAGACGTGCCTGTGGCGGTGACGGCGCTGACGACCGAGCAGATCGAGAACGTCGCGCCGCGCACCTTGCAGGATTTGTCCGGCGTCGCGCCGAACCTTTTCATCGGGATGAACACGGCCGCGCCGGGGGGCGGGTCCTTGTACATTCGCGGTCTCGGCTATTCGGACGTCGAAAAAACGCAAAACCCAGCCGCCGGCGTCATCATTGACGGGGTCTTCCTCGGCACCAACACCGGCCAGCTGATCGATGCGTTCGACATGCGGCAGGTGGAAGTCACGCGCGGCCCGGCCGGCATCTTCTTCGGCAAGAACACGACCGCCGGCGTGATCAGCGTGTCGCGCTCTCTCCCGACGCGCGAATACGGCTTCCGCGGCTCGATCTCTTATGGCTCCGAGAACGCCCAGGTCTATCGCGCCGTGGCCAATCTCCCGCTCGGCGAGAATGGCGGCGTCAAGATCGGCGGCACCTATCGCGACCGCGACGGCTATTACGACAATCTGTTCACCGGCAACGACGACGGCGGCCAGGAATATACCGGCCTCAACGCCGCCCTCGATTACGACATCACCGAATGGTTCAACCTTTTGGCGATCGTCGACGTCATTCGCCAGGAGGGCGGCGGCAGCCCGGTGCAGTTCGGCAACGCGTTGACGGCGCGGATCCTCTCCGGCGGCAATCCGAGCGCGGTGTTCGGACCCAGCTACAATCCCGCCACCGGCAGCCCCGCGGGCCTGCGCGTGCACCAGAACCTCAACAATTATCGCGACGCCGACGAATTGGAGATGAACATCTACAATGTCACGGCGACGTTCGACACGCCGCTCGGAGAATTGGTGTCGGTGACGGGCTATATCGACTCCACGGACATCGTGTTCCAGGATTTCGACGGCACATGCTCCGGCTCAGTCGGGTGTCCGACCTCTGCGGTCAATCCGCTGCTGTTGAGCTCGGCGAACCCGACCGCCACGCTGCACACGATCCGCGACCAGGATTACAAGCAGCTGACCCAAGAGCTGCGCTTGGCCGGCAGCTGGGGCGAAGCGGTGGATTACCTCCTCGGCGCCTATTATTATCAGCACGAGATCAATCTGCGTCAGACGACGAACGGGGCGGTGTTCCAGCGCTCCGGCGAAGACAATGACAGCTGGTCGATCTTCGCCAACCTCGATTGGCATGTGATCCCCACCGTCACGCTCTCGGCCGGCGTGCGCACGATCGACGAGACCAAGGATTTCAATACCCGCTACGACATCCTCGTCGGCGGCGTGCCGACGATCCCGCTGATCGCGCCGATCACCGACAGCGAAAGCTGGGATGACACGATCACGCGCTTCGCCGCGAACTGGGAAGCGACCGAGTCGACGATGCTCTACGTGTCGCGCTCGGAAGGGTTCCGCTCCGGCGGCTTCTCGATCCGCGGCACGCTGTCGGAGCGCCAGGCGACCGCGTCGAACTGCGCGACGACAGGCGGCTGCCCGGGCAACAATTTCCTCAGCTACGATCCGGAAAACGTCACGGCCTGGGAACTCGGCGCCAAGAACCAGTTCATGGATGGGCGCGTCGTGTTCAACGTCGCGTACTTCAAGACGGAGATCGAAGGCCTGCAGGCGAACTCGGTTGTCGTCACGCCGGGCTACGGCCCCGGCACCAACACCTACGTGAACAACCTGCCGGAAGCGGAAGTCGAAGGCTACGAGTTCGAGATCACGCTGCGTCCTGGCGGCGCGTTCGAGGGGTTGACGCTGTCGGGCAATGTCGGCCTGCAGGATGCGATCATCACCGACGGCGTCATCGATGGGCGGCGCACGTCTTCGCCGACCGGTTCCGCCGGCGCGCCGGGCAGCACCGGAAATTTCACCGGTCAGCCCCTGGTCCGCGTGCCGGAATACAATGTCGGCATTCGCGGCACCTACACGCGCGATCTCGGCCCCGGCGAGATCACGTTGTCGGGCGGATACAATTATCTCGACGATTTCGTGTTCACGACGTTCGCCGGGCAGCCGGACATCGAGGGCGGCTACGGCTTGTTCGATGCATCTATCGATTACGAATGGAGCAATTATCGCTTGAGCGTCTCGGGCAAGAACCTCACGGACGAGGAGTATCGCAATCACTCCCTGCCGAGCGTGTTCTTCCAGGGTTGGGGCGATCCGCAGACCTGGGCGGTCGAGTTGTCCGCACGCTTCTAAGCGGCGGAAGAGGCGAGGGGCGGCGCGCGAAGAACGCGCCGCTTCCTCATTTTGGTGGGAGCGAAGACGGTGGAGCTGCAAGGGCGCGCCGCATTGGTGACGGGCGCGAGCCGGGGCATCGGCCGCGCCTGCGCTGAAGCGCTGGCGCGCGCGGGGTGCGCCGTTGCGTTGACCGCACGCGACGCAGCGACCGGCGAGGCCGCCGCAGCCGCCATCCGCGACGCCAGCGGCTCAGCCATCTTCCTGCAGCAGGACGTCGCCGACGCGGCCGCATGGCCTGGAATCGTGGCCGAGGCGGAGCGGCGCTTGGGCGGGCTCGACACCTTCGTGGCCAATGCCGGCGTGTCGTTCGCGAAAAACGCAACGGACATGACCCTCGACGCGTTTCGGTCGCTCTGCGCGGTCAATTTGGGCGGGGTGTTCTTCGGGCTTCAGCACATGGTGGCGGCGATGCGGCGCAAGGGGCGCGGCGGCTCAGCGATCCTGATGTCGTCGATCATGGGCAAGATCGCGGCGCCCGGCTACACGCATTATTGCGCCGCGAAGGAAGGCGTTCGCCTGATGGCGAAGGCGGCCGCGCTGGAGCTCGGCCCGGAAAACATTCGCGTCAATTCCGTGCATCCGGGCCTGATCAGCACCGACATGACGGCGATCTTTCCGAAGGACGCCCTCGCGCCGATGATTCCTCTGGGCCGCTTCGGCGAGCCGCAAGAAATCGCCGACGCAGTCGTCTTTCTCGCCTCGGACCGGTCCAAGTTCATGACCGGCGCCGAACTCGTCGTCGATGGCGCGATGAGCGTGCGTTAGGAGGCGGTGATGGGCTTGCACAATCGCGTCGCCATCGTCACCGGCGCCACGCGCGGCATCGGCCGCGCTGCGGCGGTGAAGCTCGCGACGCTGGGCGCCGCAGTGATCGCGACGGGGCGTGACGAGACCGCAGGCCGCGAAACGCAGGCCCAGATCGCCGCCACCGGCGGGCGCGGCCAATTCGTGCCCCACGACGTGGCGCGCGAAGAGGATTGGACGCGCGTGACGGACGCCGCCTTCATGCACTTCGGCGGGGTCGACATCGTCGTCAACAATGCGGGCGTGTTTTTCGTGAAGCCCTTGGCCGACACGAGCGTCGCCGATTGGGATTTGGCCTATCGCGTCAACGTCGAAGGCGTATGGCTCGGCGTGAAGCATGGTTTGGCGGCCATCGCCAAGACCGGGCGCGGCGGCGCGATCGTCAACGTGTCCTCGCTGATGGGCCAGGTCGGCTATCCCAACGCGATCGCCTATTGCGCCACCAAAGGCGCCATTACCGGCATGACCAAGGCCGCCGCCATGGAAGGCGGCGCCATGCGCCCGCCCGTGCGCGTGAACTCGCTGCATCCCGGCGTAATCTGGACGGAAATGATCACCGGCCAGTTTGGGGATTCCCAGGAACTCGCCGATGCTTTCGCGGCCGACACGCCGTTGCGCATGGTGGGCCTTCCCGAGCACATGGCCGATGCGATTGCGTATTTGGCGAGCGATGAAAGCTCTTACGTGACCGGCGCGGAGCTGACCGTCGACGGCGGTCGCGGCGCGGATTGAGGAGACCCCCATGGCGGATGGCGCAGCACAAGCATTGCAGATGAGCCGCGACGAATTGCGGCGCGCCTATCGGCGCATGAAAACCATTCGCCTGTTTGAAGAGCGCGTCGAGAAGGAATTCGCTGCCGGCAACATTCCGGGCTTCGCGCATGTCTATATCGGGCAGGAGGCTTCCGGCGTCGGCGTGTGCCACGATCTGACAGACGAAGACTATATCGGCTCTACGCATCGCGGCCACGGCCATTGCATCGCCAAGGGCTGCGACGTGCATGGCATGATGCTCGAGATCATGGGCAAGGCGGGCGGCCTGTGCAACGGCAAGGGCGGCTCGATGCATATCGCGGACCTGTCCAAAGGCATGCTCGGCGCCAACGCCATCGTGGGCGGGTCTCCGCCGATCGCCGTCGGCGCCGCCTTGACCGCCAAGTACAAAAAGAACGGCCGCGTCTCGGTGGCGTTCTCAGGGGACGGCGCATCGAACCAGGGCACGACGTTCGAAGCGCTCAACATGGCTGTGGTGCTGAAAGTGCCGGCGATCTTCGTGTTCGAAAACAACGGCTACGGCGAGCACACCGCGGCGAGCTACGCCGTCGGCGCCAAGTCGATCGCGGACCGCGCGCGCTCGTTCGGGCTTGAGGCCGAAACGGTCGACGGGTCGGACTTCTTCGCCGTGGTGGACGGCATGCGTCGCGCGCTCGAGCGCGCGCGCAAGGAAGCGCTGCCTTACGTGCTCGAAACGAAATGCGTGCGGCATCTCGGCCATTTCGTCGGCGATCCGCAGCCTTATCGCACGCCCGAGGAATTGGCCGCCGCGCGCGCAATCGATTGCATCAAGAATTTCCGCGCGCGCGTGACGGAAGTGAAGCTGCTCGACGAGGCGGAGCTGAACGGCATCGATGCCGAAGTCGCCGCCGAGATCGAGGCGGCCGCGCAAGCCGCGCTCGCCGCGCCCTTCCCAGATCTCAAGACGCTCGAGACCGACGTCTACGCCCGCTATTGAGGAGTGCTCCGCAGATGCCGAAGAAAAGCTACAGGCAGGCGATCAACGAGGCGATCCGCCAGGAAATGCGGCGCGATCCGAACGTGATCGTTCTGGGCGAGGATGTCGCAGGCGGGCAGGGCGCGTCGGGCGGGCCGGGCAAGGTCGGCTCCGTGTTCGGCGTGTTGGGCGGCGTCTATGACGAGTTCGGGCCGGAGCGCGTGCTCGACACCCCAATTTCCGAAAGCGCCATCATCGGCGCCGCGGGCGGCGCGGCGATGACAGGCCTGCGCCCGATCGCCGAGATCATGTTCGCCGATTTCGTCGGCGTGTGCTTCGACCAGATCTACAACCAGGCCGCCAAATTCCGCTACATGTTCGGCGGCAAGGCGAAGACGCCGCTGGTGATCCGCACGACCATCGGCGCGGGCTTCCGCGCCGGCGCGCAGCATTCGCAGACCCTGCACCCGCTGTTCACGATGATCCCCGGGCTGAAGGTCGTCATGCCGGCGAACGCCTATGACGCAAAGGGCCTGATGATCGAGGCCATTCGCGACGACGATCCCGTCATTTTCATGGAATCGAAACTGCTTTACGATTCCGAGGGCGAAGTTCCTGACGAAGCCTATCGCGTGCCGTTCGGCGAAGCGAACATCGTGCGCGAGGGCAAGGACGTCACGGTTCTCGGCACCGGGCTGATGGTGGCGCGCGCGCTTCAGGTCGCCGCCGAACTCGCGAAGGCGGGCATCAGTGTCGAGGTGATCGATCCTCGCACGACCTCGCCGTTCGACGAGGACACGCTTTTGGACTCCGTCGGCAAGACGGGCCGCCTCGTCATCGTCGATGAATCGCCGCCGCGCTGCGGTCTCGCCGCCGACGTGTCGTCGATCGTCGCGGAAAAGGGCTTCAAGTCGCTCAAGGCGCCGATCCGCAAGGTGACGTGCCCGCACACGCCGGTGCCGTTCGCGCCCAATCTGGAAGACGAATACATGCCCAATCCGCGCCGCATCGAGGCGGCCGTGCGGGAGGTGATGGCCTCATGACGACTCTGATCGACCGGCCCGCCGCGCTCGACCCCGAGGCGGCGACGCGCGCGCACCGACGCCAGTATCTGCGCCGCGCCATCGCGCACCTGAAGAATAAGACCAGCGATCTCGCCGACGCGCCGATGGCCAATCCGGTCAGCGTCTATACCGATCCGGCGCGCCACGCGCTTGAGCGGAAGAAGCTCTTTCGCGAAACGCCGCTTCTGGTGTGCCTGTCGACCGACCTGGCTGAACCAGGCGCGTTCCGCGTGTTCGACGAGACCGGCGTGCCCATTCTCGTCACCCGCGCCAAGGACGGTCGCGTGCGCGCGTTCCTGAATGTGTGCCGGCACCGCGGCGCCGCCTTGACTCATGAGCGCGAAGGCAAGGCGAGCCGCTTCACCTGCTGGTTCCATTGCTGGACCTATTCCAACGAAGGCAAGCTGATCGGCGCGCCCCAAGGTGAAGCGTTCGACGGTGAGATGAAGGGGCGCGATCATCTGATCGAATACCCCTGCGACGAGCGGCACGGGCTGGTGTTCGTCGTAGCGACGCCCGGCGCCAAGCTGGATGTCGACGCTCATCTCGGCGCCTTCGGGGACGTTCTGGCCGCGATGGATCTGAGCAAGTGCGCGCGCGTGAAAAGCGGGGAGCTCCCGGTCGCGGCGAACTGGAAATATGCGCTCGATACCTATGGCGAGGGCTATCATTTCGCGACGCTGCATCCGCAGACGATCTCTCCCAACACGCGCAACGACGTGGTGATCTACGATCAGTTCGATCCGCATCATCGTGTCGGCTTCGCCGAGCGCGCGCTGGAATCCATGCTCGACGCGCCGGAAAGCGACTGGGACATCCGCAACGAGCCGTCAGGCATTCATTACCTGTTTCCGAACACGATCCTGTTCGCCGGCTCGATCACGCCCGGCAAAATGTATCTGACGACCTTTCGCCACTTTCCCGGAGAGACGCCGGGCGAAACCATCACGCACAAGACGGTGTACGCCTATGGCGGCGTGCGCTCGCCGGAGCACCGCGCGGAGGTCGAAGCGGCCTATGACGGCGTCGCCCATGTCGTGCGGACGGAAGACTACGTCGTCGCCGCTGAAGGGTGGCGAAATCTCACCTTGTTGGATCCGGACGACACCGTCGTCTACGGGCGCCAGGAGATCGCGCTTCAGAACACGCATCGCGCCATCGCGCGCGCGATCGGCGTTCCCAGCCCATGAACGCGGCCATCGCAGCGCTCGGCCCGATCATGCAGAACGCCTATGTGCCGGCGGACTTCGACGCGGCGCTGTCGTTCTGGACGAAAACCATGGGCGTGGGTCCATTCTTTCTCATCGAGCATGTGACGCTAGAGGACGTCCGCTATCGCGGCGCGTCGGCGGACATCGATTTCTCGATCGCCATCGCCTATTGGGGCGACATGCAGATCGAGTTGATCAAGCAGCACAATGATGCGCCGTCGATCTACAAAAGCTGGCGTGATGCCGGCAAAAGCGGCCTGCATCATGTGTGTCTACTGACGGAGGATTTCGCTGCTGCGCGCGCCGCGACTGCAGGCATGGAGGTGCTGCAGGAAGCCAAGGTGCCGGGCGGCGGCGAGGTGATCTATGTCGACACAGGTGGCGGCGACGGAACCATGGTGGAGATCTTGAAATCGGCGCCGGGCGCACACGCGTTTTTCGCCATGATGCAAGCCGCTGCACGAGACTGGACGGGCGCCGATCCGGTGCGGAGGCTCGGATGACGCGTCCGCTCGTCGCCGTTTTCGGGGCCGCGGGGCGCCAGGGGCTTGCGCAGGTGCGCCAATTGCATGCCGCTGGCTATCGCATTCGCGCGCTGTCGCGACGCAGCGACCCTTTCCTGGGCGAGGCCTATGCGGATGTGGAGGTCGTTCCAGCCGATGTCAGCGACGACGCATCCTTGGCCGCCGCCGTACGCGGCGTCGATTTCGTTTTCTACACCCATCCCTTGAGCGCGCCGGATCGGCCCGGCTGGATCGGGCGTGTCGGCAAGGCGAGCGCGGAAGCCGGCGTCAAGCGCGTCGTTTGGAACACGTCGTCCTGGATCCCCGACCGCGCCGGCGATCCCGGCGTGTACGCCTACAATACGCACGGCATTAACGCGCTGTGGCGCTCCGGCGCGCCGGGCACGGTGTTCGGCTCCGTGCTGTTTATGGACAATCTGCTCACCAATTTCGCGTTCCCGTCCATCGCGCGCGATGGCGTGTTTCGTTACGGTCAGCGACCCGATCTTCAAGCCAACTGGATCAGCCTCGACGACGTGGCGAAATTCATGATCGCCGCGCTCGACCGGCCCTACATGGAAGGGGCTTGGATGAATATCGGCGGCCCCGAACGTTTGACGCCGCCTGAGGTCGCTGCGCGCCTCTCGAAGGCGCTCGGCAAGACCATTCCATACGAGGCGCTGACGCCGCAACAATTCGGCCGTGTGCTGGCGGACGGGTACGGCGACGCGATGAGCGCGGAGATGAAGGACTTCACTGCGCAGCGCATCGGCGAGTTCTACGTCTACAACAACACAGCGCCGACGCGGCCGTTCGAAGTCAATGTCGAGGCGATGCTCGATCGGCTGCCGATCGATCTCGAGCCATTCGAGGCGTGGGCCAGGCGTCAGGATTGGACATGGTCGAACAAGCCGCGTCCGCCGGTCGGCTAGAGGAGACGCAGATGGGGCGGTTGAACGGCAAGGTCGCCATCGTCACCGGCGCCGCATCCGGCATCGGCGAAGCGACCGCACGCACCCTCGCGCGCGAAGGCGCCGTCGTTACGTTGACGGACCTGCAGGATGACAAGGGCGAAGCGGTCGCGGCTGCAATCGGCGGCGTCTATGCGCATCAGGACGTGTCGCAGGAGTCCGGATGGGTGCGCCTGGTCGACGATGTGGCGCGCCGCTGCGGGCGACTCGATATTCTCGTCAACAATGCCGGCGTCTTTCGCGGCGCGACGATTGAAGACACCGATCTCGACCTGTGGAACACGGTGATCGGCGTCAATCTCACCGGCGTCATGCTGGGCTGCAAGCATGCGATCCGCGCGATGAAGGCCAATCCCGGCGGACCGTCCGGCTCCATCGTCAATATCTCATCGATCACCGGCTATATCGGGCTCGCCAATGGCGCAGCCTACACCGCGTCCAAGGGCGGCGTTCGGCTGTTGACGAAGTCCGTCGCAGTGCATTGCGCGCGCGCCTACAAAACGATCCGCTGCAATTCCGTGCATCCCGGCGCCATCGACACGCCGATGAACCAGGCCGCGTTCGATGCGTCCGGCGATCCCGAAGGCATGCGCGCCTTCTTCTCCGCGTTGCAGCCGATCGGGCGCATGACGACGGCGCAGGAAATCGCCGACGCCTGCCTTTATCTGGCCAGCGATGAGTCTTTGTCGGTGACGGGGGCCGAGCTGCTCGTCGACGGCGGATGGCTCGCCGCGTCCGGTCCGATCTAACGTCTCCAGGGAGCATCCGATGAAGAACCGCCAATGGCTGATCAATGACCGCCCGCTGGGCCGTGCGCTGAAGGATAGCGATTTCAAATGGGTCGAGGCTGAAGCGCGCACGCCGGAAGCGGGCGAAGTGCTGGTGCGCAATCTCTATCTCGGCTTCGATCCTGCGCAAAAAGGCTGGATGGAGAACATTGGCGGCTATGTCGCGCCAACCGAAATCGGCGAAGTGATGCGCGGATCGGGCATCGGGGAAGTCGTGGAATCGCGCGCCGCCGCGTTCAAGGCGGGCGATAAAGTGTCGGGCATGCTGCGCTGGCAGGACTATGCGACCTTGCCGGCAGCCGAATTGCAGAAGCTCGAAGACGACGAATTGCTCACCGCCAATCTCGGCGCGATGGGCACGACCGGCATGACCGCCTATTTCGGCCTGCTCAAGCACGGTCGTCCGCGGCCGGGCGATGTCGTGGTGGTGTCGGGCGCTGCAGGCGCGACGGGATCGATGGTCGGCCAGATCGCCAAGATTGCGGGATGTAAAGTCATCGGCATCGCCGGCGGGGCGGCGAAATGCGCCTGGCTGGTCGACGAGCTCGGCTACGATGCGGCGATCGATTACAAGGGCGAGAACAATCTGCGCGCCAAGCTGAAGGAGCTCGCGCCGCGCGGCGTCGATGTGATCTACGACAATGTCGGCGGGCGCATTCTCAACGACATGCTGGCTTGTCTTGCGATGCATGGGCGCGTGGTGATCTGCGGCGGCATTTCGCGCTACGAGCTGGGGCAGATGCCGGCCGGGCCGGAGAATTATTTCAACCTCATCTTCATGCGCGGCACGATGGAGGGCTTCATCGTACTCGATTACATCCCCGAATATCCCACCGCGCGCGCCCGCATGCGGCAGTGGATTCGCGAAGGGCGCATCAAGTTCAAGGAAGATATTCAGCACGGACTTGAGAACGCGCCGCGAACCTTGATGCGCCTGTTCCAGGGGGAAAACTTCGGCAAGCAGATGTTGAAGATCTGAGCCGCGCGCGATGCCCATCATCCGGTATGGGGAGAGGCTGAACGTCCTGGTCGCGGCGAAAGGGCACCCGTATCTGCGTGATCCGTTTATGGCGATGTTCGACGAGATGGAGGGCGTCAGCGCAACGCTGGTCGAGCAGCCGGCCGCGGCGCTCTTGATGAATCCGGACGGCATGGCCGCATTCGATGCGCTCGTGCTCTACGACATGCCAGGCATCGATTTTCGCGCCGCAGATGGCCCATCGTTCGTCGCGCCTTCGCAAGCCGTGCAGGAAGGCTTTGCGAAGCTTCTGCAAACCGGCAAGGGCATCGTCGCGCTGCACCACGCAATCGCTGGCTGGCCTGCATGGCCTGCCTATGCAGAATTCCTCGGCGGACGCTTCCTGTACAAACCGGGCGTGGTGCGCGGCGCAGCGTGTGCGGATTCGGGCTATCGCCATGACGTGACGCATACCGTGTCCGCGGTCGATCCGCCACATCCCGTGCTGGCCGGGCTTCCGGCGGCGTTCACAGTGACCGACGAGCTCTATCTCTCTGAAGTGTTCGAAGCGGATGTGACGCCGCTGCTGCGCTCCGATCACGCGTTTACGTGCGACGGGTTCTATTCCGCAGCCCTCGCCGTCAGCGGCAAGATGTTCAGCAATGAAGGCTGGGCCCACACGGACGGCTCGAACCTTGTCGGCTGGGTCAAGCGCGCGGGCGCAAGCCCGCTCGTCTATCTGCAGCCGGGCGATGGCCCAGACACTTACGCCAATCCGAATTATCGGCGCCTGATCGCGAATGCGATCGCATGGGTCTCTTCGCCGGAAGCGCGCGACTGGGCGCGCAGCGCCTCCTAGAGGAAACGGTTCAGGCGCCCGCGAATGATCTCTTCGGCTTCCGTCATGATGCCGTCGATCAGCTCTTTGCAGGTCGGGATGTCATGGATGAGGCCGACCACCATGCCGCACGACCAGGCCCCGGCCTCCATGTCGCCCTCCGTCATCACGCGCGGATAGACGCCGGCGACCTCGCCGATGATGTCCTCGAACTTGATGGATGCGCCGAGCGCGCGCTCCTTTTCCAGGAGCCGTTCGACGGCGGAGTTCGTGAGCACCCGCTCGGTGTTGCGCAGCGGCCGCATGACCAGGCGCGTGTCGAGCTCGCTCGCCGCTACGATCGCCTGCTTCACGTTCTCATGCACGGGCGCTTCTTTCGTCGCGATGAAGCGCGTGCCCATATTGATCCCGTCGGCGCCCATCGCCAGCGCAGCCACAAGCGAGCGCGCATTGGCCATGCCGCCGGAAGCGACGAATGGAATCTTCAATTCCTCCGCCGCGCGCGGCAGCAGGATGAAGTTCGGCACGTCATCCTCGCCCGGATGACCGCCGCATTCGAACCCGTCGACGCTGACGGCGTCGCAGCCGATCGATTCCGCCTTCAGCGAGTGGCGCACCGAGGTGCATTTGTGGATCACCTTGACGCCGTGTTCTTTCAAGGCGGGCAGGTATTTCTGCGGGTTGTTGCCCGCGGTCTCGACGATCTTGACCCCGCCCTCGATGATGGCGCCGATGAGGCCGGGATAATCCGGTGGCGTCAGCGACGGCAGGAAGGTGAGGTTGACGCCGAAGGGCTTGTCGGTCAGGCCGCGGCACTTCTTGATCTCGGCCGCTAGCTTTTCCGGCGTCCCTAACGTCAAGCCCGTGATGATCCCCAAACCCCCGGCGTTCGACACCGCCGCCGCCATCTCCGCAAAGCCCACATAATGCATCCCGCCCTGAATAATCGGGTGCTCGATGCCGAACAGTTCGGTGATGCGCGTTTTCATGGGGGAGGGTCCTCGCAATGCTGTCTCGGGCGGATGCTCCCAGTTTGGCCCAACATAGGCAAGGGTGTGAAGGCCTGCCTGATTGTCGCCTGACGCCGAGACCATCAGGCGCTCGGCGCCGAGAAAGCCCACCTCACCCGTAGAAGATATCATCCTGGAGGGCTGCTGCGGATTGTCCGGCGATGAAGAGGGTTGCGTCGGGTTGGCCTTGGAGGTCGATGGTGATGGTTGCGCCGCCGGCGACGTTGGCGAACACGCCATCGGCGCCGTCCTGGCCGCTCGGCACGCTGTCGCGACCTTCGCCGAGGATCTGATCGCCAGTGCGCTCGGGTTTGTCTCAGACCTGTCTGACAACGACCCGCTGGCGCAGGAG
>JANRIR010000054.1:0-4738 GCA_033764725.1 Hyphomonadaceae bacterium
GCGGCGAGATAATCGAGCACGAAGGGCGGCGCCAGAATCACGCGCCAGGAAAACGCGAGCGCGCCGTCGCTCGTGCACGAACCCCAGCGCGAACGGATTTCCTTGATCGCGATGCGGGCGGCGCGCACGCCCAGGCGCTGCGCATAAAGCGCCACGCGCGCCTCCAGATCCCGTCGGGCCTCGGCCACCAGAAAACGCTTCACACGCGCTGCAAACAAATCCTCGTCCGGCGACGGCACGACGAGACGCTCGCCCTCGATGCGCGCGCCGCCTCTGCCCGGCTCAGGCCACAATTCCACCATCGCCCCGCGCAGCGGAATGCGCGCGCCCGGCTGCAGCGGGATCGAATGCGGCAGACGCGCCAGTTCGCCGGCGATCCAATCGGCGCGCTCGGCGGCGAAGCGCTGCGCGCTGGCGAGCGCGCGCGGGCCGGGCGCGGTGGCGATCGCCTCGCGGCGCGTCGCATCGATGCGCACCGACACGCGCCGCGCGCGCGGATTGATCTTGAGCCGTACGGGCACGACGCCGCCGTCGCGCAGCGGCAGGTGCAGGATGTGATCGGCGGCTGTCGGCGCCGCGCCGGCTTTTCGCGGCGAAGGCACCGCGCGCCTCAGGCGTCGGCCTTCAGGCGCGCGCGCGGCGCGATGCGCGTGCGCCCGCGGCCGCCATCGAAGGTGCGGATGAATTCGCGCATGCGCGGATAGATTTCGGTGCGGAAGCGCTTGCCGTTGAACACGCCATAATGGCCCACCGAGGGCTGGACGTAATCGAGGCGCATATGGTCGGGGATGTTGACGCACAGATCGTGCGCGGCCTGCGTTTGCCCGATTCCGGAAATATCGTCGTTCTCGCCTTCGACCGTCATCAGCGCGGTGGTTTTGATCGCCTGCGGCTTCACCAGATGGCCGCGATGCATCAGCTTGCCGCGCGCCAGGGAATAATCCTGAAACACGTGCTTGATGGTGCCGAGATAAAATTCCTCGGAGAGATCGAGCACGGAAAGATATTCATCGTAGAATTCGCGGTGCTTCTGGGCGGTGTCGCCGTCGCCCTTCACCAGGTTTTCGTAATAGCCGCGATGCGCATCGACATGGCGCGACAGATTCATGCCCATGAAGCTCGCTAGCTGCACGAAGCCCGGATAGACGCGGCGGAACGCGCCGGGATAGATCGGCGGCACGGTGTGGATCATGTTGCGTTCGAACCAGTCGAACGGCCGCTCCTCCGCCAGCTTGTTCGGCGTCGTCGGCGATTTGCGCGCGTCGATCGGCGAGCCCATGAACGTCATGGTCGACGGCGCGCACGGATCCTGCGCCTGCGCCATCAAGGCGACGGCCGCGAGCACGAGCGGCCCGGGCTGGCATACCGCCACGACGTGCGTATCCGGCCCCAGCATGCGCAGCATGTGGGCGATGTAGTCGATATAGTCGTTGAGATCGAAGCGGCCGGCGATGATCGGAACCATCCGCGCGTCGGACCAATCGGTGATGAACACCTCGTGCTCGGGCAGGAACGCCTCGACCGTGCCGCGCAGCAGCGTCGCGTAATGGCCGGAAAGCGGGGCGACCAGCAGCACCTTGGGATCCTGACGCACGCCGCGCGCCCGCACGAGCGCTTCGGCGTCGCGCTGGAAATGGATCAGGCTGCACCAGGCGTTGGTCCAGATCGCCTTCGGCTTCACCGCGACTTCGACGCTGTGCACGGACGTGGTCGGCAGGTTCCAATCCGGCTTGCGGTAGCGTCGGGTGACGGTTTCGAACACGTCGGATGCGGCGGCCGCGGCCTTCGCGTACTGGGTTTCCGAAGCGGGATTGAACGGCGAGCGCAGCAACGCCGATTGCGCCATCGCCACCGCCCTGAAGGGCGCCACCGCGAGGTGGTTCATCTCGTAAAGCGAATAGAGCATTCGGCCCCCGCCAGAGCGTCTCATATTGCGACGCAACATGGTAACGTAACGGTTACCAACGGGGTAAGCCAGAGCATAATCCAGGCCAGGAAGCGCCCCACCGCCGCCCAGCTGGCGAGCCAAGCCAAACCCCTTTGCCAGCGCCATCACCCCGGACAGGCGCAGCCTGATCCGGGGTCCATGTTCAAAAGCTTCGGAAAACATGGGCCCCGGTTCTCGCTTCCAGCGAGACCGGGGCGATGGAATGGACGGCGTCGCGGGTTTCGAAGCGCGCTTTACTCGCCGCTTTCGGGGCTAAGCGCCATGCGGATGCACCCGGCGAGCCCCTCGGGCGTGCCGCCGATCGTGTTGTAGAGCGCGCGCGTGCGCCACGCATCGTCCATCACATAGGCCATGGAGGAATGGTCGATCGTGTAGTCCGTCGCGCCTTCGACCTGGACCTTCCGGTACGACACCTTGAACCCGTCGACCGCCACCGCGCGCACCTGGTCCGGCGTGCCCGTGAGCCCGACCAGGCCCTCCGGGAAGCCGCTGGTGTCCACATAGGCGTCCATCACGTCGGTGGTGTCGCGCTCGGGATCCACGGTGATGAGGATCGGCTGCAGCGACGCGCCTTCCGGGCCGAGCTGATTGAGCGCGTCGGCGATAAGGTACATCGTCGTTGGGCAGATGTCGGGGCAATGGGTGAAGCCGAAATAGACCAGCGACGGGCCTTCCGCGAAGTCGGCCTCGGTGACCGGGCGGCCATTGATGTCCTGCAAGGCGATCGGTCCGCCGACGCGGTCGAGCCCGCCCAGAATGCAGCCCTGCGGCGGCGTCGCCGGCAGGCTCGGGCGCTGGCTCTCCTGGGCGAACCAGGCGACGCCGAGGCCGACCACGCCAAGCGAGGCGACGAGCGGAACCGCGACGCCGGCGAGGCTGGTCCGCGGCTTAGGGGCAGGAGCTTGGGCCATGGCGGCTGTGTAGCGCCTTTGGCCTTGGATCAGAACCCGGCCGGCTCGCGACAAAAGCGCGGCGACGCCGTTTCTGACGCAGGCGTCATCTTTTCACGACGCGGCGGGCATGTTTGACTGGCGATTGTTCGCCAGATGGGAGCGGCTCTTGGCCTACGATTCCCCGAGCACCCTCGACCATGTGGATGTGATCATCGTCGGCGCGGGCTTGTCCGGCGTAGGCGCGGCGCGGCACCTGCAGCAGAAGGCGCCCGACAAATCCTTCGCCCTCCTGGAGGCGCGCGACGCCATCGGCGGCACCTGGGATTTGTTCCGCTATCCCGGAGTGCGGTCGGATTCCGACATGTTCACGCTCGGCTACACCTTTAAGCCGTGGACGGAAGCGAAGGCCATCGCCGACGGCGATGCGATCCTGCGCTATGTGCGCGAGGCCGCCGCCGAAACCGGAATCGATCAGCACATCCGCTTTCAACATCGCGTCGTGCGCGCGGCCTGGTCGACCGCCGACGCGCGTTGGACCATCGAGTGCGAACGCGGACCTGAAAAGGAGATCGTGCGCCTCACGTGCGGATTCCTGTTCATGTGCTCGGGCTATTACCGCACCGCGGAAGGCTACATGCCGGACTATCCCGGCATTGAAAACTTCAAGGGCCGCGTGATCCATCCGCAGAATTGGCCGCAGGATCTCGATGTCGCGGACAAGCGCATCGTCGTCATCGGCTCGGGCGCGACGGCGGTGACGCTGGTTCCGGAGCTCGCGCAGCGCGCCGCGCACGTGACCATGCTGCAGCGCTCGCCGACCTATATCGTCGGCCGCCCCGGAATCGATCCGATCGCGGAATGGCTGCGCGCGCGGCTGCCGCAAAAGCTCGCCTATGCGCTCATCCGTTGGAAAAATGTTCTGCTCGGCATGTATTTCTTCCGCCTGTGCCGGCGCGATCCGGAGCGCGTGAAGGCCCTGATCCGGGACAATGTGCGCGCGCATCTCGGCGCGGACTTCGACGTCGAAACGCATTTCACGCCGCGCTACAATCCGTGGGATCAGCGCCTATGCCTTGCGCCCGACGGCGATTTTTTCGCCGCGCTGAAATCGGGCCGCGCCGCGATCGCGACAGACCATATCGAGCGCTTCACCGAAGACGGCATCCTGCTGAAATCCGGCGCCGCGCTGCCCGCCGACATTATCGGCTCCGCGACCGGGCTGGTGCTGGAAGTGCTCGGCGGCATGCAGGTTTCGGTGGACGGACGTGCGATCGATTTCGCCAAGACCTTCAACTACAAGGGCATCATGTATTCCGACGTGCCGAACCTCGCCTCGTCGTTCGGCTACACCAACGCCTCGTGGACGCTGAAATGCGACCTCACATGCGACTATGTCACCCGTCTCATCAATCATATGAGCGCCAACGGCCTCGCATCGGCCACGCCGCGCGTGCGCGACGCCGATCTGAAGCCTGAACCCTGGCTTGATTTCTCCTCGGGCTATGTCCAGCGCGCCATGGATTATTTCCCGAAACAGGGAAACAAAAAGCCGTGGAAGCTGTATCAGAATTATGTGCTCGACCTGATGACGCTGCGCCACGGCAAGCTCGACGACGGCGTTCTGGAGTTCGCGCACCGTCCCGCGCCGGCCGCCGCCGCACCGGCCGCCGCCGAGCGTGCTTCTGCGGCGTGAGCGCCGGCATTGGCGCGATCACGGGAGCATTCAAGTCGGATGACCGCAACACGCCTCCCTCTCCCTCCTGTGGGAGGGAGAGGGCCGGGGTGAGGGTGGAGCGAAAACGCTACAAACCTAGCGCCGCCCCCCCCCCCCCCCCACACCCCCCCGTGGGGGGGGGGGGGGAAGGCCCCCAGTCGTCGTTGTGGGGGGAAAAAGTCG
>JANRIR010000092.1:0-1956 GCA_033764725.1 Hyphomonadaceae bacterium
CGCCGCCAGCGCAGGCGCGTCATTGACGCCGTCGCCCGCCATGGCGACGACGCGGCCCTGCGCTTTCAGCTTGGCCACGATCTGTGACTTGTCCTGCGGCAGCACTTCGGCCTCGACCTCATCGAGCCCGAGCTTGCGCGCTACAGCTTCCGCCGTGGTGCGATTATCGCCCGTAAGCATGACGAGCCTCACGCCCTCTGCGCGCAGAGCCGCAAGCGCGGCCGGCGTGCTGGCCTTGACCGGGTCCGCAATCGCAAAAACGCCGCGCACGACGCCGTCCACCGCGACATAGATCGCAGTGGCGCCATCGGATCGCATCGTCTCGGCCGCACTGTGGAGCGGCGTCGCATCAATGCTCAGTTCCGAAAGATAGCGTTCTGCGCCGAGGACCAGGCGCTTGCTTTCAACGATGCCGATAACGCCCTTGCCAGTGGGTGAATCGAATTCACTCGGTTCGACCAGCGCCACACCTCTATCCTTTGCCGCCGTAACGATGGCCAACGCCAACGGATGCTCGCTACGGTTTTCGAGGCTCGCTGCGAGGCGCAGCAATTCTGGTTCTTCCATGCCGTTGGTCTGGATGGCGACCACAGCGGGCTTGCCCTCCGTCAGCGTGCCTGTCTTGTCGAGCACAAGCGTGTCGACCTTCTCGAAATGCTCCAGCGCTTCGGCGCTCTTGATCAGCACGCCCGCGCGCGCGCCGCGCCCGACACCGGCCATGATTGACATCGGCGTCGCAAGCCCCAGCGCACACGGACAGGCGATGATGAGGACCGACACAGCGGCGATCAGCCCATAGGCGAGACGCGGTTCAGGTCCGACCAACGCCCAGCCGATAAAGGCAAGGATGGCGATCCCGATCACGGCCGGCACAAACCAACCGGACACAGCGTCGGCCATGCGCTGGATCGGCGCCCGCGAGCGCTGCGCGTCGGCGACCATCTGCACAATCTGCGACAGCATCGTGTCGCGTCCGACGCGCTGCGCTTCGATGACGAGCGCGCCTGTTTGGTTGAGCGTGCCGCCGATCACCTTCTCGCCCACACCGCGCGTCACCGGCATAGACTCTCCCGTGACCATGGATTCATCGAGCGTAGAGCGACCGTCTAGCACGACGCCGTCCACTGGCGTCTTTTCACCGGGGCGCACACGCAAGCGGTCGCCGACCAGAATGGCGTCGAGAGAAACTTCCTCTTCGCCGCCATCCGTGATGCGCCGCGCCGTCTTGGGCGCGAGATCAAGCAATGCCCGGATGGCGCCGCTGGTGCGCTCGCGCGCCTGCAATTCGAGAACCTGCCCGAGCAGCACGAGGACGGTGATGACGGCGGCCGCCTCGAAATAGACCGACACCAGCCCATGTGCATCGCGGAATTGCGGCGGAAACACGCTTGGCGCCAACAAAGCGACAACGCTGTAAATCCACGCAACGCCGGTGCCGAGCGCGATCAGCGTGAACATATTGAGATGGCGTGTCTGGAGAGATTGATAGCCGCGTTCGAAGAACGGCCAGCCGCCCCACAACACAACGGGTGTCGCCAGCAGGAATTGAAGCCACGGATTGAGCATCGGCGCCACGACGCGATCAACGCCGAAGAAATGGCGGCCCATTTCAAGAGCAAGCACAGGAACGGCGATGACGGCGCTCACGATGAAGCGCCGGCGCATGTCCACCAGTTCTGGATTGGGGCCAGAATCCGCGGTCGGCGTCATAGGCTCCAACGCCATACCGCAGATCGGGCATGAGCCGGGTCCGTCGCGCACGATCTCGGGGTGCATCGGGCACGTCCACTTGGCGCCGGCCGGCGCGTCCGCGGACGGCGGCCGTGACGGATGCTGATGTGCATGTCCATGCGCGCCATGCTGGCCCGCAGAACAGCTCGAATGGTCCGGCGCGGGCTTGGCGTACTTCGCGGGATCGGCGGTGAATTTGGCTTTGCATCCGGCGCTGCAGAACAG
>JANRIR010000003.1:0-1561 GCA_033764725.1 Hyphomonadaceae bacterium
TGCGTGTTGCGCGCGATGCGGCGCGAGAAGGGCGTGGGAAGCCCCAAAGCATCGGTGAGCGGCAGCACCGTGATCGCATCGGCTGCGCCGACGGCGGCGCCGAAAGCGGCGGCCGTGGTGCGCAGCATGTTCGTCCATGCATCGTGGCGCGTCATCATGCGACGGGATGTGACGGCATGGGTATGCGCCGCGCGCGCTTCGGGGCGTGCGCCGGACGCCTCCATGATCCGCGCCCACGTCAGGCGCAGGGCGCGAAGCTTCGCGGCCTCGACCAGGATGTCCGGCCCCGCCGCGACGGTGAAGAGAATGGCGCCGCCGGCCTCGTCCACGCCGAAGCCAGCGTCCGTCAGCGCACGCAGTGCGGCGATACCGCTCGACAACGCCGCCGCGATCTCCTGCGCTTCCGATCCGCCCGCCTCGTGCACGGGGCGGGCATCGGCGCGGAACCACGTCGCCCGAGGGAAGACGTCGCGCCGTGCGTGCGCGAACGCCGCCGCCGTGGCGAGCGCATCGTCGGCGATCGCGCCCTTGCGCATGAGCACGCCGACGGGATCGATGTTGAACGCCGGCGGCGCCGCCGCCGGACCCGCATCCTTCAGGAACGCCGCGAGATGCTGCGCGGTCTCAAGACGCCCCCCGTCGAGGGCGATCGGCGCCAGATCGACCAGCACGCCGTCGAGCAGCGCCTTGAAATCCGCCGCGCTGTTCGCGACGCCGGCGCCGATCTCGATGGAGGACACGCCGCGTTCGAGATCGGTCATGATCTCCGCATGCGCGGTCTTCACGTCCGGAGTCTCGATCAGCTGCCGGATCTGCCACGGCAGGTAAGGATCACGCGCGGCGGCCGCGCCGCGGACGAAGGGCGCCGCGCCCGGCGTCCCGGAGGGATCGTCGGATGTCGCGAAATCGGGCTCGCGGTAGAGCGGCTGGATCGGCGCGCCGTCGGCGGTGCGGGCGACCAACCGGTCCCACGGCGCGCCCTTCAGTGCGGCTTCGGCGAGCGCGCGCCAGCGGGCTTCGTCCTGCTCGGGAAAATCGGCGGCGAGGGGGAGCGTCGTCATGGCGCGAAATGGCGACGCGCTGCCGCGAACGTCAAGTCAGAGCGGGGTCGCGCGCGCCTGTCACGCGCCGCCTTCTCCCGCGAGGGCGGGTGCGCTACGATTTCGCTCACGTTGACGTAAGGGGAATTTCATGGCGCTGCCGCCCGTCCTTCAGAACCTGCGCATTCCGGTCGTCGGCTCGCCGCTCTTCATCATCTCCCAACCCGATCTCGTGATCGCCCAATGCAAGGCGGGCGTGGTGGGGTCTTTCCCTGCGCTCAATGCCCGGCCCGGCCCGGTGCTGCATGAGTGGCTCGAGCGCATCACCACCGAACTGGCCGACCATCCCGGCGCGGCGCCCTTCGCGGTGAACCAGATCGTCCACAAGTCGAACGACCGCCTCCAGCACGACGTCTAAGCGTGCGTGAAGTACAAGGTCCCCGTCGTCATCACCTCGCTCGGCGCGCAGACCTGGCTCAACGACGCCATCCATTCCTACGGCGGCATCGTGCTGCATGACA
>JANRIR010000027.1:0-2808 GCA_033764725.1 Hyphomonadaceae bacterium
GATCGACGCAGTTTGCAGTTTCTGGCTAAGCTTTTGATTTTATTTGCAGAGAATTGTCTTGGTTTGCAACGTAAGTCATTGAAAAATAAGGATCAGCTTCGTTTTTGGAGACCGATGCTCTACCAGCTGAGCTACACTCCTAACGCCGCGCCCGCCGCAAGCCGCGGTTCGGCCTCCGGAAAACGGCTTTAGCGCCGGCAGGCGGCGTCGCCCGCCGGCGCGTCCAGACCGGATCGCCGGAAGAGCGGCGGTGTAGCAGGCCGCTTCCAGCGCGGCAAGGCGGCCGATCCGTCGCTAGCGCCCGATGACCACTTCGCCCGAGCCGACGACGCGCTGCGTGACCCGCCCGCTCACCCTGCGCACGACCACATCCCCTGAGCCCGCGATCACCGCATCGAGCGCACCCGCATCGCCGCGGAACACCACGTCGCCGGAGCCGGCGATCGCCACCGTCATGCTTTGCGCCCGCCCGCTCGCCATCACCACGTCGCCGGAACCCTGGATGGCGATGCGCACTGGGCCGCCCAAAATGTCGGCGGCGGTCACGTCGCCGGCGCCCGCGATCGAGACGCCTAGGCTGCGGACCGGCCCGAGATAGGCGTCGCCGGAGCCGGCGAGGCTCACCTCGGCGTCGCCGGCGGCGCCGGCCACCACTTCACCCGAGCCCGAAACGGCCAGCGTGAAGCGATCCGCCACCGGGGCGAACACGGTCTGGCCGCAGCCGGACAGCGACACGCGCACGGTCTCGGAGGGGCCGATCGACGCATAGACCGCGCCGCTCGTATAAAGCACCACGTCGCGCGGCACGCGCACGTCGATGATCGGGACGGCGGCGGGCGCGATGCGCCCTTCGCGGGCGGTCGACACCTCAGGCTCGCCGATGTCGCCGCCGCAATTTCGAATGCCGCGCACGCCGCCATCGATGACGACCTTGCGGCCATGGGTGCGGACGGTGGGCGCCGGCAGCGGCCCCGGATTGCGGATCGAGACCGCGACGCTGTCGCGCGCTTCCGCCTGAATGCGCAGGATCGCCACGGCGTCGCGCACCTGCAGCTCGCTCATCCCGGGATAAGTCCGCCAGGACTGGCGCAACGCGTCCGCCGCGGCGCGCCGGCGTTCCGCCTCAGCACGGCGGCGTTCCGCGTCGGCGCGTGCGCGGGCGCGTTCCGCATCGGCCTGGGCGCGATCGACCTCGGACGGCCCGGCACGCGGCGCAGGCGGCGCGACAGGCGCGGCTGCGCCGGGCGGCGACGGCGCCGCAGGCGGGCTTGGCGGGGCGGTCTGCGCCCAAGCCGACGCCGATGTGACCAAGGCCACGGCGGCGATCCAGGCGATCATTGTCATAATTGCAGCGCTCCTCATCGCCATAAGGGATGCTGGGGGGATGTGGATTGGATGCAGGCGCCGGCGAGGCGCCCTGCAGGAGAGCGACCATGCGTGCACTTGTTCTGGCCCTGGCGTTGGCGACCCCGACACTGGCGTTCGCCCAGAGCTCGCCGGTGACGAACGCCGGGGGCGAGTCGGTCCAGGTGGGCGCTTCGGTGTCGACCGAAGGCTCCAAAGCGGCCGAGCGCGGCAATCTGGTCGGCGGGGCGGTCGCGGTGCCGCTGGGCGCCGCCAGCGCCGCAGGCGGTTCAGCGGTAGCGGCCGCAGGATCAGGGCTCAACGCCGGCGCGCGTGTGGCCGATGCGGCGGTGCGTCCGATCCAGGACGCTTTCGACGACAAGCCCCTCGACATCACCGGCGCCACCGTCACCGCGCAGCCGGCCCCGGTCGTTCCGGAGACGCCGCAACAATGAAACGCTTCCTTCAAGCCTGCGCAGCCGCGCTCGCGCTCGCAGCCATGCCGGCGGCGGCGCAGGATTCCGGCTTCAGCCGGCCCGGCGCCGTCGCCCACTTGTCGCAGGACGCCGCCATCGCGTTCTCGAAACAGATCGAGGTCGATCTCGCGCAGCAAGGCGCGCGCGTCGCGATCGTCTTCCGCACGGGCCGCGCACGCGATCAATTGCCGGAAGGCATCAGCTACACCCACGGCGCGTTCTGGGTTTACCAGACCATCCAGACCGCCGACGGCGCGCTCATTCCCGGCTATGCGGTGTATAATCTGTATCACGGTGAAGGCGAAAACCTGACGCGCTCTTATCTGGCCCAGGATTTTCCGCTCGATTTCGTCGCCGGTTCGGCGGTCGACGATGTGGCCGTGATCGTGCCGACGCCGGAAATGCAGCGCCGCATTCTCGGCGTGATGGGCTCGCCGACTTACGCTGCTTTGCACGTGGCCGACTACGCGCTGGTCGCCAATCCCTACGATCCGCGCTTTCAGAACTGCAACGAGTTCATGCTCGACGTGATCGCCTCGGCGGCGTGGGAGACGACGGATTACGCGCAGATCAAAGCCAATCTGCGCGAACATTATCGCGCCACGCGCGTCCGCGTGTCGGGGCTGCAGCGTCTGGTCGGGCCGATGATGGATGAGCGTCTGCGCACCAGCGATCATCGACGCGGCCGCATCGAAACCGCGACGTATGAATCCATGGCGGCCTTCATGACAGACCATGGCTTGGCGCGGCGCACATACGTTCTGCAGCGCGATCCCGCTTTCGTCTTCACGGGCGCGGCGCAGCGTTCGGGCAGCGCCGCCCAACCGTAACATTTGCCGTCCGCCGCAACCAAAAAGCCCGCCGGATCGCTCCGGCGGGCTTTTCTGTTTTCAAGAGGTGTCGGCGTGCGCCGCGGCTATTCGAGGATCTTGGCCACCACGCCGGCGCCGACGGTGCGGCCGCCTTCGCGGATGGCGAAGCGCAGGCC
>JANRIR010000031.1:0-7245 GCA_033764725.1 Hyphomonadaceae bacterium
GCGCCTGCGCCGGCTGCGCCGCCCCCGGCCGCGCCGGCCCCCGCAGCGGCGGTCGAACGCGCCGGCCCGATCCAGCCCGCTTCGGCGACGCTGGCGAATGGCGCAGTGCAATTCACCACCCCGGCAGGATATCAGTTCTACTCCGCCGACGACGCCCGCGCCTTCCTGCAGCGCGCCGGCGCGGCCGCGCCGGAGGGCCAGGTGCTCGGCATGGTCGGCCCCACGGGCCAGCAGCCGACCGCGGCGGATTTCTGGGGCGCGGTGATCTCGTATCAGGACATCGGCTATGTCGCCTCGACCCGCGCCGATGCGTTGAGCGCGGCGGCGTTCGAATCCGAGACCCGCGCCGCGCGCGTTGCGGCCGGGCGTCCGTTCGAAGCCTTCGCCGTGCAACCCGCCTTCGATCCCGCCGCGCCGAGCCTGAGCTGGGGCGAGCGGACCGCCGCCGATGCGCCCGGCGTACGCAATCTGCGCCACGAAATCCGCGTGCTCGGGCGTTCCGGAGTCTCGGGCGTGACGGTCGTGGCGCGCAATGATCAGCTTGGCCAGGTGGTCTCCGCCGCCCCGGCGCTGCAGAGCATGCTCTCCTACCCGGCCGGCCAGCGTTACGGCGACCGCGCCGTGGGCGACCGCACCGCCGCGCTCGACGTGCCCGGCCTGATCACCGGCGCGGCCGCGCAACCGGCCGCGACGGCGGAAGCCGCCAGCGTCGACGGCGCAGCGCCGCCCGCCGCGAAGAGCGGCCTGTTCTCCGGCGGCATCGGCAGCGTGCTGCCCTGGGTGGCCGCCGGCGTGGTGCTGCTCGCCGGCCTCGGCTGGTACATCGCCGGCCGCTCGCCGCGCCCGGACGACGATTTCGACGACGACGAGGATGACGGCGACGGCGACGCCGACGTTCGTCCCACGCCGCCGCCGGCGCCGCCCGCCCCGTCGGCCTAAGCCGGACGCTCGGCCCCTGGCGAACGCCAGGGCCGAGCAGCCTCTTCAACTGGTGTCGGGCGCAACCGACGTGTCGGCGAGCGCGGCTTTCAGCGCGGCGTCGAAATCGGCGGTCACGCGCGGGCCGGCGGGGCGCGGGCGCGTGATGAGCGCTGCGACGCGCGGCGCGTCGAGGGCCAGGCGGCGGGCGAGCTTTGCGATGTAGCGCTGCGGGCTCGCCATCGCGCGGGTCAGCGCTTCGAGCCGCATCGCCAGACGCGTCACATCGACATAACGCTCGGGTCTGCGCGCCGGCGTGCGCGCGCCGCGCGGGCGTGCGCTGCGGTGCGGGGGAACCAGAACGAACGACACGCCGCGCCAGTCGCGCGCATCCTCGGCCGAGACGTCCGCCGCGCGGCGCGGCGATGGTTTCGCTTTTCGGGAATGTTTGCGGATCGGCGGCGGCGCCGGCGCCAGCGCCGCGTCGAGCGCGAACAGCCGGCGCAGCATCGTCTCCAAGGCGAGGATCCGCTTGCGCACGCCGCGCGCATAGGAGCGCAGCATGAAGCCGGGCCGCGGAAAGCGCTCGCTGTCGAACAGCTCGGTCATGCACGCGATCGCGATCATCCTGGCCTTGGACCAGAGCGCGTCGAGCGCGGCGCGGGAGAGATGCGGGATCACGCGGACGATTTTACGCGCACGGCGCGGGGGGCGGATTGGCGGCGAGTTATCCCACGCTTGGCCACCCCGTTGCGCTCGGCCCCGGCGCATGCCGGGGCCCATCGCTGTGCGAAGGGCCGCGCAGCACTTTTCGCGATGCGCCCTCGCCTGCGCGCGGGCCGTGCGCGCCGAGGCGGCGCCATCACCCCGGCCGACCGTAGGGAGAGTCGGGGCCGATGGTTGCGCCATTTGGAAAGCGTGAGCCGCGGATCAGGCTTCGCCTGTCCGGGGCGATGGGCAGCTTGGGAGATGGGCTTAGGCGTCGGCGTCCAGCGCGTAGCCGGCGGAGCGGACGGTGCGGATCGGATCGATTTCCGGCTCGACGTTCAGCGCCTTGCGCAGGCGTCCGATATGCACATCCACCGTGCGCGCCTCGACATAGACGTCCGAGCCCCACACCGCATCGAGCAATTGCTCGCGCGAGAACACGCGGCCGGCGTGCTGGGCAAGGTAATCGAGCAGGCGGAATTCCGTGGGCCCCAGATGCACTTCGCGATTGGCGCGGCGCACGCGATGGGCGGCGCGATCGATCACGATATCGCCGACGCGGACCTTGTCCTCCGCCAGGCCCGGACGGATGCGGCGCATCACGGCGCGCAGCCGCGCGAGCAATTCGGAGATCGAGAACGGCTTGGCGATGTAATCGTCGGCGCCGGTGTCGAGACCGCGGATGCGGTCGCCCTCGTCGCCGCGCGCGGTCAGCATCACGATCGGCGTGTTGCGCGCATCGGCGCGGGTGCGCAGGCGCCGGCACACCTCGATGCCCGGCACTTTCGGGATCATCCAATCGAGCAGGATGAGATCGGGCAGCGCCTCGTCGACCATCACCAGCGCCTCCTCGCCGTCGCCGGCGAGGCGGACCAGATAGCCCTCCTTCTCCAGATTGTATTTCAGCGTCTGGGCGAGCGCGTCTTCATCTTCCACGACGAGGACCTGGGCGGCCATGGGTGTGCTCCGTTCAGTCTTCGGATTCGATCGCGGCGGAATCCGCCTTGGGGCGTTCGGAGGCGATTTCCTCGCCGGTGACAAGGAAATGCACCATTTCCGCGATATTCGTGCAGTGGTCGCCGATGCGTTCGATGTTTTTCGCCACGAACAACAAATGCGCGCCTGCAGAAATGGTTCGCGGATCCTCCATCATATAGGTCAACAATTCGCGAAACAGGCTGTTGAAGTGGGTGTCGATGTCCTCGTCCTGGAACCACACGCCGATGGCCGCGCGCACGTCGCGGTTGGACCAGGCGTCGAGCACCTGCTTCAAATGCCCGGCGGCGATCTTGCCCATGCGCTCGACGCCGCGCGTGAGCGGGATGGGCGCGGCTTGGTTGATGATCAGCGAGCGGCGCGCGATGTTGCGCGCGAGATCGCCGATGCGCTCGAGATCGCCGCTAATGCGCCAGGCCGTGATCACCTGGCGCAGATCGTCGGCGAAGGGGTGGCGCAGCGCCATGACGCGGATCGCGCCGCGCTCCAGCTCGCGATGGGCCGCGTCGATCGCCGCGTCGCGCTCGATGACCTCCTGCGCCAGGCGCGTGTCGCGCCGGATGATCGCGGTGATGGAATCGCGCACGGCGTTTTCCGCCAGCCCGCCCATGCGCGCCAATTCGTTGGCGAGCTGGTCCAGCTCCTCGGAGAACGCCTTGACCGTGTGTTCCGCCATGGTCCGATGATCCGATCACATCAGCTGCGCAGGGTTGGGCGCGCAGGATAGCGCTCAGCGCCGCCTTCTGCGACCGCCGCGCTCAGCCGAAGCGCCCGGTGATGTAATCCTGCGTGCGCGCATCGCGCGGATTGGTGAAAATATCCTCCGTCGGGCCCGTTTCGACGAGCTTGCCGAGGTGGAAGAAGGCGGTTTTCTGCGACACGCGCGCGGCCTGGGCCATCGAGTGCGTGACGATGATGATGCAGTAATTGGCGCGCAATTCGTCGATCAATTGTTCGATCTTGTCGGTGGCGATGGGATCGAGCGCCGAGCACGGCTCGTCCATGAGGATCACGTCGGGATCGACGGCGACCGTGCGGGCGATGACGAGGCGCTGCTGCTGGCCGCCCGACAGCCCGGTGCCGGACTGCGCGAGGCGATCCTTGACCTCCTCCCACAAGCCGGCGCGGCGCAGCGAGCGCTCGACGATGACGTCCATGTCGGCCTTCGAGCGCGTCATGCCATGGATGCGCGGGCCGTAGGCGACGTTTTCATAGATCGATTTCGGAAACGGGTTCGGCTTCTGGAACACCATGCCGACGCGCGTGCGCAGCACCACCGGATCGACCGCCTTGGCGTAGATGTCCTTGCCCTCGATCTCGATGACGCCCGAGACGCGCGCGCCCTCGATCGTGTCGTTCATGCGGTTGATGCAGCGCAGGAACGTGGTCTTGCCGCAGCCCGAGGGCCCGATGAAGGCGGTGACGGCGCGGTCGGGCACGTCGAGGGAGATGTCGAACAGCGCCTGCTTGGCGCCGTAATGCACCGAGACGTCGCGCGCCATGACCTTGACCGGCGCGCCGGTAATCGCGCCGCGTGCGGCGACGCTGGGCGCCGTCAGCAGGGACGGGCCGGCGGGACCGCGGTCGCTTGTGTCCGGCATTGGGCGGCGGTCCTTTGCGAGGGTGCGGTCGCGGCGACGTTCGAGGGGCGATGTAGCCGGCTTCTATGACACTCCTGTGAAGGAGGCCATCACGACTGCGTCGGCGCCGCCACGGCTTCCGGCGTGCGGCGGGGGCGGCGCAGGTACACCGCAAAGGCCGAGCCCTCCCCCGGCCGGCTCTCGACCAGAAAGCCGCCGCGGTGGCGGTTGACGATGTGCTTGACGATGGCGAGCCCCAGGCCCGTGCCGCCCTTATCGGCGCCCAGCTCCCGCTCCGCCCGGAAGAAGCGTTCGCCCAGCCGCGGCAGGAACCGCCGGCCGATGCCCGCGCCATGGTCGGTCACCCGGACATAAGCGTAGCGCGGCGCGATCTGGGCCGGCGTCAACAGCGAAATGCGCCCCGCGTCGGGCCAGCGCCGGCCGGCCTGCTCGATCGCCTCCTCACGATTGGCCGCCTCGCCGAGCGTGATCGTCACCACGCCGCCGGCGGGGGAATATTTGATGGCGTTGTCGACCAGGTTCTGCACCACCTGGGCGAGCTGGAAGCGCTCGCCGATGACGTCCACCGCGTCGAGCCCTTCGAGCGCCAGCCGCACGTCGCGGTCGCGGGCGATGGGGGCCATGGCGTCAACCACCTCGCGCGCCACAGCGGCGAGATCGGCGCGGTCGGTCGGCGGCACGTGCTCGTCGAGCTCGATGCGCGACAGCGAGAGCAGATCGTCGATCAGCCGGCGCATGCGCTCGACTTGCAACTCCATCATGCGCAGAAAGCGCGCGCGCGCCTCCGTATCGTCGCGCGCCGGGCCCGCCAGCGTTTCGATCAGCGCTGAGATCGCGGCCACCGGCGTGCGCAATTCATGGCTGGCGTTGGCGAGGAAATCGGCGCGCATGCGCTCGGTATTGATGCGCGCGGTTTCGTCGTGGAAGGCGATCAGCGCGGCGGTCTGCGCACCCCAGGCGATCGGCGCGACATAGCAGCGGAAATGCTCGTCGACCTGCGCTGCGGTCTGGTACTCGACCGTGCGGCTCTGGCCGTCATGCGCGGCCGCCGCCGCCGCGTCGAGGACGGCCGGCTGGCGCAGGATCGACGACAGCCGCAGCCCCGCGGCCTCGAAGCGCAATTGCCGTCGCGCCGCGCCATTGGAGCCGACGATCCGCCCCTCGCGATCGACGAGCAGAGCGGGATCGGGCAGCGCCTCCAATAGCGGCGCAAGATCGGCCCAGCCGACGGGCGCGGGCGGTGGGATTGCGGGCGCCTCGGCTTCCGCCGCTGGGACCGCGGCCTGACGCGGCTGCCCACGCGCCCAGAGGACGGCCGCCAGGACCGCAAAGCCCAGCCCCAGCGCCCAGTGCGCCGCACCCAGGAGCGCCGCCGCCGCCAGCGCGCCAAGCGCCGGCGCGACGCGCCGCGCGCCCTCCAGGAGCGCGTCGGCTGCATGCGATTTGCGCGGGGCGCTGACGGCCATCTCCACCCTTCCGCAAGCCTTGGGCCGCGCCCCGTGGGACACGGGCGCGCGACCTTGCGGCGCCTGCGGTGTAGGGCGCCGGGGTGTGGGGCACAAATGGGGGGGCGTGGGACCTATCGTCAGAACGTCGGTGTGGGATGCCGCCGACGATTGAATGGCCTCCCGCCGCGTCAGCGAAGATGATACGACCTGCCGGGGACATCGAATGACTGACTTTTGGCGGGGATTGGAAGCGGCCGCGCGGCCATTGGCCGGCCTGCTGGAGCGGGCTCAGGAAAATCCGGTCTGGGTGGTCGGCGGATTCGTCGTCGGCGGCGTCGCCTGGGCTCTCAAATTTTTCGCTGACCGGCGCAAGGCGGCGCAAGAGCGGCAACGTTACATCGAGGCGGAGGCCGACAAATCGGCAGCGGAAGTGCGCGAGGCCAACCGAGACCGGTTGGCGGGCAGCCAATTGGCCGAAACGAAGGGTATGCAACAACACTTGCAGGCGCTCGCGGCGCAGGTCGCCGCGGAAAAGGGCGTGCCGCTGCCGACGATGACCGCGATTCTCGAGGCCTTTGGCGAGCAGGCGCAAACCCTCGACGCCAACGCCTTGATCGAACGCCTCACCGCCAAGGCGGTCGAGTACCAGGACTTGGCGGCGCGCCTGGCGACGTTCTCCAACGCCGACCCGGCGGTGGCGACATTGCGCGGCGAAGCGCGGGACGCGATCATCGTCGGTGATTTCGTCGGCGCCGATGCGCTCCTCCGCCGCGCCGAGCGCATCGACCGCATGGCGGTTGAAGACATGGAGAGCGCCGCCCTCGCCCGCAGAAGCTCGGCGGCGCAGAGCCTTGCGGAACGCGCCGCGCTCGCCTCGCTGCGCAGCGCCCAGCGAGAAGCCGCGACCCTCTTCGCCGAAGCTGCAGAGATGGCGCCGTCAAACGACCTGGCGCAGCGCCTGCGCTACCGCGTGGCTCAAGCGGACGCCTTGCGCCTCCACGGCGAGACCTTTCTCGACAACGACGCTTTGCGCGAAGCGATCGCCATCATGCGCTCCGCCGCCGCCGAGCTGGCGCCGCGCGACCGCGATCCCGCCGGATGGGCGATGACGCAGGTGAACCTCGGGAATGCGCTGGCGCGGCTAGGCGAGCGCGGCGACGACGCGGCGCTGGCCGACAGCGTCCAGGCGTTCAGAGCCGCGCTGGAGGTGCTGACCCGCGACCGCGATCCCGCCGGCTGGGCGGTGACGCAGATGAACCTCGGGAATGCGCTGAGGGTTCTGGGCGAGCGCGGCGACGACGCGGCGCTGGCCGACGGCGTCCAGGCCTACAGAGCGGCGCTGGAGATAAGGACCCGCGACCGCGATCCCGCCGGATGGGCGAAGACGCAGGTGAACCTCGGGACTGCGCTGCTGCGGCTGGACGAGCGCGGCGACGATGCGGCGCTGGCCGACGGCGTCCAGGCTTTCAGAGCCGCGCTGGAGGTGCTGACCCGCGACCGCGATCTCGCCGGCTGAGATCTGACGCGCGTCGTGGTCGGGAAGGGGGTGGCGCGGGGGGGCGAGCGGGGCGACG
>JANRIR010000008.1:0-58142 GCA_033764725.1 Hyphomonadaceae bacterium
AAATAGGGAGCCATCTTCATACCCGGGGAGCCATTTCCGCTCCGTTTTCCCACATTTTTACAGAAGTCTAGCGCACGCCGCGTCAGCGCGCCCAGGGCGCTGTGGGCAGCCGCCAGCCGAAGCGCAGCGCGAGCGCGCGAAGGGCGAAACAGGTGGCGCCGCCGAGGATCGCTGCGGGAACGGCCGGCGCGGAGAGCGCCGCGCCCACCGCAACGACGCCCGCCCCGGCGAGCGCCGCGAGCGCGTAAATCTCCGTCGGCCGCAGCACGCTGGGGACTTCCGCCAGCAGCACGTCGCGCGCGATGCCCCCGCCGATTCCCGTCAGCATCCCAAGCATCGCCGCCATGACCGGGTCGAGGCCGAACGCCAGCGCTTTTTGCGCGCCCGCCACGGCGAAGAAGGCGAGGCCTGCGGCGTCGAGCAGCCGCAGCGGCTCGATGGCGCGCTCGATCGCCGCGCCCGCCCAATAGGCGATCGCGCCGGCGATCGTCGACACCGCGAGATAAGCGGTGTTGGTCAAGGCTGCGGGGGGCGTCGCGCCGATCAACAGGTCGCGCGCGATCCCGCCAAAGGCGGCGGCGATGAACGCCACCGTCAGCACGCCGAACAGGTCGAGCCCCTTGCGCGCCGCCGCGAGCGCACCCAGCACCGCAAACGCAAACGCGCCGCACAAATCCAGCGCCAGGACCATCGCCTGGAGCGCGTCGCGCGAGGTCGAACCGTCGATCACGCGCCGCGCCTATCGCGGCGCCGACGCCGGCGCAATATTCATCAGGCGCAATTCGTCCAGCGCCAAGTCGCGATAAGCGGCGTGAAGACGCTCCTGGCCAGCATAACGCATATGGACATGGTCGGCGATGAAGCGGTTCGTTTCGATCGGCGCCGGCGGGAAAACATCGCGATAATCGGCGATGCGCACCGTGCGCCCTGTCAGAATGCGCGCCACGTCGCGCTGATAGGCGCCGCGATACGGCATCGTGTCGTGCACCGGCGCCAGCGGCGGAAACAGCACCACGACGCGCACGCCTTTGTCGGCGAGATAGTCGAGGGTGCGCTCGAAATAGTCGAGTTCTTCGTCCATGATGCCCCGCCACTCCGGCGGAAACTCGCGACCGACCAGCGCGGCGACCTCCGCATCGTCACGCAGGCCGGGATACACGAGACTGCGCCGCGCGCCGGTCGCGATCTGCATGAATCGATGCGCCTCGTCGCGCCATCGCCGCACCGCGCGTTCCGCTTCGGACACAGGCCTGACATGGATGCCTGAATCCCAATCATAGGCGTACTCGCCGTGACGCTCGAACAATTTCTCGACGTAATCCTCCCACAGGCGGACCTTGGGATCCTTGATGCGGCCCATGAAATAATAGGTCGGCAGGATGATCGATGTGCGCCCCGCGCCGGCCTGCAGCAGGCCGCGCTCCTCGATCAGCATGCGAATGAAAAAATACACCTCGCGATGGCGGACATCGGCGATCGAATAATTGTGGATCAGCGCGCGTTCGCCGGGCGCAAGCTCCCATGGCTTGATCGTGGTTCGGGTTTCCGAGGAACCGAAAAAATACACCCCGCCGCGCGAATAATCCGCCTGCGCGACCTCGCCCATCAGCAGGAAGTCGCCGTCGTCGACAAAGCCGCCGTGATACTGCAAGGCGCCGTTGGTTCGGCGCTGCTCTTCAAGCTCCGCGGCGATGAAGTTCCGCACGATCGGCGTGTGCCGACCGAGCGCGACCGCGCCCGCCCAGGTCGCCGACGCGGCCGCAAGCAGCAGGAGAGACAAAAGGGCGATCGCGCGCGACATCAGAAGCCCTGATATAGAACAACGGGAGACGCGCTGCGCCACAAGAGCGCCGCAGTCGCCGCGACGGTCATCACGATGAGCAGCAGGCAGAACAGGATCGGCCGGCGCGCCGAAAGCCTGTCCCACACGTCCTGCGCGCGCTCGGGCGCCTCGTCGGTCATGCGATCAGCTCCCCATCGCCAGGGCGCGCAGCGCGCCGAGGATTTCCAACAGATCCTGCGTGCTCTCGGGGCGCAGGAACACCATCGTCACGCACACGAAGTGGAAGGTCGCGATGCGCGCGAGCCACAGGATCGGCTTCGACTCCAGATACGCGCGCAAGCCCTTGCGGCCCGCGCGGGCGATGATGACGTTCTCCCAGATCTTCGCCCCGGACACCCCGATGGCGTTCAACAGACCAAAGATCACGAAATTCCAGGTGGCGCCGTGCCAAATTCCGGCCAGGAACAACGCCACGAAATAGCAGGCGAAGACCAGGTGCGGCGCAAGCGCCGGCGCAGAGCGCGCGATCGCCATATAGAGCGGCGTGAACACATAATCGCGGATCCAGAACGTCAGCGAGCGGTGCCACCGGTTCCAGTACTCGATCATGTTGCGCGCCAGATAGGGCCGATCGAAATTCTCCGGCAGCGCAATGCCGAAGAGCCGCGCAGCGGCGATGACGATGTCGCAATAGCCGGCGAAATTGAAATAGACATAGGCGGGAAACAGATAGAACCGCCACGCGAACACGAGCGCGGAATGCATCTCCGGCGCATTGTGAAAGCTGTAGAGAATGATCTCGGCGACGACCGCGACCTTGAACACGCCGACCAGAATCCGAAAATAGGCGCGGCGAACGGCGCTGGCGTTTTCCGTCAAGGGCGTGAGCGCCGCCCAGTTCTCCGCAAACGTCTGGTAGCGCTGGATCGGCCCGGCGAGCAGCGAAAACGGATTGAGCTGATAGACCAGATAGGCGAACGGATCGAGCTTGGCGATGGCGCCCTGGGAGACGTCGACGACATAGTGGATCTGGCGGAAGAAAATGAAGCTGAGCCCAACCAGATCGAGCGCATGGGCGATCAGCGTATCGCCGGGGATGAGGCGCAGAAACTCGTAGCGCTTGAGGATGATGAAGGCAGCCGTCAGGGCGACGATGTAAAGCGCTGCGCCCAGCCTGCCGCGCGCGCCGCGCACCAGATGCGCCGCTCCAAATCCGCTCAGCACGAACGCCGCAAGCACAGCCAACGCGCCTGGATCGGGATGCTGGGTCCACAAGAAGCCGGCGGACGCCGCCAGCAGAAAGGCGCGCCGCGCCCACAACGGACGCAGCATCGCATAGACGATCGCGCCGCCGAGCAGCGCGAACAGGAATTCGAGACTTGCGACGCTCAGGCGCCTGCCCCCCGCTTGCTGCGCACCAGCGCGACGAGGTCGCCGAAGGTTTGCCCCTGTTCCTTCATCCCCGAGATTTCCGCCGTGGTGAACCGCACGCCGAAGCGCTTTTCGATCGCCACCACGACATTGAGGTGCATCAGCGAATCCCAACCATCGACGTCGGCCGCCGTGGAAGCCGACGTCAGGGCGATGTCGGGATCATCGAAGACGTCGCGGATCACCGCAACGATGTCGGCGTGCAGATCGCTCATGTCGTCAGCCTTTCGATATGGTGCGCGGCCTCGCGCCAATCGCCGTCCAGGCGCAGGGACCACCGCGTGCGGCCATCCGCGTCTTCGCCGATTTTCTCGAAGCCGAGCTGGGCGTAATGATCCTTCACCAGCGCATTCTTGGCGGTGGGAATGTATTCGCCCTGGATGGCGCGCAATCCGCGCGCTCGGGCTGCGGCGGCGAGATCGTTCAGCGCCAATTGCTCGACGCCGCGCTTCAGCACCCGGCAGCTCATGAGCCAGGTGTCGATGTCGAGCCGATCGCCTTCGATCTTGGCGAGCAGGACGCTGATGAGGCCGTTGTCGCCGAAGCGGTCGGAGAGCTTGATGGCGCGCGTGATCCAGCCTGGGTCGCCAGCCATCGCGGCCACCTCGCTGACGGAGCGGCGGCGCGTCGTCAGGTTGAACTGATTGGATTTGCCGATGAGCTGTACGCTGCGATCGAGCTCCATCGCGCCGATCGGCCCGATCCAGGCGCGCATCTCGAGCGACCGCAGATAGGTTTCGATATCCCCGCCGCTGGTTTCGCTCACGCGGCGCGCGGCGTTGGCCTGATACATTTCGGTGCGCTGGAAATCTTCCGCGCTGAGCGCGGCGGGTTCGAAATAGGCGTGCAGATCGAGCGTGCGGGCGTAATCGGCGGGATCGACCGGCAGCTCCGGCACGGCGACCTGCGGCGCAAGATCGCGCACGATCTTGCGCTCGGCGGGATTGTCGTCGGCGAAAACCAGCGCATCGAGGCCGATGTTCAGCTCCGCCGCGATCGCGCGCAGATTGGCCGCCTTGTCGTTCCAATTGGCGACGAAGCAGGCGATGTCGGACAGCCGCAGCACCATGTCCGGATGCTTCTCGAACGGCTCGCGGGCGGCTGCGTCTTCGTTTTTGCTGCACACCGCGAGAATGACGCCGCGCGAGCGCAACGCCTTCACATAATGCTGAAACGCGACATAAGCCTCGCCGACCGCGTCGCCTTGACCGAGCGCGATGCCGGCCAACCCGTCATCGCCGATCACGCCGCCCCACAACGTGTTGTCGAGGTCAAGCACCAGGCATTTGCGGCTGCGGCCCAACCGCGCGGCGATGATCGACGCAACGCTGTGCGCGTAGGCTGGAAGATGCTCGGGCGCACAGGGCAGCTTGGCGATGTGGAAAAAGCGATCATCGCCCCAAGACCATCGCCCCGCATTCGCCGCAAGCGCATCGACGTCATGCAGCGCGACGTAAGGCTGCGCCTGCTGCGCAAGCGCGAGATTGACGCGCTGCACGATCTGCGCCGGCGCCGCCGCGAAACGCCCCTCGAGATGGCCATACGCGCGCAGCGGCGGCGTCTCGAACGTGTTCTGGATCACCTGGCAGCCGAGTCGGTCATGCACGATGCGGTGCAACTCAAGCCATTCGGCCGCCGTGTCGGCGATGTGCGCCTCCACCTCCTCCGGACGCGCGCCCGGCGCCGGGCCCGGCCCCAGATCGCGGCGTATCGCGGCCAAAAACACGAAGTCCGGCTTGAATGCGTAGAGGTCGGACTCTGGGTCGAGGATCTGCTGACGCAGAAGCCCGAACGGCGCCTCGTAGATCTCCGCCTCCACGCCGCGCCCGAACAGAAACAGATCGATCAGCGCGGTCAGTCGCGTGGTCGTCACCGCGCCGAGCACGGCGATGCGCGTCTTGGCATCCGCAAGAGCGACGCTCTCGCTGCGCAGCCGCCGCAGCGTCTTGATCGCCGATGCGATCGCGCGGTCGCCCATCAACGGGCCGACGCCGGCGCGCAATCCTTCGAGGGTGAACGCCGTCGCCGCAGCGTCCGGCGCCGTGACTGAGGCGACCCCTGACACAACAACCTCCCCGCGCATCTTCGGTTGATGCTCGCGCTCCAGGCGTTCGCCCGGCGCGCCGTTGGCGATGGTTCGCCGATCGCCGCTGGGCTGACAAGCAGGCCCCCCTGCGGCAGACCGCCGATCACGGGGGCGCCCGCCGACGACGGCGGACCGTCCCAGTCTGGCGCAGTCCTGCCCCCAAACAGGCAATCGGCGCGCCGCCGGGCGCGCGGCTTGACGAACGCCGGCGCGGGGCGGAAGCACGGACCCCGGGGAGCGGCGTCGTGCGCACGATCGAAGGCTTCGGCAATCTCATCGCCCATGGCGGGCAGGCCGCGCTGCTGGCGATCGGCTTCCTGCTGATCGCGCTGTTGGCGCGGCAGGGCCGCCCGGCGCTGGCGGTCTGGGCGGTCGCCGCCATCATCGGCGCCGCGCTGTTCGCCCATCTGTGGCCCACCAGCGACCCCGACCGGATCCGCTTCAAGGACTTCCTCTGGGCCTATTACCCTGCCGGCCGGGATGCGGCCTTCGACATGGCGCAGTTCGAGTCCAATCTGCGCAGCGGCATCGAGGGCTTCGTCAATCTGCCGATCGTGGCCTTCCTGTTTGCGCCCTTCGCTCTGCTCGAGGCGCAACGCGCCGCGCTCGTCTATTGGGCGCTCGGCGTCGCGACGGCGGCGCTGGCCTGTGTGCTCCTGATTCGCCATCATCGCCTGAGCGTGCGCGACGGCGCATGGCTGGCGATCGCCTTCGCCGGCTTCGGACCGCTTCTGTATTCCCTGAAAGAGGGCAACACCTCACACGTGCTGCTCGCCGCCCTGATCGCGGCGCTCATGCTGATGGCGCGCGGCAAAGAGACCATGGCTGGCGCGATCTTCGGGTTGGCCGCCGTCATCAAGCCTCCGCTTCTGATCGTCGGCGTTGTCGCTGCGCTGCGCGGGCGCTGGCGGGTGGTGATCGGCGGCGCCGCGGTGTGCGCCGGCGCCGCGCTCGCCTCGCTGGCCGTCTTCGGCTGGGATTTGCACGTCCTGTGGTTCGAGGAATTCCGCGCCTTCAGCGGCGCGCCGCTCAAGGGCTTCAACAACCAGTCGCTCGCCGCCGCCATCGCGCGCGCGTTCGCCGGGCCGCAATCGCTTCTGGATTGGGACATCGCCGCGCCGCCGCCGGCCGCGACGGCGCTTGTCGCGGCGCTGTCGCTGGGCGTTGTCGGGATCGGTGTATGGGCGGCCGCATTCGCGCCGCGGCGCGCGCCGAATGATGCGCAGACGTTCGAGTTGGAAGTGTTGATGGCGATCACCGCGGCGCTGATCGTCAGCACCGTGTCCTGGTCGCATTACCACGTCTGGCTGTTGCTGCCGCTCACTTATCTTTTCGCGCATCGCCAGCGGCTCGGCGCGCGCCCGGCGGCGGTCTATGCGCTTGTCGGCGCCTATGTGCTTGCCGCGCCGAGCGTGTTTCTATCGCGGCCGATGCGCGAGGGCGCCTATGAACCGTTCTCGGCGCTTCTCGTGTCGCACCTTTTGATCAGCGCGGTCGTGACGTTCGCGCTGCTCGTGCTGTTGCGCGCGGGCCTGTTGTCGCAGCCGACGGCGCACGCGCACGCGCACCCTGCCGCGCCGGCCTGATCGAAGACCGCGCGCTCAGGCGCCGCTCGGACGTTCGGCGAAAATCACGCGATTGCCGCTGGGATCGTCAGCGTAGAATTCGATCGTTCCCCAGGTTTGCTGCGTAGGCCCCAGATGCACGGGCGAGTCCGTGCGGTGGGCCTGGTCGAGGCCGCGCGCGACGCAGGCCGCGTGCACGCCGCGCACATCGCGCGTCACCACCATGAACGCCTGCCCGGAACGGCCGTCGCCGCCATGCGACGACAAATGCGCTTCGTGCAGAGCGCCCGTCTCGTCAGGCCACTGCAATACGGCATAAGCGGGATCCGTGTTCGACGGCCAAACGCCCGCGCACCGGAATCCTAGAACATCGACATAGAACCGCACGGCGGGCGCGATCGCATCGACATGCAGCAGCGGTATGAGGCTCATGGGACGCTTCCTCTCAGCCCCGACCGTCGACCGCGACACACCGGCGCGCAAGGCCCCCTCGCGAAGCCCTGCGCGCACGCGACGCGTTGACCGCAGGCCGCCGTTTCGGTTCGGTCGCGGCGGTTCGATGCAGGCGAAGGCGGGAGACGACGATGCGGTCAGGTGCATGGATTGCGGCGGCCTCGGCGCTGGCGCTTGCAGCGTGTCAACCGGCCCCGCCCGCAGCGACGCCCGCCGCTAAAACGCAACCGCAAGCGGCCGCCCAAACCGAGGCCCCCGCCGCAGCGACCCTTAGCATCGCGGACGCATGGGCCTCGGCCACGCCGGGTGGGGCGCGCGTCTCGGCCGGCTACCTGACGATCCGCAACGCCGGCGGCGCAGCCGACCAGCTCATCGGCGCGGAAAGCCCGCGCGCAGGCCGTGTGGAATTGCACGTCATGGAAATGGACGGCGCGATGATGCAGATGCGCCCGACCGCGAGCGTTGAGGCGCCCGCCGGCGGCGAGGTGGTCTTGGCGCCCGGCGGAACCCATCTGATGTTTCTCGACGTCACTGCACCGTTCACGCCCGGCGAAACCATTCCCGTCACGCTGACCTTCGCCCAGGCGGGACGCGTGGAGGCGTCGCTGCCGGTGCGCACGCGGCCCTAGCGCGCTTGAAGCGCCGTCTGCGCGCCGCAGTGGGCGCTTCTTAACCCACATCAAGGCGCAAATCGCCGGCGCCGGTCATGGTCCGCTTCGCTCACGCACGAGCGCAGCGAGGACAAAGCCATGCCAGCCGCTTCATCCGCCCGGGTCGCGGGACAGATTACAGCAGTCTTGTTGACCGGACAATTCGTCCTGATCTGGACGACCTTTTTCATTCTGTCCGATGCGATCAATTGGCCTGCAAGCCTTGACGATCCGGCGTTCATCGCGCTGCCGCGTCTCGTGGAGCACGAAGGCGCGGTGCTCGCAGGCTATGGCGCATACCTCATCGGCGCCGTGCTGCTCGTGCCCGCGGCGGCGGCGCTGAACGCCAGTCTCGGTCTGAAAGGCGGCCTCGCTGGGGCGATTTTGGCGCTGGCGACCTTGTCCGCGATGGCCAAAACCGTGGGCATCACGCGCTGGCTGTTCGTGATGCCCGAGCTTGCGCACGCTTACATGGAGCCCGGCGCGGATCGGGCGACGATCGCGCTCCTTTTCGATGCGCTGAACGCGTATGCCGGCGGCGTAGGCGAGATCGTCGGCGTCGGCCTGATGAGCGGCGCATGGACGATCTTGATCGGCGCGGTGCTGCTCTCTCGTCCCGGCGGCCTCGCCAAAGCGGTCGGCGGCTTTGCGATCCTCATGGGATCGACGCTGTTTCTCAACATTCCCGCCGGTTTCGGCGTCGATCTCGGTCCTGTGCTGACGATCAGCAATATCGGCTGGCAATTCGCGCTGCTCGCAGTCGGCCTGTCGCGTCTCGCCGCGCCCAAAGCGCGCTGAACAACAATTTTACGAAGGAGCAATCATCATGTCCATGCACGACACCACGGCGCAAGATCATCACGTCGTCCTCGGCGCAGGCGCGCTCGGCGGCGCAACCGCCGAAGCCTTGCTGGGCGCAGGGCTGAAGGTCAGCCTTGTCAGCCGCAGCGGCGCAGCAAATGCGCCCGCTGGCGCGGCGTCCATCGCAGCGACCCTCGGCCGCGATGATCTCGCCTCGCAGTGCCGCGGCGCAGCGGCGATCTATTTTTGCGCGCAGCCGCCCTACCACCAATGGCCGCAACACTTTCCCGCGCTGCAGGACGCCGCGGTCACGCTCGCCGAGACGGTCGGCGCGCCGCTGATCGTTGCGGAAAATCTGTATGGCTATGGCACAGTCGACGCGCCGATGACGGAATCGACGCCGCTGCGCCCCACCACGCGCAAAGGCGGCGTACGCACAGCCATGCATCACGCGCTTCTGCGCGCGCAGGACGAAGGACGCGTGCGCGTCGCGGTCGCGCGCGGTTCGGACTTTTTCGGCCCCCGCGTTCAAGGCTCCGCCGTCGGCGCGCGCTTTGTCGACGCCGTCCGCGCCGGCAAGCCTGCGGAAGCAATGGGCGACGTCGATGCGTTGCACACCTATACATACGTGAAGGATTTCGGCGCAGCGCTCGCGCTTCTGGGGCGTCGCGCCGAGGCGCTGGGCGAGGTGTGGCACGTGCCGAACGCGCCGGCGATCACCACACGGCGGTTCATCGAGCTGGCCTATCGTCTGTCCGGTCATCCGCCGAAGCATCGCATCATGCGCCGCGCTGAAATGGCGATGATCGGCTTGTTCATCCCCGCTGTCCGCGAGATGATCGAAATGGGATACGCCTTCGACCGGGACTATGTTGTGGACCACAGCAAGTTTGCAGCCGCCTTCGGCGACATCTCGACGCCGCTTGAAGCCGCCTTGGCCGAGACGCTGGACGACGCCCGCCAATGGTCGCCCGCATGAGCGTCGCGGCTCTCGATGCGGAATTGCGGCGCCTGATGGCGCCGCTGACGCCCAGCCCTGCAGCGCATGCCGCGTTCATCGGCGCGCTGCGCGAGCGCAAACTCGACAAAGGCGCGCACCTGACCCGCGAGGGCGAGCCGGCGGAGGCGTTGTTCTTCGTGTGCGCGGGCGTGCTGCGCTACTATTATCTCGTCGACGGCGAGGAGCACACGGGCCAGTTTTTCGACGAGGGCATGTTCGTCGCCGACGTCTTCGGCCTGACGACGGGCGGCGCCAATCTGCAATCGATCGACGCGCTCACGCCGTGCACCGTGCTCGCCATTCCGCGCGCCGCCCTGCTTGGAGCCTATGACGCAGACCACGCCTTCGAACGGTTCGGCCGGCGCGCGATCGAGGAGGTCGCCGTCGGCAGCCAGAGACGCACCGCCAATCTGTTGAAGCTGAGCGCGGAGGAACGCTACGAACGCTTCAACGCGAACCGGCCCGGCGTTGCGTGTCGCGTGCCGCAATATGTGATCGCGTCCTATCTCGGCGTCACGCCCGAAGCCCTGAGCCGCATCCGCAAACGGCGCACAACGCCGCCGACGTGACGCGCGACCGCATCTAAGGCTGCACGATGTCGCGATGCATGGGGGCGAGCACGCCTAGAAAGCGGTTTTGCGCGCGATAGGAGACGCCCTCTTCGCGCATGGCGGTGCGGAGATGGCCGACAAGCGCGTTGAAGTCGCGCGTCTGCACGCCCATGTCGGCGTGCGCAGTCGCCATGTCGCGCCCGGTATACGCGCAGCCGCCGCCGAGGATGTAGCAGAACTGCTCTTTCAGAGTGCGGCGCACGCGGGCGATGTCGAACGGTTGGAAAATCGGCCCAAGCTGCGGATCGGCGAGCGCGAGATCGATGGTGCGGTCGACGATCCGATCGATGCCCGCCTGGCCGTTGAACGCGGCGAACATCGCCTCCCCGGCGAACGGCTCGGCGCCGGCGTTTGCGTCCGATTGGACATAAGGCGCGATCTCCGGCGGTTGTGCGAGCGCCGGCGACGCTGAGACCGCAACCGCAAACGCGAACAGGATCGGCAATCTGCGCCGCATGCCTCAAAACCCCACTTGCAAGGAGAGATACGCGCCGCGCTGATCGGCGAAGGTCGCAATGTCACCCAAAGCCGCATAGCCGGCGACGACCGTCACCGCATCGGTGAGCGCATAGGCCGCGAACACGTCGTAGGCGTCGTCCTCGCGCGCGAAGGCGAGATTGTCGGGCCGGGAGCGATATTCGGCGCCGATGAGGAGGCGATCGGTCGCCAGATACGCGCCCGACAGCTCGATCTGCGTCGAGCGCCCCTCATCGCGATCGCCGCCGAAGCCCAACAGACCGAACTGATTGGCTTCGGTGAACCGGATCGTCCCGTTGAGCACGAGCGACTGGTCGAGAACGATCTTGGTCGCCGCGACATAGAGATCAACGCCGGAATCGTTGGTTGCGCCGAGCGCTGCGACAAGACCCTCATGCTCGGTGCGCTTGAACTGCGCCCCGACCGCCACCTGCGGAAGCCAGCTGTCCTGCGCATAGACCGCATCGCCGAACACGCGGATTTTTGCGCCGACGATGTCTTGCGCAAAAGTGAAGCCCTCGCCCAGGCCGAGCGCGGCGCCGGTTTCGCCGGTGTCGAAATTTTGCCGGGCGTAGGAAACTTCCACGCGGTCGAAAAAGCCGATCGCCGCGCCATAGGCGGTGAAGTCGTAGTCGGACAACGGAATGACGGTGGCGAAGATGGATGCGCCGACGCCATCTTCGGTGGCCTGCCCCGCGATCAGCGCCCAGGTGGCCAGCCCTGCGCCGGCTGCGCCCTCAACGCTCGTTGCGCCACGCGTCAAAGGCAGTTTTCCGCCGAAAACAAGCGGTTTTGCATCCGCAGCGCCGGCCGCAAGCAACGCCGAGATAGCCAGAGGCGCACACGAAACGAAACGGTTCATACCCCCGTGCTGCGGCGGAGACGGTAAACGAAGCGTAAATTACAGATTTTACGCAGACTTTACGCGTGCGCGTTAAGGATCAACGCATGCGCTTCTTGATCGTTTTGTGCGCCTGGTTCGCCAGCGCCGCTCTCGCCCATGCCGCCGACGTCACGGTCCGCGTCACCGATGCGGCGGGCGCGCCTGTGCGTCATGCGGTGGTGAGCTTCGCGCCGGACGGCGGCTATCGCGGGCCCATCGCCTTCGATTGGCCCTATCAGATCGCCCAGCGCAATCTCGCGTTCGAGCCTGCGATCCTCATCGCGCCGGTCGGCGCGGAGGTGCGCTTTCCCAATCTCGATCGCGTACGCCATCACGTCTATTCGTTCTCGGACGGCAATCGCTTCGAGCTCACGCTTTACGGCCGCGACGAAACCCGCGCGCATCGGTTCCGCTCGGCGGGGATCGCCGCGATCGGGTGCAACATCCACGACCAGATGCGCGCCTACATCATCATCACCGACACCCCGTTCATCGCAATCACCGGCGCGGATGGAACCGCGCGTCTGGCCGGCGCGTCCGGCGCAGGACACTTGCGCGTTTGGCACGCCGATCTGCGCGCGCGCGGCGGCGTTCAGTCGCGGCCGGCGCGCTATCCCGCCGCCGGCGCCGTGCAGGAAGCGCTGCGCGTCGATCTGCGCGCCGCGCACGCCGGCCATTGATGCCGCTCTGGGCGAAACTCCGGCCGGCGGCGCTGTTCGCGCGGCTCAGCACCAAGCTGACGGTGTTGTACGCCGGCCTGTTCGGCGTGGGGCTCGTCGCGATCGCGCTCATGGTCAACACGGTGATCTCCGCCAACGCCCAGCGTACGGTGCGCGATGAATTGGCGGCCAACGGCGCTGTGTTCGACCGGATCTGGGCGCTGCAGGAAAAACATCTGGGCGACAGCGCCGCGATCCTGGCGCGCGACTTCGGCTTTCGCGATGCGGTCGCCACGCGCGATGTCGAAACAATCCTTTCCGCGCTTGACAATTTGCGCGGCCGACTTGCGATCGATCGCGCCTTTCTGATGACCATGGACGGCGACGTCGTTGGTCTCGACGCGCTGACGGATGCGGAAGCCGATGCGCTCTGGGTCGCGCTCGATGCGCGCGAGCGCGCCGCCGGCGTGCTGACGATCGCAGGGCGTCCCTATCAGGCGGTGTCGGCGCCGATCCGCGCACCCGACCTGATCGGCTGGGTGGTGTTCGCCGCAGAGCTCAATCGCGCGCATCTGCAATCCTTCGAAGCGCTGGCAGCCATTCCGCTGCGCGCCGATGTATTCGCACGCAGCGCGGACGGCGCGTGGCTCAATGCGTCTTCGGCCGCGGTGCTGGAGGCGTTGGACGCCGACGTCGCGCCGCGCACGCTGCGCCTGGCGGGCGGCGAAGCGATCGCGCTGGCGCAGCCTTTGCGCGCGTTCGACGGCGGCCCTGAGTCGCGCCTGCTGCTCACCTATCCGCTCGACCGCGCCTTGCAGGCCTATCGCCCGCTGATGGGATCGCTCGCCGCGCTGGGCGTTTTCGGCGTGGCGCTCTTGGCGCTGGCGAGCTGGTTTCTGGCGAGCACGGTGACCAAACCGATCGCCGCGCTCGACGCCGCCGCACGCGCGCTGCAACAAGGCAAACGCATGGAAGTCGCGACGACGACGCGCGACGAGATCGGCCGTCTCGCGGACACGTTCAATCGCATGTCGCACGAGATCGCCGCGCGTGAAGAGCGCATCACGCACATGGCGATGCATGACGCCGACACCGGCCTCGCCAATCGCCGCGCGCTCGCCGGCGCCCTCGGCGCGATGGAGAATGCGTATGTCGTCGCCGTCGCGATCGACCGGTTCGCGCCGATCCGCGACGCGATCGGCTATCGCCTCGCGGCGGAGCTGTTGCGGCGCCTGGGCGCGCGGCTGCAGGCGGCGGCGCCGGCTGGCGTCATCGCCCGCATCGGGCCCGACGCGCTGGCGCTGGCGATCGCCTGCGGCGACGAAGCCGATGCGCTGGCCTGCGCCGAACGCCTGCGCGCCGCCGCCGCAGGCGCCACGCGCCTGGACGGCGCCAATGTCGACATCGAGACGACCGCGGGCGCAGCGCCGGTCGAATCCGGCGCCACGCAGGCCGCGCTCGATCACGCTTTGATCGCGATCGAACAGGCGCGACAAGCTCGCCGTAGAACGGCGCTGTTCGACAAGAGCCTCTACGGCGATCCGGCGCGCAATCTGTCCTTGATGAGCGAAATGCTCGACGGCATCACCCGCGGCGACCTCACGCTTCACTATCAGCCGAAATACGACCTGCGTCGCGGCGCCGTCACCGGGGTGGAAGCGCTGGCGCGCTGGACGCACGCCACCCGCGGCGGCGTTTCGCCCGATCTGTTCGTCACCATGGCGGAAGAGACCGGCCACATCGACACGCTTACCGAATGGACGCTCGTGCGCGCCATCGCCGATCAAAACGTCATGCGCGCGGCGGGTCTCGATTATCTCGTGTCGGTCAATCTCTCCGGCCGCCTGGTGGGCGACGACGCCTTCACCAAACTCGCCATCGAGCTGATCCAGGACACCGACGCACGCATCTGCCTCGAAGTGACGGAAACCGCCGCGATGGACGATCCGGAAGCGGCGCTGCGCAATATCGAGGCTTACGTCGCCGCCGGGGTGTCGATCGCGATCGACGATTTCGGCGCCGGCTTGTCGTCGCTGTCCTATTTGAAGCGCATTCCCGCCGCCGAACTGAAGATGGACAAGTCCCTGATCAAGAATCTGGGCCGCAATGCGCGCGATGCGCTGCTGGTGAAATCCACCATCGACCTCGCCCATGCGCTGGGCATGAAGATCACCGCCGAGGGCGTCGAGACGCAAGCCGAGTTGGCGCTGCTGGCGAGCATGGGCTGCGACATGATCCAGGGCTATGTGATCGCGCGACCGGCGCCGGTCCAGACGCTTGCGGCGGCGCCGCAGCGGGCGACCCTACGGACGTAAGCGGCGGAAAAGCTGCAGCCACGCCGCCGCAGCGCGACGGCGAATTGGTGGTGGAGGGCGGACTTGAACCGCCTACCTTGGGGTTATGAATCCCACGCTCTAACCAGATGAGCTACTCCACCGAAGGGCGGGAGGGATACGCGCCCGTCCCGGTTTGCGCAAGCGTCCGCCCCGCCTCACTCCGCCGCGGCGGCAGCCGGCGCCGGGGCTGCGCGCGCGGCGTCCAGGGCCGCCTCGAGACGCGCCTTTTCCGTCGCCGCGGCCGCGACTGCTTGCGCCTTCACATGGCCGAACCCGCGGATCTGGTCGGGGATCTCGGCCAGACGCACCGCCAGATCGTGCGTCGCCGGCGACAGGGCGTCGGCGAGGGCGCGGATGTCGCGTTCATAGTCGTCACGCAGGCGCCGCTCCATGCGGCGTTCTTCGGTGCGGCCGAACAGGTCCCATGCCGTGCCGCGCAAGCCTTTGAGTTTCGCCAGCACGCCGAACGCCGCAAGCATCCAGGCGCCGAAGCGCATCTTGCGCGGCCGGCCCTTCGCGTCCTTGGGCGCGAGCAGCGGCGGGGCCAGATGCAGGTGCAGCTTGAAATCGCCGCCGAACGTGTCCCTCAAGGCGCGCGACCAGGCGCCGTCCATATAGAGCCGCGCCACTTCATATTCGTCCTTGTAGGCCATCAGCTTGGCGAGGTTGATCGCCGCAGCGCGGGTGAAGCGTTCGCCCAGGCCGGCGTTCGCTTCGCGGGCGCGCACATAGGCGATCGCGTCGCGATAGCGCGCCGCGTAGGCCTCGTTCTGATACGCCGCCAGATGCGCGGCGCGGTGCGCGATCAGATCGTCGAGCGACAGCGCGGCCGATGGCGCACGCGCCGTCGTCGCCGGCGCAAGACGTTCCGGCGCCAGCGCCGCCACGCGGCCGAGATCGAACGCGGCGAGATTGTCCTTCACGCCGGCGCCGTTGAGCGTGATCGCTTCGACGATCGCCTCATGCGACACCGGGATAAGCCCCTTCGCCCAGGCGAAGCCGACGAGGATCATGTTGGCGTAGAGCTGATCGAACAGATGCTCTTCCGCCAGCGCTTCGGCGTTGACCCCGGCGAACGATGCGACCGCCTGCTCCACTTTCCCGCGCAGGCGCCGGCTTTCGAAGCGGGTGTTGCGGTCGAAGATGAACTCGGCAGTCGGCGCGATGTCGACATTGGCGACTGCGCGCGTGCGCTGCGAATCCAGAAGCGGCAGCGCATCCGCGCTCGCCGCCACGATCAGATCGCCGGCGACCAGCGCATCGGCGCTTGCGGCAGGCGTGCGCCCCGAGCGGATGTCGCCCGGTTCGCGCGCGAAGCGGATGTGCGAGGTCACCGGCCCGCCCTTTTGCGCCAGGCCCGCCATGTCGAGCGTGGTCGCAGCGATTCCATCGATATGGGCGGCCATGCCGAGAATAGCGGAAACGGTCGTCACGCCCGTGCCGCCGACGCCGGTGAAGAGAAGATTGTAAGGCCCATCGAGCGAAGGCATCGTCGGCGACGGCAGGCCGGAGACGTCGATGGTTTTCTTTTCGCGCAAACGCTTGGCGTTGACGCCGCCTTCGACGGTGACGAAGCTGGGGCAGAAGCCGCCGACGCAGGACAGATCCTGGTTGCAGGTCGATTGATTGATCGTGCGCTTGACGCCGAATTCGGTCTCCAGCGGCTCTACGGAGAGGCAGTTCGATACCTTCGAACAATCGCCGCAGCCCTCGCAGACCGCGCTGTTGATGAAAGCGCGCGTATTGGCCGCCGGCAGAAGCCCACGCTTGATCTTGCGCCGCTTCTCGGTGGCGCAGACCTGATCGTAGATGATCACCGTGACGCCCGGCGTGTCGCGCAGGCGTCGCTGCACTTCATCGAGCCTGGAGCGATGGAACACCTCCACCAGCGGGCCCAGATCGCCGCGCTGCACATGGCGTTTCGGATCGTCGGCGACGACGACGACCTTGGCCACGCCTTCGCCGCGCAATTGGTGCACCAGATCGCCGACCGTCTGTCCACTTTCGACGTCCTGTCCGCCGGTCATCGCCACCGCGCCGTTGAACAGGATTTTGTAGGTGATGTTCACCTTCGCCGACACCGCCGCGCGGATGGCCAGGGAGCCTGAATGCGAATAGGTGCCGTCGCCGAGATTGACGAAGACGTGCTTTTCATCGGTGAACGGCGCCTGCCCGACCCACGCGACGCCCTCGCCGCCCATCTGCGAGGTCATGTCGGCGCGGCCCATGAAGGTCGCCATGTAATGGCAGCCGATGCCCGCGAGCGCGCGCGAACCTTCCGGCGTTACGGTCGAGGTGTTGTGCGGGCAGCCCGAGCAGAAATGCGCCTTGCGATGCACGTCGGCTTCGAGCGTGCGCGCCCGCGCCGCGCTGGTTTCGACGCGCGCGAAATAGGCCTGCGCGCGTTCCGTGCGCGCGCTTTCGGGCAGAAACGCATCGATCGCGCGCGCGATGTCGGGAATGCCGAGCGCGCCGACATCCGACAGAAGCGGCGCGCCGGCGCCGTCGCGCTTGCCCACGATCAGCGGCCTGCGGCTCGACTCGTAGAGCGCTTCCTTCAATTGCGGCTCGATCAGCGGGCGCTTGTGTTCGACCACGAGCACCGTCTCGCACTGTTCGGCGAACGCGCGGATGCGCGACGGCTCGAGCGGCCACGGCATGGCGACCTTGAACACAGCGACGCCCGCATCAGCCGCCTGCTGCGGCGACAGCCCGAGCGCCTCAAGCGCCTCGAACACGTCGCGCACGCCCTGGCCTGTCGCGACGACGCCCAGGCGGGGGCGCGGACTGTCGAGCGCCACGCGATCCAGCGCATTGGCGCGCACGAAGGCTTGCGCTGCGGGCAATTTGAAGCGGCGCAGGCGCAGCTCCTTGTCGAGCGGCTTGTCCCCGCCGCGCAGCGACACGCCTTCGGGCGGCAGCGCATCGCCGGGCGGCGATATGATCGTGAAGCGATCGAGGCCGACCTCGATCACGGCGCCGGAATCCATCGTGTCGGCCAGCGCGATCAGCCCCGTCCAGACGCCGGCGTAGCGCGACAAGGCCCAGCCATAGAGCCCGAAATCCAACACCTCCTGCACGCTGGAGGGATTGAGAACCGGGATCTCAGCATCGATGAATGCGAACTCGGACTGCGAGGGCAGCGTCGAGCTTTTGCATGCGTGGTCGTCGCCGGCCACCGCAAGCACGCCGCCGAGGCGCGCGGAACCGGCGAAGTTCGCATGTTTGAACACATCGCCCGTGCGATCGACGCCCGGCGCCTTGCCGTACCAGAGGCCGAACACGCCATCGACCTTGGCGCCGGGAAACACGCCGACCTGCTGGGCCCCCCACACGGCCGTGGCGCCGAGATCCTCGTTCAGCCCCTCCCAGAAGTGAATGTTCTGGGGCTTCAGAAATTTTTCCGCGCGGCGCAATTGCTGGTCATAGCCGCCCAGCGGCGAGCCGCGATAGCCTGAGATGAAGCCTGCCGTGTTGAACCCCGCGCGCGCGTCGAGACGGCGCTGGTCGATCGGCAATCGCACCAAGGCCTGCACCCCCGACAGGAAGACTTGGCCGGTCTCCAGCGCGTAGCGGTCTTCCAGGGTCACGATGCGTCTGCTCATGGGCGCTCCCGGCCGGGGCGGCGCCCACGGACATGTCAATTCTGGATGTTTTTTGCTTATCTAGCGCGCAATTGCTTGCCTATTCAGCGCCATCAGCGCATCATGCAACCAATATAAGCCCCGGCGGCGGCACAAAAGGGGGATGTTTTGCCTGAAGAGCTCGACGCGATCGACGCCAAGATTCTCGATCTTCTGCAGCAGGACGCCAGCCTCTCGATCGCCGACATCGCCGACCGTGTGGGCCTGTCGTCCTCGCCCTGCTGGCGGCGCATCGAGCGCCTGAAGAAGAACGGCGTGATCCTCAGTCAGGTAACGCTGCTTGACCGCGAAAAGCTAGGCCTCAATTTCGAGGTCGTCGCCTCGGTCAAGCTGCAATTGCCGACGCGCGACAATCTCGACCAGTTCGAGGCGGCGGTGAAGAAATGGCCCGAAGTGGTCGATTGCGCCACCGTCACCGGCGCGGTCGATTACATGCTGCGCATCGTCACCACCGACATGCACGCCTATGACGACTTCCTGCGCGACAAAATCCTGGCGCTGGGCCTGGTGTCGGACGTGCAATCGCGCATCGTGATCCGCGTCGCCAAGCGCACGACGGCGGCGCCATTGGGGCTTGTGTCGTCCTATGTGTCGCCGCACTAGTCGCCCGCGATGACTGAGATCTTGCTTCGAATCGGCGCGCGCGGCTCGCCCTTGTCGCTGGCGCAGACGCGCTGGGCGCGCGGCCTGATGGCGCGCGCCTTCGGCGTCACGGAGGACGCGCTGCCGATCGTCGAGATCGCCACCACCGGCGACCGCATCACCGATCGCGCCCTGCTGGAGGCGGGCGGCAAAGGCCTATTCACCAAGGAATTGGACGAAGCGCTGCTCGACGGCCGGATCGATTGCGCCGTGCATTCCATGAAAGACCTGCCCACCCAGCTGCCCGACGGCGTGGCGCTGGCGGCTTCGCCTGCGCGGGAAGATCCGCGCGACGCGTTTATTTCCGCCAAGGCGAAAACGCTCGCCGAACTGCCGCATGGCGCAACGATCGGCACCGCCAGCCTGCGCCGCCAATCCCAGGCGCTGCACCAGCGCCCCGATCTCGCCGTTTCGCTCTTGCGCGGCAATGTCGGCACGCGCTTGAGCAAGGCGCTCGACGGCGCCGTCGACGCGACGTTCTTGGCCGTCGCCGGCATGAAGCGCTTGGGCCTCATCGACCGCGCCACCGCGCTTGTTCCGGTTGCGGCGATGCTGCCCGCCGCATGTCAGGGGGCGCTGGCGATCACTGCGCGCAGCGGCGATGTCGGCCGCTTCGCGGCGCTGAACGACACAGCCACGATGACCGCCATCACCGCCGAGCGCGCGTTTCTCGAGGGGCTCGACGGCTCCTGCCGAACGCCGATCGCCGCCTTGGGGATCGTGGAGGGCGTGCAGCTTCAGTTCAGCGGCGAAATGTTCACGCCCGACGGCGCACACCGCTGGCGGCGCGATGAAACCATCACGCTGGGCGCTGCGCCGCTCGACGATGCGCGCGCGCTGGGCTTGAGGCTCGCGCGCGCCATCCGCGACGAGGCGGGCGCGCTCTCCCCCGCCGGCTGAGATGCGGGTCGCCGTCACCCGCGCCGAACCCGGCGCGCAGCGGACGGCGCGGGCGCTCGCCGCGCTCGGCCATGACCCGGTGGTCGCGCCCCTGTTGGACATCGTCGACGTCGACGCGCCGACGGATTTTCCAGGCGTCCAGGCGCTCTTGTTCACCAGCGCTAACGCCGTGCGCGCCCGCGCCGCCGCAGCCGCGCCGCGGACGCTTGCGGCATGGTGCGTCGGCGCCGCCACCGCCGATGCTGCGCGCGCCGCCGGGTTCGAGGCCGTCCGCTCCGCCGACGGCGACGTTGCCGCCCTCGCCGCGCAGGCCGCCGCACAGCTCGACGCCGCCGCCGGCGCGCTCGTGCATCTGTCGGGCGCGGAGGTGGCGGGAGACCTCGTCGGCGCGCTGCGCGCCCGCGGCTTCGACGCGCAGCAGCGCATCGTCTATCGCGCCGAGCCCGTGCGCGCGCCGCCGCCAGCCCTGACCGAGGCGCTGCCGCAGCTGGACGCCGTGCTGTTCCACAGCCCACGCGCCGCGCAGGTGTTTCGAAGCCTTTATCCCGACGCCGGGGCGATCAGCGCCAGCGCCGCGGTCTGCCTCAGCGCAGCAGTGGCCGACGCCGCGGGGCCGGGCTGGCGCGCAACGCTGGTGGCGGCGACGCCGGACGAACCGGCGCTGTTGGCCGCGTTGGCGCGCGCCGCACGCTAAGCGCCCCGCCCGCCTGGGGCGTTGCGCGCGGCCTGCGCCCCTATGCAGAGCCGAGGCTTGAGCGCCCCTCCCGGGAGCCTTAGAACCGCGACTCGAACGTTCGGCTGCCCTTGGGGGCGGCCGCGGCCGCCAAAATGGCGGCGCAGCGTGCGGGGAAGCCATGAGCGCGAGCGACTCGTCAGGACGCGACCGCGCTGAACCGATCGACGTCGAATTCGAACCGGCCGACCGCGCCAGCGGCATCCGGCGAAGCGGCGGCGTGGGGTTCGGCACGGCCTTGACCCTCTCCATCCTCGCCGGCCTCGCCGGGGCCGCGGGCGGCGCGCTCGCGCCGCGCATCCCCGCGGTTGACCAGCGCCTGGACGAGATCGCGCCCGACGCGACCGCCGCCGCAGCGGGCGGGCAGGCGTCGGGCCAGCAGCTCGTGCAGGCGCAGGCCGCGATCGACGCGCGCGTACGCGCCATCGAATCCCTGATCAGCGGCGCCTCGGCCGAAACCGCCTCCGCCGAGGGCGGCGACGCCGCGTCGCTGGCCGCGCGGGTGTTCGCCGCCCAAGCCCAGATTCGCGCCCTCGAGCAGCGCCTCGCGACGCTGCCGACCGGCCCCGAAGTCGTGGCGCTGACCGCCGAGGTGCAGCGCATGCAACAGGAATTGCCGGCGATCGCGGCGTCGTCCCGCTCCGCGGGCGAAGCCGCGCGCGCGGCGTTCGCGGTGTCGGCGGCGGCGGAGGCCTCGCGCTCGTCCGGCCCGTTCGAGCAATCCTACGCCTCGCTGCGCGCGCTTTTGCCTGACGATCCGAACGTGCAAGCGCTGGCGCCCTTGGCGCGCACCGGCGCGCCGACGCGGGTGGAGCTGCGCGACAGCTTCACGCGGATCGAAAACGACATCATCCGCGCCGCGCGCCAGGCCCAGGCCGGGGCGGGCTTCTGGGGCCGCATCCAGGCCGCGATGGCGCAATGGGTGACCGTGCGCCGCAGCGGCGAAGGCGACACCGTCGCGGGCGTGGTTGAGCGCGCCGGCCAGCGGCTCGCCGCTGACGATCTCGCCGGCGCAGTGCAGGAGCTGAACCGGCTGTCGGGGCCCGCTGCGAGCGTGGCCCAGCCCTGGCTCAACCAGGCGCGCCGCCGGCTCGAAATCGACACGCGCCTTGGCGCGATCCGCACGCAATTGTCGCGGGGAGCGTAAGGCATGCTGCGGCTCGCGTTTCTTCTCATCGTCGCCGTGTTCGCCGCGCTCGCGGCCATGCAGGCGAGCCAGGACCCCGGCACGGTGCGCATCGAATGGGGCGGCTACCGGGTCGACACCACGGCCCTGTTCGGCGCGCTGGCGGTCATTCTGCTGATCGCGATCGCGCTGCCGGTGCTGCGGCTGTTGATGATGTTGCTCGATGCGCCGGGGCGGCTTGGCAAGGTCGGCGACCGGGCGCGCATACGGCGCGGGCAGGAAGCCATCGCGCTCGGCCTGATCGCGGCGGAAGCCGGCGAATTCGAAGCGGCGCGCAAGCACGCCGACAAGGCCTCCACCCTGATCGACGAGCCGCGTCTGGCCAATCTGCTCGCCGCGCGCGCAGCGGAAGTCGCCGGCGACACCGCCGCCGCAGAGCGCGCCTATTCCGGCATGCTCAGCCACGAAGACACCGAGCTTCTAGGCCGCAAAGGCCTGCTCGCCGCCGCCTTGAAGCGGGGCGACCGCATCACCGCGATGGCCCACGCCGAAGCCGCGCTGAAGGCCGCCAAGAACGCCGCCTGGCCGTTCCAGACGCTGTTTGAACTGAAAGTGCAGGCGGCCGATTGGGAAGGCGCAATCGACGCGCTCGAGGAAGGCGAAAAGCGGCGTTTGATCGACGACCGCGTCGCCAAGCGCCGGCGCGCGGTGTTGCTGTGCGCGGCCGCCATGCGCGCCGAGCGCGAACGCCGTCCGGAAAAATGCGTCGACCTCGCGCAAAAGGCGGTGCGCGTGTCGCCGGGCTTTGCGCCGGCTGCAGCGCTTGCGGCGAAATATCTCGTCGCCGAAGGCAAGGCAGAACGTGCGGCCTCCATCATCGAAGAGGCTTGGGATGCGGCGCCCCATCCCGTGCTCGCGCACGCCTATCGGGATCTGAAGCCTGGCGAAACCCGCGAAGAGCGCGCCGCCCGCCTCGCCGCTCTCGCCGATCGCCGGCGCGATCACCGCGAAAGCAAAATCATCCTGGCCGCGCTCGCGCTTGGGAAGAATGATTTCGGCGCCGCGCAAGCAGCGCTAGACGATTGCTATCGCGAGTTTCCCTCCGCGCGCATCGCTGCGCTCTATGCCGAGCTTGCGCGCGCCAAGGGCGACGAGAACGCCGCGCGCACCTGGCTGTCGACCGCAGCCGCAGCGCCCCGCGAGCCGGACTGGTCCGATCTCGATCCCGACGGCAATGCGTTCTTGTACGACGACACCGATTGGGCGCGCCTCGTCTATGTCTATGGCGATGGCGGACAATTGATCCATCCGCGCCAGGATCGCGTGCTGGAGCCGGGTGCTGCGCCGCGCGCGCTGCCCGCCTCACCCGGCGAAGCCGCCGCCAGCGCGGCCTGACGGCGACGGAACCTTATACGTCCGCTGACGTTTGTTCTTCGGTCAGGCGCGCCTTGCGCGCCGAACGGAGATCAAGTCATGCAACGCACGCTTCTCGCCGCCGCCGCATTCGCCGGCGCTCTGTCGCTCACTGCATGCGGCGCCGGTCAAGCCGAAAAGGCGGGCGAAGAACTCGATTCCGCCTACGAAGAATCCACGCAAGGCGCGATCAAGCTCGGCGACGGCCCGATGGAAGAGGCCGGCGAAGCGATCGACCAAGCGGCCGAACAGGCCAGCGACTCTGCGGCCGACAGCGCTGCGCCGCCGCCCTCTTGAGGGCACATCGGTCAACGCGTGTGAGCGCGGCGCGCTGCGTCGCGCTCACCCGTCGAGCGCGCGGCGCAAGCTGCGCGCCAGCGTAGCAAGCGTGAACGGTTTGGCGATGAACACGGCGTCATCGTCCAACAGCCTGCGCTCCGACGCCGAGCGGTGCGCATAGCCGGTGGTGTAGGCAACCTTGAGCTGGGGGAAGCGCGCTTTGGCTTCACGCACGAGCGCGCGCCCGCTCATATCCGGCATGACCATATCGGTGAACAGCAGCGACACGCCTGGCGTATCGCTGAGCATCTGCAGCGCTTCTGCGCCGCTGGCGGCGTGGAGCGCGGTGTAGCCCAGCTCGCGCACCGCCTCCACGCTCATCACACGCACCCGATCGTCATCCTCCACCACCAGCACGATCTCGGTGGCGGCGCCGCGCGGCGGCGCTTCCTCGCGCGCCGCGTCGCCATCGTGCGCGCCGTCCTCCTGTCCGCCCCAACGCGGCAGATAGAGCGCGATCGTCGTGCCTGCGCCGAGCGTCGAGGCAAGCGCAGCATGGCCGCCGGATTGCTTCGCGAAGCCGAACACTTGCGACAGGCCCAGGCCCGTGCCCTTGCCGACGCTTTTGGTTGTGAAAAACGGATCGAACGCCCGCTCCATCACCTCCGCCGGCATGCCGGCGCCGGTGTCGGAGATGTCGATCCGCACATAATCGCCAGGACGCATGTCGCCGGCGCGTTCGGCTGCGGCCTCGTCGAGCGTGATGTTTTGCGTTGCTATCGAGAGCGCGCCGCCCTGCGGCATCGCATCGCGTGCATTCACCGCGACATTGACGATCGCATTCTCCAGCTCATGGCGATCGATGCGCACGCGCCAGAGATCGGGCGCAAGCGCGGTCTTCAGCGTCACCGCCTCGCCGATCGAGCGGCGCAAGAGATCGGTGAGGTCAACGACGACCTTGTTGACGTCGATGGTTCGCGGCTCCAACGGCTGCTGGCGCGCATACGCCAAAAGGCGCTGCGTCAGCGCTGCGGCGCGCCGCGCGCCCTCCATCGCGTTCTTCAGGAAGCGCTCGATGTCCGCCTGGCCCGCCGCACGGCGGCGTTCGGCCATCTCCAGCGACCCGATGACGATCGCCAGCATGTTGTTGAAGTCGTGCGCGACGCCGCCCGCCAATTGCCCGACCGCCTCCATCTTTTGCGATTGGCGCAGCGCCGCTTCCGATTGCCGCTGCGCCGCAACCGCCTGCTCGACGCGCTGGGCGAGTTGCGCCTGCACGCGCCGGGCAAGATCTGCGTCGTCGGCGTAGCGCCGCGCTGCGCCCGCCGCGCGCAGCGCCGAGAGCGCTGCAGCCGACAGCACCACGATCAAGGCGATTGCGGCGCCGATCAACATGATGTCCGAGCGCCGTTGCGCCCGCGCCGCCTCGAGCGATTGCGCACGCCGCGCGGCGAGCAAGGCGCCTTCTTCCTGCAACACCGCATTGATCGCCGCGCGCAGCGCCTCCATGCGCGCCAACCCCGCGCCTTGGCGAATGAGCCTGCGCGCCTCGCCTGTACGGCCGGCGCGCTCGTGCTCGAGCAGAATAGCGAGATCGGCGAGGCGCGCCGACACCAGCGCATCGATCTCATCCATGCGTTCGCTTTGTGCAGGATTGTCGGCGGTGAGCGTGCGCAGCGCATTGGTGTGCGTCAGCGCCACTTCCGCGCCGTCGTAATAGGGCCGGAGAAAGGCCTCTTCGCCCGTCAGGAGAAAGCCGCGCAGGCCGGTCTCGGCTGCGAGGATCGCGTTCATCGCCGCTTGCGTCTGCTGCTGGACCTGCAGCGTGTGCAGCTCCCAGCGCGCTGCACGCTCGCGCGCCTGCGCCGCCCGCAGCGCCTCGCCGGACACGAGCGCCACCAGCAGCGCCACAAGCAGCGCGCCGACGCCGACGATCAGCCGCGGGCGGTTCTGGATGAGCGCGGCCGCGGCGGCGTCCAGGCGAAGAATGGAAGGAACCAGTCGAAGGTCTCCGGCGCGAGGCTCAGGCGAGGCGCAGCGCACCGCGCCATTTGACCGCACGCTGCGCGTGTGAATATCTGAAACCGCGCGCGACACAATCCGCGAGCGGCGGCGCTTTCGGCATGGGGATGGTTAAAACATGGCCGGCGCCGCACTCCTGATCGTGGAAGATGAAATCATCATCGCGGAACTGATCGGCGATGTGCTCGACAGCGCGGGTTTCGGGCCCTGCCGCCACGCCGCCACCGTCGCGCAAGCGCTTGCGGCGGCGCAGAACGACGCGCTGCGCGGCGCCATTCTGGATGTCCATGTCGCGGGCGAGCTTGTTTTTCCCGTGGCGGAAGTGTTGCAGAAGCGTGGACTCCCTTTCGCCTTCAGCACCGGCAGCGGCGACGGCGGCGCCATTCCTGCCCATCTCGCAGCGGCGCCATGCCTGCCCAAGCCCTGGAGCGCCGACGATCTGACGCGTTTGGCGCAGAACCTGTTCAAGGTTTCATGAACCATGCGCGGAACGCGCCGCATGGCCGCGCGTTGACCGGGTGCGCTTCTGCGAAGCGCAGGCGTATCGCCGGGCCCCTCTATCTCCGCCCCCCGCCCACAGATGGGTCCGGCGATCGCCCCCGCCACCATGCGAACACGCCGCGCGCAGGCGGGTCGCGCTTAGGAGCGCGTGTGGACGGTGTTTTCAAGTTTTGACGGATCGAAACCATTGCGCCGCGCCGCCTCCTCGAGGTGCGCGCGCGTCTCGGGCGCGATGGAGGGCGTGCGCGCCAGGATCCACAAATAGCCGCCGTTCGGCGCGCCCACGAGCGCGGTCTGATAGGCGTCGTCGACCTCGAGAACCCAATAATCGCCCCAGGCGAATGGGATCCATTCCGGCGCAAAAGAGACGCGCAGCTTGGCGTTGTTGGATCCTTCAACGACGCGCGCGCGGCCGTCCGCGACGAAGACGGGCGGCTGCGCATCGGGCCTGACGCACGTGTTGACGACGCGCACGCGGCCATCCGCCTGCAGCGCATACTCGGCGGTGACGTCCTGGCAGCCGCGCTCAAACCAGTTCGGATAGCGCGCGATCTCATACCAGCGGCCCGCATAACGTTGCAGATCGACCGAAGGCTCGACCGTGATGGGAACGCTGGCGTCGCGATGGCTTGGCTGCGCCAGCGCGCATGCCGACAGCGCCGCGGCGGCGACCGCCATCATGCAAAGTCCGTTGAGCGTCGTCATTATAGAGGCTCTCCAAGCAAAAGGGCGCACGCCATCGGCATGCGCCCCTTCTCGATTGTGCACGTGGCGCGCGATTTCAAGAGCGCGGCGCGCCGCTCGTCCAGCATGTACGCGAAGCGCCGGGCTGGGGATAGAAATAATATCCGCCGGTGCGCGCGTCACGGTAGAGCGGCTGATCGGCGTTGCGGACGCATTCGGCGGCGCGCTGATCCTGGCCGTAGCCGCGCACCGCGCCGGCCGCGCCGCCGAGCGCTGCGCCGACGGCGGCGCCGTCGCCGGCGTCTCCATCGCCGACATTATTGCCGATCACTGCGCCCGCGAGCGCGCCGATGGCTGCGCCGCCGGCGGCGTTGCGTTCGATGTTGCCCGTGGTGGTGCACGCGGCCGCAGCAAGAACAGCGGCGGCGGCGAGGGTCGCGCGAAGCGTCATGGTCAGCTCCTTGAACGAAAGGTTCGCTGCAAAAACGCCGGCGCAACGCAACGGTTCCACCAGAGGCGCGCCGCAGCTGCGATAACATTTGTTAGCGCAGGCGCCGTGCCCGCAGGCTAGACGCGTCATCCGCTGGAGAGGCCGGCCGCACGCCATGACCGTATCGCCCTACGCCTGCGTCGCGCCTTGCGTGGCGGTCGTCTTCGACGACGCCGTGCGCGCGCTCGACGCGCAGTTGATGCTCGAGGACGCCTTCGGCGCCGGCATGGTCGCGACGGTTGCGCTGTCCGAGCTTGCGGATCTCGTGGGCCTGCGCCGTGTGCATGTCGTGCTGATCGATGCGGGTTATCGCACCGCGCCCGCGGCGCGCGCGCTGATCGAAGGCAGGCCAGCCTTGGCGATCATCTGGATCGGCGACGGCGAGGAGGACGCCCTGCGCCACCCGATCACGTCCGGCGACGCGCTTGCGCTTGCGCTGCGCTTTCCAACACCGCCGGCGCATGCATAAGCTGCTGGCGCGCGTTGGCGCGGGCGCCGCTGCAGGTTCAGATGATCGATCCCCTTTATGCGCGTCTCGGCGCCTACGCCGCGCTCGATGAAGCGGATTTTTCGCCCTTGCGCGCCGCCGCCTTCGAGCCTGCGCTCTATGACCGCGGCGCCGCCGTGATCGAGATCGCCACAGCGCTGACGCATGTTTTCGTCGTGGCGCAGGGCTGGGCCATTCGCTACCGCCTGCTCGAGGATGGCCGCCGGCAAATCGTCAACGTCATGCTGCCGGGCGATTGCTTCGACCTTCAGGCCATGATCGCGGCGAAAGCCGATCATGGCGTCGAAGCGGTCACCGCACTGGACGTGATGCGCGCGCCGAAAGCGCGTTTTCTCGGCGCCATTCGCGCCAATGGGCGCCTGGCGACGGCGTTCTGGTGGACGGCGGTGCAGGAGGAATCCATTCTGCGCGAACAGATCGTGCGACTTGGCCGCCGATCCGGACGCGCGCGCATCGCGCATCTATTTCTGGAGCTGCAGCGGCGGCGTACGCTCGCCGGGCTCGCCGGCGGCGACATGCTGCCGATGCCGCTCACGCGCGACATGCTCGCCGACATGCTGGGCCTTTCGCCGGTGCATGTGTCGCGTTCGCTCTCGGCGTTGAAGCGTGCAAAACTGATCGCCCTGCAAAGCGGCGGCGTCGTCCTGCTCGATCGCAGAGGCCTCGCCGCGCTGGCGCAATTCGATCCCACCTATCTGCACGCCGATGCGATGGCGCGGCTCGCCTAGGCCGCGCTTTCCTGAGCGCGAAGCGGCGCGAGGATCGGCAAGGCGCGGCGTGCGATCCGCACATCCTCGATGCGCGACAGGCGCATCGGTTCGCCGTCCAGCACGATGAGCGGACGCGAGGTGGTGAGATCAACCAGGATGCGGTCCGCGCAAGCGCGCTCGATGCGGTCGAAATCGCGCCAGTTCGCGATGGCCGCATGCGCGCCAAAGCGAACGATGTCGAGCGCCGCGGCCGCACGCAGGCTGACGGCTTCAAGCGTCTCGCAGGATTTCGCGGCGAAAGCATCGGGCGACAGCACGCGCTCGACCGCGCCGAGCGACACAACCAGCGTGTGCGCCTTGCGCCAGGCGCCGCGCTCGGCGCGCCACTTGACGCCTCCACGCAGCGAGGGGCCAAGGCCGCGCACGAGCGCGGACGCCGCCGAAGCGATCTCGCGCACGCGCCGCGGCGGCCGCGCCGCCTCGCGCAATTTCGCCAGCAGGCCCGCGTAGCCGAACGCTGCGGACAGAAAAAACGGCGTCGCGCCGACATAGCCGACATCGAGGCGACCGCCTTGCAACGCCCGCAGATCCTCAATCGCGCAGTCAAGAGCGCCATGGCCGAACGCCAGCTTGGCCAACACATTCATCGTGCCGCCGGGCAAGGGGATGATCGGCGTTTCGGCCTTCAGCGCGTGTGCAGCGACAGCGCGCGCCGTGCCGTCTCCGCCCATCACAAGAACCACATCGGGATTGCTCGCGAAGGCGTCGCGCACGGCGCACTCAAGCGACGCGCCCTCGCCGATGAAGGGCTGCACCTCGGCGTCGAGTGCGGCTTGCGCTCGAGCGACGATGGCGTCGGCGTCGCTGCGCGAAGCGGTTCCGGCGGCGGCGTTCATCACCAAGGCGGCGCGCTGCACACGCACGGGCGCCGCCGCATGGTGTGCGGCGGCGCCCGCTTCGAGCGTCGTCACGCTCACAGCGCGCGCGGTCCGCGGCCGCGGATCAGGCCCATCACCAGGCTGATCGCGAACAGAACCAGGAACAGGAAGAACAGAATTTGCGCGATCCCGGTGGAGGCCGCGGCCACGCCGCCGAAGCCGAACACGCCGGCGATGATCGCCACGATGAAGAACACGAACGCCCAACCGAGCATGACGAACCCCTTCTGCTGCGCAGACCGGCGCGGCGCCGATCTCTCTGCGCCGTCAACGCACAATGGCCGTCGGCGTTCCGTTCAGATATTGCGGAACGAAATCCCATACAGCGCGTTGGCATCAGCGATCGCGCGAGACGGTCTTGCGCATTTTCAAGGAAGGACATCCCGATGGCGACGAATTCCACGCTTCAAGAACGCTTCGCCGCAGCGCCGCTGGCGCATGACATCAAGAACGGCGTCGCGAACCTGCGCGAGACCGCGAGCGACATCGCCGACGCCGTGGGCGCGGAAGCCAAGGCGCGCGCGACGGTCATTGGTCGGCAAGCACGCCGCACCGCGGAAACCACCTACAAGACCGCGCACGAAGCCGTTCGCGCGCGCCCCGGCGTCGCGATCGGCGTCGCCGCCGGCGTCGGCCTCGTGGTAGGCCTGCTGTTGAGCCGTCGCGGCTGAACCGCATCGCACCAAATGCGCAAGCCCCGGCTTCGGCCGGGGCTTTTTTATGTGAATTCCGTCACAAAAAAACGCGCCGCACACACGGTGCGGCGCGCGCTGTCGCGTTTGCCTTGCGCTTAGTCAGCCAGGGCGGCGAGCCAGCGATCGACCTGTCTTTCAGCCTCTTCCTTGGCGACGCCGTAGCGCTCCTTGATGCGGCCGACGAGCTCATCGCGATTGCCGCGCACCCGCGCGACGTCGTCGTCCGTGAGATCGCCCCAGTGCTGCTGCACGCGGCCCTTGAACTGATCCCATTTGCCTTCCAGTTGCGTCCAATTCATTGCGCATCTCCTTGACCGCGCCCCGTATGCGATCAACGCGCATCGCCGCCGGCGCGTTCCGGCTCGACTGCATCCGCCGCCGGCGCCGCTTCGATGCGAATGGAGAAGCCTGCGCCGTCGCCGCGCACGACTGCGGCGTTGAGCTGACGCGCAAACGCGTCGACGAGCCGTTGCGCTGCGGGCGCCGCCGCTCCGTGCGGCGACGCCGGCGAAGTCAGCGAAAACGTCACAGCGCCGGCAGCATCCGCCGCCAAGCGCATGTCGAGGTCAAAGCCGTCGTCAAGCGGCAGAACGTCCAGCGCCTCCGACAAGCATTCCCCGATGACGAACGCGAACGGTACGGCGCGATCCACTGTGGTGCGCAGCGGCGCCAGATCCGTGCGCAGCCGCACGCGCGCGACCGCTGCGCCGCGCGAGCCGATCATGGCGCGCGCGACATCGCCGGCCAATTGATCGAGCGCGACGTCATGCACGACGCCGGACGCGTAGATGCGCGTGTGCGCCAGCGCCAGCAATTGCACCCGGTCCTTGGCGCGGGCGAGGCCGCGCGCCTCGGCCGCCTCCTGCGCAGCGCGCGACTGGATCGACAGGATCGACACCACCATCTGCAGATTGTTCTTCACCCGGTGATTGACCTCGCGCAGCAGCGCGCGCTCCTCATGCAGCGCGGTCGCCAGCCGCGCCTCGCGCCCGCGCAGCGTTTTCGCCATCGCCGCCAGCGTGCGGCGCAGGCTGGAGATTTCCTCCGGCGCCGTGCGCAGCAGATTTTCCGCCGCCTCCGCATCCTCGCCGCGCGCATAGGTTTTCGCCAGCCGCTCCAGCACGGTGAGCGGGCGCACCACGAACATCTCCACCGCCAGCCACACCGCGCCGACCGCGATCAGCCACAGGAACACCGGCGCCGCCAGCGTCCAGGCATAGGTCGCCATGCCGGCCAGCGATAAAGGCGCGCGCGGCCAGCCGCGCACCACGAGCAGATCGCCATCCGCCACCGCGCTCGCCACCGCCCAGGATCGGCCGATCGGAAACGCTTGGCCGTCGATCGCGCCGCCGCGCGCGCCGACGCGCCTCAGAATGTTTTCGCCGATCCGAAACGGCGCGTCCTCGCCCGCGATCGCCAACAGCGCGCCGTCGGCGCCGGCGAGACCCATATAGCCGCCGGGCGCCGCGTCGCGGCCGCCGATGGCGTCGCGCAACATGGCGTCGATCGGCTGCGTCACGCCGACGAACAGCGCCGGCGCGTCAGCATCGATCTTGGCGCGCGCGACGCTGGCGAGCACGGCGCTGTCGCTCAGGCGCGGCGCCGGCACATAGCCGATGATCGCGGCGTCCGTGGCGCGCGCCCGCGCAACGAGCGGCCCTGCCGCAGTTTGCCGCCCCTGCGCGCCCGCGACGTTGGAGCATTCGATGCGCGCGTCTTCCGTCAGCACGCTGATCACGGCGAAATCGGGATATTCCGCGCTGAGTTCGCGCAGCGCGGGTGCGCAGCGGCGGCGATCAGCGGCGACCAGTTCGGCGTTGGCCGCCAATGTGCGCGACACGTCGCGCATCTGGGCGATGCGCTCGCGGAATTCGGCGATGTCGCGCTGGCGCTGCACGCCTTCGGCCTGTTGCACCGCTGCGTCGCGCGCCGCCACGGCGGCCAGGCCCGCCTGCAGCGCAAGAACCCCCGTCGGCAGAAAGGCGAGCGCCAAAAGACAGGCGAGGCGCCCGCGCAACGACGCAAGCGACAATTCCTTCGGCCACAGCGCCGGCACGCGCAGGCCGAGCGCACGCGCGCCCGCCATCTCGTCGCTGGTCACCAGGCGCCCGACAGCGCGCCTTGCGGCAGAACGGCCTCGTCCCCATCGCCGAACGCGGCGTCGGGATCGAGGCCGAGCGCTTCGGCGAGCTTGCGCCGCGCGCGATTGACGCGGCTTTTCACCGTGCCGACCGCGCAGCCGCAAATCTCGGCCGCCTCTTCATAGGACATCCCCGCCGCGCCGATCAGCGTCAGCACTTCGCGGTGATCGTCGCTCAGCTGCGCGAAGGCGGCGTGGAAATCCTGCAGGTCGAGCGCGCTGTTCTGGCGCGGCGGATCGGCGAGCCGCTCGGCGTGCTCGCCCTGGGCGTCCTCCACCTCGCGGCGGCGCTTACGCAAATCGGAATAGTGCGTGTTGCGCAGAATGGTGAACATCCAGGCGCGCAGATTGCTGTCGGGATCGAAGCGGTCGAGATTGGCGAGCGCCTTGACCAGCGCGTCCTGCACGAGATCGTCGGCGCGGGCGGGATTGGGGCACAGCGAGCGCGCGAAGGCGCGCAGGCTCGGCATCAGCGCGATCAGGTCGGCCTTGATGCGCCGCTTGACGGCGGCGGACGCGGGCGGGGCGGCGCACTCAGTCATGGCCGGCGCCTTCGGCCTCGTCATCCAGCGCGGCCAGCAATTGCAGGATGTCGTCGGGGATCGGCTCGGCCGCGACCGCGTCGAACGCGCGCTTGAGCGTGCGGGTGATGGGGTCGTCCCCGTCGGCGCCGGCGGGCGTGAATTCGGAGGGCCGGCCGCCGCCGCCCTCGCGGCCGCCGAGCGGATCGGCGCTCATGGCGTCTTGCTCCAGGCTTGCGTGGTCGCTCGTCATGACAATCTGGCCCCGGCCGGCGGTTAAACTCAAGTCATGCTACGCGTGGGAGCCGCTTTGGTTCCCTGCGCGTGGGAACTTTTGCGCAAGCGCGGCGTTGCCGACGCTGGGACGCTGCGCCGAGGCCGCCGCGTTTGGGAGAGACGTGGGAGAATAGCATGAGCCTGTCGCAGACCCTGGCCCCCCACCTGCCGTACCTGCGGCGCTATGCGCGCGCGCTCACCGGCGCCCAGCGCAGCGGCGATTCCTATGTCGCAGCGACGCTCCAGGCCATCATCGAAGACCGCAGCGTGTTCAACGCCGGCCTCCCGCCGCGGGTTGCGCTGTACAAGGTGTTCCACGCCATCTGGTCGAGTTCGACCCGCGCGGAGCACGACGCCGCGCCGGCGGGCCTTGAGGCGAAGGCGCACGAGCGGCTGAGCGCGCTGCCGCCGCTGCACCGTCAGGCGCTGCTGTTGTCCACCATCGAAGGCTTCACCACCGACGAGGTGGCCCACATCATCGGCGCGCCGTGGCGCGAGGTTACCGCGCTCGTCGGCGATGCGCGCGAGGAGATCGCCCGCCAGACGCGCGCGCGGGTGCTCATTATCGAAGACGAAACGCTGATCGCGCTTGATCTGTCGGACATCGTGGCGCGACTCGGTCATGAGGTCGTCGCCACCGCCGACACGGCCGCGAAGGCGGTCGCGGCGGCGGCGCGGCTAAAGCCGGATCTCGTGCTCGCCGACATCCAGCTCGCCGACGGCTCCTCAGGCATCGATGCGGTGAATGAGATTCTGCAACAGCTCAGCGCGCCGGTGATCTTCATCACCGCTTTCCCCGATCGTCTGCTGACGGGCGAGCGCCCCGAGCCGACCTTCCTGATCTCCAAGCCGTATCTGGAAGAGACCGTGCAGGCGGCGGTGAGCCAGGCGCTGTTCTTCGAAAGCTCGCAGCAAGCCGCCTAGGCGCGCAGCGGGCGAAACTTTCGCGTCCCTTGAACGTTGTCCAGTAGGCGCCACGCGCCGCACAGCATCAGTTCAGGAGACGCACCCATGCGCATCGCATCGAAGCATTCGGCATTTCTTCCCGCCCTCGCCGCGCTGGCGGCGCTGTGTGCGGCGGGCTGCAGCACCATCGCCGGCGCCGGCGAGGATTTGTCGAGCGCCGGCGAAGTCGTGACGGAAACCGCCGAACAGGTCGAAGACGATCTCGAAGATTGAGGCAACGCCAGGGCCCGCCTGCAGCGCGGGCCCATACGCGTGCTGACCCAGCGCGCGCGACGCCAAAAGCAGGACACGAACATGACGACGACCCACACCGAACACGACGAAGACGCCGTCGAGCGAACGCCCACCGAGGCGCGCCAAGGCGTCATCAGCGGCCATGTCTTGACCATCCTCGTGGTCTCGACGGTGCTGGCGGCCGGGTGCATGCTGGCGTTCGTCGTCGGCGATTGGGCCGAGCCGGTGCGCGCGCTGCCGTTTTCTTGAGGCGCGCCGCAATCGAGGCGCCATGCGCATCGTTCACATCAGCGACGTGCATATCGGCGACGCGGACGCAGGCCTTTTGCAGGCTGCGACCGCGGCGATCGGCGCGCTTGCGCCCGACGTCGTGGCGTTGTCGGGCGATGTGACGCAATCGGGCCGCGCGCGGGAATTTTCAGCCGCGGCGCAGTTTTTGCGCAGCCTGCCCGCCCCGATCGTTGCGACGCCGGGCAATCATGACGCGCCGGTGTTTCACCCGCTCTTGCGCATGATCGATCCCTACGGACGCTTCAAGACGCTACCGGCCTCTTGCGAATGGGATGCGCCAGACGGCGCAGGCGCGGTGCGCCAGATTGCGACCGCGCGTGCGATCCAGTCGCGGCGCGACTGGTCGCAGGGCGCCTATGATCTGGCCGCGCTGCGCCGCGCGCTTTCAGGACCGCCTGGATGGCTGTTCCTCGTCGCGCATCATCCGCCGGGCACGTTTCCGGGCGCACGCGTGCGCAGCGATGCGCGTCGTGCGGAAGCCGCCCGCGCGCTTATCGGCGCGCGTCCGCGCACCGTCCTACTGGCCGGCCACGCACATGGCTTTTGTCTTCATCGTTTCAACGCGGCGGGCAGCGCGCTGATCGTGGCGCCGTCGCTCGCCTCGGGCCGTCCGCGCGCGGGCGGACATGGCTTCGTCGAGATCGATGCGGGACCGGCGGGCCTGTCGGCGATCCTGCACACGTTCGACGGCGCGCAGTTTCGCCCGGCGCTGCAGGCCGAGCTCGCCGCGGCGTAAACGCATCACCATTCCACGGTGACCACGATCGTATCGCCATAGGCGCCGGGCGGCGTCGAAGGCGCAGGCGAGGCGCGGCCGTAAGCGGTCGTGCTCGACGACCATGCGACGAGGCCCAGCGTGTTCGTCACCGTCACCGCGGCATAGCCGCCAGTGTCGTCGCCCCAGATCGTCGTGCGCGCTGCATTGGTATAGATGTTGTACGCCAGATCATTGCCGCTGCTGCGCATGCGGCGGTTGGCGATCGTTCCGTACACGCCGGCGTTCATGCGGATTTCGATCGCGCTCAGCGCCGAAACGCCCGTGCAGGAGACATCCACCGTCGTCGCCGCATCGCGCGGCGCACCCGACAAAGGCGCGAACGACCCGAAGCTCAAAGGGTTTGCGTTCACGGTGCAGGAGCACAACACGCACAAGGCGCGCGCGGGCGCAGCGCTCGCCAACAGCGCCAGCGCGCCGAGCGCGCACAGCGCCAGACCTCTCACAAGCGCCCCCGCAGATCGAGCGATGCGCAAATCAAGGGTGCGCCGCTCTCCAGCGCCGCGCGATCGAGCGTCACGCGGCACGCGTCGCGGCCACGCCAGGTGAAGTGCGCATCTGTTTGCGTTCCAGATAAATAGACGCGGCCGTCGCGGCCCACCGGGAAGCGCGCGCCGTCGCCGCTGCGCTCGAGAATGGCGCCCTCCGGCAGCGGCGCGCCGTCGCCGCGCGCCACGCGGACAGCGCCCGCTGCCGCCATGCGCACCGGAAACCGCACGACGACGCCGCTGCGGGCGGCGGGCCGCACCAGAATTTCGTCGGCGTCGATCTCCGCCTGCAGCGGCAGATCGGACACATCGACGCCGATGCGGTTCGGCTCGTAGGCGCGCAAGTCGCTCAGCAGCAGGCGCCCGCGCAGATCGGTGCGTCCCACGAAACGCCCATCAAGATGCACATCGACATCCGCCGCACCCACGTCGACGAGCGCGAAACTGTCGCGCACGCGCCGCGCTGCATAGACCCCGTCACCGAGCGCTACGACGCCGCTCGCAAATGCGCCGCGCAAACCGTCGCCGAACGGCGTCTCGCTGAAATCGAGGTGCGCTTCGAAGGCGCGGCCGGTCGCGGCCACGCCGAGATCGGTGCGCGCATCCGCGCCCCGCGCCGCCGCGGCGCGCCACCCGAAACCGCCTGACGACGGCGGCGCAGCGTGCGCCTGCACGGCGTAGGTCCAGCCGCCGCGGCGCCGTTCCGCCTGCGCGCCGCCGCTGGCGCCGGGCGCCAACGCGCGTACGAAACTGAAAGCGATCTGCTCGCTCGCTTCGCCGTCCTCCAGCATCAAGGCCGTCACCGCGATCGCGCCGAGGTCGCCTAACGCGCGGCCATACGCCAGTTCGAGCGTTTCGATCGGCGCAGCGTCGCGCTCGACGACGCGCGCGCTCGTCGCGGATAGGCGGCCGAAGCGGGCGAGGTCGAACGCGATGGTTGCGCGCGCGCTGCGCTCGGCCAAGGGCGCGTTGACGCCCAGGCGACGAAAATCCTCATCCGCCGACTCGATCGCGGCGCCGAGCGTGACGCGCTCGCCGCGCCGCAGCCACGTCATCGCGCCGTAGCCGCCGGCGCCCTGCGGCCCATCGGCGCCGGCGGCGTAAAGATCGATCTGCCCAAGGCTCTGCGACGCGAAAGACGCGCCGCCGCCCAGCGTCTGCGCATCGTTGCGCCATTCGCCGCGCAGCGAAATCGTCGCCCAGGAGGACAAGCCGCGCCGATACGACGCCAGCGCGAAGCGGCGCCCATAATCGGCGCTGGCGCGCGCGAAATTGCGCCGCTCGGCGCCCAGCGCGAGGCTGTAATCACTTAACCCGGGGCGCAACAAACTCGGGCTGGCGTAGAACGGCGCCTCCACCACGCGCTCGCGCCCCAGCGCATCCACAGCCACCACGCGCGCTATTCCTGCGCCGGCCGACACCGGCGCGTCGGCGATCTCGAACGGACCGGCCGCCACCGTTCGGCGCGCGCGCAACGCGCCGTCAATATAAAGGTCGACCACAGACGGGGCCGCCGCCTCGCCGGAAAAGATCGGCGTCGGGAACGGCGTGAACGTCGGATCCAGTGAAAAATCCGTGCCGAACAGCACGCCGCCAAATCGAAACGGGGCGCCTGGCCCGGCCCCCGGCGCGAGCGCATCGCCGAAGACCGTGCGCACGCGCGCGTCGGCGTCGTCGTGCGTCCAGAACGTCTCGAGACGCACAACCTCCTCGCCGCCATCGGCGCCGACCGTCCAGCCCAGTCCGCCATAGCCGCCCGGCGTGAACGCGCCGACATCGAACGCGCCGTACGCGCGCACATCGCCTGCGACCGCATCGAACCCGAGATCGGCGCTCGCGAAGGCGCCGGTATCAACGCGCACGGGCAGCCTATCCGCAGCCGAGAGCGCGAGGCGCTGCAGCGACGCGCAGGGCGCAACGCATCTCACGTCGATGGCCTGCGCGCCTGCATCGAACGCGTAGCTGAGGCCCGCAATCGACTCCAGCGCGACGGGCGCCTCGCCCTCGACCGCGACGCCGAGCGCACGCAGAGTGCGCGGATCGGCCAGAATGCGCGCGCCATCGCGCCACGCCAGCGCCTGCACCGATGCGCCATGCGCGGTGCGGAACGCCACGATGATCGGCGCGCCGGGAGCGTCTTCCTGCGCCAGAGACGGCGACGCCGACAGAACAACGGCGCCGGCGCTAGCGAGGATGCGCCGCATCATCGGCGATCGCGATCGTCTCGCTCAATGGTTCGCTCAAACCCGCCGGCACATAGGCGACGGTGACGCTGTCGGCGCCGTCCGGCTGAGGGCGAGTGATCTCCTCGCCCGCCAGCAGATAGCGGGGCAGATGTTCCCAGGCCGCGCCTTGCGGCTCGGATACCGCCGACATCAGGCGCACATGCGTGTTTCCGGCATTGCGCAAGCTTATCCCCGCCGCGCCGCGCACCGCGCTCAAGCGCGTTTCGGAAAAAGCCGGCTGCGCAAACACCGGCAGGGAGAATTGCAGCTGAACGCGAAACCCCTGCACCTCCTCGGACGCGGATGGGAGTTCACGCAAGATCAAGCGATAGGCGCGTTCGCGGTGATCGTTCGCCGGGCCGCGCGCGGCGGCGATGCGCACGATCTGCTCGCCCTGCGCGGCGATGACGAACGTGCTCGGCGCAAGCATGATGTCGTTCGTCGGTTCGAGAACATCTTCGCCGTCGGCCTGCGACCAGGCATAGGCGATCGCCTCGAAACTCACCTCGCGCTCGCGCCAATTGCGCACCCGCACGGAGGATTGTCCGCTGTCCGCGTCGGCGACGAGGATGACGGGCGTGACTTGCACGCCCGCGGGCTGGGCGGAGGCTGGGGCGGAGAGCGCCGCTGCGAGGGCGATCACGATGGCCAATCTCCGCATCATCAATACGTCACCGTCACGGTGACCGTGTCGCTATAGGATCCCGGCGGCGCAGCTTGCGCCGCCGGCGCACGCCCATACACCGTCAAGCTTTGCACAGCGCCCGTTCCCGTGCCCGACACTGTGTCCGTGCCGGAGGTTTGTCCCCACACCTGCGTGCGCGCGGCATTGCGATAGAGGCTGTAGTTCAGCGTGTTTCCCGAAGACGTCATTTTGCGCGTCGCGATCGTCGCGCCGGAGCCGACGCCTGCATCCATCGAAACGATATATCCAGTGCCGCTGGTGCAGGTGACGTCGAGCGTCGTCGTCGCATCGAGGTCCGTCGTCGCGATCGGATTGTACGCGCCGAAACTCAAATCATTGGCGACGACTTGGCAGCTTTGCACGACCGTCGCCGTCACGGTCATGGTGTCGGATGCAGTGGCGGCGTGTGCGGACGGGATCGCCGCAGGCGCAACGACGGCGCACGCCGCAAGAAGCGCTTTCGCGCGCGCCGCGCGCGGCATGCGCGCTTTGGATTGTATACAAGCCCTCACGTTCCCCGCCCGGCCTCGCCATGCTTTCGCGACGAAAACCAATATGGATGAAGCCACTTGCGAAACGTTTGAACGACCTGCGCGCGGCGCGTGCGGAAAACGCCGCCAATCTCTGTATATTTTGCGAATAATCTGACTTTTTTTCTACTTGTGGTCGCATCAAAATTCAGACTATTCGAGTCGGTATAGAGAACTTCGGAGTCTTTATGCCCGATCGCGTCATCGTCACGTCCGCCGAATTCGTCCGCAATATCGGCGCGTGGCAAGCGCAGGCGCTCTCGGCCCCCGTTTCGATCAGCCACCACGGCCGCGAACGGCTCGTGCTCTTGTCGGCCGAGCGCTACGGCGCGTTGATGACGGCCACGGCGCAGGCGCCCTCGGACATCGATCGCGCCGCGAGTTTCGTGCTCGATCACATCGCCGACGGCTACATCGCGCTGTCGCGGGACATGAGCATTCTCGCGCTCAATTATGCGGCGGAAAACTTTCTCGGCGTGGCGCGCCGGCAGGTTGAAGGCGCAAACCTGACCGCGCTTTTTCCAGCGCTCGCCGGATCGGTGTTTCTGACGCAATTGCAGCGCGTCGTGCAGCGCCGCGAGCCGATCTCCTTCGAAGCCGATCTCGCCAGCTTCGGCGGGGCGCCGCTTGTGTTCAACGCGTTTCCGCTGGCCGATGGCGTCGGCGTGCTGTTCTCCAACATCGCCGAACGCGCGGAATTGCAGGCGCTGGCGGCCGATGCGGGCGCGGTGGGCAGCGCGATCGCCGCACACCCGAACATCTCGCTGTTGAAATGCGATTCACGCGGCCGCTTCGTCGAGATCGACGAGAAATTCGCCGCCTGGATGGCGTTCGATCCCGTCGGCCTGATCAATTGGCGGCTGTTCGACATCGTCGCGGCCGGCGATCGGCGCCGCGTCAGCGATTGTTTCGAGGCGTCCATCACGACCAGCGCGCCGGCGCATACGCAGGCGCGGCTGCTGGCGAAGAATCTCGATGAGCGGCCGATGTGGCTGAGCTTCGCAGCGGCGCCCGCCAATGATCGCGACCGCGGCGTGCGCGTCGCCTGCGCGCCGGCCCCGAAAGGCTGACGCCGCCGCTATGGCCGCAGCGAAAATGCGCCGAAATCGAAAATACGCAGCTTGCGCGGCGCCGGCGCCGGCAGATCGATCGTCTGGCGCGGCGCGTGCTTGAGCAATGCTGCAGACGCCGTCTCGGGATCGAACGGGGCCGGCGGCGCCAGGCGATCAACGTCGATTTCCGTGATCGGCGGCGCGGCCGCGACGATCGCTTGCGCCTCCGCGTGTGCGATCTGCGTCTCCTGACGCGTCGCGCGGCCGCCATTGCGCGCGGCTTCGACGACGCGCGGCGAGGCGGTCGCCGCGGCGCTCGCTGACGGCGCGATGGCGCCCGCCACCGCAAGCGCCCCGGCGAGCATCGAGGCGCCGCCGCGCCGGGGCTCAGCGGCGCGCGGTTCGGCGACGGCGTCCAGCTTCTGCAACAGCGCTGGCAGCCCGCCGCTGCGCCAATCGACCAGGGCGGCCTGCGCCAGCGGCGCCGGCGGCGCGGGCGCGTCTTCGGCGCGGACGACGATCACGCTGCGGGCCCGCGCGCACATCGCAACGAGGTCGTCCGGCGCGGCCGCGGCGGCGGCGCTCCACACCACCACGGCCGTCACGTGCCCGAGCGCGATGTCGGCGCGGCGCTCCCCCAGGATCACGCGCGCCAACAGGCGCGACCCAAGGGCGGCCGCAACCGGATCGGCCGCAGAATCGCCCTTGGCCTGGAGCAGGACCACATACACGCTGACGCCTCCCGCGCCCCCACTCCGTGACGTTTTGGTGAAGGCTTGCACGATCACTCTGATCGCGGCGGAGGCCAGCTGGCAACCGGGAGGAGGCGCCGTCTGGGGATTAAATCGGCTACAGGCGGATTCTCGAAAAATCGCGCGCTGCGCCTCTAGCCGCATCGCCCGAGACACGCTACCTCTCCCGTGACTGCTGAACGATAAGGATATCGTTTAGCTTTCCCGCGGTAGGGTGGGTTCATGCTTCGTCACAGCCGGATTTTGATTGCAGCCGGCCTCGCCGCCGCGCTCGGCGCCTGCGGGGGCTCCCAGGCGGACGCCCCGGCGGAGCCGCGCCGCCCGGTGGTGGAGGTCATCGCCGCGGCCCCACTCTCCGCGCCCGGCGCAATCCGCGCCAGCGGCATGGTCGGCTACAAGCGCGAGACCGACCTCGCCTTCTATGTCCCTGGCGTGATCGGCCAGATCGGCGTCGATGTCGGCGATACGGTGCGCGCCGGCCAGCAATTGGCGCGGCTGCGCCTGAACACCGTCCAGGCCGAGGCGACCCAGGCCAGCCTGGCGCTGGAGACCGCCCAGCGCGATCTCGCCCGCGCGCAGGCCCTATATGCCGAGGGCTTCGTTTCGGAGGCGCGGCTGGAAGATGCGCGCCTCGCCGTCGAGCAGGCCCGCGCCGCGCGCGCCGCCGCCGGCTTCAGCCGCGACACGGCCGTGCTCACCGCCCCCGCCAGCGGCGTCATTCTGCGGCGCTGGGCCGAACCGGCGCAGGTTGCGCAAGCCGGCGCGCCGGTGCTGACCATCGGCGAAACCAATTCCGGCGTGATCGTGCGCGTGAGCGTGTCCTCCGCGCAGGCGGCGCGCGTGCGCATGGGCGACGCAGCGCGCGTCACCGTGGACGGCGATCCCGCCGGCGCGCGCCAAGGCCGCGTCACGCGCATCGCCGCCAAGAGCGACGACGCCACCGGCGGCTTCCAGATCGAAATCTCCATCGCCGACGAAACCGGATTGCGCAGCGGCATGGTGGCGCAAGCCGAAATCGCCAGCGCGGCGACGACCGCGCAATCCGCCGCGATCGCCATTCCCACGCTGGCGCTGCTCGACGCGCGCGCCGATCAGGGCGTGGTGTTCGTGGTCGATGGTCAAGGCGTCGCCCGGCGCAGGCCTGTATCCACCGCCGGCGTCAGCGGCGACAACGCGCTGATCACCAGCGGGCTTCAACCGGGCGAGCGCATCATCTCGGTCGGCGCGGCGTATGTCCGCGACGGCGACACCGTGCAGATCGCGACGCGCGGCTAAGTCTCGTGCAGGCCATCACGCGCTTCTTCGTCGACCGGTGGCAATTCACCCTGGTCGTGTTCACGCTGCTCATGGCGCTGGGCGCCGGCGCCTTGAGCTCGATTCCGAAATCGGAAGATCCGATCACGCGCTTTCCGCTCGTGACGGTGGCGATCGTCCTGCCCGGCGCCAGCGCGCAGGAAATCGAGCGCCTCGTTGCGATTCCGCTGGAGAATGCACTCAACCGCATCGAGGACGTGGCGGAAATCCGCTCGGCCAGCCGCGCCGGCGTGGCGGTGATCAGCGCGGAATTCGTCTGGGGCGTCGATCCGGAACGCAAATACGAAGAAGTCGTGCGCGAAGTGAACGTCGTGCGGCCGACGCTGCCGGACGGCGTCGCCCAGGTGCGCATCACGCGCGCCAATCCCGCGCAGGCCAATGTCGTGCAGATGGCGCTCGTCAGCGCGGACGCGCCGTATCGGCGCCTCGAAGCCTACGCAAAAACGCTGCGCGACGCGATCGAGCGCGCGCCGGGCGTGCAGGAAGCGGAAATCTGGGGCGTGCCGGCGGCGGAGGTGCGCATCGCCGCCGATCTTGACCGGCTCGCCTCCTACAATGTGCCGCTCACCGCCGTCGCCGATGCGCTGCAACGCGAGGGCGGGTCAGCACCCGTGGGCGCGGTGGAGGCCGGCGGCCGTCGCTTCAATGTGGAGACATCCGGCGCGTTCGACAGCCTCGACGAAATCCGCGCCACGCCGCTGCGCGTCAGCGGGCCCGCGACGCTGACGGTCGGCGATGTCGCCGAGGTGGCCTGGGCCGACGGCGAGCCGACGCACATCACCCGCTATAACGGCGAACGCGCCGTGTTCGTGACCGCACGCGCGAGCCTCGGCGCCACCGTGTTCGACGTCGTCAAAGGCATCCGCGCGGAAGCCGAAGCCTTCCGCCAGACGCTGCCGCAAGACATTCGCTTCGAGGCGGGCTTCGATCAGTCTGAAACCGTCGCGCACCGCCTCACATCGCTAGGCCGCGATTTCATCATCGCCATCCTGCTGGTGCTGATCACGCTTCTGCCGCTCGGACTGCGCGCAGCGCTGGTCGTCATGGTGTCGATCCCGCTGTCGCTGGCGCTGGGGGTGGCGGCGATCCAGTATTTCGGCTTCTCGCTGAACCAATTGTCGATCACCGGGTTCGTCATCGCGCTTGGCCTTTTGGTCGACGATTCGATCGTGGTGACGGAAAACATCGCGCGGCGCCTGCGCGAGGGGCTGCAGCCGCGCGAGGCGGCAATCGCCGGCGTGCAGGAAATCAACGTCGCGGTGCTGGGTTGCACGGCGACGCTGCTGCTCGCCTTCGTGCCGCTGATGGCGCTGCCGGAGGGCGCGGGCGCCTTCATCCGATCGTTGCCGGTGGCGGTGGTGTGCACGATCACCGCGTCGCTGATCGTATCGCTGACCGTCATTCCGTTTCTCGCAAGCCGCCTCTTGCCGAAAACATCCGTCGGCAAATCCAACGCGCTGCTCGATGCGGTGATGGGGGCGATCCATCGCGTCTATCAGCCCGTGCTGCACATCGCGCTGGAGCGCCCGCGCGCCACGGTCGCGGCGGGAATGATCGCGTTTGTGTTGACGCTGGGCCTTGTGCCGCGGCTGGGTTTTTCGCTGTTTCCGGAAAACGACAGCCCCTATTTCATGGTCAATGTGGAATTGCCGCAGGGCACGTCGATCCTCGAAACCGATCGCGCGGTGCGTCATGCGGAAACGGTGCTCGCCGCGCGCGAAGAGATCACGTTCCGCTTCGCCAATGCCGGCCGCGGCAATCCGCAAATCTACTACAACGTCATTCCCGAGGAGCAGCAGACCAATGTCGGCGCGATCTATGCGCGCTTCGATCATTGGGACGACCGCACCGGCGTGGCCGAACTCGATCGCATCCGCGCCGAACTCGACGCCTATCCTGGCGCGGAATTCACCGTGCGGCGCTTCGAAAACGGCCCGCCGATCGAAGCGCCGGTTGCGGTGCGCATCCGCGGCCAGGACATCGAGGCGCTGACCGCGCTGGCGGCCGACGTCGAACGCATCATCAGCGACACGCCGGGCACCCGCGACATCTCCAATCCGCTGGCCGCGCGCCTCATCGATCTCGACGTCAATGTCGATGAGGGCAAGGCGGCGCTCCTGGGCGTTCCCGCCGGCGCAGTGGATCAGACCTTGCGCATCGCCATCGGCGGCGCCCAGGTCGCATCCTTCCGGGACCCCACGGGCGAGGCGTTTCCCGTCGTCGTGCGCGCGCCGCGCGACGGGGCGATGCCGCTCGCCGCGCTCGACCGGCTGTATGTCTGGAGCGCGCAAGGTGCGCCGATCCTGTTGACCGACATCGCGCGCCCGCAGCTCAACAGCGGGCCCGCGCGCATCAACCGCCTGCAGCGCGAGCGCACCGCGACCGTCAGCGCCTACACCCAATCAGGCTTTCTCACCTCGCGGGTGACGGCGGACGTGGAGGAGCGCCTGGGCGCCATCGACCTGCCGCCGGGCTATTCCATATCGCTGGGCGGCCAGGCGGAGGCGCAATCGGAGAGTTTTTCCGGATTCCTGCCCGCCATCCTGATCGCCTCGTTCGGCATCCTTGCGGTGTTGTTGCTGGAATTCAAAACCTTCGCCGTGACGGCGGTGGTCGCGTTCGTCATCCCGTTCGGCATCATGGGCGGGCTGATCGCGATGTTCATCGCCGGCGAATCCTTGTCGTTCGTCGCGATCATCGGCTTCATCGCGCTCGTCGGCATCGAGATCAAGAATTCGATCCTTCTTGTCGAATTCGCCAATCAATTGCGCGCGCGCGGCGTAGCGCTGAAAGAGGCGGTCGAGCGCGCCGGCGAAATCCGCTTTCTGCCGGTGCTGCTGACGTCGGCCACGGCGATCGGCGGCCTGACGCCGCTCGTGCTCGAGCGCTCGCCGCTCTATTCCCCGCTGGCGATCGTGATCATCGGCGGCCTGATCAGCTCCACGCTTGTGGCCCGCATCGTGACGCCGGCGATGTATCTGCTGCTCGCGCCGAAGGACCCGCCCGATTTCGTCGGCGTGCCGATCGAAGCGCTTGGTGCGCACGCGGACTGACGCGCTACTCCGCCGCAGCGATCAGGGTGGGATCTTCCGCCTGCATGCGCCACATTTCCGCGTAAAGCCCGTCCCGCGCGATCAGGCTCGCATGGTCGCCGCGTTCGACCACCGCGCCATCCTTCAGCACGACGATCTCGTGCGCATGCGCCACCGTCGACAGACGGTGCGCGACGATCAGCGTCGTGCGCCCGCGCGCGGCCTCCTCCAGCGCCGCCTGGACCTCCGCCTCGGTCACGCTGTCGAGCGATGAGGTCGCCTCGTCGAGCACGAGAATTTTCGGATCGCGCAAAATCACGCGCGCGATGCCCACGCGTTGCTTCTCGCCGCCGGAAAGCTTCAGGCCGCGCTCGCCGACGCGGGTGTCCCAGCCGTCCGGCAGCGCCTCGATGAAGGCCAGCAATTGCGCCCTTCGCGCGGCGTCCTCGATCTGCGCCTGCGACGCATCGGGGCGTCCATAGGCGATGTTGTAGCGCAGCGTGTCGTTGAACAGCACCACGTCCTGGGGAACGAGGCCGAGCGCTGCGCGCAGGCTTTCCTGCGTGACGCCGCGAATGTCCTGGCCGTCGATCAGCACGCGGCCTGCGAGCGGATCGTAGAAACGGAACAGCAGTTTCAGCACCGTCGACTTGCCCGCCCCGCTCGGCCCGACCACCGCCAGCGTCTTGCCGGCGCCGGCGCGGAACGACACCGCCTGCAGCCCGCGATCGCGGCCTTCGTGCGCGAACGACACCGCCTCGAACGACACCTCGCCGCGATCGGCGCGCAAGGGCGCCGCATCCGGCGCATCGGCGATGTCGGGCTGTTCGTCGAGCAGCGCGAACATCTTCTCCATGTCGATGGAGGATTGTTTGATCTCGCGATAGGCGAAGCCCAGAATGTTCAGCGGCGCGTAAAGGTTCATCATGATCAGGATGACGGCCATGATGTCGCCCGGCCCCATGCGCGCATCCGCCACCGCCAGCCCCGCGCCGACCACCATCGCCGCGAGCCCGAGGCTCATGACGAGGCTCTGGATGACATTGAGCAGCGCCAGCGAGGTGTTGGACCGCACCGCCGCCGCCGCATAGGAGGCGAGCGATTTGTCGAAGCGCTCCACCTCGCGCTGTTCCGCGGAGAAGCTTTTGACGGTTTCGAAATTAAGCAGGGAATCGACGGCGCGCCCCGCCGCTTCGGTGTCGCGTTCGTTCATTTCGCGCCGGTGGCGCAGGCGCCATTCCGTCACCCCGAACGTGATCCAGGCGTAGACCCCAACGGTCACCGCCGCGATCAGCGCGAAACTCACCCCATAGCGCCACGCCAGAACGCCCGCCGCCAGCGTAAGTTCGATCACCGTCGGCGCGATGTTGAACGCCAGAAAGCGCAGCAGGAAATCGATCGCGCGCACGCCGCGTTCGATGGTGCGATACACTGCGCCGGTGCGCTTGCTTTGATGAAAGCGCACCGAGAGCGCATGCACATGCGCGAACACCGCCGTGCCGGCGCGGCGCTGGGCCTGCTCGCTGATCGGCTGGAAGATCGCGTCGCGCACCTGCGGCCCGGCGGTCGAAGCGAAGCGCAGCGCGCCCCACAACACCGCAAGACCGATGAACACGTCGAGCGCCCCGCGCGGATCGCCGCGCGACAAGGCGTTGACGCCGTCGGCCAGAACCAGCGGCGCAAACACCGCAATCACTTTCGCCGCCAGCGTCAGCGCAAGGCTCGCCCACAAGCGCAAGCGCACGCCGGCGCCGTTGAGGCCCCCGATCAGCCGGAACAGGCGCCGGCTCACCGCGACGGGATCGGGCGCAGGCTCGGCGGGCGGGTCGGGCTTTGGCGCGGGCGCGCGTTCGCCGCGGCGCATGGGCATGTCCTTTTGGCGTGGAGGTTTCACGAAATCACGCTAAACCTAAGGGCCGGGCGCGCGCCCGGCAACAAACCACACATGTCGAGGTCGCATCGCTCCCATGACTGACGCAGCACGCGATCCCCGCGCGCAACGCGCCTATTGCGTCTATTGCGGCTCTTCGGAGACGACGCGGCCGGAATATCTGGCGCTGGCGAGCGCGCTCGGCGCGGCGATGGCGCGGCGCGGCGTGCGGCTGATCTATGGCGGCGGGTCGGTCGGGCTGATGGGCCGGGTCGCGCGCGCCGCGCACGAGGCCGGCGGCGACGTGCTGGGCGTCATGCCGCGCTTCCTGGCGCGCCGTGAGCGCGTGCTCGACGTGGTGCCGCACCGCATGGTCGACACCATGCACGAGCGCAAGCGCATCATGTTCGATGAAAGCGACGCGTTCATCGTGCTGCCGGGCGGCATCGGCACGCTGGAGGAAGCCGTCGAGACGTTGTCCTGGGGCCGCCTCGATCTGCACGCCAAGCCGGTGGTGTTCCTGTCGCAGGATGATTTCTGGGCGCCGTTCTTTCATCTCATCCAGCACACGGTCGACGCCAATCTGACGCCGAAAGCGTTCGCCGACGCAATCCTCGCAGTGAACTCGATCGAGGATTGCTTCGCGGCGATCGACGCGCGTTTGCCGCATTAGGTCGCGCTGGAGCGTGGGCGCCGCGCCCACGCTCTTCCCATGCGGCGAAAGCGGGGACGAGGCGTCCCCGCTCCACTTAAGGGTTCAACAGGCCGTCGATGAAATCCGGCATCCAGATCTGACGCCGCCGCTTCATGCGCTCGACCGCCACGATCGCCTTGATGTGCGCCAGCGTCATGTCCAAGTCGCGATTGACGAGCACGTAATCATATTCGGCCCAGTGCGAGATTTCATCGGCCGAGCGCGCCATGCGCTTGGCGATCACGTCCTCGCCATCCTGGGCGCGGGCGCGCAGACGCCGCTCCAATTCCTCGATCGAGGGCGGCAGCAGGAACACCCCGACGACATCGTCCTCGGCCGCCGCGCGCAGCGCGCGCGCGCCCTGCCAATCGACGTCGAACAGCACGTCGCGGCCTTCGGCGAGCGCAGCGTCGACCGGCGCTTTCGGCGTGCCGTAATAATGATCGAACACCCGCGCCCATTCGAGAAATGCGCCGCGATCGGCCTCCGCCTCGAAAACTTCGCGAGTCATGAAATGATATTCGCGCCCGTCGACCTCGCCGGGGCGCGGATTGCGCGTGGTGGCCGACACCGAAAGCACGAACGCCGCATCGTCGGCGATCAGGCGCCGCGCAAGCGTCGATTTGCCGGCGCCCGAGGGGCTCGAAAGCGCCAGCATCAAGCCGCGGCGCGGGCCTTCATTCGACATTGGCCGATTGCTCCTTGAGCTGATCGACGGCGGTTTTCAGATCGAGGCCGATGCGGGTGAGGGCAAGATCGGCGGATTTCGCGCACAGCGTATTGGCTTCGCGGGCGAATTCCTGCGCGAGAAAATCGAGCCGCCGACCTGCCGCCTCGCCGCCGTTCAATAGCGCGCGCGCTTCGGCGGCGTGCGCCGACAGGCGATCGAGTTCCTCCGTCACGTCGCCGCGCGCAGCGATCAGCGCGACCTCCTGGGCGAAGCGCGCCGGATCGAGCGCGACCTCGGGCGCGAGCGCCGCGATGCGCTGATGCAGGCGGGCGCCGATCGCCTCGGGCGCTGCGCCGGCCGTCGCGCGGGCGGCGCCGACCAGCGCCTCGATGCGGTCGATCAGACCGTTGAGCAGCGCGGCGAGCGCGCGGCCTTCGCTGCGCCGCGCATCGCGCAAAGCGTCGAGCGCCTGGTCGATCGCGCCGGCGAACAGCGCGGCGAGCGCGGTGCGGTCGACCGGCTCGGCGGCGTCGTCGCTGATCATCACGCCGCGCGCCTGCAACAGCCCGTCCCAGCGCGGCGGCGCGACCGCGCCGCTGGCTACGTAAGGCGCGGCCGCCGCGATCAGCGCTGCGATCTGGTCGTGGTCGAGGCGCGCCTGAGCGGCGCGCTGGTCGCGCGCCTGCGTCAAACCGATCTGGATCGAGCCGCGCTTGAAGCGCTTTGCCGCCGCTTCGCGCGCGACGGGCTCGAGCGCCTCCCAGCCCAGGGGCGCACGAATCTTCACATCCAGGTTGCGCCCATTGACGCTGCGCGCCTCGCACACCCACGCCGTACCGCCCGCCGCGCCTTCGACGCGCGCAAAGCCGGTCATGGACGACACGCTCATGTCTTCGCTCTCATGGCGCGATGCTTGCCGCCAAATCGCGCGCAGGGCAATCGCGACGCGGCCGCCGCGGCTTACTGGGCGGCGGCCTGGCGCTCAATCTCGCGCCAGCGCGCGACGTTGCGGTTGTGCTCGGCCACGGTGGCGGCGAAGACGTGGCCGCCGGTTCCATCGGCGACGAAGAACAGCTCGTTGGTGGTCGGCGGATTGAGCACGGCCTCGAGCGATGCGCGGCCGGGATTGGCGATCGGCGTCGGCGGCAGACGCGGGATGCGATAGGTGTTGTAGCCCGTATCCATCTCGATTTCGCTTTGCCGGATGCCGCGCTGGCGCCCGGTGGTCTCGTTCACCAGCCGCCCATTGACGCAGCGCTGCGGCAATTGTTTGCACACGCCGTAAATGATCGTCGGGTCGCTCTGCAGCGGCATGCCGCGGCGCAGGCGATTGACGAACACCGCCGCCACGCGTGGCCGCTCCTCCGCGACACCCGTCTCTTTTTCGACGATGGAGGCGAGGATCACGGCCTCTTCCGGCGTCGAGATCGGCAGATTGCGCGCGCGCCCGCGCCACAATTCCGCGAGCGTCTCGTCATGGGCCTGCATCATCTGGCGCAGCAGCGCGGCGCGCTCGGTGCCGCGCGGCACCGCATAGGTTTCCGGCAGCAGCGCGCCTTCGGGCGGAACCTCCGGCACCGCGCCCGTCAGCACGTCCGAGCGCGCGAGAATGTCGATCACGGTCGCGCTGGTGAGGCCTTCGGCGACGGTGATGGGATGCAGCAACGAACGACCGTCGGTGAGCTGGTCGATGATCGCGCGCATCGAGGCGCGCGCGGGGATTTCGTACTCGCCCGCCTGCATGGTTTCGCCGCCGGCGAAGATTTGCGCCGCGATCCGAAACACGACCGCGTTGCGGATGAAGCCATCTTCTTCGAGGGTGCGTCCGATTGCGGTCAGCGATGCGCCGCGGGGGATCACCAGGGAGGCGGCCTCTGCGCGCTCCGGCCCGGGGCGGTTGACCTCGGTGATGAACAGGAACGCAGCGCCAAGCGCGACGAAGGCCATCGTCACCAGCGCAGACGCGATGGCGCCGAAGCCCGACCACATCCGCCGTTGCGCCTTTTTCGCGTGCGCGCCGCCGCGTTTACGCGAGCGGTCCGGCGCCCGTTGCGCGCGCGCCATCAGCGCGCCGCTGTCAGGATCACCGCCGCGTTCGTCCCCCCGAACCCAAAGCTGTTCGACATGGCCGCCGTCACGGTCTTCTTGCGCGCCGTCAATGGCGTAAGATCGATGGGCGTTTCGACCGAAGGATTGGACAAGTTCAGGGTTGGCGGGATCATCCCGTCCCGGATCGCCAGTGCGCAAAAGATCGCCTCCACGGCCCCCGCCGCTCCCAGCAGATGTCCGATCGCGGATTTTGTGGACGACAGCGACAAGCCGCCCGCCGCGTTCCCGAACACCCGTTCGACAGCCTTGAGTTCGATTTCATCGCCCAGCGGCGTGGACGTGCCGTGCGCGTTGACATAGTCGATGTCGGACGGCTGCAGGCCCGCATCCTTGAGCGCCGCGCGCATCGCGCGATAGCCGCCGTCGCCGTCTTCGGCGGGGGCGGTGATGTGATGGGCGTCTCCCGACAGCCCATATCCTTTCACTTCGGCGTAAATTTTCGCGCCGCGCGCCTTGGCGTGTTCGTATTCCTCGAGCACGAGCACGCCTGCGCCTTCGCCCATGACGAACCCGTCGCGATCCTTGTCGTAGGGCCGCGACGCTTCGGTCGGGCAATCGTTGAAGCCGGTCGACAGCGCGCGCGAGGCCGCAAAGCCCGCCATGCCGATGCGGCAGATCGCAGCTTCCGCACCGCCCGCCACCATGACGTCTGCGTCGCCGTATTTGATCAGCCGCGCCGCATCGCCGATCGCGTGGGCGCCGGTGGCGCAGGCGGTGACGACGGAATGGTTAGGGCCGCGAAAGCCGTAGCGGATTGAAACCTGCCCCGACGCCAGATTGATCAGCGCGCTCGGGATGAAGAAGGGGCTTACTTTGCGCGGGCCTTCGCGCTCGAGCAGCAGCGCGGTCTGCGCGATGGAATCGAGCCCGCCGATGCCCGATCCGATGAGCACGCCGATGCGGTCGCGCTCTTCGTTCGTCTCCGGCTTCAGGCCGGAATCGGCGATCGCTTCATCGGCGGCCGCCATCGCATAGAGGATGAAATCGTCGACGCGGCGCTGTTCTTTCGGCGACATCGCCGCATCGGGATTGAACGATCCCTCCACATCGGCGCCGCCGCCGCCGCGTCCATCGACGCGCGGCACAAGGCATCCGATCCGGCATGGCAGATCGTCGATCTTGAAATGATCGATGCGGTTGGCGCCGGACTGGCCTGCAAGCAGGCGCGACCACGACAGTTCGCGGCCTGCGGCGAGCGGCGTCAACAGCCCCACGCCCGTGATGACGACGCGACGCATCGCGCTGCGGCCGGCCTCAGCCGACCTTTTCGGAGATGAATTTCACCGCGTCGCCCACCGTCTGGATGTGCTCTGCGGCGTCGTCCGGGATTTCGATGCCGAACTCTTCCTCGAACGCCATGACGAGCTCGACATTGTCCAGGCTGTCGGCGCCGAGATCGTCGATGAAGCTGGCTTTTTCCGTCACCTTTTCCGGCGCGGTCTCCAGATGCTTGATCACGATCGCCTTCACGCGCTCGAATACGTCCGACATACTTGCCTCGTCCGATAAGTGAATTCTTACGACTTCGTAGGGGCTTCGCGAATCCTGATCGGACGCCTTAAGGCCCGGAAGATGCGTCCCGTTAGCATGCCCTTTTGGGCTTGACCAGAAGCCCTGCACGCTCGGCTGCGGGGCTAAATCATCGCCATGCCGCCGTTCACGTGCAGCGTTTGCCCCGTGACGTAGGCGGCCTCCTCGCTCGCCAGATAGGCGACTGCGGCGGCCACGTCGGCGCCCTCGCCCAGCCGGCCGGCCGGGATCCGCCCCAGGAGCGCCGCCTTCTGCGCTTCCGGCAGCGCGTCGGTCATGGCGGAGGCGATGAAGCCCGGCGCCACGCAATTGACCGTGACGTTGCGGCTGGCGACCTCCTGGGCCAGCGCCTTGGAGAAGCCGATCATGCCGGCCTTAGACGCGGCGTAATTCGCCTGCCCCGGATTGCCCGTGACCCCGACCACAGAGGTGATGGCGACGATCCGGCCCCAGCGGTTTTTCATCATGCCGCGCAAGGCGGCGCGCGAGAGCCGGAAATAGGCCTCCAGATTGATCTTCAGGACGCTCTCCCAGTCTGCGTCCTTCATGCGCAGCAGCAGCCCGTCCTTGGTGACGCCGGCGTTCGACACGAGGATGTCGAGCCGGCCGCCGAGGGTCGCCTCAGCCTGCCCGATCAGCGCATCCACCGCGGCTGAGTCCGCCAGGCTGCAGGGCAGGATTGGGCTATCGTTGCGCAGGTCGGCGCGGACGGCCTCCAGCGCCTCGACCCGGGTGCCCGAGAGCGCCACGCGCGCGCCCTGCGCGTCGAGCGCCTTGGCGATCGCCCCCCCAATGCCGCCGGACGCGCCGGTGACGAGAGCCGTTTTGTTCGAGAGGGAGAACATGGGCGTGTGCCTATTCGGTGGTGGGCGCGGGAGCAAGCTTTGTAATCGCCATGGGTGAAAAGCTTTCGACGAGGACGCCGGCTTTAAGCTTCGCCATCAATCCCCGCGCAATCCGTCCGGTAAGCTGGACTCAACGTCTGACGTGGCGACCGCCTAGGACAAAACGCGTCGCCGACGACGGTGTAAACGCCCGGCGGAAAATCCGTAGCGATGGAATCCCCACGAGCCTCGGTTGCCCGGCATTAATTGGCCTTGAATCTTGGTAGAGGCACGCCCTACGCAGAATGCGGCGGAGGGATACAATGGCGTTTCTTTGCTGGTGGGATAGCCCAGCCCAGTTTGTCCGAGACATGGGAATTGCTATCGTCGGCGGCCTATTGGGCGTATGGGCCTGGTCCGTCACTCCCGACTTCAACTGGTCGCAGCCGAACAACGTCGGCGACACTGCACAGATGCTGGGAAGCCTAGCTGCCGTAGTGGCGCTAGTGGTTGTCAGCCCGGCTGTGCTGAAGTTCAATCAGCTCTTAAATATTCAAATTGAAAATGAAGATGCGAGAAGATCTTTACTCCGGAAGAACGACGACCGTCTCGACGAACGGCCACAACTGGAATTACGAGAACAACTGCATTGGCCCGATAGTGACAATAGCGATTTTAAAGAGGGTGTGAGCCCGGAAGATTTCGCCAATCTTGGCGATCGAAAACAGGCCTACCTAAAATACGTTTCGACACTCATTGCCCGATTTGGCCATATCCTCGACTCCAGTTGGGGCGCTCAAAGATTTGATACCATCGAAGAGATGGAGCGCACGCTCGTCAAGCATCGGAGCGCTCTCTCGGAACTTGGGCCACCGCCAATCTCTGCACCCGCAGGCGAGCGAGTCTCAAGGATCGTTGAGCGGGCGCGAAGTGGCCCTTCGGTGTAGCGACTTCCTCGCACGATTTTTGGCGCGTGCCGGCGCCTACGGCGCTGGGACACGCGGTGGGTTCACATTGACCAGAAGATGCACGCCTTCCGCTCAGGCGGTGACGACCGGATGATCGAAATGGCGCGCGGCGTAGGCCAGCGCGGCCCTGATGTCGTCGGCCTCCAGATACGGGAGCGCCTCCAGCACATCCGCTTCCGTCATGCCGGACCCCAACATTTCGAGCACCTCGGCCACGGTGATCCGCATGCCGCGAATGGTGGGCCGGCCGCCGCGCACGGCGGGAAGGATGGTGATGCGCTCCATGACGTTAGCATACCATACGCGCAGCGCATCGTCATCGCAGGGGCTATACGCCCTTCGCGAACGCCTCCAAATCCGCCGGCTCGTTGAGCGCCAGGGCGGCGGCGTCCGGCGCGGTGCGCTTGACCATGCCGGAAAGCTGCTTGCCTGCGCCGACCTCGACGAAGCGGGTCACGCCGCCGCCGTCCGGTCCTTCCGCCGCCAGCCAGGCGACGCTTTCGCGCCAGCGCACCCGCCCGGTCACTTGCGCCACCAGCAGCTTGCGCGCCTCGCCGGGTTCGCTGTTGGGGCGTGCGGTGACATTGGCCACCACGGGGACGGCGAAGGGGCGGATTTCGGCCTCGGCCAGGGCCGCAGCCATCGCCTCGGCCGCCGGGGCCATCAGCGGCGAGTGGAACGGGGCGGACACGCTGAGCGGAATCGCGCGCACGCCGCGCGTCTTGGCGGCGGCGATGGCGGCGTCCACCGCCGCCTTTTCCCCTGAAATCACGACATTGCCGACATTGTTGTCGTTCGCCACCACCACCACGCCGGCGGCCTGCGCATCCGCCACGATGGCCTCGGCAGTCTCGACATCGACCTTCCCGATCAGCGCCGCCATCGCGCCCGCCCCGACCGGAACCGCCGCCTGCATGGCGTCGCCCCGGATGCGCAGGAGCCGCGCGGCGTCGTGCACCGTCAGCGCCCCCACCGCCGCGAGCGCGGAATATTCGCCCAGCGAGTGCCCCGCCGCGAACGCCGCCGCGCCGACCGTGACGCCGAACTCCCGCTCCAGGGAGCGCATCACGGCCATGGACACCGCCATCAGCGCCGGCTGGGCGTTGGCGGTGAGCGTGAGATCGTCCTCCGGACCCTCGAAGATCAGCTTCGACAGCTTCTGGTTGAGCGCATCATCCACCTCCTGGAACACTTCGCGCGCGGCCCCGAACGCGTCGTGCAGGGCCTTGCCCATGCCGGGCGTTTGGCTGCCCTGGCCAGGAAAAATGAAGGCTGTCGTCATGGGCGCGGACTAGCCGAAGCGCGCCGCCCGGACAAGCGGCGCTAGACGGCCAGCTTGATCAGCAGAAAGGCCGGAGCGAGCAGCAGGCCGGCGAGGATCAGGCGGAAGCCGAGCGCATGCTGGCGCTGTCGCGCGCGGCCCTCCGCCATCGTGGATTGCAGCGTGTCGTCGCTCCAATAGCCGAAGATCGCCACCGGCGGCACGCGCGCCTGGATCACGAGGCCGGCGACGCCGAGCGCGATGGAGGCGGCGGCGACTGCGATGTCGAATAATCCGAATTCCATGCGCTTTTGGTGCGCAGAGTCGCTCCAGCCCGCAACCGCGCTAGCGCGCCGCCTCGTCCGGCGGCTCGGGCCAGAAGGCGGGGTCCATGGCCTGGTCGAGCGTGAACGGATTGACTTCCGGAAACACGGCGTCGTCCAGGTCAGTCTCGGCGAATGCCTCAGTCCGCGCGATGGCGTAGGCGTCGGTGAAGAGGGCGTCGATGATCGCCTTCAGGCTCGGATTGTCGCGCATATGGATGGCCAGTGCGATGCGCTGCCCCTTGATGCTGGCTTCCCATGACCGCCCGCGCCGCTGCGGCTGAAAGCGCCACTTCAAGAGGTGCAGGAGCAAAACGGCCATGCGGTTGCGCCACTCGCGGGCCTCGGAACGCGCCACGTCTTCGATCTCCTCGGCCACATTGTCCCAGTCGATTTCGTTGGCCGAGCGGCGGCGCAGTGCGTCGGCCTGCTTCAGCGCCCAGGAATAGACGTCCTTGTCGTAGAGGTCGGTCATGTTGCCTGCGCCTCCGGCGGCGGCTCCGGCCAGAAGGCGGGATCCATGGCCTGGTCGAGCGTGAACGGAGGCGTTTCGGGGAAATCGTCCAGATCGAGGCTGGTTTCGCGCGCGGCCATGCCGAGGCCTTCGATATAGGCCTGCGCGAAAGCATCGTCCTGACGCGCCTTGAGACTTGGCGTTGCTACAAGATGCGCGGCGATCAAGCGGCGTTGGGTAATGATCGTCGCGCGCCAGGACTTGCCGCGCAGCTCCGGCTGAAAACGCCACTTGAGCAGGTGGCAGATCAGGACAGCCAGCCGGCTGGCGAGTTCGCGCGCTTCGGACTTGCCCACGCTCTCGATCTCCTCGGCCACATTGTCCCAGTCGATTTCGTTGGCCGAGCGGCGGCGTAGGGCGTCGGCCTGCTTCAGCGCCCAGGAATAGACGTCCTTGTCGTAGAGGTCGGTCATGACCCCAGCCTAGCACGAACGCCCCCGGGGCGGCGACTGCGGCTTGCCTTTCCCGGGCTTTTGTGGCTTCTGCCCGCCTTCGCAAACGACCTGCGGTCCTGGGGCTTCTTCTGCGCCCAGGATCCATCGTCTCGGCGGGAGCTTCCGCCCTCCGAGCGCCGCGGGTCCGAGGAAGGATCGTCAATGCCGTATTATGAACACGTGCTGATCGCGCGTCAGGACATCTCGCCCCAGCAGGTCGATACGCTCCTGGAAGAGGTCGCCAAGACCATCACCGATCAGGGCGGCTCGGTGCAGAAGTCCGAATATTGGGGCCTGCGCAACCTCACCCATCGCATCCGCAAGAACCGCAAAGGTCATTACGCGCTCCTGAACATCGAGGCCCCGGCCCCGGTGATCCATGAGCTCGAGCGTCGCCAGCTCATCAACGAGGACGTGCTGCGCTTCATGACCGTGCGCGTCGACGCGCTCGAAGCGGAGCCCTCGCCGATGCTGGCCCGGCGCGATCGCGACGAACGCCGCCGCGCGCGCCGCGAAGGCCGCGACGACGACGGCGCCGGCGCGGAGGAATAATCATGTCGAAGAACGCCACCAAAATTAACATCGCCAACATCCCCGCGCGCCGCCCGTTCGGACGCCGCCGGAAAGTGTGCCCGTTCTCCGGCGCCGGTTCGCCGAAGATCGACTACAAAGATGTGAAGCTGCTGCAGCGCTTCATCTCCGAGCGCGGCAAGATCGTGCCGGCGCGCATCACTGCGGTGTCGGCGAAGAAGCAGCGTGAATTGTCGCAAGCCATCAAGCGCGCGCGCTATCTCGCGCTCTTGCCGTACGCCGTGCAGTAGGAGACGCCGCCATGGACATCATCCTGCTCGAACGCGTCGAGAATCTCGGCGGCATCGGCGACGTGGTGAAGGTGCGCGACGGTTTCGCGCGCAATTATCTCCTGCCGATGCACAAGGCGCTGCGCGCTACAGACGCCAACAAGAAGCGCTTCGAGGCGCAGCGCGCCGACATCGAAGCGCGCAATGCCGAAGCGCGCGCCGGCGCGGCCAAGAACGCCGAGGGCATCGACGGCAAGACCTACGTGCTGATCCGCCAGGCCGGCGAATCGGGACAGCTTTACGGCTCGGTGTCGGCCCGCGACATCGCCGACGCGATTAACGCCGAAGCGCCGAAAGGCTTCGAGGCGCCGCGCGGCGCGGTGGTGCTGGACAAGCCGATCAAAACGATCGGCCTGCACAGCGTGAAGGTGCGCCTGCATGCGGAAGTCGCCGCGACCGTGACGCTCAATGTCGCGCGTTCGCCCGACGAGGCCGAGCGCCAGGCGCGCGGCGAAAACGTCATCGCCTCCGCGTTCGAGGAAGACCGCGCCGCCGCCGACGCCCAGGCCCAGGAAATCGCCGCCGTCACCATGGCGAACGAACCGGTCGCCTAGGCGCGCCGCGGTCTTGCACGACAGCTCCGTTCGGCCCCGGCCGTCGCCGGGGCCGAATGCATGCGTTTGACGCCGCCGATCGTTTCGACCTCTGAATAAATCCGGCCGCGCGCGCGATGGCCCAATCGAATCGCGCGATAAGGCGGCCATGCCCGCCGATGGTTCGCTCGCCCGCCCGCTCGCCGACACAGCTCTGCGCGCGCCGCCGCACAATCTCGACGCCGAACAGG
>JANRIR010000021.1:0-194327 GCA_033764725.1 Hyphomonadaceae bacterium
CGGATCGCGCCGTCGAGCTTGTCGAGATCATAGACGTGCAGCGGCCGGCCGCGGTCGAAGCAGAAATAGTTCGTGATGTCGACAAGGATATTGCGCGGCCGCAGGCCGATGGCGCGCAGCCGGCGCTGCAGCCAATCGGGCGACGGGCCGTTGCGGACATTGCGGATCACGCGGCCCGCGAAGATCGGGCAACCGGCCGCGGCGTCGGTCTCGATGCGGATCGGCGAAGGAAAGCGTCCCGGAACCGGCAGCGTCGATTTCGCCTTGAGCTTGCCGAGGCCGGCCGCTGCGAGATCGCGCGCAATGCCCGCCACGCCGAGCCAATCGGGACGGTTGGGCGTGACCTCGAAATCGATCACCGGATCGGCGAGGCCCAGCGCCTGCGCGATCGGGGTTCCGACCGCGAGCGCGGGATCGAGTTCGAGGATGCCGTCGGCGTCGGCGTCAAGTTCAAGCTCGGCGCCGGAGCACAGCATGCCGTTCGAAACCACGCCGCGCACCGGCCGCGCCTCGAGCACGATTCCGCTCGCCGGGATCGCCGCCCCGATCGGCGCATAGGCCGTGACGAGGCCGGCGCGCGCGTTCGGCGCGCCGCACACGATTTCCTTGCGCCCATCGATCGTATCGACCTGGCAGACGCGCAGCTTGTCCGCATTCGGATGGGGATTTGCGTCGACGATGCGCGCGACGGTGAACGCTTTCAGCTTTTCGGAAGGATCCTCGACATGCTCGACCTCGAGGCCGAGCATCGTCATCGCCTCGACGATGGCGCCAAGCGATGCGTCGGTTTCAAGGTGATCCTTGAGCCAGGAGAGCGTGAATTTCATTGTCGGACTTTTCTTGCTTCGTTGCGCATGCACCCCTCATCCGGCGCTTCGCGCCACCTTCTCCCACAAGGGGAGAAGGACCGCCGCCTTGTCCTTCTCCCCTTGTGGGAGAAGGTGGATCGCCGCGCAGCGGCGAGACGGATGAGGGGTGCAAGCGCCGGCATCGAGTCTGCGTTCACAAACCCTGCGCCAGACCCGGCAGCAGGTACGGCGAGAACCCGTAATGCTTCAGCCAGCGCACGTCGCCGGCGAAATAATCGCGCAGATCCGGCATGCCGTATTTCAGGCCGGCGAGGCGATCGACGCCCATGCCGAAGGCGTATCCCTGCCATTCCTCCGGATCGAGACCGCACTGGCGCAGCACATTGGGATGCACCATGCCGCAGCCCAGAATCTCGAGCCAGTCGTCGCCCTGGCCGATCTTCAACGCGCCGCCCGAGCGGTCGCAGCGCACGTCCATCTCGGCCGATGGTTCCGTGAACGGGAAATGATGCGGGCGAAACCGCACCTCGACATCGTCGACCTCGAAATAGGCCCTGATGAAAGCCATCAGCACGCCCTTGAGGTCGGCCATGGTCGTCGTCTTGTCGATGACGAGCCCCTCGACCTGATGGAACATCGGCGTGTGCGTGGCGTCGCTGTCCTTTCGGAAGGTGCGACCCTGGCAGATCATGCGGATCGGCGGCGCCTGCTTGAGCATCGTGCGCACCTGCACGGGGCTCGTATGCGTGCGCAACACTTTGCGTTCGCCGGAAGCATCCGGCTGCAGGAAGAACGTGTCGTGCATGTCGCGCGCGGGATGCTTCGGCGGGAAGTTCAGCGCGGTGAAATTGTTGAAATCAGTTTCGATGTCGGGGCCTTCCTCGAGCGAAAAACCCATGTCCCCGAAGATCGCGGCGATCTCCTCCATCACCCAGGAGATCGGATGAAGGGCGCCGGCCGGCGCGCGCGCCGCCGGCAGCGTGACGTCGACGGCGTTGGCGCGCAGCTGCGCCTCGAGCGCAGCCTCCGCAAGCGCCGCCTTCTTCACCGTGATCGCTTCGCTGACGCGATCCTTCAGCCCGTTCAGCAGCGGGCCCATGCGCTGGCGCTCGTCCGCGCTCATGGCGCCGAGCGTGCGCATCAGGCCCGAGACGAGCCCCTGCTTTCCCAGCGCCTCGATGCGCAGCGCTTCGAGGGCGGTTTCGTCCGTCGCCGCCGCCGCGCGCGCGAGCAGGTCGCGCTCCAGGGCGGGGATGTCTGTGGTGGGTGCGTCCATGAGCGTCACCTAATGCGACCCGCTCCTGCATGGGAGCGGTAGGGCGCCTCTCCCCCTGCGAAGGGGGAGAGGGCCAGGGTGAGGGGGCGGCGCGAACGCTTGGACCGCCAGTGCTCCACCCTCACCCCGGCCCTCTCCCTCCTCACGGAGGGCGAGGGAGCGAATGACGTGATCACCGCATTTGGCGCGGCGGCGCCGTTACGTCAGCGCGGCGCGGGCCTTTTCCACCAACCCTCTAAACGCGTCCGGCTGGTTCATGGCCATATCGGCCATGACCTTGCGGTCGACCTCGACCCCGGCCTTGGCGAGGCCGTCGATCAGGCGGGAATAGGTGAGCCCCTCTTCCCGGACGGCCGCGTTGATCCGCTGGATCCAGAGCGCGCGGAAATTGCGCTTCTTCACCCGGCGGTCGCGATAGGCGTACTTCGCGGCCTTCTCGACCGCGGCGTTCGCCGTGCGGAACGTGTTCTTGCGCCGGCCCCGATAGCCCTTGGCGAGCTTCAAAACCTTCTTGTGCCGGGCGTGCGCGGTGACGCCCCCTTTGACGCGGGCCATGGGTCAATCCAATCCGTAAGGGATCCAGAGCTTCACGCGGTCGCCATCGGGTTTGGCGAGCACGGAGGTGCCCCGGTTCTGGCGGATATATTTGCCCTTATGGCTAATGAGGCGGTGCCGCTTGCCCGCGGCGCCGGCCTTCACCTTGCCGGTCGCCGTGAGCGTGAAGCGTTTTTTGACGCCGCTCTTGGTCTTCAGTTTCGGCATTTCAGCTCCTTTGCGGGGACGAGCCCCGTCCGCTTGATGAACCGCCTCGGCATGCCGTTTCGCCGGGCCGCTCCAAAGAGGCGGGCTGGTAGCACGGGGCCGGGCGCCGGGCAAGGATCACAGGAGCGGCGGCTGACTGGCCGCGCCGGCGCGCCGGGGCGGGCGCCCCCGTCCAGCCTTCGCCTCCTCCGCCATGGCCCAGGCGCCGGCGTCGTCGTGCGGAGCCAAAAGCGCCTTGACCGCCTCACGCGGCGCGTCGGTTTCGCCAAGCCAAAGCGGCCAATCGTCGAACGCCAGGATGGCGGGCATGCGGTCGGTGATGCGGGCGATGAGCGGGTTGGGCGGCGTCGTCGCCATCACGAAGGTCAGCAGCGTCTCGTCGTCCTTGCGCCATTCTTCATAGATCACCGCAATGCCGAGCGGCGCCGGCGGCGTGATCGTCCATTGCTGCGTTTTGCCGTTCGCCAGCTCCAGGCCCTCGTTGAACGTGGCCACCGGCAGCACGCCGCGGCGCTGCGCGAACGCCTCGGCGAAGGTGGGCTTCTCGTCGATGGTTTCGCTGCGCGCATGCATATGCTTGGGCCGCGAAGGATTTTCAGCGCGGCGATCGGCGAAGCCCCAGCGCATGGGCGAAAGCCTGCGCACGCCGCTTTCATCAAGATGCAACACCTTGGCGAAGCGCATCGGCGTGACTGTGACGGTCGCCGCCTCCGGCGTCAGCGTGAGCGGCTGCGAGAAGGCGTGCACCTCCGCCCATGTCGCCATCTGGGTGAATTTTCCGCACATCGACAGCGCCTCAGATCGGGCAGGCCGCGACTTCAAGCTGCAGCATCGCGAGCACGCGGCCGAAGCCGATATATTGGCCCGCCATCATGGCGAGTTCGAGGAATTCCGCATCGCTGAAATGCGTGCGCATCCGCGCGACGTCCCCGTCGCCAATGCTGTGATGATCGACCGCCATTTTTTCAGCGAACCAGATCGCTGCCCTCTCGCGCGGCGTGAAATCGGCCTCCTCGGCGCGGTCGACCCCGCGCGCGGCCTCCTCTTCCTGCACGACATCGGGCGCCATGCGCACGCTCTTGCACAAGACGCAGCCGTTCAGAGTCGCGATGCGCAGCCGCACCAATTCCTTCAGCCGCGGCTCAAGCAATCCCGCGCCGCCCGTGTGCCACGGATAATAGAAGGTCTGATAGGCCTGCACGAGATCGGGATGCGGCGCGAACGCGCGCGCGAAATTGCGGCCGAGCCAATTGTCCGCCGGCGTCGCGTCGTGAATGGCCTTCAGATAGGGCGGCAACGCTTCGGGTTCGGCGAGCGGCAGACGTGACATGGCAGACTCCTTCAAATCTTGCGGTCGCGGCCGGCCCAATAGGGATCGCGCAGCGGCTTCTTCTGGATCTTTCCCGTGCCCGTGCGCGGAATATGCGCGACGAAATCAACGCTCTTGGGCGCCTTGTAGCCGGCGAGCAGCGCGCGGCAATGCGCGATCAGATCGGCCGCCAGGCGATCGTCGGCGGCGACGCCCTCCTTCACCTGCACGATCGCCTTCACGTTCTCGCCGAACTCGTCGTCCGGCACGCCGATCACGGCGCAATCCTCCACTGCGGGATGCGCGTTGAGCGCGCCTTCGATCTCGGCCGGATAAATGTTCACGCCGCCGGAAATGATCATGTCGATCTTGCGGTCCGACAGCCAAAGATAGCCATCCGCGTCGAGGCGACCGATGTCGCCGGTGGTGAACACGCCCGGCTCGCGGTGCGCGGCGGCGGTTTTCTCGGGATCGTTGTGATAGGTGAAGTCGCTGCCCATGCGGCTTTTGAAATAGAGCGCGCCGTCCTGGCCTTCGGGAAGCGCTGCGCCGTCGTCGCCCAGAACGAACACCTCCATCGTCGGCAATGGCTTGCCGACGCTGCCGCCCTTGTCCAGCCATTCCTGCGCCGAGATCATCGAGATGATCGATCCTTCCGTGGATCCGTAATATTCGGTGATCTTCGGGCCCCACCATTCGATCAGGCCGCGCTTGACGCTGGGCGGACATGGCGCTGCGCCATGAATGGCGATGGCGAGACTGTCGCCGCGAAAGCGCGCCTTCGCCTCGTCCGGCGCATCGAGCAGGCGCTTCATCTGCGTCGGCACGAGATGCACGTTGGTCACGCCATGGCGATCGATCAGATCGAGCACGCCGGCGGCGTCGAATTTGTGCTGCATCACCACGCTCGATCCCGCCGCCATCGGCAGGAACGAGAACGCCCATTGCGCGGAATGATAGAACGGCCCGCACAGCAACGTTTTTCCAGGCACGGGAACGAACGTCGCGAAGCTGCCGCCGATCATTTTCAGCATGTCGGGCGGCAGGCCGGCTGCGCCGGACAGCGATCCGCGCACGCCCTTCGGCCGCCCCGTCGTGCCCGACGTGTAGAACATCGGCCCGCCCATGGTCTGGTCCTGCGGTTCATCGGGCGCGGCGTTGGCGACGACCGCTTCGTAGCCGATCGCGCGCGCCTCGCCGCGCAGCGGGCCGTCCGCGCCGTCGATGCACACCACGATTTTGACCTGCGCGCTGCGCGGATCGCGCAAGGCTGCCGCCGCCGCATCGCCATAGCGCGCGTCGACGATCACCGCCGCCGCGCCGGAGTCGGCGAAAACATACGCCAGTTCGTCGGCCACGAAGTGCCAGTTCACCGGCACATAGGTCCAGCCGCCATGCGCGCACGCGAACGCGATCTCGAACCATTCGCGCCGGTTCGCCGCGATCACCGCGATCACGTCGCCGGCCTTCAGCCCCGCATCGCGCAGGCCGTTGACCAGCCGGTTCACGCGCTCATCCAGCGCCGCCCATCCGGTGGCGCCCGCCTCGTCGATCAACGCCGGCTCCGCCCCGCGCGTCTGCGCAAAGTCGCGCGTCAACACCGCCATCGCGTCTCTCCCGTCTCCACCCGCGCGTGTTGTGTCGTTGTCGCGCGCGCCATCCTTTCGCACGTGCGCCGCCCACGCAATGCGCCGGCGCCCACGATTGCGCGAGCGGCGCGGGCGCGCCTATGCTGGGGGACGTTTGGAGCCGCCCATGCCGCGCGGGATCGAGGATGCGAAGGCCGAACTGAAGGCGCTGCCCAAGCGCCTGCGCCAGGCGTTCCACACCGTCATCAACAATCGCGGGACGCTGGCGCTGTTCGTGATGCTGACGATCGCGTTCGGCGCCCAGGCGGCGCTCGCGCCGAGCCGGCTGCCGCCGCTCGGCGGCTGGTCGCTGGCCGCAGTGGGCCTTCCGCCGTTGGACTTGGGGGAAGCGGGCCGCATCGCCGCCGACGCCGGCCAGGCCGCCGCGCGCCAAGGCGGCGGGGACCGGCTGAAAGAGGCGCTCGACGCGCGCCCCGAACTGAAACCGGTGATCAATGGCGTCGGCTTCGGCGTATCCCTGGTGATCGCGCTGCTCTTGGCCGTCTACCAGTCGCGCCAACCCTACCACCTGCGCCGCGAAGGGCTCGCGAAAGCGTAACCCGCCTTCTCCTTCTCCCCTTGTGGGAGAAGGTGTCAGCGAAGCTGACGGATGAGGGGTGAAGGCGCGACTTCGGAATCCTGGGCGCAAGCACCCCTCATCCGGCCCTTCGGGCCACCTTCTCCCACAAGGGGAGAAGGGGGAGTCAGCCGCGCGGCGACATCACCATGACGACCTGCCGGCCCTCGAAGCGCGGCTCCTGCTCGACTTTGGCGATCTGGTCGAGCTCGCTGCGCATGCGCTCCAACAGCTCCATGCCAAGGTGTGTGTGCGCCAGCTCGCGGCCGCGGAAGCGCAGCGTCACCTTCACCTTGTCGCCCTCTTCGAAGAAGCGATGGATGGCGCGCATTTTCACGTCGTAATCGTGGTCGTCGATATTGGGACGGACCTTCACTTCCTTGAGCTCGACCTGCTTGGCGTTCTTGCGCGCGGCGGCCTTTTTCTTCTGCTCCTCGAAGCGGAACTTGCCGAAGTCCATGATCTTGCAGACCGGGGGCTGCGCCTGCGGCGCCACTTCCACCAGGTCGAGCCCGGCCTCCTGGGCGGCCTCGAGGGCGGCCCCGATGGGCATCTCTCCCTGCTTCTCGCCGTTTTCATCGATCAGAAGGACACGAGGGACGCCGCGGATTTCCTCATTGACGCGCGGCCCATCCTTGACGGGCGGCGGTGCGGCGAATGGACGACGGGCTATGCTGATCTCCCAAAGCTGTTGGAACATGCGCGCGAGAATCCCCCCGCGCGCGCGACCTATATCGCTCCGCGGCGCGACGCCATCAAGGCAAAGCTGGCGGCGGCGCGCGCCTGGCCCCTAAACCCGCATCGGCGCGTCGCGATAGGCGCCGCAATTTTTGATGGCGCGGTCGACCTCCTCCACCGGCAGGTCGCCCAGATGGGTGGCCGCGATCGTGGCGACGCCGCCGCGGCCGCGCGGGGCGACCTTTTCGGGGTCGGAATCGGCGGAGAACAGCACCAGACAGCGCGCGCCCGCCGCGGCTGCGATGTGCATCGGGCCGGTGTCGTTGCCGACCGCGAAGGCGGCGCGCTCGGCCAGGGCCGCGAGCTGGAACAGGTCGGTGCGCGAGACGAGGTTCTTGGCCATCGGCTCGGCGCGCGCGACCGCCACGCCGACATCCTTCTCCGCCGTCGCGCCGATCACCACCGGTGTGACGCCGCGCGCGGCGATGCGCTTGGCCAGCTCGGCGTATTTCGCCTCGGGCCAACGCTTTTCCGGTCGATGCGGCGAGGCCCCGGGGATCATCATGATGAAGGGCCCGCGAATGCCGAAATAATCCGGCTGCAGGCGCGGCGGGTCGCGCAGGCTTTTGCGCACCCAGCCCAGATCCGGCAGCGGCGCCATGCCGATGGGGTAGCCCCCGGCCGGCCCGACGCCGGCGGCCTGCAATTGATCGTGCAGCCGGTCGAGCGTGTGCATCGTCTCGCGCTCTGGGTTGTCGTGCGGATAGGCGCAGCCCTGGGCGATGCCGGACCAGAGCGGCGGGCGCGGCAGCAGGCCGAGATAATAGTTCGACGACCGGCCCGAGGTCTGCAGGTCGTAGACCATGTCGTACTTGGCGGCACGAATGCGGGCGATGAGCGCGGCAGTCGCCTGCGCCTCGCGCGGGCGCCCGTCGGCCTCGACCAGGTCGAAATAGGGACAATGCTCGGCGAACGCCTTGAAGGGCTCGGTCGTCAGCAGCGTGATTCGCGCCCCGACATGGTAATCGCGGATCGCCTTGGCGGCGGACAGCGCCTGGATGAAATCGCCAAGCGCGCCCAGCTTGATCACAAGGACCTTGCGGGCGGTCTTGGGCGCCGGTTGAAAATCAACAGGTTGCGCGGGGCGGCGCAGAGCAATCATTCGCCACGTCCTCCGACGAGCCGGTCATATGCAGCCAGGGTCGCGGCTTGCAGCCGCTCGATCCCATAGAGCCCCCTGGCACGTTCCATACCACGTTTGCCCATCGCCGCGCGCCCCTCCGGATGCAGCGCAGCAATGCGCGTCATGGCCGCCGCGAGGGCCGCCACGTCGCCGGGCGGAACCAGGAGCCCGGTTTCGCCCTCGACGATGGTCTCGGTGAAGCCGCCGGCGCGCGAAGCGATCACCGGCAGACCCATGGCCTGGGCCTCTATCGCGCCGCGCCCGAACGCTTCCGGCTCCAGCGAGGGAAACAGCGCCGCGTCGCACGCCAGGAACGCCGCCGGCATGTCGCGCACATGGCCGACGATGCGGACGTCCTGGCCGCGCGCGGCGACCTCCAGCTCGGCGGCGTAATCCAGCCTGCCCTGCGCATCGCCGGCGAGCACCAGCCGCGCCGCGTTGGGACGCTCCGCGTTCAGCCGTTTGAGGGCGGCGATGGCGACCGTAGCGCCCTTCCAACGCGTCAGCCGCGCCGGCAGCAGAAACGTGACGACCGACGGATCGACGTCGAGCCCCCAGGCCTTGCGCACCGCATCGACCCGCGCCGGCGCTGTCGCGCGCGGATCGAACAGGGCCAGATCGACCCCGCGCGGGATGGCGATCACCTTGCTTTCCGGGACGCGATGGAAATTCAACACGTGCTGGCGGGTGTATTCGGAATTGGCGATCACGATGTCGCCGCGCGCCATCACCGAATTGTACAGCCGCTTCCAGGGCGAGCGCGCATTGTAGATGCCGTGATAGGTCGTCACGAACGGCAGCTTGAGCCGCCGCGCCGCCCAGAGCGCGCTCCAGGCCGGCGCGCGCGAGCGGGCGTGGATCAGGGTGACGCGCTCCCGCGCCGCCAGCTGCGCCAGGGCGCCGGAATTGCGCCAGATCGCGATCGGATTCTTCGTCGCCATCGGCAGCGTGACGAGCGCGCCGCCGACCGCCGCAAGTTCGCCCTCCAGCCGCCCGCCCTCGCTGGCCACAAGCGCGCGCCCGCCCGCGCGCTGCACCGCCTGCGCCACCTCGATCGTGGTGCGCTCGACGCCGCCGGCGTCCAGTCTGGGCGTGACTTGCAGCACGACAAGCATGAGGGGGTTTGCGATGCTCCGTTGTGCACTGGTCTTGTGGGCAGGACAGGGGCGCGTGCGCATCCGCGCGCGCCTGTAACGTGTGGGCGATATGGTGAACGATCTTCAAACGATCGACCGCGGCGATGGCGTAAATTTGGCCTTTCGCCGTGTTTCCGGGCGCGGGCCGACCCTGGTTTGGCTGTCCGGCTTCAAATCGGACATGGCGGGAACCAAGGCCGAGGCGCTATCGGCGTGGGCGCAGGCGCGCGGACAAGGCTTCCTGCGCTTCGATTATTCCGGCCATGGGCTGTCGGGCGACGCCTTCGAGGCGTGCGATGTCTCCCGCTGGCGCGCCGACGTGCTGCGGATGGTGGACGCCGCAACCGAAGGGCCGCTGGTGCTGGTCGGCTCGTCTATGGGCGGCTGGATGGCGCTGTTGGCGGCGCTGGCGCGGCCGGAGCGCGTCGCCGCCCTGCTTTTGATCGCGCCGGCGGCGGATTTCACGCAAGCCCTGTTGGAGCCGAACCTGCCCGACGACGCCCGTCGCGCGCTGGCCGAAACCGGCCGCTGGGCGCGGCCCTCGCCATATGACGACGCGCCTTACGTCATCACGCAGCGCCTCATCGAGGACGGCCGGAACTGGTTGCTGCTCAACGAAACCATTCCGTTCGGCGGGCCGGTGCGCGTGCTGCAAGGCATGCGCGACGACGACGTGCCCTGGCGCCACGCCGTGCGCACGGCCGAAGCGATCGCCTCTGACGACGTGCGCGTGACGCTCGTGAAGGACGGCGACCACCGCCTCTCGCGCCCGCAAGACATCGCGCTGCTGCTGGAGACCGCGGAGGCGCTGGCGGGCTAGCCCAACAGATTGAGGCGTAAGGCGCCCTCTCCTTCTCCCCATGTGGGAGAAGGTGTCAGCGAAGCTGACGGATGAGGGGTGACGGCGAAAGCATTTGTGGGCTCGCGCAAACACCCCTCATCCGTCTCGCCGCGTGCCGCGGCGATCCACCTTCTCCCACAAGGGGAGAAGGAGGGGGGCCGGCGCGCCGCGCTAGCCGCCCTGCGCCAAGATCGCCGCCAAGCCTTCGCGATAGGTGGGATAGGCCGGGCGCCAGCCGAGTTCGGATTTCGCCCGGGCGTTGGCCACGCGGCGGCTTTCGGCCCAAAATCTTTGCGCCATCGGTGAAAGGGTCGCGGCGTCGAACATCTCTTCGGGGCCAGCATCGATCCCCAGCAGCTGCGCCGCATGCGCGGTCACGTCGGCGCTCGGCGCCGGCTCGTCGTCGGCGATGTTGTAGAGGCGCCCGGGATTGGGCCGCGCGATCGAGCAGGCGAGCGCGGCGGCGACGTCGTCGATATGGGCGCGCGAAAAAACGTGCCCGGGCTTGACCATGCGCCGCGCATCGCCCGCGCGCACGCGGTCGAGCGCGCTGCGCCCCGGCCCATAGAGTCCCGGCAGGCGGAACACATGCCCCGGGCGCGGCAGCGACAGCCATTGCGTCTCGGCGCGGCGACGGCGTTGCGCCTCGATGCTTTGCGGCCGCGGCGGCGTCCATTCGAACACCCAGCGCCCGGCGTGGTCGCCATAGACGCCGGTCGTCGAGAGATAGCCGCACCAGGCCGGCGGCGCGGCGCGCAGCGTCTCTTCCAGCGCACGAAAGGCGCTGCAGCCGTCATCATCCGGCGGGATCGAGCACAGCACCGCGTCGGCGTCCGCGATCGCGTCGCGCAGCGCCGGCGAGGCGGCGCCGTCGAACGCCAGCCGATCCGGCGCGGCGACGGCGGCGCGATGCGTGCCGACCACGCGCCAGCCCTCCAGCCGTGCGGCCAAGCACTGCGCCACTGCGCCGAAGCCCAGGCACACCAGCAGCGGCTTGCGCGCCTTTAATTCGCCTTCGCTGACCGTCACGCCTACCTCCAGCGCAAGCATCGCCGTCGAGGGCCGGCGGAGCAAGAACGGGGACCGCCATGCTTTTATCCGCCGCACTCGGCGCGCTCGCGTTCGGGCAAGCCGTGATCACGGACGCCGCCACGCCGCAGGCGCGGTTCGCGGCCTGCCTCGCACAGATCGAAGCCGACGCCGTGCGCGGCTATGAAGAGGCGATGGCGTGGGCGGCGGAGACCCACGAAATGCCGGCCTATCGCTGCGCGGCGATGGCGCTCGAGGCCCAGGGCGCCCATGCCGAGGCCGCGCGCCGCCTCACTGCGCTGGCGTCCGCGGCGGACGCTGGCGAACCCGCCGCGCGGGCGGAAATCCTCATGCAGGCCGGCAACGCCTGGCTGCTGGCGCGCGAACCGGCGCAAGCGCGCAGCGCGCTGACGCGGGCGATCGCGCTGATGGCCGGCGACGCCGCCGCCCTGCCCGACCTGCTGATCGACCGCGCCCGCGCCTACGCCGCCGAAGGCGATTGGCGTCAAGCCGAAGAGGATCTCTCCGCGGCGCTCGATCTGCGCGCCGGCGATCCGCTGGCGCTGCGCCTGCGCGCGGTGACGCGCGGCCATCAGGGCGCGTACGATCTGGCGATGGCCGACGCGCAGGCGGCTGTCGCGGCCGAACCCGCCGACGTCGAAGCGCGCCTGGTGCTCGGCCACATCCGCGAAGCGCAACGCACCGGGGCGATGCCGGAGAACTGATCGCGGGCGCAACGGCGCCGACACTTTTCAGAAACGGACTCCCACAGCGCGCGACCGCGCGCCGGCCGGTCAGGCCGCCCTAGCGGAGGCGCCGCGCGCCGTGAGCGATGAAATTGTGGAGGTGAGAGGAGAATCCTCGAACCGGAACATGCGCGCCGGGTTGGCGGGCGGCGGCGGCGCGCAACGAAAAGTGGTGGAGCCTAGCGGGATCGAACCGCTGACCTCCTGCATGCCATGCAGGCGCTCTCCCAGCTGAGCTAAGGCCCCGCCTTGGCGAGAGGGCGACGCACAGAGGCGACGCCCCGTCTGGGGAAGGCGCGGACCATACGGACAGCGCCGGGCAGTTTCAAGGCGCGCGGATCAGCGCTCGGCGTCGTCGTCCTCGCTGATTTCGCCGAGCTCTTCTTCCTCGAATTCCTCGTCGTCCTCCAGGAGCGGAACGCCCTCGTCGTCGACGACTTCCTCGTCGTCGGCGATTTCAGCGTCTTCGGAGAAGCCGGGCGGCAGATCGCCCTCGGGCGCCGCATCGTCGCCCTCTTCGTCGTCGACCAGGATGGGCTCGTCGGCCGCCTCGTCGATCTCGGGCGCATCCTCGACCTCTTCCTCGACTGAATCGTCCCGCTCGACGACTTCGGCCTCTTCGTCCTCAGGCGTTTCGTCCTCATAGACGGGCGCGCGCGTGCGGGCCCGCTTGAGGCGCAGCGATTCGTCGGACGGATCGAAGGCGGTCTGGCATTTGGGGCAGACCGCGGGGCGCTTGTTCAGATCGTAGAATTTAGCGCCGCAGCTCGGACAGAGCTGTTTTTCGCCCAAATCGGCCTTCGCCAAAACCCCCTCCCACGACGCAAAACGCGATGAGGCGCGGTCGCTTGCCACTTCGGGGGCGCCCTGTCAAAAGCTTTTGTTCGCGAGACGTTTTCACCCTTCGGAATAGGCTGTCCCATGCGGCTTGAAGCGCGCGCCTCCGGGCCGCTTTCGGGCGCCGCCCGCGCGCCGGGCGACAAATCCATTTCGCACCGGGCGCTGATTCTGGGGGCGATGGCCGCCGGCGAGACCGTGATCGAAGGGCTCCTGGAGGGCGCCGACGTGCTCGCCACCGCGCAGGCGATGGCCGCCTTCGGCGCCGAGGTCGCGCGCGGACCCGATGGGCGATGGGTCGTGCGCGGCCGGGGATATTTGCGCGCGCCTGAAACCATCATCGATTGCGGCAATTCCGGCACGGGCGTGCGCCTGATCATGGGCGCGGCGGCGGGCTACCCGCTCAGCGCAACCTTCACCGGCGATGCGTCGCTGCAGAAGCGGCCGATGGGACGCGTGCTCGATCCGCTGGCGCAAATGGGCGCGCGCATTCTCGACAGCCGCGACGGCCGCCTGCCGGTGACGCTCGCGGGCGGCGATCTCGCCGCGATCGCCTACCGCCTTCCGGTCGCGTCGGCGCAGGTGAAATCCGCGCTGCTGCTTGCGGGCTTGAACGCGGCGGGCGTAACCGAGATCACCGAACCGGAGCGCACGCGCGACCACACCGAGCGCATGCTGCGCGCCTTCGGCGCAGCGGTCGAATCGCATCCCCACGAGGACGGCGCGATCATTCGCCTGCAGGGAAAGCAATCCTTGCACGGCGCGATCGTGCGCGTGCCCGGCGATCCGTCTTCGGCGGCGTTTCCGCTGGTCGCGGCGCTGATCACGCCGGGAAGCGCAGTGCGGATAGACGGCGTGCTGCTCAATCCGCTGCGCGCGGGCTTGTTCGAGACGCTGATCGAAATGGGCGCGGATTTGACGATCGAGAATGCGCGCGAAGAGTCCGGCGAGCCGGTGGGCGATCTGGTTGCGAGAGCCTCGCGGCTGAAGGGCGTCGTCGTGCCGCCCGCGCGCGCGCCGTCGATGATCGACGAATATCCGATCCTCGCCGTCGCGGCCGCGTTCGCCGAAGGCGAGACGGTGATGCGCGGCATCGGCGAATTGCGCGTCAAGGAGAGCGACCGCATCGCGGTGATGGCGGTGGGCCTAAGCGCGTGCGGCGTCGACGTGCGTGAGGAGCCCGACGGCCTGATCGTGCGCGGCGCCCAGAGCGTGCGCGGCGGCGCGGCTGTCGAAACGCACGGCGATCATCGCATCGCCATGGCGCATCTCGTGCTCGGACTCGCCGCGCAAAGGCCGGTCGCGGTCGATGAAGCCGGCATGATCGCCACCAGCTTCCCCGGCTTCGCCGACCTCATGCGGGGCCTGGGCGCCGACATCGCGTAAGCGCAGCGTGGCGAGGACCATCGCATGCGCGCCGCATTCGCGCATCGGAAACGCTCGGCCCTCTCCCGCGCGAGGGCCGAGCGGGTTGAAGGTTCAGGGACGCGACACGCCCATCGTCCCGGCCAAGCGAAGCTTGAGCCGGGACCCATGTTTCAAGCTGCGCAAACATGGACCCCGGTTTTCGCGTTCCGCGAAACCGGGGTGATGGAGTCTCTGCATCGCGCAGCCAAGGGGCGACCAGCGTGGAGCGCGGACGACCTCGTCCGCGCGGCGCAACGCAAAGCAAAGAGGCATGGACGACGTCGTCCATGCTCCACGCCAGAGACGCTCAATACAGCAAGAAACGCGCCCGCTCCGCCGCCCAGGCCGCTTCGTCGGGCGCTGTCAGCGCGTCCAGATCAGCAGGCGCGGCGCTTGGATCGTCGACCCAGTCGCGCAGCAGCGTCGAGCCGTTGATGACGTCGATCGCCAGCTTGTCGAGCACGTATTCGTACGGAAAATCACGCCACAGCGGGTAGTCGGGATAGAGCGCGCGGATCGCCTTGAACGCGAGCGCTTGCAGACGCCACGGCTTGAACGCGGCGTGATTGAAGGCGCCATCCTCGACATGAATCTGCACGCCGTTGCACAGATGCTTGGCATGTTTGTGAAAGGTCGGTTCGAACCAGATATCGCGCAGGCGGCAACCCTGCAGCCAATGCGGCGCCAGCGCGTGCATCTTGGCGATGATCTTGCGTGCGTCGATGTCGGGCGCGCCGAACAGTTCGAGCGGCCGCGTTGTGCCCCGCCCTTCCGACAGCGTGGTTCCCTCCAGCATCACCGTGCCGGCATAGGCGCGCGCCATGAAAAGGTTCGGCGCATTGGGCGACGGATTGATCCAGGTGCGTGCGCCGAGCGGCCAGCCATAGCCGGGCGCGGCGTGCGGATCGTAGCCCTCCATCGCGATGACGCGATAGGCGACGTCGAGTTTGAAATGATCGACGAACCAGGCGCCCAGTTCGCCGAGCGTCAGCCCATGGCGCATCGGCATCGGGCCTGCGCCGACGAAACTTTCCCAGCCCGCGCGCAAGGTCAAACCCTCGATCGGGCGCCCCGCCGGATTCGGGCGATCGAGCACCCAGACTTCCTTGCCCGTCTCGGCGGCGGCTTCGAGCACGTAGAGCAGCGTGGTGATGAAGGTGTAGATGCGGCAGCCGAGATCCTGCAGATCGACGAGCAGTACATCGAACGTCGACAGCATCTGCCCGGTCGGGCGGCGGCTGTCGCCATAGAGCGAAAACACCGGCACGCCATGCGCCGGATCGGTGAAATCCGGGCTTTCGATCATGTTGTCCTGCTTGTCGCCGCGCATGCCGTGCTGCGGCCCGAACGCGGCCGTCACGCGCACGTCGCCGCACGCGGCGACCGCATCGAGCGCATGCGTCAAATCCCCCGTCACCGAGGCGGGGTGCGCCAAAAGCGCGATGCGCTTGCCGGCCAAGGGCGCGCGCAAGCTTGCGTCTTCGAGCAAACGATCGAGGCCGGTTTTCATGCTTGCTGTTCCGGTGAAAGATCGAGAACGAACGCATCCGGATGATGGAAATCCGGCTGCGCGACGGGATGCGCCAGCGCCCAGTACGTCTTCGCGCCGCGCACGTCTTCGATGACCGCAGCGAGCGCCAGGCGCCACGGCGCGTGGGCGTCGAGCGCGCTTGCCAGGTCAATCTGCACGGCGAGCTCAAAACCGTCGCTCGGCCCTCGCGCAGGCGAGGGACCATCGCGGTCAAGAGGCGTCGACGCCCTGTCGTTGGGATGGGCCCTCGTCTGCGCGAGGTCCGAACGGGAGACGCCGAAGGTCGGCGCCACGCCATCGAGATCGCGCATGCCTTCGCGCGTGCGGTCGAAGCGGTAGGCGGCCCATTGCGTGGAGGGCGAGAAATTCAGCTCGACATAGGCCGCCTCGCCGGGCCGGCGCAGGAAGGCTTCGAAGCAGGTGGTTTTCCACAAGCCGTCGGCGTGTTCCGACGCGCGCAGCGGCGGCCAGACGATCGCGCCAGGATCGCCCGACGCCTGATAACGCAGCCGCAGCAGCGCGCCGGTGCGCTCCACATCGACCGCGATCGCGGTCGCCGGCGAGGCCGGACCGGCGGGATGGGGTGAAAGCGCGCAACGCATGCGCCTGTGTTCCGCCGCGCCGCCGCAATGATCAAGCCTGCGCACACGCGAAGGTCGATCGGAGCGATTCACGAACCGCGCAAAACTGACTACACCTGTGCGGGAAATGCCTCGCGCCCCGGCCCCCATTCTCACCACGCCCACAGACCATCATCACCCCGGACAGGCGGAGCCTGATCCGGGGTCCATGTCCGCCCGCGACGGACACATGGGCCCCGGTCCTCGCTCCGCGAGACCGGGGCGATGGTCCGTTGTTGAAACCGGTCCCCCGCCATGATCATCGCCGTCGACGGCCCCACTGCATCGGGAAAAGGCACGGTCTCAAAGCGGCTTGCGGCGCACTACGGCCTGCCGGTGCTCGACACCGGCGCCATCTATCGCGCCGTGGGGCTGGCCGTGCTCGACGCCGGCGGCGACCCGGCCGCCGCCGCCGCCGCCGAGGACGCCGCCCGCGCGCTCGACCTCTCAGCCATCGACGAAAGCCGCATCCGCACCTCGGCCGTCGGCGGCGCGGCTTCGGTGGTCGCCGCCATCCCCGCCGTGCGCGCCGCCCTGCTCGACGCGCAGCGCGCCTTCGCCCGACAGCCCGGCGGCGCCGTGCTCGACGGGCGCGACATCGGCACGGTCGTGGCGCCCTTCGCCGACGTGAAGCTGTACGTGACCGCAACCCTGCCGGTGCGCGCCGAACGCCGCTTCAAGGAGCTGCGCGCCGCTGGCGAAGCCGTGACGCTCGATCAGGTGGAGGCCATGATCGCCGCCCGTGACGCCCGCGATTCCAGCCGCGACGCCGCCCCTGCCGTTCAGGCGCCAGACGCGCACGTCGTCGACACCACTGATTTGACCATCGAGGAGGCCGTCGCGGCGGCGCGCGCCTTTGTGGACCAAGCGCTCCGGCGCTGAATGCGCGCTCCAGCCTTGCCGTGATGGGCTGGAGTTCTTATACACACGCCGTCCAAGACCGCCCGGCGCCCCGCCGGGGCGGCGTTCTGCGTTCGCAGATCGACCGCGCGCCTTGGGAAAATCGAGCACAGGACGGCCCCATGGTGGGGCCGAGACCGCCGGAGCCAACCGGTCGGCCTGAACCTTTGGAGCACCGCATTTCAATGTCATCCGCACTCGCCCTGAACCCGTCGCGCGACGATTTTGCAAGTTTGTTAGACGAAAGCCTCGGCGCGCGAGGCATGATGGAAGGGCGGGTCATCCCGGCGACAGTCGTGGCGTTGGAGCATGATTTCGTCGTCGTCGATCTCGGCCTGAAGACCGAAGGCCGCATCCCGCTGCGCGAATTCATCACTGAAGAAAACACCGCCGCGCCGAAGGTCGGCGACATCGTCGAAGTCTATCTCGACCGCATCGAGAACGCGCTGGGCGACGCCGTCGTCAGCCGCGAAAAGGCGCGCCGCGAAGAGGCCTGGACGCGCCTTGAGAAGAATTTCGCCGCCGGCGACGCCGTGATGGGCGCGCTGGTCGGCCGCGTGAAAGGCGGCTTCACCGTCGATCTCGGCGGCGCCAACGCCTTTCTGCCCGGCAGCCAGGTCGATATCCGCCCTGTGCGCGACGTCGGCCCGCTGATGAACGTGGTGCAGCCTTTCGCGATTTTGAAAATGGATCGCGCGCGTGGAAACATCGTGGTGTCGCGCCGCGCGGTGCTTGAAGAAAGCCGCGCCTCCGAACGCGCCGAAATCGTCGGCCAGCTTCAGGAAGGCGAAGTGCGCGAGGGCGTGGTCAAGAACATCACCGATTACGGCGCCTTCGTCGATCTCGGCGGCATCGACGGGCTCCTGCACGTCACCGACATGAGCTGGAAGCGCGTGTCGCATCCGAGCCAGGTGCTCAATGTCGGCGACACGGTGAAGGTGCAGATCATCAAGATCAATCCCGACACCCAGCGTATTTCACTCGGCATGAAACAATTGCTGAGCGATCCGTGGGACGGCGTGGACGCGAAATATCCTGTCGGCGCCAAGCTGCATGGCCGCGTCACCAACATCACCGATTACGGCGCCTTCGTGGAGCTGGAGCCGGGCGTCGAAGGCCTCGTCCACGTCTCGGAAATGAGCTGGACCAAGAAGAACGCGCACCCCTCGAAAATCCTGTCCACGAGCCAGGAAGTCGACGTGCTCGTGCTCGACGTCGACGGCGACAAGCGCCGCATCTCGCTCGGCATCAAGCAGGTCCAGGCCAATCCGTGGGAGCAATTCCTCGCCGATCATCCGGTCGATTCCGTGATCGAGGGCGAAGTGAAGAACATCACCGAGTTCGGCCTCTTCGTCGGACTGACGCCCGAGCTCGACGGCATGGTGCACTTGTCCGACATCGCCTGGGACGCCCAGGGCGAAGAAGCGCTGGCGCGCTACAACAAGGGCGACGTGGTCAAGGCGCGCGTGCTTGACGTCGATGTCGAGAAGGAGCGCATCAGCCTCGGCATCAAGCAGGCCGCGCACGATCCGATGTCGAGCGCCGAATTCCGCCGCGGCCAGATCCTCACGGTCGAGATCGTCGACGTCACCTCCGGCGGCATCGAGGTCGCGTTCGGCGAAGACAACGCGCTGCGCAGCTTCATCCGCAAATCGGATCTGTCGCGCGATCGCTCCGAGCAGCGCGCCGAACGCTTCGCCAAGGGCGACCGCATCGACGCCATGGTCACCGCGTTCGAGAAGGCCTCGCGCAAGGTGTCGCTGTCGATCAAGGCGATGGAGCTGGCCGACGAAAAGGAAGCCATCGGCAAGTTCGGCTCGTCCGATTCCGGCGCATCTTTGGGCGACATCCTGGGCGCGGCGCTGAAGGAGCGCACGACCAAGTCCTGATTGAAGCGGCGATTACACAAAACCCGAATTGGGGCCGGTTTCCCGTACGCTGGGAGGCCGGCCCTATTTCTTTTTGAATCAGCGACTTCCCCGCTTGGCGCCCAGGCCATGTCGATGCAACATGACGTTGCGGGCCGTCCATCCCGCCGGCGGGGGCGCGCCATGCTGAAATCGGAACTGATCGCACGGCTGCAACACGATTTCCGGCATCTGCCCGCCGCCAAGGTCGAGCGCGCGATCGAGTGTTTGTTCGAGGACGTCAGCCAAGCCTTGATCGAGGGCCGCCGGGTCGAGCTGCGTGGCTTTGGAGCGTTTTCCGTGCGCGTGCGCGATCCGCGCCAGGGCCGCAATCCGCGCACCGGGGAATCCGTCGCCGTGCCGACCAAGCGCGTGCCGTTCTTCAAGCCCGGCAAGGAATTGCGCATGGCCGTCAACGGCGGCGTCGACACCGATTAGATTACGCCCCCCGCAAAGCGCGCAGCGCTTATGCGGGGCCCAGCCGAGAGGGGCGCGCCCTTCTGGGCTGGGCCCCGGATAACGGCTCCGCCGTTTCCGGGGAGCGGCTATGCCCCGCTCCCCGCAAAGCACGCAGCGCTTATGCGGGGGCCAGCTGAGAGGGGCGCAACCTTCAAGGCTGGACCCCGGATAACGGCTTCGCCGTTTCCGGGGAGCGCGGAGAGGAGTGGAAGGACATATGCGACAAGAGGCCGGCGGCTGGACCTACATCCTCGCCAGCGGCCGCATCGGCACGCTCTACACAGGCTCGACGCGCGACCTGCTGCGGCGCGCGCACGAGCACCGCGAAGGCCTGCTCCCGGGCTTCACCCGCAAATACGGCGTCACGCGCCTTGTATGGTTCGAGCCGCACGACAGCGTCGCTGCAGCCTACGCCCGCGAGCAAAAGATCAAGAAGTGGCGCCGCGCCTGGAAGATCGCCCTCATCGAAGACATGAACCCGCACTGGGAAGATCTTTATCCGCGCCTGCTCTAACCGCTCCCCGCAAAGCGCGCAGCGCTTATGCGGGGCCCAGCTGAGAGGGGGCGCCCCCTACTAGGCTGGGCCCCGGATAACGGCTGCGCCGTTTCCGGGGAGCGGCTGATTTTTCTGGCGCCGAGGCGTGGTGCGCACGTTCCCCGCAAAGCGCGCAGCGCTTATGCGGGGCCCAGCGGAGAGGGGTGCGCCCGTCTGGGCTGGACCCCGGATAACGGCTGCGCCGTTTCCGGGGAGCGTTAGAAGGAATAGGTCAAATCAAGCACGGAATAGAGCGTATCGCCGCTGCCGTTGGCGTTGGGCGCGCGGGCGAAGAACGGGCCCTTGTCGAGATGCACGACAGCGCCTTCCAGGCGTACGCGGTCCGGCGCGAGCCAGGCGCGGACGCGCAGCTCGACCTGCTCGCCCGCATCGACGCCCGCCGCGCCTGAAGGATCGCGCGCGCCGGTGGTCGAGAACGCGTCGAAGCGCGACTCCAACGCGAGGCCGCGCCACACGGCCATCAGGTCCCACCGTGGGCTGGGCTGCGCCTCGAACCGCACCGCCGGCGCGGCGAGGTTGGCGCGGCCGACCGCGTTGTAGAGCCCCGACGGCGCTATCTCCGCGCGGCGCATGCCGAACAGCGTGTCGAAGCGCTCAAAGTCGCCGCCAGGATCGTCGCCGCTGGCGACATCGTATTCCACCGACAGCCGCGGCCGCCACGGCGCGTCCCAGGTGCGCCCGATCTCGGCATGGAGAAACCAGGCCGCGACGTCTTGGCGGGGCGCGTTGAGCGCTGCGCTGACGCTGATCTCTCCCCATTGCCGAAAGCCTTCGACATCGTGGTCCCAGGCGCCGCGCGCGGGGTCGCGGAAGGCGCGCAGGCCCGCCGTGTGCAGCCGGCGATCGCGCGTCTGGCTCCCGCTGCGATCCCTTTCGACGAAATAGAAATACGACCCCTGCAGCGACGGCCCGTTGGGGGCCGACGCCCATGTCGCGACACCGCCGAACACCTGCTGGGCGGCGCTTTCGTGATCGACCCGAATGGCCGCATCGCGCAGGTCGTCGAGATTGTCGGGCCGGCGGATCTGTGGCGATGCTGCGATCGCAGCGAGGCTCGCGCCGCCGCGTTCGAGATCGAGCCGCACACCGGTATAGCCGTTGGTCGTGTTGCGAAAATCATCCGCCGCCACCAAACGGCGCGAGCCGAGATTGATCATGAAGCGGCCGATCTGCACAGCCCCCTCCATGCCGCCCGCTTCGAACGGCCGCCGCGCATAAAGCTGCACCAGCTCCAGCGCATTGACGTCGTTGGTGGTGATCGGCGCGTCGTCCTCGGCGCCAAAAACGCGGCTGTCATAGAGCTCGCCTGCGACCGTCCAGCCGCCGGCGTCCGTCTCGGCGAAAATCCGCGTGCGCAGGCCGAAGAGATCGTCCGCCGGCGACACGCCGGCGCGCGGCGCATTGGCGATGGATTCCGTCCGCAGCCGCACCGAACCGCTGACGCGCAGGCCGGATGCGTCGCCGTCCTGCGCCAAAGCCGCGCCGGCCCACCAGAGCGGCGCCATCGCCGCAACCGCCATCATGTGTCGCATACGCCGCACGCCCGAGGAGACGCGGTTTCCCGCCTGTCGGCAACGCTTGGGCCGTGCGGCCGGGATCGGGAGGTTGCATTCCCCGCCGGGCGACTTTAGCGGAAGGCGCAGGCGCGCTTCAAGCGAACCCGCGGCCTGACGGAGATCGGAAATGTTGAAAGAGTTCCGCGATTTCGCGATGCGCGGCAATGTCGTGGACCTCGCCGTCGGCGTGATCATCGGGGCGGCCTTCGGCACGATCGTCTCCTCGCTGGTGGACGATGTGATCATGCCGCCGATCGGCCTGATGCTGGCCGGCATCGATTTCTCGACGCTCAAGATCGTGCTGCAGCAGGCCGCGCCGGCGGTCGGCGTCGAGGGCGGGCCGGCCTATGTCGCGGCCAAACCCGAAGTCGCCATCAATTACGGCAAGTTCATCAATGCGATGATCAAGTTCATCATCGTCGCCTGGGTGCTGTTCCTGATCATCAAGGGCATGAACAGCATGAAGAAGGCCGAAGCCGCGGCGCCCGCCCCGCCGCCGGAGCCCACAGCCGACCAAAAGCTGCTCGCGGAGATACGCGACCTGCTCAAAGCGCGCGGCTGAGCGGCGCCGATGCGCATCGTGATGGCGGATTCCGGCGTCGCGTTCGATGGCCTGACGCCGCTGGAACGCCCGCTCGGCGGCGCCGAAAGCGCCTTCATCGCGCTCGCCGAGGCGCTGGCGCAGGAGGGCGCGGACGTGACGGCCTACGCCGCCGCCGCGCGGCCGATGACGCATGCCGGCGTGCGCTGGCGGCCGAACGAGACGCTGGCGAACGTCCGCGCCACGCGCCAGCTCGAGTGCGACCTGTTCATCGCCAATCGCGATCCCGCGCTCATGCGCGTGCCGCTCAATCCGCGCCGGCTGGCGTTCTGGCTGCACAATCCAGCGACCTTCCTGTCCAAGCCGCGCTTCGCGCTGCGCATCCTGGCCAAGCGCCCCACTTTGGTGTTCGCCGGGCCTGCGCACGCCGCGACTGCGCCGTTCTGGGCGCGCCTGCTGCCGTGCGAGCAAATCCCGCTTGGCGTCGAGCACGCCTTTCTCGAGACGCGCCGCGCGCCGGGAACGCCGCCGCCGCGGGCGGTGTTCGCGTCCAACCCCTTGCGTGGGCTCGCGCCGCTGACCCGCCTGTGGCGCGACCGCATCCGCCCCGCCGTACCCGACGCCGAGCTGCACGTGTTCTCCGGCCCGCAGGTCTACGCCGCCGGCGGCGCCCGCAGCGCAGCGATGCGCGCCGTGCTGGCCGAGGCGGCGCAGACCCCAGGCGTGATCGTGCGCGAGCCTGTGGCCAAGCCGGCCTTGGCCGAAGCGCTGGGGGCCATGCGGGCGATGCTCTATCTCGGCGATCCGGGCGAAACCTTCTGCCTCGCGGTGGCGGAGGCGCAGGCGATGGGCGCGCCGGCGATCGTGCGCCCGGTCGGGGCGGTCGGCGAGCGGGTCGAGCACGGGATCACCGGCACGGTCGCGGGCGACGACAAGAGCTTCGCCGACGCCGCGATCCGCATCCTCACCGACGACGCGCTGTGGGCCCGGCAATCGCGCGCCGCGCTCGCCCGGCGGGCCACGTTGGACTGGCGCATCGCGGCGCGCCGGTTCCTGGCCTTGGCCCCCGCCGAGGCCGCCGCACCGCCCGAATTGCCCCAGCGCCAGGCCGCCTCTACATGATGGGCCATGGCTGAAGCCAAAATCTGCGGCGTCAAGGACGCCCCCGCTTTAGACGCCGCCATCGCCGGCGGGGCGCGGTACATCGGGTTGATTTTCTTCCCAAAAAGCCCGCGCCATGTGACCTTTGAGGCGGCCCAGGCGCTGGCGGCGCGCGCCCGCGGCCGGGCCCAGATCGTGGCGGTCACGGTCGACGCCGACGACGCCGCGCTCGCCGCCATCCAGGCCGCGGCCGCCCCCGATTGGCTGCAGCTGCATGGCGCCGAGCCGCCCCCGCGCGTCGCCGCGGCCCGCCGCTTCGCCCGCAACGGGACGATCAAGGCGCTGCCGGTGGCGACCCGCGCCGATCTCACCGCCGCCGACGCCTATGCCGGCGCCGCCGACATGCTGTTGTTCGACGCCAAGCCGCCGCCGGGGGCCGGCCTGCCCGGGGGCAACGGCGCCGCGTTCGACTGGCCGATCCTGGCTGGACGCCGCCTGCCCCGGCCCTGGTTTTTGTCCGGCGGCTTGACCGCAGACAACGTCCGCGAGGCGATCGCCGCCGCCGGGGCGACCCAGGTCGATACGTCCTCTGGCGTGGAAAGCGCCCCCGGCGTAAAGGATTTGGAGCGTATCGCCGCCTTTCTGGCCGCCGCCCGCCAACCCCCCGCATGAGAATGGACGTAAGACGCAACTGGCAGGACCTTCCCGACGACAACGGGCGCTTCGGGATGTATGGCGGCCGCTTCGTCGCCGAGACCCTGATGCCGCTCGTGCTCGATCTCGAGCGCGCCTATCGCGCCGCCCAGGCCGACCCCACCTTCGCTTCGGAGATGGATTATTTCTGGCGCGATTATGTCGGCCGGCCGTCGCCGCTCTATTTCGCCGAGCGGCTCACCGATCATTTCGGCGCAGCGAAAATATATCTCAAGCGCGACGAGCTGAATCACACCGGCGCGCACAAGATCAACAATTGCCTCGGCCAGATCCTGCTCGCCAGGCGCATGGGCAAGACGCGCATCATCGCGGAAACCGGCGCCGGCCAGCATGGCGTGGCGACCGCGACCGTCTGCGCCCGCTTCGGCCTGCCCTGCGTGGTGTTCATGGGCGCAACCGACGTGGCCCGGCAAAGCCCGAACGTGTTCCGCATGAAGCTGCTCGGCGCCGATGTGCGCGCGGTGACGAGCGGCGCGGCCACGTTGAAGGATGCGATGAACGAAGCGCTGCGCGATTGGGTGACCAATGTGCACGACACGTTCTACATCATCGGCACCGCCGCCGGTCCGCACCCGTATCCCGAGATGGTGCGCGATTTTCAAAGCATCATCGGCCGCGAGGCGCGCGCGCAAATCCTCGAACGCGAAGGCCGTCTGCCGGATGCGGTGGTCGCCTGCATCGGCGGCGGATCGAACGCGATCGGCTTGTTCCATCCGTTCATCGCCGACGAAAGCGTGCGCCTGATCGGCGTCGAGGCTGCGGGTCACGGCATCGACGACCGCTTCGAGCATTCCGCCGCGATCAATGGCGGCAGACCCGGCGTGCTGCACGGCAACCGCACCTATTTGTTGCAGAACGAGGACGGGCAAATCCTCGAAGGCCATTCGATTTCCGCAGGGCTCGATTATCCCGGCGTCGGCCCCGAGCATTCCTATCTGCACGACATCGGCCGCGCGCAATACTTGTCCGCCACCGACGAGGAAGCCCTCGACGCCTTCCAATTGTGCGCGCGCCTGGAAGGCATCATCCCGGCGCTTGAGCCCTCGCACGCGCTCGCCCGCATCGGAGAGATCGCGCGCGATGTAGGCCCAGGCGGGATCGTGGTGCTGAACATGTGCGGCCGCGGCGACAAGGATGTTTTCACGGTGTCGGAAGCGTTGGAGAAGCGGGCGTGAGCGGGCGCATTCGGCGCAGCGTCGACACACCTCATCCGTCGGCTTCGCCGTCGCCTTCACCCCTTGTGGGAGAAGGTGGCGCGAATCGCCGGATGAGGGGTGTTTGCGAACCTAATGCAGACATGCGCGCCCCATGAGCAAGCGCCTCGCAAACACTTTCGCAACGCTGCAACAAAGCAATCGCGCCGCCCTGATCACCTACGTCATGGCGAACGATCCCGATTTTGAAACCTCCCTCGACATCCTGCGCGCCCTGCCCGCCGCCGGCGCCGACATCATCGAGCTGGGCTTTCCATTCACCGATCCGATGGCGGACGGGCCCTCGATCCAGGCCGCCGCCCAGCGCGCGCTGAAATCCGGCGGCTCGCTGGCCAATGCGCTCAAACTGGTCGAGCGCTTCCGCAAAGAAAACGCGGACACGCCGGTCATTCTCATGGGTTACGCCAATCCGGTGGAGCAAAAGGGCTATCCCGGCTTCGCCGCGGCGGCCCAGGCGGCTGGCGTGGATGGCGCCATCATCGTCGATTTGCCGCCCGAAGAAGATGCGCCGCTGCGCACGGAAATGGCGCAACGCGGCCTTGCGCTCATTCGCCTGGCGACGCCGACGACAGACGCCGCCCGCCTCCCCAAAGTGCTCGAAGGCGTCAGTGGATTCGTGTATTATGTCTCGGTGGCTGGGGTGACGGGCGTGAAGTCCGCGGCGGATGCGGCGATCGTTTCGGCGGTCGAGCGTCTCCGCGCCGCGACGGCGCTGCCCATCGCAGTGGGGTTCGGCGTGCGCACGGCCGAGGCGGCCGCCTCCGTCGCGCGCGCCGCCGATGCCGTGGTGGTGGGGTCCGCGTTCGTCGATTGCGTGACGGACGCCGTGATGCAAAACCAGGCGCAGGACGCGCCCAAACGAGTGGCGGATCTGGTGCACACTTTAAGCCGCGCGGTGCATGGCGCCCGCAAGCTGGAAGGCGCAGACGCATGAATTGGCTCTCCAATCTCGCGCGCCCCGGGCTGAAAAAGCCCAAGCCGGAAGAGGAAAAGCGCGAAACGCCGGACAATCTCTGGATCAAATGCCCGGCCACGGGCGAATTGATCTTTCGCACCGATCTGGAAGCCTCGAATTGGGTGACGCCCGCCGGCTTCCACATGCGCATCGGGCCGGAAACGCGTTTCAAACAATTGTTCGACGACGCCAAATGGACGCTCGTGCCGCTGCCCAAGGCGCCGGCCGATCCGCTGAAATTTCGCGATGACAAGAAATATGTCGATCGCCTGAAGGCCGCGCGCGCCAAGCTCAATCGCGACGATTGCATGAGCGCCGCCTATGGCGCGATCCATGGCCAGCGCGCAGTGGTTCTCGTCCAGGATTTCGAATTCATGGGCGGCTCTTTGGGCATGGCCGCCGGTGAAGCCTTCATCGCGGCCGCGCAAATGGCGATCAAGCGCAAATGCGCGATGATCTGCATCACCGCCGCGGGCGGCGCCCGCATGCAGGAAGGCATCCTGTCGCTGATGCAAATGCCGCGCACGACGCTGGCGATCCAGGATCTGCGCGAGGCGCGCCTGCCCTATCTCGTCGTTCTCACGGATCCGACGACCGGCGGCGTCACCGCGTCCTACGCCATGCTCGGCGATCTGCATTTCGCCGAGCCCGGCGCGCTGATCGGTTTCGCCGGCCCGCGCGTGATCGAGCAGACCATCCGCCAGAAGCTGCCGGAAGGTTTCCAAAGATCGGAATATTTGCTGGACAAAGGCATGATCGACATGGTCGTCGATCGCCGCCAGCTGAAGGATGTTTTGGGCCAGGCGCTGTCTGTGCTGCAGCCCAAGGCGGCTGCGGCGGAGGCCGAGCCGCGGCTCGAGGCGCCGGCCGATGCGGTGGCGCAGCGCGCCGAGCCGCGCCGCACGCCTGATCGGCGCAAGCCGCAAACCAAGGCGGCCGAGTGAACCCAGGAGGCGGCGAAGACCGCATCGCCGCGGCGTTGAACGCCTGGTTCGGGCCGGAATTCGGCCACGGGCGTCCGCTGAACGGGCAAGCCATCCGCGATGCGCTCGCCGCACTCGGCGACCCCCATTGCGCGCTTCCGCCCGTCGTCCACGTCGCAGGCACGAACGGCAAGGGATCCACGTGCGCCTTCCTCGCCGCGCTCGCGGCCGCACATGGCCTGGCCGCGCATGCCTTCACCAAGCCGCACCTTCTGCACACGCGCGAACGCATTCGCCTGGCGGGGCGCGAGACGTCGGACGATCTGTTCATCGCCGCGCTGAACGCCGTGCGCGCCACGCATGCGCCGCTGACGCATTTCGAGGCCCAGGTCGCGGCGATGTTTCTGCTTTTCGCCAACGAACCCGCCGATCTGACGATCCTCGAAACCGGCATGGGCGGGCGCGACGACGCCACCAATGTGATCGCGCAGCCGGCCGCCTGCGTGATCACGCCCATCGATCTCGATCACGTCGATGCGCTCGGGCCCTCGCTCGCCGACATCGCCGCCCACAAGGCCGGCATCCTGAAGCGCGGCGCGCCCGCCGTGATCGCGCCGCAAAACGACATCGTCCGCGCCGTGCTCGACGCGCATGCCGCAACGGCGGCCGCGCCATGCCTTCACTTCGGAACAGACTGGGACGCCTACGGGCAGCACGGGCGTCTGTGCGTGCAGACGGTCAACCGCCTTTTCGATCTGCCGCTTCCCGCGCTTGAAGGCGCGCATCAGATCGTCAACGCCGGCGCGGCGATTGCGGCGTTCGACGCCGCCGGCCTGTGCGCGCTCGACGACGCGGCCTGCGCACGCGCGATGCGCGACGCGCGCTTGCCCGGCCGGTTGCAGCGCATCCGTCACAGCGCCATCGAAGCGGCTGGCGGCGCGCTCTGGTTCGACGGCGCGCATAATCCGCACGGCGCGCGCGCGCTGGCGCAGTGGCTCATCAGCACACGCCCGGCTGCGCCCGCGCGCACGATCGCGCTGATCGCGATGCGATCGCGCAAGGATGCGGCGGGGTATGTCGAAGCCCTCGCGCCGGCGCTCGACGCAGCGTTCGCAATGCCGCTTGCAGACGCAGAAGACAGCGCATCACCCGAAGCGCTGGCCGCGCTCGCCCGCGCGGCCGGCATCGAGGCGCATGCATTTGCATCGATCGGCGACGCCTTGACTGCGGCGAGCGGCATCGGCGGGGCGCGCATTATCGCGTGTGGATCACTGGCCTTGGCGCGCGCGCTCGCGACAGGCTGAAGCGTTCAGACCGTTTCGTTCAGCCATTCGACAATTTTCGACTTCGGCATGGCGCCGATCTTGGTCGCCGCGACCTTGCCGTCGCGAAACAGCATCAGCGTCGGGATGCCGCGCACGCCATAGCGGCTCGGCGTCATCGGGTTGTCGTCGATATTGATTTTCGCGACGGAAACCTTGCCCGCCATTTCCGAAGCGATCTCTTCAAGGGCCGGGCCGATCTGTTTGCACGGGCCGCACCATTCCGCCCAGAAATCCACGAGAACGGGGCCGTTCGCCTTCAGCACGTCCGCATCGAAACTGTCGTCGGTGATCTTGATGGCGCCCATCGGCGGCTCTCCTTGCGCGCGAATTGCCTGTGCGAACGCTTCACATAAGGCGGCCCGGCCGGGCGTTCAACCCGCGCCCAGCGCGGCGAGAGCCGCATCGAGCGCATCGTCCGGCAAGGGCGAAACATGCGGCGTTTCCGTCCAGACCAGCGCACACGAGACGCTGCGGCCGGGGAATATCTGGCGCAGCACGGCGCGATACAGGGCCAGCTGCACCAGATAGGCCGGCGGCGTCTCTGCGATCGTTCTGGGCGAGGGACGATCAGTCTTGAAATCCAGCGCCAGCACGCGGTCTCGCTGCACGACGAGGCGATCCACGACCCCCGACACCGCGCGCCCATCGACCGCGCCGACGATCGGCGCCTCAGGCCGGCTGGCCGGGCCGAATGCGTCCGCGATAGCGGGATCGTCGATCACCGCAAGCGCCTCGCGCACGAAGGCGTCGGCGCCGTCGCCCGAAAAACCCTGGCGCGCGAGCCAGGCTTGCGCCGCCGCCGCGCGCGCCGGCGCGGCGATGCTTGGCAGTCTCTGCAACAATCCGTGAATCAGAAGGCCGCGGCGAAAACGCCGCGCGCCGTCCTGGCGCGGCGAAAGGCCTGCGCCTGCATCATGGGCGGCGTGCGACGGCGCGATGCCGCCGCGCGACGCCGCCGCATCCACCGCGCGCGACGCCCAGGCAGGCGCAGCGATCGGCAGGCTTTGCGGCGTCTCTTGCGACTGGGCGCGATGCAGCGCGCCGAGACGAAAGCCCTGACCGAATGGGGTCTCGCACGGCGCGCCAATCGCGGCCATCGCCGCGCTGACGCTTTCGTGCCACGCGCCGGCGCCGACGCCTGCTTCGCCGTTGCCGGCTTGCGCGCCGCACACGATCAGCACATCTCGCGCGCGCGTCATCGCCACATACAAGAGCCGCGCGCTTTCCTGCTGGGCCAGCGCGAGGCCGCGCGCGCGCGCGCTCGCGACGACGGCGTCGTCATCCGCCTTCCGACGCGAAAAGACAGGCCCATCCTCGCTGCGCATGAAGCCCGATTTGGCGGTGAAACTCGGCGCCTTCGTCGTGTCGGGAAGAAACACGATCGGCGCCTCGAGCCCCTTGGCGCCGTGCGCGGTCATCACCCGCACCGCACGGCCGGCCTCCTCCATTTCACGCTTCACATCGCTGTCGTCGGCCTCGAGCGCCGCGAGAAACGCCTGCAGGCTTCCTTCGCCGCGCCGGTCTGCGCTCAGCGCGCGCGACAACACCTCTTCGAGCGGATCGCGCGCGGCGGCCCCGAGGCGTTCGGCCAGTCTGCGCCATCCGCTGCGCCCGTCGGCGTCGCAGGCCTCGAGCGCCCAACTCAAGAACACGAACGGATGCGCGCCTGCACGCGCGATCGCCGCAGCGATGAAGGCGCGCGCCGGCGCCAGGCGCGGATCTGCGCTCGCCTTCAAACGCGACCACAGCGTCTCGCCTTTCGCACGGCCATAGGCGAGCGGAAACAGATCCGCGTCGTCGTCGACAAGGCCAAGCCACGGCCCCTTGAGCACGCAGGCCAAGGCATGGTCGTCGGTGGGATCGAGCGCAGTCCGGATCAGAGCCATGCAATCCAGCACCGCGATGTCCTGAGCCAGCTTCATGCGGTCGGCGCCGGCGACAGGCAGACCCTGCCGCTTGAGCGCCTTGATCATCTGCTCGAACAGTGCCGTGCGCGATTGCACGAGGATCAAGACATCGCCCGCATGCATCGGGCGCATCGCCCAGCCCCGTTCGTCGCGATCCCACACGCCCGTGCGCTGGGCGATCATCTCGCTGATGCGCACGGCGATCGCCTTGCACAATTGCGCCGCCGCGGAATCGCTGCGCTCCATGTCGCGCGGCGAATCCCAGGCGATCGCGGCCGGCTTGTCAGGTCTCCGCGCGATCGGCCACACCTCCACCATGCCCTGGTGATCCCCGCGATCGGCGAGATGGACGACGACGTCCTGCGCCATCGCATCCTCGCCGAGCGTCAGGCGCGCCATGGTCGCATCGACCGCGGCGAGCACTTCCGGCGTCGATCGGAACGAGGCGCGCAAGCTCGGCGCACGAAACGCGGCGCCGGATTCGTGCGCCTGCAGGCTCAAGGTCTGCGCCTGGAGCAGAAAGCGCGCGGGATCGGCGCCTTGAAAACCGTAGATCGATTGCTTCGGATCGCCGACGGCGAACACCGTGCGCACCGCCTCGCGCGCGCCGCGGCCGGCGAAGAATTCATTCTGCAACGGCGCAAGCAGACGCCATTGCGCCGGGCTCGTATCCTGTCCCTCGTCCACCAGGATGTGCGACACGCCGCCGTCGAGCTTGTAGAGCACCCAAGGCGCCGCATCCGCGCGCGTCAGAAGCGCCAGCGCATGCGTGATGAGATCGTCGAAGTCGAGTGTGCCTGCGGCGTCCTTCGCCTGCGCATAATGCCGGTTGAACGCGTGCGCCAAGATGAGCGCGGCGCGCGCGTCAGCCGCACGGTCTATCGCCCGCAAGCTTTGCGTCGCCGCGTGCACACGCTGCGCCTCGCGCGCCAGCAGCGGCTCGAGCCAGCCATGCTGCTTGAGCGCGGGTTTGGTGGCGACGCTTTTGTAGGGTTCCTCTTTCTGGGTCAGAAAGACGCTCTTGAGCGCGTCGAAGGCCGCCTCGGGCGCATCATCGCGCAGCGCGTGTGCGGCCAAGATCTTTCGCGCGCGCTCCGCGTCGGTCACGCTGAAGTGCGCCAAGGCGCGCGCCGCCGCTTCAAGGTCCCGCCAAGGCGTTTCGCGCACGGTGCGCGCAATAAACGTTTCAGCGTCTTCGCTGACGCCATGGCGCAAAGCGAGACGCTGAAGCGCCTCCGGGAGCGTGCCGTCGCCGATGAAATCCTTGAGCGCCGCGCGCGCCGCGACGATGTCTTTGAACAACTGCTCAAGCGAATCGCCGTCGAGCCGCCGTGCGAAGCGGGCGAACGCCGCGCGCGTGTCGCCCTCCCCCGCGCGCAGGAGATCGTCCCAGGCGCGCTGCATAAGGTCCCGCGTGGCGACATCGTCGGCGATCAAAAAGCCCGGCGCCACGCCGGATTCGAGCGGAAACCGCGCCAGCAGGCGTTCGCAGAAGGCGTGAATGGTCTGGATGCGCAGGCCGCCCGGGGTCTCCAGCGCATGGGCGAACAGCGCGCGCGCGCGTGCGAGATCGGCCGCGTCGACCTCCTCGTCCGATCCGGTCAGCTCGCGCAGCGCCGCGGCGAGCGCATCGTCCGGCGTGACGCCCCAGGCGCCCAGCCGCATCAGCAGCCGGCGCTGCATCTCCGACGCCGCCGCCTTCGTGTAGGTGATGCACAAAAACGCGTTCGGCGCGGCGCCGGTGAGCAGCAGGCGCGCGATGCGGTCGACCAGCACCTTCGTCTTGCCGGAGCCGGCGTTCGCGGTGACGAAAGCGTTGGCGCGCGGATCGGCGGCGGCGCGCTGATTGAGCAGCGTTTCTTCGCGCGGGCTCATGCCTCGCCCTCGTCGTCGCTGTCGGCCCATTCCTGGCGGCGCGCGAGGTGATCGAAATCGCCGAAATGGCGCACGGAAAGCACGCGCGGCCGCGACAGGAACGGCATCGTCGGATCGGCGTATTCCAAAAGCTTCTTCTCGAGCGCAACAAACGCCGCTTCCGCCAGCGCATGCGCGGGCGTTTTCTGCGACACGCCTTTCGGCCCGGGCTCGCTGCCCGAGAAGCGCCAATAGGTCAGGCTTTGAGCCCGCGCGCGCGGAACGTCTGCGAAGGCGCCGCGGGCCAGCATCGCGGCCTCGAGCGCCAATTGCGGCTCGAAGCCAGCCGTCACCTGCTCTTCGCTCGGCGGATCGCCCGTCTTGACGTCCATCAGATGCGCCTGGTCCACCGCATCGATGGCGATGCGATCCGCACGCGCGGTCAGCGTCACGCCGCAGGACAAGTCCAGCGCGCCGCGGCGCTCGAGATAGGCGCGCATGCCTTCGGCGTCCTGCGCCTTGAGCCAGGCGACGTACGCCTCCGCCGCCGGGCCTAAGCGTTCGCGCGCCGCCGCGCGCGCCGTGCGATTGAAGCCGCCGCGCGCCAATTCTTCATCGATAAGCGCAATCAGCGCATCGGGCGCGCCGCCTGCCCCGAATCGCTCGATCGCGGCGTGGACGGCGGTGCCGCGTTCGGCGGGTCCGGGCGGCTTGCCGATCGGATCGGGCGGGCGCAAGCCGAGCAGACGCTCGGCGTAAATCGCATAAGGATCGCGGATCAGTTTGGTCACGCCGGTGACGCTGATGGCGGTGAGCCGGGCGTTGCGCGGCGGGCGCGGCGCCGGCGGCGCGCACGGCGCATAGATGCGCGGCGCATCGAGGGCGCGCGCCCAGTGCAAGGCCGGCGCCGCGGCGCGTTCGGCGCTGGCGACGCGCAACACGGTTTCGAGTCGCCACAGCCAGCGCGACGCCACCGCAGGCGCCGCGCCCGTCCGCCGCGCACGCGACAGGATCACCCGGGGCGCCGCGGCGAGCTGCGCGAAATCATGCGCGGCGAGGCCGACGCGTTCGTCGCTCGACGCGAAGCCGAGCGCGCTGCGCATGCTGCGCGAGAGGAACGGATCCTCCGCCGCCGGCGACGGCCACACCCCTTCGTTCAAGCCGCCGAGAATCATCAGATCGCGGCGCTGCAGGCGCGCCTCGAGCGGCCCCATGATCGCGATGCGCGGATCGCCGCCGCGCGCGGGCGGCGTCTCCACGCTCTGCAGCACGGCGCGCACCGTGCGCGCCAGCGCCTCCGCCTCCGCGTCGCCCAAGGCCTCGCCATGCGCGATCAGATCGCGCAGCACGCGCGCGCACGCGGCGCCGTCCTCGCCCGTCCAGGCGCGCGCGCCCGCCAGCGCCTCGACCGCCGCAGCAAGCGCGTCACACAAATCCGCCAGGCTGATCGTTGCGCGCATCGACAACGACAAGACCGGCGCGAGCGCCTCATGCAGCCGCAGCAGCGCTGCGTCGCGCCCGCTTGCGTCCAGCATCGCCGGCCAGTCCGAGAAACGCGGCGGCCCACGCAACACGCTGCGCTCGATGCGGGCGATGTCGCCAGCCGGCGCGGCCAGCAAAGGATGTTTCAAAATCGCCGCGATCCGCACCGGATCGGTCGGTCGGGCGATGAGATCGAGCATCAGCCCGATCAGCACGCCGCACGGCGCCGCCGACAACGGCGCGCCTTGCGTCATCGTGGGCGCGATGTCCCAGCGCGCGAGCTTGGCTGCGACGCGCTGCGCAAGCCCTGCATCCGGCGTCACCAGCATCGCGGTTTCGCCCGGCCGCTCCAGCGTTTCGCGCAGCATGAGCGCGATCGCCTGGGCTTCCTCGCCCTCGGAATCGCTTTCCATCACGACGAGACCGGACGCGCCCGCATGCAAGGCGTCGCCGCCGCCGGCCGCAGCGATCCGGGCCAGCCAATCGGCGGTCGCATCCGGCGGCGCCAGCGCTTCGCGCAACAGAATGCGCCGCGCGCGCGCAGCATCATCCTCGCTGCGCGGCGCCAGCGCCGGCACATCCCCGCGCGCGACGCCGATCGACTCCAGCGTGCGCTTCAGCGCGAATTGCGGATGCTGGTCGTTGATCTGCGCCCAGGCGCGTTCGTCCATGTCGGCGTCGAGGCCAGGAAACACCACCACGCCCCGCGGCAGCGCAGAAACGGTACGCATCAAGGCGCGCGTCGCCGCAATGGAGCCGGTGGAGCCGGCGATGATCACCGGCGTTTGCGGCGGCGCGCGCGTCCAGTGTTCGGCCAGCGCGTGCAGAATGCGCGTGCGCCGCGCGCCGGGGTCGAGCAGCCCGTCGGCGGCGAGACGCTGCGGCCAATAGGTTGCGATGATGTGCAAAAATTCCGCCGATTGGCGCCAATGTTCTGCGAGGTCCGCATCGACGAGCGCCCCCGCCTTCGACCAATCCACCGCGTCCACGGCGGAGGCGGCGTCCAGCAAACGGCACAATGCCTCGGCATAAGCGAGCGCGCGCGAGGGATCGTCGACGCCGCCGGCGGCAGCGTCGCGCGCGCGCACCAGCGCCGCCAATTCCAGGCGCCGCCGCACCGGATCGATCGCCGGCGCGACGTTCAATTCGATCGGATCATGACCCCACACGTCGGGATCATCGTCGATGTCGGCGAGCGGTCGGATAGACGGCAACAGCGCCGCCCCGCCGAGCGCGCGCGCGAACGCATCCATCAGGCCGCGCGCCGCCCTGCGGTTGGGCAGAAGGATCAGCGCATCCGACAAGGCGAACGCATCGTCGTCACGCGGCAGCGCGGCGATGCACGCGTGCGCGAGCGTGTCGAGGAATGGCGCGGTCGCCGCGATCGCGCGCACGCGCGGCGCAGGTCCCGCGAAGAGATCGCTCACGCAGGCCGGCCGGCAAGACGCGCTTCAGCCGCCGCGCGCGCTTCGGGATCGCCGACATGCATCCAGAAGCCGCCGAGCGGTTCGCCGCAGAGCAGCCCTTGCGCTGCGAGACGACGCCACACGCGCGTGAACGAGAACGGCTCCAGCGGCTCCGCATCGAGGATTGCGGGATCGATGATCTGCACGCCGGTATAGGCCCACGGCGCGCTGGGATCGTCGTCGCGAAAGCGCAGACGCTGCAACGCATCCATGTGAAAATCGCCGGCGCCGTCGAAGCCGAGGCATTGATCCATCGCGGCCAGCATCAGACGCGCCGAGCCCGGCGCCGGCGGCGCCGCGCACAGACGCGCAATCGCAGAGCCCGCCGGCTCCTCCCACACGGAATCGATGTTCGCCACAAGGATCGGCGCATCGCCCAACAGGTCGCGCGCTTGCTTGACGCCGCCGCCCGTCTCCATGAGGCGCGCCCGCTCGTCCGACATCGTCACCGAAAGATCGCGGCGTTGTGCGAGATGGGCTTCGAGCATGTCGGCGAACGCATGCACGTTCACCACGACGCGCGAAACGCCGGCATCGCGCAGGCGATCGAGCATGTGATCGATCAAAGCCCTGCCGCCGACCTCGACGAGCGCTTTCGGGCGATCGTTCGTCAAAGGCCGCATGCGCGTGCCGAGACCGGCGGCGAGCACCATGGCCGTGTTCGGCGTCATGGCGCGGACTCCAGATGACGGGCGGCGACGCTGCGCACGAAAGCGCGCGCCTCGCCCAGCGCCGGATGCGCCAGCGCGCCGCGCAGATGCGCCCACATGCGCGGCATGAAGTCCGCGTAGCGCGGCTTGCCGTCGCGCACGACGAGGCGGGCGAACAGGCCCAGGATGCGCATGACGTTCAACGCGCCGAGAATCGCGAGTTCTTCATTGAACGCGGCCTCGCTCATGTCGCCGGCGCGCAAATACGCATCGACCGCCGCGGCGCGGCCGTCAGGCCCGACATCGCGGCGCGCATCGTGCAGCAGCATGGTGAAGTCCCAGCCGCGCCAGCCGCGCACCGCGTCCTGAAAGTCGAGCAGTCCGACTTGCGCGATCGCGTCCCGCTGCGGCAGCCAGACGAGATTCTCCGCGTGATAGTCGCGCAAGGTGAAGGCGCGCTGGAACGTCATCGCGTGCGCGATGAGCGCGTCGCGCACCTGCTCCCAGCGCGCGCGGTCGCCGTCGTCGATGCGCACGTCCGTCCCGCGCGGCAGCCAATCGACGAACAGATCGGCGTTGGCCTGCAGGGCCAGCGCATCGAAATCGAGCAGCGGCCATACGCCGTCCGGCGCGGCGAGGCGCGCGGGCGGGGTCTGGCGATGGAGATGCGCCAGCACATCGGCGGCGGCGCGATACAGCGCGGCTTCTCCCGCGCGCGCGGGAATGACGCGGGCGAACAGGTCGTCGCCGAGATCCTCGATGACGGCGTATCCCGCCGCGATGTCGGCGGCGTAGATGGCCGGCGCCGACAGCCCCCACGCCCGCAATTGGTCGGCGACGGCGATGAACGCCTCCACCCGCGACGCCGCGAGACGCGAGGTCGCGTTCCACCCCAGGCGCAGGCGCTCCTCCGGCCCGGCATCCGGCGGGCAGGGCCCGCTTTCGGCGCTGCGCGGCGCGTCCATCAGGATCGCGGTGCGACCGTTCAGAACGAGGCGTTCATAGCGGCGGGTGGAGGCGTCGCCGGCCAGCGCGATCGCCTCGGCGCCGGCGAACCCGGCGTCGGCGATGACGCGGGCATAGGCTTCGGCGCGGTCAGATGTCATGGACGCGGCCCCTCCAGCCGCCGACCCCCGTCAGCGCGGCGCGGCGGCCCTCGCCGGCGATCGCGAGCGCGATCTCGAGCCGATCGCGGGGCAAAAACCGCCCCAGGCGTTCGGGCCACTCCACCAGGCACGCGGCGGCGGCGAACGCCTCCTCAAGACCCAATTCCATCGCCTCCTCAGGCGCGTTCAAACGGTAGAGGTCCATATGCCAGAGAACGCCGCGCGGGCCGTCATAGGTCTGCACGAGGGTGTAGGTCGGGCTCGGGGTTTCTTCCGGGTGGCCGACCCAGGCCTGAACCGCGCCGCGCGCGAAGGTGGTTTTCCCGACGCCAAGCGGGCCGCTGAGGCAGACCACGTCGCCGATCGCGAGCGCTGCGCCGACGCGCGCGCCGAGCGCTTCGGTCGCGGCGGCGTCCGGCAGATCGACGGCGCGCGAATCGGCTTCAAGGCTGGGCATCCCGTCTGCGATGCTGCCCAAGCGCGCCTTCGCCTTCAAGGGGAGCGCAGAACCCGCCGCCGGCGCGGCGCCTTGCGCACCGGCCCGCCCGGCCGCACTAAGGCGCAAACCAAGGGCGAGGGACCCGTGAGCGGCGCGCAGATCAATCGGGTGATCATCGTGGGCGCAGGCCAGGCCGGCGGCGAGACCGCCCAGCGCCTGCGCGCCGGGGGCTTCCAGGGCGAGATCACGGTGTTCGGCGAGGAGCCGTTTCCGCCCTATCAGCGTCCGCCCCTGTCGAAGAAATATCTCGCCGGCGAATGGGAGGAGGACCGCCTCTTTCTCAAGCCCGCCCATGTCTACGCCGAAGAAAACATCACCCTGGTGCTGAACCGCCGCGTCGTCTGGATCGACCGCACGGCCAAACGCGCGCGCCTCGAAGGCGGCCAGGAGGTGCCCTACGACGCGCTTGTACTCGCCACCGGCGCGCGGGCGCGGCCGCTGCCGATTGCGGGCGCCGACCTGCCGGGCGTGCACACCCTGCGCACCGCCGGCGACGTCGACGCCATCAAGCCGCGCTTCAAGGCCGGGGCCAAGGCGGTGATCATCGGCGCCGGCTATATCGGCCTCGAGACCGCCGCCGTCGCACGCCAATTGGGCCTGGAGGTCACCGTCGTCGAAGCCGCGGTGCGGCCGCTGGCGCGCGTGACCTCGCCGGAAATGGCCGGCTTCTTCCTCGACGCGCACGCGGCCCAAGGCGTGCGCTTCGCGCTGTCGATGCAATGCGCCCACATCAAGGGCCAGAGCGCGGTCAGCGCCGTTCAGCTCGCCGACGGCGCAGCCCTGGAGGCCGACATCGTCATCGCCGGCATCGGCGTGACCCCCGAAACCGGCCTCGCCGAACGCGCCGGGCTCGAGGTCAACAACGGGATCGTCGTCGACCGCGGCATGCGCACCGCCGACCCGAGCGTGTTCGCCATCGGCGATTGCTGCGCCCGGCCGCTGGTGCATTACGGCGACCGGCGCGGGCGCCTCGAAAGCGTCCACAACGCCATCGAGGGCGCCAAGATCGTCGCCGCCGCGATCCTTGCCCAGCCGGCGCCGAAAGAAGAGGCGCCGTGGTTCTGGTCCGACCAGTACGATCTGAAGCTGCAGATCGCCGGCCTCTTCAACGGCTATGACCGCATCGTCCAGCGCGGCGACATGGCCCAGCGCAAATTCGCGCTGTTCTATTTCCAGGGCCCGCGCCTGCTGGCGGTCGATGCGGTCAACAGTCCCGGCGAATATCTCGGCGCCAAGCTGATGCTGCAGGAGGGCAAAAGCCCCGACCCGGCCCAGCTGCAGGACCAGTCGATCCCGATGAAGGAGATCGCTGCGGCCGCCCGGTCGCATTGACCTCCGCCGCGCCTGCCCTATTCCGTCGCTTCAGGAGAACCAAAGCGCATGGCGAAGATTACCTACATCGAACACAGCGGCAAAACGCACGTCGTGGACGTGCCGAACGGCCAATCCGTCATGGAAGGCGCCGTGAAGAACGCCGTGCCGGGGATCGACGCCGATTGCGGCGGCGCATGCGCCTGCGCGACCTGCCACGTCTATGTCGACGAGGCCTGGATCGGCAAAACCGGGGACAAATCGACCATGGAGGAATCCATGCTCGACTTCGCCTCCGAAACCCTGCCGACCTCGCGCCTCTCCTGCCAGATCAAGGTGACCGACGCGCTCGACGGCCTGGTCGTGCGCCTCCCGCAAAGCCAGCACTGACGCGGGCCCTCCTTCTCCCCTTGTGGGAGAAGGTGGATTGCCGCGAAGCGGCAAGACGGATGAGGGGTGCAGGCGCAAACGCTTGCACTGTCGAGGAAACACCCCTCATCCGCCCCGGATCAAGTCCGGGGCACCTTCTCCCACAAGGGGAGAAGGGGCGCTCCCCCTCAACTCGTATCCCACAATGCGCCCGTCACGCCGGCGACCAACGGGCTGATGCGCTGCGCCAGGGGACGCAGGGCGAGCACCCGCGGCGGCGCAGCGCGCGCGGCGATGGCGCGCCCAGCCTCAGGGGTTCGGCGCAGCAGGGCGGCCATGCGGCGGATGGCGCTTTCGGGCTCGGCCAGCACGCGGCGCAGCGCTTCGCAGCGCCGGGCGAGGCCGGTGATGTCGTAGTCTTTGCGCGGCCGCTCGGCGCGTTTGTGGGCGCCGCGGGCGCGCGACGGCGCCGGGCGCAACCGGAACGTGACCCCGCGCCAGGCGGCGGGATCGGGGTCTAACAGGTCGGGCGCGCGGCCGCGGCCGGAGCGCCAGCGGCGTCGGCCGGGCGGCGCGGGCGGCGCATAAAGCGCCGCCGCCGCGGCCAGCAGCAGCCGGCGCGTCTGCGCCTCCAGCCCCGCGATCCAGGCCCGCGCGATCCGCGCCCAATCCCGCCGCAACCGCCCCGGCCGCAGCGCAAACCCGAGTGCGGCGAACCGCGCCTCGGCCGCCGCAAACTGCGCGCGCAGCTCCCCCCAGAAGGGGTCGATCACGGCGCGCAGGGCGTAAGGCAAAGTCATCAGCCCCGCATCATACGCCCGCCGGCGGGGGTGTCGGATAAGAGACGTTCCCGGACCGCGGGCTGCCAGCCGGCCTGCCCGCACGATGCGCGCGCTCCACAATACACCCCCATCGTCCCGGACGCGCGCAGCGCGATCCGGGACCCATGTTTCTGGCGTGGCAAACATGGACCCCGGTCTTCGCGTGCCGCGAAACCGGGGTGATGGAGCTACCCCATCGTCCCGGACGCGCGCAGCGCGATCCGGGACCCATGTTTCAAACGTTGCAAACATCGACCCCGGCTCTCCCTTCGGTCGGCCAGGGTGATGGAGGGCGACATGATCGGGCGCAGACGCCGCCGCCCCTGCGCCCGAACGTCGCAAAGGCGGCTTTGCGCTGCGTTCCGGAATCGGACGAAGCTTTCCGGCAAGGGGGCGTTAACGGATTGCGGGGCAGGTTGGACGCTAGATATGGCGTCTCGCCCCTGGTCGATACGCCATATATGGTCTATATCCGACCTCTGGGAGAAGAGCATGGCGTTTGGCGAAGCGGGTGGAAAGCTGCCGGGGCTGATGGTCCCGTCCAAGGCGTACAAGCCGTTCCGCTACCCCTGGGCCTATGATTTCTGGCGCCGCCAGCAGCAGGTGCATTGGCTGCCGGAGGAAGTCCCGCTTGGCGAGGATTGTAAGGATTGGGCGACCAAGCTCACCGACGAGGAGCGCAATCTGCTGACGCAGATTTTCCGCTTCTTCACCCAGTCCGATGTCGAGGTGAACGACAATTACATGGAACGCTTCATGCGGGTGTTCCGGCCGACCGAGATCAAGATGATGCTCTCGGCCTTCTCCAACATGGAGACGGTGCATATCGCCGCCTACGCGCTGCTGCTCGAAACCATCGGCATGCCCGAAACGGAATTCGCCGCCTTCCTCGAATACGAGGAAATGAAGAACAAGCACGATTACATGGCGACCTTCGGCGTGCAGACCGAGGCCGACATCCTGCGCAGCGTGGCGATGTTCGGCGGCTTCACAGAGGGGCTGCAATTGTTCGCGTCGTTCGCGATGCTGATGAACTTCCCGCGCTTCAACAAGATGAAGGGCATGGGCCAGATCGTCACCTGGTCGGTGCGCGACGAAAGCCTGCATTGCGAAGGCATGATCAAGCTGTTTCACGCCTTCGCGAAGGAAACCGACGCGCTGACGTCAAGTGTGAAGGACGACATCATCGATTGCTGCCGCCATGTGGTTTCGCTGGAGGACAAGTTCATCGATCTGGCGTTCGGCATGGGCCCTGTCGAAGGCATGACGCCGGAGGATATCAAGGGCTATATCCGCTACATCGCGGATTGGCGCCTGGGCCAATTGCATCTGCCCAAGATCTACGGCGCCACCGAACACCCGATCCCATGGCTGACCTCGATCCTCAACGGCGTCGAGCACGCAAACTTCTTCGAAGCCCGCGCCACGGAATATTCCAAGGCCGCAACGCGCGGCGATTGGCACGGCGGCGAAGGCGTGTGGTCGAACTTCGATGCGCTGATGAAGAAGCGGGAGAGCGTGGGATAAACCAAATGCGGTTGAGGCCGCACTCTCAGCGGCACCGCGAAGAAATGTTTAAGCTCTCCGCGGCCGTGCTAAACGGCGTGGCGATCGCATCGCTCATTGGCGCGACTTTCGGTCCGTGGCTGAATCCGGCGCTCGCCTGGGGATGGCGCAGCTTGGCCTTGATCGCCGGAGCCGCTATATTCCACGGACTGGCGCAGGCCATCTTGTGGCTTGGCTTTCGTGAGATGGACTAATGGACCCTATGGTTCAATTTGCGCTGGGCGGCGCCGCGACCATCGTCATTGTGTTCGGCGTCTTGTGGCTGTTCGGCGGTCTTGATGCGCCGCCCCGCAAGGAGCCGCCGGTGGCGGCGGAATAACACGCCAGCGCCCTCTCCCGCATGGGAGAGCGCGCAGACGCCTCAATCGATGTCCAACCCCAGGGCCACGCGTGCGCTGAACAGCGCTTGCGGTTTTTCCTGCAAGGGATGGAAGCGCGCGGCCTGCACGTCGCGGAACAGCCGTTCAAGACCCGCCTCGCGGTAGAAGCCGGCGCCGCCGGCGACCTCCAACGCTTTCGTCGCCGTCTCGATCGCAAAGCGGCCCGCCAGCGTGCGGCGCGCCATGATCGCGGCGGTTGTTTCAGCGTTCGGCGAAGCGGTCGTCGCGAGCCGCACCATGTCGGCGTGCGCGATATCGGCGGCGACCCAGGCGGTCTCCATCTCGCCGACCAAAGCCAACAGCGTCGCATCCGCGTTGCGCGTGCGCGCCATCGCCAGCGCCCGTGCGCGCGCTGCATCCGCAACGCCAGCATAGGCCGCATAGATGATCGGAAACGCGAGCATCGCAATCATGTGATAGAGCGGATGCCACTTGCCCTGCGGGCGACGGCCGGACACCGCCGCATCGGCGATGAACACGTCGCTGAGCGTCACGTCGTGCGATCCCGTGGCGCGCATGCCCATCACGGCCCACGTCTCTTCGATCGCGACGCCCTCGCCCTTCAGCGGCGCCATGAAGTGCAGCACGGTCGGCCCCGCTTCGGGGTCGTCGTACACCGCGCTCGTCGACAACAGATCGCCCGACAGGCAGCCGCTCGCGAACGCCTTGCGCGCGGTGATCCGAAACCCGCCCTCGACCTTGCGCGCGACGCCTGCGCTCATCAGCCAATCCGAACCGCCGCTCGACACCAGCGCGAGGCCTTCGCCGGCGACGCGCCGCAACAGACCATCCGTCGGCGCGCTCGCATGACGCCAACGCCACGCCGCGAGCGCCACGATATGGGTGTGCATCGCAAAGGCGAGACCCGTCGCGCCGCATTCCGCCGAGAGCACGCGGATCGCAGCACAGGTTTCCGCGTAGCTTGCGCCGCCGCCGCCAAGTTCGGCGGGAACGTGCATGGCGAAAAATCCCGCGCGCTTCAGTGCGGCGAGATTGTCGCCGACATACGCGTCTGCTGCGTCAAGCGCCGCGGCGCGGGCCGCGAAGTCTGCGCCCAGCGCCTGGGCGCGCGCCGTCCAATCCGTCATGGGCCGCCGCTCCAACATCGTCACACTCATGGTCGTCTCCTGTTCTGGAGACGATCGTCCCGCCTTTGGCCGGCTGCGGCCAGTTCACGATCTGAATCCAAGCCGATACAAATACTGAACTGGCGCCCTCCGCGACGCGCCGCTACAGTGCGGGCTAGGGAGAAACGCGCATGACGCAAGGTTCTTATCGGCAATTCTGCCCCGTTGCGATGGCGGCGGAAATCCTCTGCAATCGCTGGACGATTCCGCTGTTGCGCGAACTGGTCGCCGGCTCCACACGCTTCAACGATCTGCGCCGCGGCGTGCCGCGCATGTCGCCGGCGTTGCTTTCGCAAAGGCTGAAGGACTTGGAGGCCGCCGGCGTCGTCGCGCGGGCGCCGATCGCGGGCGAGACAGGCGCGTACGCATATACGCTGACGCCGGCGGGACGCGAACTGGAGCCGATCGTCGAAGCGTTCGGCGTTTGGGGCCAGCGCTGGATCGGCGCGGATCTGTCGCTGCAGCATCTCGATGCGCAGCTTCTAATGTGGGACATGCGGCGCAATCTCGATCCGTCGCCGTTGCCCAAGCGGCGCAGCGTGATCCAGTTTCGCTATCCCGACGCGCCCGCCGCGCATCGCGCCTGGTGGCTGATCGTCGAGCCGAGCGGCGACGTCGATCTGTGCATGATCGACCCCGGCTTCGACGTCGATCTCTACGCGGTGTGCGATCTGCGGACGATGACGGCGATCTGGATGGGCTACGACACCGTGCGCGCGGCGGTCGCGGCGCGGCGCTTGACGCTCACCGGCGATGCGGACGTGCAGCGCACGATGCAAACCTGGCTCGGCCTCAGCCCTTTCGCCAAGATCGAACGCTGCGCGAGCTGAAGGTTTAGTCGCCCTAAGGCGGGTCGCGCGGCAGAGGTTTCAGCGCGGCGGGCGTCAAGGCGGCGGGAACCGCGGTCGGCGGCATGGGGCCATCGTTCGGCGCGGCGCTCAATAGTCCTTCCGGCAGCACCGACGTTTTGGGGCTGAGCGCGGGCGGAACCGGGATCTGCGCGGCGGGCGGCGCGCCTTGCGGCGGCGCTTCCTTGCCCGACAACAAGTTCCGGTTCCGGCGAAGCAATCCCCACCACTCCCCGCCATCCTCGGCCGCGAAGCGCACCGCGCCGGCGCGCACGAGGATCTGGCGCAGCTCATCGTCGCCGAAGCCGCCCATGTGCCGCTTGATGGTTGCGAAATTGCGCAAACGCCACTTGCGGTGCGTCAAGAGCTCGCGCGCCAGCGCTTCCGCGGAAAGGTCGAGCCGGTACTGGCGGCGCACGCGCCGCTCGTTCATGAACAGCGTCGCCAATGCGCCGAACGCGCCGGCCAGCACGCCGAGAAGGCCGGTCGCCAAGGCATCGCTGAGCGCAAACATCGCGCCCTCCCCGTTTTTGAGCGACAGATTAGCGCCGCGCGGGGCGCACGCCAACTCGGCGCGACCCGGTCGCCCCCTCCGGCCGCTGCGCGGCCACCTCCCCCGCGCGCGGGGGAGGAAAACTTCTCCGCAATGCGCCATTTTCCTCCCCCGTTTACGGGGGAGGTGGCCCGGAGGGCCGGAGGGGGCGACAACGCGCAACTCGCCTCGCACGTGAGTGCAACGCCCTACCCCGCCATCCTTTCCGCCAGCCGTGCGCGCGCGGCGCCATCGACGCCGAGCGTCGCGTCGAGATAGGCGTCGACCGAGCCGGCGTTGGCGCGGATGGAGCCAAGCGCTGCGTGGAGATAGGCGACATCGACGCCGAGAAAGGGCGTCAGCGAATCGAGCGGCATCGCGAAGCCCAATTGCGCCTCGAAGCGCTCGCGGATTTCCGGCAGGCGCCCTGTGAGATCGACGGCCGTGTTGGTGAACTCGTAATCGGCGAACACATCGTCCTCGCCGACATCGAGCGCCATCAGCGTCAAGGCGCACAAGATTCCGGTGCGGTCCTTGCCCGCCGCGCAATGCACGAGGCCCGCGCCGCCATCCTCGATCAGATGCGCGAAGAAATCACGGAACAGCGTGACATAGCGCGCATCGAACGGGATTTCTTCATAGAGCCGGCACATGAAGCCGCGCACCGCCGCAGGCGACAGATCGCCATTGCGCAGAAACGCGATATGGGGCGGCTCGTCGCGCCCGCCGTCATTCGATTCCATCACCCGCACCGCAGCGCCGGCGGCGTTGACCGGCCAGCGATTGGGATGCATGCGGCGCTCGTCCGGGCGGCGCAGATCGCAGATCGCGGCGATCCCCAGCGCATCGATGCGCGCGATATCGGCGTCGGTCGCCTCCGCGAACGCCGCAGACCGCCACAAGCGGCCGCGCGGCAGCCGCCCGCGCGGCGTATCCCAGCCGCCGAAATCGCGGAAATTCCGCACGCCTTCCAGATCGATCAATCGGTCCCGCATCGTCACCCTCGCCGCATCCGCATAGACGAGCGCGCGCGTCTGGGCAAAACTCGATTTCATGACGCCGAACAGACGCACCCTCATCGCTTCATCCCTCGCGCTGGCGGCCTGCGCCACGGAGCCGCCCATGACCGACGCGCCGCAGACCTTCGCCAGCTACGACGGCGCGCCGATCAGCTATCGCGTGCTCGGGCGCGGCCGGCCGACGCTGATGCTGCATGGCTTTCTCGCCGATGCGCAGCGCAACTATATCGCGCCGGGGATTGCGGCGGCTGTCGTTGCGTCAGGCCGCCAGGCCATTTTGCCCGATCTGCGCGGACACGGCGCCTCCGCCGCGCCGGCCGACGCCGCCGGCTATCCGCCCGACGTGCTCGCGCAGGACCAGGAGGCGCTTTTGCGTCATCTTGGCGTGCGCGATTACGATCTCGTCGGCTATTCGCTCGGCGCGCGGATGAGCGTGCGCATGCTGGCGCGCGGCGCGCGACCCGGCAAGGTCGTGCTCGGCGGCATGGGCGACAGCGGGATCACGGATGTCGGCGTGCGCCAGGCCTATTTCGAGGATTTGTTGCGAAATCCGGAAACATCCTCCAATCCGCGCGGCGCGCAGATCGTCACCGCGATGCTGGCGCAAGGCGGCATGCGGCGCGACGCGGCGCTGCGCGTGCTGGCGTCGCAACTCTCGACGCCGCCTGAGGCGCTTGCGCGCATCGACATGCCGATCCTGGTCGTCAGCGGCGTCGACGACGAGGACAACGGCTCCGCCGAAGGGCTCGCCGCACTCCTGCCGAATGCGCGCGCGCAACGGACCCCGGGCAATCACTTGACCGCCGTCGCCGCGCCGGAACTGGCGCAGGCGATCGTCGCGTTCCTGGGGTGAGGCCGCTCCCTCTCCCTCCGCAAGGAGGGAGAGGGCCGGGGTGAGGGTGGAGCGCGTACGCTTTAAACGTCGCACAGCCCCCTCACCCTGGCCCTCTCCCCCATCTCTGGGGGAGAGGGAATGTCCAGGCGTCTTTGCAGAATACCCTTCGAAGGCTCACCGAAAAGGCGGCTCGTCGAAGCTGCGCAGTTTGCGGGAGTGCAGGCTGGCGACTTCGCTTTGCAGGATGTCGATCGTCTTCAGGCCGATGCGCAGGTGCTCGTTGATGGCGCGCTCGTAGAAGCGATCCGCCGCGCCGGGCAATTTGATTTCGCCATGCAGCGGCTTGTCGGACACGCACAGCAAAACCCCATAAGGCACGCGCATCCGGAAGCCCTGCGTGGCGATGCAGGCGCTCTCCATATCGACTGCAACTGCGCGCGATTGCGACAACATTTGCCGTTCGGCGCGATAATTCAGCTCCCAATTGCGATCGGCGTAGGACACCACGGTGCCGGTGCGCAGGCGGCGGCGCAATTCCTCGGGGCTGTCTCCTGAAACGCCAAGCGCTGCTTCGTCGAGCGCCAATTGCACTTCCGCGATGGCGGGGATCGGCACTTCCAGCGGCACGCGATCGTCGAGGATCTTGTCGCGCCGCAGATAGGCGTGCGCGAGCACGTACTCGCCGATGCGCTGGGTGTGGCGCAGGCCGCCGCAATGGCCGACCATGATCCAGCAATGCGGGCGCAGCACCGCAAGGTGATCGGTGATGGTCTTCGCGTTCGACGGGCCGACGCCGATATTCACCAGCGTCACGCCCTGCCCGTTGGGCCGCACCAGGTGATAGGCCGGCATCTGATATTTGCGCCACGGCGCGTTGACCGCGACGTCGAGCGCATCCGGCGTCGCGGCGTCGACGCGCACTTTTCCGGGGCACGACAAATACGCGCCCGCGCCGCGCGGCCCCGACACCTCATCCACCGCCCAGCGGACGAATTCGTCGACATAACGCTGATAATTGGTGAACAGGATCCAGGGCTGCGCATCGCGCCAGGGCGCGCCGGTGTAATGCTCCAGCCGCTTCAGCGAATAATCGATGCGCGGCGCATCGAACAACGCCAGCGGCCGCGCGCCGTCCAGCCGATCGAGCGGCGCGCCGTCGACCACCGCATCACCGACGAAAGCGAGCCGTGGATAGGGAAAGTGGCGCGCGAGTTCGGCCGCTGGCGCGCCTTCCAGATGCACGCCGTCTTCCGCATCGAGCGCAAAAACGTACGGCATCTCGACGTCCGATGCGCGCACCGCGACCTCGACGCCGTAATCCTCCATCAGGTGCGCCAATTGCTCTTCCAGATAGGGACGGAAGAAATCCGGTTGCGTGACGGTGACGGCGTATTCGCCCGGCCAGGTGAGATGCGCATAGGCCCGCCCGACACGCGGCGCGGGCGCATCGGCGCTGTAGGTGACGCGCAATTCGGGATAGCGGAACGCGGCGCGTTCTTCCGGCGTGGGCGGCGTGCGATCCTTGGCGTAGCGCAGAACCGCACGGCTCAGCGCGGCGGCCGCCTGCGCATGCAGCGCCTGAAGGGCGTCCACGGCTTGTTCTGGGGTGGTGAGGATTTGCATGCGCTAGATGCGCATGCGCGCCGTTTCAGTCAATTCCCCGCCGACCCGCGGCGGATCAATCCTCGCGCTCGACCGGATCGATGATGCGGGCGCGGCGCTGGGCGCGGTGCTCCATCGTGGTGGAGGCGCCGAACAGCATGCCGAGCGGCGCGGTGTAGGTGAATTTCGTTTCAGCCAGGATGAGGCTGGTGTTGGGCACCATCATATTGGCCGGCAGGCTGACAGGGCTGCCCGGCGCGCGCGGCGAATAACCGTGGTAGCCGTCGCTCCACACCACCGTTGCGGTCGTGGAGGTTTCGATCATCACCGAGGATACGCGCATCTGCAGATTGTCGACGTCGCTGGGGAACATCAGCACGTCGGCGGCGTCCCAGATGTTCTCCATCTCGTCGTCGGTGATTTCGGTGTCGCGCGACACCAGATCGGCGATCGAGGCGGCGGTGTTCTGCGCGCGCTGCGCCACGCCGAGCGCGTCGACAAGATCGACGCTGCCGAACAGCATCACCACCATCATCGGCGCGATCAGCGAAAACTCGAGCGCCGCAAGGCCGCGCCGGTCGCGCCGCAGCGCGCGCAGGCGCACGCGCGCGCGCCGGATCGAGCGGGTGAGCGCAAGGCGGCGAAGGGCGCTTTGGATCGAGGCGCGCATCATCAGGGCTCCACCGGCCACGGCTCGTTGCGGAACGCGAAGGCCGAGGTCAGCAGGCGATCGCCCGAGCCGACATTGGAGAAGATCGAGGCGAAGAAGGGCGTGATCACTTCCCAGCGGTAATAGCCGCGCACGAGCACGATATCGTTCGGCGTGCCGGGATCGAAGGTGAGCTCGTCGTCGTCGAACTCGCCATTGTTGATCGGCGGGTCGATGTTCACGTCGCTGAACGCGTCGAAGGTCTCGATGTCGATATAGAGCCGGTCGTCGCACTCGAGCGGCATCACGTCGCGCAGAGAATTGCACACCTCGTCCTCGACTTCGGCCTGGGACATGCCGGTGAGCTGCACCTGGCCGGTGCGCACCATGCGGCCCATCTCGGCCATGGCGAGATTGAGATTGGTCTGCGCCATCGACATGACGGCGATTTCGCCGAGCGCCGTCATCAGCCAGAAGAACGGCAGCGCCACGACGCCGAACTCGACAGCCGTCGCGCCGTCGTTACGCCGCACAAAGCGGCCGAACAATGACTGACGCCTCGTCTGCGCTGCGCCCGGCATGACCAAACCCTCAAGCGCGGCCGCCGCAAAAACGGCGCCGGCGCTCTGGCCGGACACTCAAGCCGGAATTGATTGCTTTCCGGTGAAAATATATGGTGAATGCGGCGTTTCCCGGCGCACGCGGCGGGTTTCGGAAAACCTGAAACCTCAGTCGCCGGGGCTGAGCACGTCGGTGCGCTGCTGTCCGTCCGGGCGCGGGCGGCACAGCGGCGTGCACTCCATGCGCGCCGTCTCGAGCCCGCGCGTGACCATGACGGTCTCGCCCTCTTCCGGCGTCACGATCACGCGACCGCTATAAAGCACGCGCCCGGCGGCGTCGAAGACCATGAGGTTCGTTGCGCCGTAAGAACGACCGGCGACGAAGATCAGCCGATCGCTTTGCACCGAGACCGCCGCGATGTCGGCGTTGCCGACCACGACCGCATCGGCCGGCGCCGGCAGACGGATCGAAGCGGCGTTGTCGATCGCCAGACGCAGATCCTCCGCCGAGGCCGCGCCCGGCAGCGCTGCGGCCATGAGAGCAATCGCGCCGATCGCCGCCGCTGCTTTGCGCGCCCACTGCCCGATCATGCGTCCCGCTCCGCTGCTTTATGAATCGCGCGCACGCGCACGCGATGCGCACACTGCGCGGCAATCCTTACCGCGCGACTAACGCCGCATCCGATAAGACTTCGAACATGTTTCGAAATGAAACAAATGGTCGATTTCTTGTTTACGCTTTGTTGGTGACGATTTTTGTCTTTGGTCTTGCGTTTTTAACTTCGCCTTCATTGCGCCGCATTACAAATGTCGATGCTTGGTAAGGGGTGTCGAGTGCGGCGCGCCGATCAGGCTGGTGGATAAGCACTCGACAAAAGGAGTCTCCAATGCTTCGTCAATTCAACCGCTTCATGAAGGACGAGAACGGCGCGACGGCCATTGAATATGGTCTGATCGCCGCGCTCATCGGCGTGGTCATCATCGCGGGCGTCACCGCGCTGGGCACCAACATTCAAGACAATTTCGACTTCATCGCCACCAAGATCGGTACGGCGTCGTAAGGCGAAAAGGTTTGCGGCGGCGCGAACGGTCGCGCCGCCGCTCTTCCTCCCCCTCGACTTCGCCGCCTCCTTCGCGGGAGGCGGCGATTTTTGTTTGCGCGCCGCGCTAACGCATCATTAGTCAAGCGGCGCTATTGAAGGTTGCAATGCTGGAAACCGCTTTCACGTTCGCCTTCGTCGGCCTCGTCCTTGTTGCGGCCGCCAGCGACATCGCGCGCATGACGATCCCGAATTGGGTGAGCGCGGCGCTGATCGCACTTTATCCTATTGCAGCTCTGGTCTGCGGCGCGTCGTGGGCGACGATCGGCGGGCATTTTCTGGTGGGCGCGATAGCGCTGACGGTGTGCTTCGGCCTGTTCAGCGTCAACGCGCTCGGCGGCGGCGACGCCAAGCTGATCCCGGCGGTCGCCCTGTGGACCGGCGCGGCCGCTTTTCTGCCCTTCATCGCCGGCATGGCAATCGCGGGCGGCGCATTGTCCTTGACGCTGCTTCTCGCGCGACGCGCCTTCGCGCCGGCCGACGGCCGCCCCGATTTCGTCAATCGGCTCCTGAACAAAAAGCGCGGCGCACCCTATGGCGTGGCGATTGCGGTCGGCGCGATATGCGCCGCGCCGCATCTCATGCTCGCGCCCTGATCGCGCCCCCTTCGCGCCGCGATGCGTTAACACTGCTTTAGGCCGGCGCGTGTTCCCTTGCCGTGTGATTCGGACGGGGGCGAGGCGGCGCAAATGTCAGCTCGGCAATTGATTGTTCTGGGCGTGGCGCTGCTTGTTGCGATCGGCGCGCTGTTCGTGGTGCGCGGCATCGGGGCCCAGCGCGCAGCCGCGCCCGAACCGTCGGCGCAAGTCGCGACCGTGAATGTGTTGGTCGCCGCTCGCGACATCCAGCAGGGCGCCGCCCTCGTTGCGGGCGACACCGTTTGGCGGCCGTTCCCGCGCGAATCCGTAGGCGAGCGTTTCGTGCAGCAGGAAACCGCGCCCGAAGCCATGACCGAACTGACCGACGCGATCGCCAGGCGCGCCTTCGCCGCCGGCGAACCGATCATTCAGGGCTATGTGATCCCGCGCAATGGCGGCGGGTTCATGGCTGCGGTGCTGCCGGTCGGCTATCGCGCGGTGTCGGTGCGCCTCGACGAGGATGCGTTGGCCGGCGGCTATATCCAGCCGAATGACCGCGTCGACGTCCTGCTCACGCGAACGCTTCAAGTTCAGGGCGAAGATACGCGCGACGAGAAGCGCAGCGACATCGTGCTCGAGAACGTCCGCGTACTCGCCGTCGGCGATCAGGTGCGTCCGCAGGCGGAGGGCGACGGTCCTCAGCGCATCATGCAGGACACCGTGCTGCTTGAGCTCAGTCAGGACGATTCGCGGATCCTGGCGCTTGCCGATTCCATGGGAGAATTGTCGCTGGCGCTGCGCAGCGTCGAGACCGAGGCCGAGGGGCTGCAGGTCGCCTCCGCGCGCCGCCGCGGCGTGCTCGATCAGAACATTCGCCAAGACAGCGTGAAACTGCACGCATTCAGCCCGTCGGGCGGGGGAAATTAATGGGCAAGCGGAACCATCGCGCGGGCAAGAAGTCCTGGGTCGCGGCGCTCACCGCCGCCATGGCGTTCGCGCCCGCCGCCGCCAGCGCGCAGGCGACGGAAGCGGAAGTGACCCGCATCGCGCAGAGCGCGACGGCGAATTCCGCCGTTCTGGTGCTGCCTTTTGGAAAATCCGCCATCGTCGATCTGCCCGCCGATGCGCGCGACATTCTTTTGTCAAACCCGCAAATCGCCGACGCCGTCGTGCGCACCTCGAGCCGCGTCTACATCATCGGCCGCGCGATGGGGCAGACCAACGCCTTTTTCTTCGACGCCGCCGGCCGCCAGATCGCGAGCATCGAAATCCGCGTCGAGCCGGACGTCGGCCCGCTCAACGAGTTCCTGCGCCGCCACGCGCCCGACATGCGCGTGCAGGCCGAGGCGTTGAACGGCTCGATCGTGTTGTCCGGCACGGCCGCGAGCGCGTCGGAAGCCGATCGCGCCGTGCAGATGGCGGAAAGCTTTCTCGGCACCGCGGGCGGCGTCGGCGCTGGCGGCGGATCGACCATCGGCGGCGCCAATTCGGCCGGCACCGCATCGCCCGGCGGATCGCGCCCGCGCATCATCAATCTGATCCAGGTCGAAGGCAGCGAGCAGGTGCTCGTGCGCGTGCGCGTGGTGGAAATGAGCCGTTCGCTGGTGCGCCAGCTCGGCATCAACATGAATTATTCCGAGATCATCAACCGCTTCCTGCCGGAAGACGCATTCGTCGACGTCGCCACGCAGAACGGGTTTTCGATCAATGGCCGTCTGCTCGGCGGCTTGAGCGCGACGGGCGGCGTCGCCGAAACCGTGCTCAACCCCGCCTCGGTCAGCTTCCCTGGGCCCAATGCAGGGCAGATCCCCTCTTCGCTCGCGGGCGTCGGCGGCTACGCCTATGACAACGCCGGCACCGCCGATCCGCTCGACGACACCATCACCAACGGCCCCGGACAATTGGACGCAAGCCGCCAGGTCGACGCCTCGATCGAGGCGTTCGAGCGCGCGGGATTGTTGCGCGTTCTCGCCGAGCCCAATCTCACCGCGATTTCCGGCGAATCCGCGCGCTTTCTGGCGGGCGGCGAATTCCCCGTGCCCGTGGCGTCCGACGACGGCGAGATCACGGTGGAGTTCAAGCCGTTCGGCGTCGGCCTCGCCTTCACGCCCATCGTTCTGTCCGGCGGGCGCATTTCGCTCAAGCTGTCGACGGAAGTCAGCGAATTGACGTCGGAAGGCGCCATCGCCACCGGCGACACGCCGATCCGCAACGCCGACGGCACCACCACTGTCATTCGCGGCATCACCATTCCTGCGCTGCAGGTGCGCCGTGCGGAAACGACTTTGGAGATGCCCTCCGGCGGCGCCATCGTGCTCGCCGGCCTGATCCAGGAACGCACGCGTCATGCGCTTGAAGGTCTGCCCGGCGCGATGAACGTGCCGGTGCTGGGTTCGTTGTTCCGCTCACGCGATTTCATCAACAACGAGACCGAACTCGTCATCATCGTGACGCCCTATCTCGTGCAGCCGACCGCGCCGGGCGATCTGCGCACGCCGGCCGACGGCTTCCGCAATCCGTCCGAAACCGAAAGCCTGCTCACCGGGCGGCTCAACGCAATGTATCGACAAGGGCGCGAGGATGGCGAGCAGCGCCGTCTCGTCGGCCCGCATGGCCATGTCATTCAGTGAGGATCGAGGGATGAAACGCACGCCCCTGCTTGGCATCGCAGCACTCACGACGCTCGCCGCGTGCGCCACGACGGCGCCCGATCCCGCGCTTGGCCCCGCAACGCCGACCGCGGCGGACAATCATCGCATCGCGGTGGAGCAGACCAGCGAACGCGTGGCGCTTTCCGTGCGCCCCGACGAGGTCGCGCTGACGCACGAGGCGCAAGGCGATCTCAGCGTGTTCGCGCGCAGCTATATTCGCATCGGTCACGGGCCGGTCGTCGTCAGCGTGCCCGAAAGCGGCCCCAACGCCGACGCCGCCGCGCGCATCGCACAAGCCGCGCGCCTGCATCTCGCCGATTCCGGCGTGCCGTATGGCGCGATCGCGGGCGCCACCTATGACGCGACGGGCGTCAACGACGCGCCGGTCGTGCTCAGCTTTGCGCGCTTCACCGCGACCGCGCCTGAATGCGCGCCGCTGTGGACGCAGGATCTCGCGCACCCCGACGCCAACCAGCCGTGGGAAAGCTTCGGCTGCGCCACCAACGCCAATCTCGCCGCGATGATCGAGGATCCAGCCGACCTGCTCGGCCCGCGCACCGAAGATGCGCGCGATTCCGGCCGCCGCGCCGTGGTGTTCGACAATTATCGTCGCGGTCAGACAACGGCGGCTTCGCGCACGCCGGCGGAGACCGCGACCATTTCATCTGCAGTGCGTTGAGGGAACGATGGCTGCTCAAGAAGCTGAATCGTTGTGGAGCGTCCGCGGTCTGGACGAGGAATTCGTTCTCGAGGAGGACGAAACGTTCGGCCTCGGCGACATCGAAGGCGAGGATGACGCAGCCGATCTCGCCGTCCCCGAGATCGAGCCCGAAACGCTCGACGACGTCGCCCCGCCGCCGCAGGACGATGCGCCCTTCGCCGCGTCGTTCGACGATCAGCTCATTCAGCCCGTTCCGCGCATCACCATCCACGCCTCGTGCGACCGCCCCGAAATCGCACGCCTGATCGAGGAGGCGGCCGCCGATCGCCGGCTGCAGCGCGCGGAAATCACGGTCGAGGAAGGCGGCGTGGAGGCCGCGCTGGTGCGTTTCGCCTCGCAGCCCAGCCCCAATCTGCTGATCATCGACACGACGACGCCGGGCTCGGCGATGCTGCGCAATCTCGACCGCCTCGCCGAAGTGGTCGAGGAAGGCACCAAGGTGGTGATCATCGGCGCGGTGAACGACATCGCGCTGTTCCGCGAACTGATGCGGCGCGGCGTGAGCGAGTACATCGTGCCGCCGCTTCAACCCTTGCAGCTGATCAAAACCATTTCAAGCCTCTACGCGAGCCCGGACAAGCCGTTCGCCGGAAGGCTGATCGCGGTGATCGGCGCGCGCGGCGGCGTCGGCGCCTCGACTATCGCGCACAACATCGCCTGGTCGATCTCGGAGCGGCAGGAAGTCGGCGCCACGCTGATGGACCTTGATCTCTCCTTCGGCACCGCAGCGCTCGATTTCAATCAGGAATCGCAACAAACGGTCGCCGATGCGCTGTTGGCGCCGGATCGCGTCGACGACGTGTTCCTCGAGCGCATCGTCACCAAGCAGACGCAGCGCCTGCAAATCCTCACCGCGCCGGCGACGCTGGAGCGCGAATTCGATCTCGATCCGGGCGCGTTTGAAACGGTCATCGACCGTGTGCGCCGCGCCGGGCCCTTCGTCGTGCTCGATCTGCCGCACGTCTGGACGACCTGGATGCGCCAAACGCTGTTCGCCGCAGACGATGTCGTCATCGTCGCGGCGCCTGATCTCGCCTCGCTGCGCAACGCCAAGAACATCATCGATCTGATGAAGGCGTCGCGCCCCTACGACGCGCCGCCGCACGTGCTGCTCAACATGGTCGGCGTGCCGAAGCGGCCGGAAATTCCGCTGAAGGATTTCGCCGAGGCGCTGGGCGCCGAGCCGGTTGCGGCGTTCGCGTTCGATCCTGCCCTGTTCGGCGCGGCGGCGAACAACGGCCAGATGATCGGCGAATCCGCGCCGGCGTCGAAAACCGCGCTCGCGATCGATGCATTCGCAGCGCAGCTGACGGGTCGCAAGATCGCCGAGCCGAAGAAAGCCGGCCTTGCGGCGCGTCTGCCCTTCTTGAAGCGGTGATCTCTGAATGTTCGGCAAGCGCAGCGCCAATTCGGATCCCTCAGCGCCGCCGCCGCCGGCGGCGCGCGTTGCGCCGCCCGCGGCCACGAGCGCGCCGCAACGCCCCGCGGCGCCGGCGCCGAGCGCTGTAGCGCCGAAGCCGAAAGCCCCGACGCCGCCGCCGCCCGAGGCCGCGCCCGCCGAAGAGTTTCGCTCCGAAGCCTATTACCGCGTCAAATCCACGATCTTCAACGCGCTGATCGAAACCATCGATCTCGCGCAGCTGGCGCAGCTCGATCCCGAAAGCGCGCGCGACGAAATCCGCGACATCGTCGCCGAGATCATCTCGATCAAGAACGTCGTCATGTCGATCGCCGAGCAGGAATCGCTGCTCGACGACATCTGCAACGACGTGCTGGGCTATGGTCCGCTCGAGCCGCTGCTCGCGCGCGACGACATCGCCGACATCATGGTCAATGGCGCAGCCGCGGTGTTCATCGAAGTCGGCGGCAAGGTGCAGAAGACCGCCATCCGCTTTCGCGACAACGGCCAATTGATGAATGTGTGTCAGCGCATCGTCAGCCAGGTGGGCCGGCGCGTCGACGAATCCTCGCCGATCTGCGACGCGCGCCTGCCGGACGGCTCGCGCGTCAACGTCATCGCCCCGCCGCTCGCCATCGATGGGCCGACGCTCACCATCCGGAAGTTCAAGCGCGACAAGCTGAAGCTCGGCAACCTCGTCGAGTACGGCTCGATCTCGCCGGCGGGCGCAAAAATCCTGCAGATCATCGGCGCGTGCCGATGCAACACGCTGATCTCGGGCGGCACCGGCTCGGGCAAGACGACCCTGCTCAACACGCTGACCGCGTTCATCGACCCGACTGAGCGCGTGGTCACCTGCGAAGACGCCGCCGAACTGCAATTGCAGCAGCCGCACGTCGTGCGCCTGGAGACGCGCCCGCCGAACCTGGAAGGCTCAGGCCAGGTGACGATGCGCGACCTCGTCAAGAATTGTCTGCGCATGCGCCCAGACCGAATCATCGTGGGCGAGGTCCGCGGACCCGAAGCGTTCGACCTGCTGCAGGCGATGAATACGGGCCATGACGGCTCGATGGGCACGCTGCACGCGAACTCGCCGCGCGAAGGCCTGTCGCGTCTTGAATCCATGATCACCATGGGCGGCTTTACGCTGCCGCAGAAAACCATCCGCGAGATCATCGTCGCGTCCGTCGATGTCGTGGTGCAGGCGCAGCGCCTGCGCGACGGCTCGCGCAAGATCACGCAGATCACCGAAGTGCTCGGTTTGGAAGGCGAAACCATCGTCACGCAGGATCTGCTCGTCTACGAAATCCAGGGCGAGGACCAGAACGGCCGCATCATCGGCCGCCACCGCTCCACCGGCGTCGGCCGGCCGCGCTTCTGGGAGCGCGCGCGCTATTTCGGCCTCGAGAAAGAACTCGCCGCCGCCCTCGACGAAGCGGAGGCCGCATAATGGACCCCACGATGCTGGTCGCGATCGTCGCGTTCGTGCTGGTCGCGGGCGTTGGGCTTGCGCTGTCGGGCGGCGGCGGAGATCGCGCAGCCGCGCAGCGGGCGAAATCGATCAGCGGCAGAAAGCCGACCAAGCGCAGCGAGGTCGACACCGCCGCGCTCAAGCGCAAGCAGACGACGCAGGATGCGCTGAAAGAGCTGAGCCAGAACGAAAAGCAATCGCGCAAGCGCCGCATTTCGATCAAGGGACAGCTCGAACAATCGGGCCTCACCATCAGCATGACGGCGTTCTGGATCGCTTCCGGCGTGCTCGGCGCGATTCTGGGTTTGGCCGGCTTCATCATGCAGGGCAGCGTGCTCGGCCTGATCGGCGGGCTGTTCGTCGGCGCCTTCGGCCTGCCGCGCTGGATCCTGAAATTCCTGATCGACGCGCGCCAGAAGAAATTCACCAACCAGCTCGCCGACGCGATCGACGTCATCGTGCGCGGCGTGAAATCCGGCCTGCCGCTCAATCAATGCATGCGCATCATCGCGCAGGAAAGCCCTGAGCCGCTGCGCACGGAATTCCAGAACATCGTCGATGGGCAAGCCATGGGCGTGCCGCTGGACCAGAACCTCAATCGCTTTTACGAGCGCATGCCGCTTCCGGAAGTGAACTTTTTCGCCATCGTGCTGATCATCCAGCAGCGCACCGGCGGCAACCTTTCGGAATCGCTCGGCAACCTCTCGGGCGTTCTGCGCGCGCGCAAAATGATGAAGGAGAAGGTCAAGGCGCTGTCTTCGGAAGCGAAGGCCTCGGCCATGATCATCGGCTCGCTGCCCTTCATCGTCATGCTCATGGTGTACTTCACCCGTCCGGAATACATCTCGCTTTTGTTCACGCGCCAGGAAGGCAATCTCATTCTTCTCGGCGCCGGCGTGATGATGGGTTCTGGCATCCTGGTGATGCGCAACATGGTCAATTTCAAGTTCTGACACTTCGCCTTGGGGGCGGCGCCGCCGGCGCCGCGCGACGCATTCGGGATAAGCGCTGATGGATTGGCTCGCCCTGACAGATCCCGCCACGCTCGCCGGCATTCTCGCGGCCGGGGCGTGCTTCGCCACGATCGTGACGATCGCAGGCCCGATGGTGGCGACCGACCGGCTCGGCGCGCGGCTCAAGGAAGTCGCCAAGCGGCGCGAGGAATTGCGCAAGAAGAGCCGCGCCGAGCTCAACAAGCAAACGCAATTGGTGCGCCCCAACGCCAACAAGGTGGCGCAAGGGATCGTCGAGCGGCTGCAATTGCAGCGCCGCCTGGCCGACGATTCGCTCAACGAAAAGCTGATCCGCGCCGGCCTGCGCGGGCCGGCCGTGCAGACGATGTTCTATTTCTACCGCGCCGCGCTGCCGATCGGCTTCGGCGTCGCGGCGTTCATCTATGTCGCGATGTTCGGCGACGGGCTGAACCTCACGCCGCAGATGCGGCTGCTGATCGTCGTCGGCGCAATCGCCGCGGGATTCTACGCGCCGACGATCTATCTCACCAATGTCGCGCAGAAGCGGCGCGAGGCGATCATGCGCGCCTTTCCCGACAGCCTCGACATGCTGCTGATCTGCGTGGAAAGCGGCATGTCGATCGAAATGGCGCTGCAGCGCGTCGGCCAGGAGATCGCGCCCGCGTCCGTGGAGCTCGCCGAGGAATTGCAGCTCACCTGCGCGGAGCTGTCCTACCTGCCCGACCGGCGCATGGCGTACGAAAATCTCGCGCGCCGCACCAATCATGCAGGCGTGAAATCCGTCGCGCTGGCGCTGACGCAGGCGGAGAAATACGGCACGCCGCTGGGCTCGGCCCTGCGCGTGATGGCGAAGGAAAATCGCGATCTGCGCCTCTCGGAGGCGGAGAAGAAGGCCGCCGCCCTGCCCGCGAAGCTGACGGTGCCGATGATCGTATTCTTCCTGCCCGTCCTGTTCGCGGTGATCATCGGGCCGGCGATCATCCAGGTGCAGGATTTGATGAACCGGTAAGCCGCAGCGCAGGCGCCGCGCCCACGCTTTCCCTCAATCGATCAGTTCTGCTCCCCGCGCAGATCGCCCCAGCGGCGCGGATCGACGAACAGCCCGCGCAGATAGGCGACGTTCTGCATCGCCAGATTGGGCGGCATATCCGCGCGCGCCAATTGTTCCGCTTCCTCGAAACGACCCTGCAGCGCCACGGCGACCGCGAGATTGGTGCGCGCTTCCGGGGGCGCGCCCTGCGCCGCCACGGCCTGGCGGAATACGCGCTCGGCGCCGGCGGCGTCGCCGCTCAGCAGATACGACATGCCCAGATTGTTGAGCACATTGGGCTCGTCGGCCTGAATCGCGAGCGCTTCCTGATAGGCCCGCTGGGCGTCGGCGTAGCGCTGCACCTTGTCGAGCGCGACGCCCAGCGACGAGCGCGCGCGCCAATCCTGCGGCAGCGCCTGGGCGACCATCGCCAAGGGGCGCAACGCTTCGGTCGCACGGTCGGCCTGCAGCAGCGCGAGGCCCAAGGTACGCATCAGCTCGACATCGTTCTGGTGGCGCTGCAACGCCTCGGCGGCGACCTGTACGGCGCGATCGTGGCGTCCGCCGCGGCGCAACACCTCGGCGAAGCGTTGCGCCGCCTCGAGGTCGTCGGGGTGGGCACCGTATTCGGCGGCCCAGAACGTCATCTGCGACAGTACGTCCTCGCGAGCGATCGCAGCGCGCGCCGCGGCGTTCGCGTGCGGCGCGGTCGCCGTGGGGCTCGCATCATCGGCGCGCAAGCTTGCGCATGCGCCAAGCGCTGACAGCGCCGCCAGGGCTGCAACGCGCACGGGTGCATTCATCATGAACAAAGTTTGAAATGCGCCGTTCAACAAAGGCTTAATGCGGCGCGGCGCGTGCAGGGCTATAGAGAGCCCCCAACGTTTCGCGGAAGACCTCATGGCCGACATGCCGTTCATTCTCGACCAGGCGCAATTCGCCACGCCCATCCATGTGCTGCGCGCCAGCGAATGGCGGCCCTGGATCGAAAGCCGCGCCGACGCGATGAAACGCCTGGCCGACATCCACGATTTCAGGGCCCAGGCCGGCCGCATCCTGATCATCCCGGGCACCGACGGCGCCATCGAGCGCGTCGTGTTCGGATTGGGCGACAAGGCGAGCCCGATGCTGATCGGGGCGTTGGCGCAGCATCTCCCGAGCGGCGATTACCGCATCGCGGCGGCGCCGCGCGAGTTCGCCGCCGGCATGGTGGCGGTGGCGTGGGGCCTCGGCGCCTACGCCTATCAGCGCTATCGCGCGCGCAAGCGCCCCGCCCCGCGCCTGGTGATGCCGGAAGGCGCCGACGCGGGCGAGGCGCTGCGGCTCGTGGATGCGGCGTGGCTGGTGCGCGACCTCGTCAACACGCCGGCCGGCGACATGGGCCCGGATGCGCTGCACGCCGAAGCCGAACGCGTCGCGAGAGATAATCAGGCCGGCTTCGAGGCGATCGTCGGCGATGCGCTGCTGAAGGAGAATTATCCGCTGATCCACGCTGTGGGCCGCGCGGCCGCGCAGGCGCCGCGGCTATTGCGCCTGACCTGGGGCCTTTCGGATGCGCCGATCGTAGCGCTCGTCGGCAAAGGCGTGACGTTCGACACCGGCGGTCTCAACATCAAGACCGAAGGCTCGATGCGGCTGATGAAGAAGGACATGGGCGGCGCCGCCCACGCCCTGGCGCTTGCGCAAATGATCATGCAATCGGGCCTGCCGGTGCGTCTCGAAGTGTTTCTGCCCGTGGTGGAGAATTCCATTTCCGGCGACGCCTTCCGCCCCGGCGATGTTTTGAAAAGCCGCAAGGGTCTCACCGTCGAGGTCGACAACACCGATGCGGAAGGCCGCCTCATCCTCGCCGATGCGCTGACGCGCGCGTGCGAACTCAATCCGATGCTGCTGTTCGACTTTGCAACGCTGACAGGCGCCGCGCGGGTCGCGCTCGGGCCCGACATCCCGCCCTTCTTCACCGATGACGACGCGCTTGCGGCGGATCTGCAGCGCGCGTCGGAGGAGACCTGGGATCCGATCTGGCGGCTGCCGATGTGGGACGCCTACGATTCCGACATGGACAGCCCCATCGCCGACCTCAAGAACACCGGCGACGGCGGGTTCGCGGGCGCGATTTTCGGCGCGCTGTTCCTGCGCCGTTTCGTCGACGCGAAGGCATGGGCGCATTTCGACGTCTTCGCCTGGTCGCCCAAGGAGCGGCCAGCCAAGCCGGCCGGCGGCGAGGCGCACGCCTTGCGCGCCGCCTGGCGCACCATCCGGCACCGGTTTCCGAAAACGAGTTAAGGTGCAAGCGCACGCCCGTCTGGGCCCCGGCCTGCGCCGGGGGCCATCCTTTCGGAGTAGCGCTACCCACAACATCTTGCGGCTGGACCTTGCCCCGACACACCAAATCAGCGAATCTCCGCCCATCTTCGATGGGCGAGAGAGGATTCCATGGGCTTCGAGCTGGACCGCACCCGGGCGTTGGATTTGTGGCGCAACGTCACCGTGATGACGGTGCGCGGCGACGAGCCGGACCTCACGGCGCGCCAGCTCGCCGTGCTGATGACGGTCTATCTCGGCCCGCCGCCCCACACCGTGCGGGGCTTGGCGGCGAGCCTCGCTGTGGGCAAGCCGGCGATCTCGCGCGCGCTCGACACGCTGACGCGCTACGGGCTAGTGCGTCGGCGCCGCGACGAGACGGATGGGCGCAACGTCTTCGTCGAGCGCACGGCCAAGGGCCAGGATTATCTGTCGTCGCTCGGCGATCTGATCACGCTGCGCGCGGCGGAGCTGGCCGCCTGAAGCCTCAGGTCGGCGCGGCTTCGGTCGCGGCGGTTTCCGCGGGCGCGGCGGCGGCCGGGAGCGGCGCGGGCAGCGGGGCGGGCGACGCCGACAGCGACCGCAGATAGGCGATCAGCGCGACGCGGTCTTCCGTATTGCGGATACCGGCGAAGGACATCTTGGTGCCGCGCACCGCTTGGGCCGGAGAGCGCAGGAACGCGTCGAGATTTTCATAGCTCCATACGCCGCCATAGGCCTTCATCGCGTCGGAATACTCGAAGCCGGGATGCGAGCCCGGCGCACGCCCGAAAATCTCCCACAGATTGGGCCCGATGCGATTGGGCCCGCCTTGATCGACCGTGTGGCAGCTGGTGCATTGCGCATGCACGCGATCCCCGCGTTCGATCAGCGCGGTGAGATTGGCGGCGTCGGCGAACAGCGTTCCGAAATCCGGCGGGCCGGCGTCTTCCGTCGGCGCGGCGACGGCGACCTCCTGAATCACCTCAGGCGCGTATCCGGGCGTTTCCGGCAGATGCGTGGCGAACACGGAGCCGGACAATTCCTGCAGGCCCATCACGCCCAGAGCCGAAGCCAACACGGCGCCGATGACGGCGTTCATTCGCAGATCGCTCATACCCCAACCTTCGCCTCGAGGCCTGCGCACGCCTGAGTCGGCGTCGCGCGGGACGCGTTATGACCGCTTCGCCGGGCGTTTCCAAGCGCGCCGGGGCGCGACCTCTGCGCCCATGTCCAGCGCTGTCGTGGGGCCCGCCGATTGCGCTCGCCGCGTGAATATGGGAGCGCACGGCGATGGCGGCTGACGCTCCCCTGATCGTGATTCCCGCGCGCATGGCCTCGGCGCGGCTGCCGGGCAAGCCGCTGGCCGACATCGCCGGCCGGCCGATGATCGCCTGGATGGTCGAGATCGCGCGCGCCGCCCGACTCGGGCCGGTTCTGGTCGCGGCCGCCGAGCCGGAAATCGCCGCCGCCGCCGAAGCCGCGGGCGCGCACGCGGTGCTGACCGATCCCGCCCTGCCGTCCGGCACGGATCGCGTGCACGCCGCCGCCGCCGCGTTCGATCCCGCCGGCGCACACGCCATCGTGGTCAATCTGCAGGGCGACATGCCGACATTCGCGCCTGCAGACCTGGCGCGCGGCGTCGCAGCCCTCACGCCCGCGGGCGACATCGCCACCCTCGCCGCCCGCTCCGATGACGACGCCGACCGCGCCAATCCCAACGTGGTGAAGGCGGTGATCGCGTTCGCGCCCGGGGCCCAAACCGGCCGCGCGCTCTATTTCACGCGCGCGCCGGCGCCGGCGGGGCCTGGCCCGGTGTGGCGCCATGTCGGGCTTTACGTCTATCGCCGCGCCGCTTTGGCCCGCTTCGTGGCCGCGCCGCCCTCGGCGCTGGAGCGCCGCGAGAGCCTGGAGCAATTGCGCGCGCTGGAGATGGGCATGCGCATCGACGTGGGCCTCGTGGAGGCGTTCCCCAAAGGCGTCGACAGCCCCGAGGACCTCGCCGCCGCGCGCCGCCTTCTTGCATCCAGGGGCCCTGAGCCATGACCGACGCGATCGCCTTTCAGGGCGAGCCCGGCGCCAATTCGCACATCGCGTGCGCAGCGCATTATCCCGCGCTCGCGCCGCTGCCCTGCGCCACCTTCGAAGACGCGTTCGCGGCCGTGGCCGACGGCGCAGCAAGACTGGCGATGATCCCGGTCGAGAATTCGGTCGCCGGGCGCGTGGCCGACGTGCACCACCTCATCCCGGAATCCGGATTGTTCGTCATCGGCGAACATTTTCTGCCGATCCGGCATCAATTGCTCGGCCTGCCGGGGTCGACGCTTGCGGGGTTGAAGCGCGTGCGCAGCCATCCCCAGGCGCTCGGCCAGTGCCGCAAGGCGTTGCGCGCCATGGGTCTCGAAGCGGTCAAGACCGCCGACACCGCCGGCGCCGCGCGCGAAATCCGCGAGGCGGGCGACCCCGCCGAAGGCGCGCTGGCCTCCACGCTTGCGGCGGAGATCCACGGCCTGACCATCCTCAAGCCCGACCTCGCAGACGCCGGCCACAACACCACCCGCTTCCTGGTGTTTTCCGCGACGCAGAACAATGCGCGGCCCGGCCAGGGCCCGTGCGTGACCAGTTTCGTTTTCCGGGTGCGCAACGTTCCCGCCGCGCTCTACAAGGCGCTTGGCGGCTTCGCCACCAACGGCGTGAACATGACCAAGCTGGAATCCTATATCGAGGACGGGTCGTTTTCCGCCGCGATGTTCTACGCCGACGTCGAAGGCCACATCGAAGACCGCGGCCTGAGCCTGGCGATGGAGGAGCTGGCCTTCTACTCGTCGTTCGTGCGCGTACTCGGCGTTTACCCTGCCGATCCGCGCCGCCGCGAGGCTTAGCGCGGCGCGCGTAACCCAGGATCGCCGGGCGGCGTAGCTGCAGGAGAGCCATGGAAAGAAGAGGTCCAGACGAGCCGCGCCTGCGCGGGCTGATGCTTGCGGGCATCGCCGGCGACGGCGCGGCCCACCGGGCTTTTCTTTCCGAGTGCGCCAACTTGTTGCGCGCCTATTATCGCAATCGTTTGCGCCACGCGCCGGAGGATGCTGAAGACCTCGTGCAGGATACGCTGATCGCCTTGCACACCAAGCGGGACACCTACGACCCCGCTTATCCGCTGACCGCGTGGCTCTACGCGATCGCGCGCTATCGCTTGATCGACCATGTGCGCAGGCAAAAGCGACGCGGCGTGCACACTGAGATCGACGACGACCTCGCCTTCACCGAAAGCGACGCCGACGCCTCCGATGCGCGGCGGGATGTTTCGGTCCTGCTGGCGCAATTGCCGCAAAAACAGCGCGACGCCATCCGCCTCGTCAAGCTCGACGAGCGAAGCGTTCGCGAAACCGCTCAAGAAATGGGGATTTCAGAATCAGACGTCAAAATTTCGATCCATCGTGGGATCAAGACGCTCGCCCGGCTGATGACTGGTGGGCCGCCTGCGTCATGAAGACCGACGACCTCATCGATCTCCTGGTCAAGGACGAGATTCCGGCCAAGCCGCGACCGGCGGCGCCGCGCGCCCTGTTCGCCGCCGCCATCGGCCTGGCGATCGCCGGGTTTCTCGTGGTCAGCGTGCTCAAGCTGCGCCACGATTTCGGCGACGCGATCATGATGGTGATGATGAAGGCGGGCTTCGCGGCCGCCTTCGCCGCGATCGCGCTGCCGCTCATGCTGACGCTGTTGCGCCCGGGCCGCACGATGGGCCGGCTCGCCTTCGGGCTGGCGGCGGCGTTTGTCGTCGCAGCGCTCGCCGCGATGATCGCGCTCGCGGGAACCGATCCAAGCGAGCGGATGCGCGTGTGGATGGGCGGCGGCCTGCCCTGGTGCGTGATCGTCGTGCCGATCCTGGCTGCGCCGACGACGGCGGCCTTGTTGTGGATCGCGCGGCGCTTCGCGCCGACACGGCTGACTCTGACAGGCGGCGCGATCGGCGCATTCTCCGGCGGGATCGGGGCGATGGCGTACGCCATGTATTGCCCGATCGATTCCGTCGCCTTCGTGGCGACGTGGTATTCGCTGGCGATCGCGGTGTGCGCGGCGCTCGGCGCGCTGGCGGGCGCGCGCTTTTTGCGCTGGTGAGGTAACCGCGCGGCGAAGCGCCGCGTAGGTCCTTGCATCGGGGCGCCGCGTTCGACCCCCCAATGCACGGAGACCTCGATATGCTTGACAAAGTTCGCCGCTACGCGCCCGCCGCGTTCTCGGTTTTCGCCAGCGCCGTTTTTCTCGACAGCCTGCGCTTCAAGTTCACCGATCATCCCAAGACGCAGGAAATCTTCGGCCGGCTCGATGGTTGGGCGGAATCGCTGGGCGCACAGGGATTGTTCTCCCACACCGGCCTGTTCAGCCAATACGCCATCGGCACGGCGGAATTGTTCGCCTCGTCGCTGCTGCTGATTGGTCTTGCGCCGGGTCTGCAGCGCCTGCACGCGGTCGGCGCGCTGATCGCCTTTGCGGTGATGAGCGGGGCGGTGAGCTTCCATCTGTTCACGCCGCTCGGCATCGACCCGAACAATGACGGCGGCGGTTTGTTTGCAGCGGCGGCAACCATCTGGGCGACCTCGCTGGGCCTGCTGCTGTATCGCCGCGACGTCCTCGCCGCGCTGGCGCGCGATCTCGCCGCCGCGTTCGTGCCGGCCCGCGCCGCACCGGGCGCCGCCCGCATCGCCTACGCCTGATCCTTCACGCACACACCACCTCAAGGAGATTATCCAATGTTGTTCACTTGCATCCGCACGCTGCTGATCTCGATGGCGATGGCCGTCGTCGGCATCGCCGCAGCAGCCGTCGCGACCCCGGCCTTCGCCGACCAGCCCGCGACCTATACGGCGCGCTTCTCGAATGTCGCGGTCGGCGGCTACGATCCGGTGGCGTATTTCACCGTCGGCCGGCCCACGCGCGGCAGCGACGCCTTCAAGATCATTCATCGCGGCGCGGAATATCGTTTCGCTTCGGCTGAAAATTTGGCGACGTTCCGCGCCAATCCCGATCGCTATGCGCCGCAATATGGCGGGTATTGCGCCTGGGCGGTTTCGCAAGGCTACACCGCGCCGGGCAATCCGAACAATTGGCGCATCGTCGATGGCAAGCTTTATCTGAACTACAACGCGGAAATCCAGCGCCGCTGGGAAGGGGCCATTCCGACCTTCATCCGCGACGCCAACGCGAACTGGCCGACAGTCCTGCGCCGCTAAGCGCAGCGACCGCGGCGGCGCCCCCTCCCCGCAACCCCACAGCGCCGCCGCACGGAGCGCGCCTCGCCCCTGGCTCTGGGCGAGGCGCGTTTTTTTCGCCATCGCCCCGGACGGCTGCAGGCCGATCCGGGGCCAATGTTTTTGATACGGAGAAACATAGACCCCGGCTCTCGCTCCGCGAGGCCGGGGTGATGGGGCTATAGCTACGGCCTACTGCCTACTCACTCTTCTTCCGCACTCCAACTCTTCAGCAATTGATGCGCAATGGCGAATGGCGGCGGCGCCCAGGCGCCGTTATGGCCGCCGTCGAGCATCGCGCGCACCTCGGCGCGCGTGAACCAGCGCGCTTCGTCCAATTCATCCTGATCGACGGCGATCTCGCCGTCGGCGACCTCCGCGATGGCGCCGATCATCAACGACGACGGAAACGGCCAGGGCTGGCTGGAATGCAGGCGCACGGACGTCACCGTCAGGCCCGCTTCTTCAAGCGTTTCGCGCGCCACGGCCTCCTCGATCGTTTCTCCAGGCTCCACGAAGCCCGCGAGCGCCGACCACATGCCGCGCGGAAACCGCGCCTGGCGGCCCATGCAGCAGACGTCGCCGCGCACCGGCAGCATGATCACGACCGGATCGACGCGGGGGAAATGCTCCGCCTTGCACGCGCCGCACACGCGCTTCCAGCCGCCCTCCGCTGCGGCGGTTTCGGCCCCGCATTGCGAACAATGGCCATGCTTGGCGTGCCATTCGAACAGCGCCTTGGCGCAGCCGAGGATGGCGAGATCGTCGGCGTTGATGATCGGCAGCATCGCACGCAGATCCTCGCACGCGCCCATGCCCGCAAGCGGCGTCTCATCGAAGTCAAACCGCCGCGGCAAGTCGATCGCGAAGTGCGGCGCGCCCTCTGCATCGAGGCCGAGAAACACCGTTGTCGCGCCGGCGCCGACCAGTGCGCGCACGTTTGGGCCAAGCCACGCGACCGACCGCGCGCCCGCCTCGTCGAGGATGAAGGGGCGCATGTCCTTGAACAGGCACAGGCGCGCATCCTCGCGCGTGAGCGCGGCGTCGAGCCAAGCGGCGTCCTTTCGGCGCAGGCCAGCCTTGTCGAGCGGGAATTTGGCGAACGTGTTGGGGTTTTCAGGCAGCATGGGCGGGTGTGTAGCAGCGTTTCGCAAATTCGTCTGTGCGCCGCGCGCAGCGGGCGGTGTTGCGCTGACACCCCTCATCCGTCAGCTTCGCTGACACCTTCTCCCACAAGGGGAGAAGGAGGGGCGCTTTGTCCTTCTCCCCTTGTGGGAGAAGGTGGCGCGAAGCGCCGGATGAGGGGTGAGGGCGAAACATTTCACGCCCATTCACCCCGCCCCGCGCTTCTTTGGCGGCGGCGGGGCAAGGTCGAGTTCGGCCTGGGGCGCGGGCAGGCGCGGGGCTGCGTCGACCGCGGCGATCTCGGGAATGTCGCCGCCGCCTTCGTCGGCGCCGAGATCCTTGAACTTGCGCGCCGTGACCATCACGCGCGCATCGAACGAGGCGACGAGCTCGTTGTACTTTTTCACACTCTTATCGAGAGCGCCGCCGACATCGCCGACCAGCGCGCTGAGTTTCGCCAGCCTCGCATACAACTCGCGGCCTAAGCCTGCGATGATCTCCGCGTTCTTGGCGACCTCCTCCTGGCGCCAGCCATAGGCGATCGACCGCGCCAGCGCGAGCAGCGAGGACGGCCCGACGATGATGACGCGATCGCGCAAGGATCGCTCATAGAGCTCCGGATCGCGTTCGAAGGCGGCGGCGATGAAATTTTCGCCCGGCACGAACATCACGACGAAGTCGGCGGTGTCGGGCACGTGGCGCCAATATTCCTTCTGGCCGAGCTGACTTGCATGCTGACGCAACTCGCCGGCGTGCTTGCGCAAATGCGCCTCGCGCGCGGCGTCATCCGTCGCCTCCATCGCATCGAGATAACCCGACAGCGCGACCTTGGAATCGATCACGATGCAGCGCCCGCCCGGCAAGCGGATGAGCACGTCGGGCCGCAGCTTCTTTTCTTCCCCCGCATGGGTTTCCTCTGCGAAGAAATCGATGCGCGAGGTCAAGCCGGACAATTCCAGCACGTTCTTCAGCGTTTCTTCGCCCCAGCGGCCGCGCGCCTTCGGCGCCGCGCGCAACGCATTGGCGAGCTTGCCGGTCATGGATTGCGTCTGCTGCAGGGTTTCGCCGATGGCGCGCATCTGCTCGGTGAGCGCGGACTTGTCCTCGGTGCGCGCCTTGTCGAGCGCGGCGATCGTCTCCGACAGCTTGGCGAATTGCTCCTGCACCGGCGCGACGACTTCCTTCACATTGCCGGCCGCGGCGGTGCGGTGCTTTTCAAAGGTCTCGTTGGCGAGCGTGAGGAAGCGCTGCTCGCTTTGCCCGAGCGCGCGGCTGGCGAGCGATTCGAAGCTTTTCTCGACCTCGCTCTTGAGCGCGATCAGCGCGGCTTCCTTCTCCGCCATGGCGCGCGCGCGCTCTTCGGCGGTGGCGCGTTCGCGCGCGAGGTCGGACAGCGCCTGGGTTTTTTCGGCGCGCTCGCGCTCGAGCTCGGCCTTCAGGGCGTCGACCTGCTCGAGCTTCACTTTCGCGGCGGCGACTGCGGCGTCGCCGTCGGCCTTCGCCGCCGCCGCCGTGCGCCAGCCGTAGAGCGCATAAATCGCCGCGCAGGCGAGCACGGCGAGCAGCACGATCAGGGGCCAGTCGGTCATGGCGCAGCTCCGCAGAACGCCGGTTTCTCCGGCGCGCCCCCGCTAGCAGGATTCGCCCGCCTACCCCGCCTTGGCCGCCGCGCCGTGCAGCAGGAGCGTCACCTGGCGGCGCAATAGCGCAGCGAGCTGGTCGCTGGTCCAGCCGTCGAAGATCGCGCGCCGGTAATTGCGCAGGTAGCAGGCGAAGATCATGTCGGCGAACAGAGCGAGATCGATGTCGCCGCGCACTTCGCCGCGCGCGACGCCCTCCTCCAGGATGGCGATCAGGTGGCGCAACAGCACGCCCAGGCGCTGGCGATTGTCGGCCTCCTGCTGCTCTGACCAGGTCCAGGAGGCGCCGACGGCCTCCGCCAGGAGCCGCAGCTGCCGCGTCTCGAAGCGATAGACCAGCGCATACGCCGCGGTCAGCCGCTCGATCAGGCCGCCTTCGGCGCGCTGGGCGGCGGCGAGATCGGCGTCAAGCGCCTCGTACTGCGCATAGATGATCTCCTGCAGCAGCTCGGCCTTGCTCTCGAAGGTGGTGAACACGCTGCCGGGCGCGACGCCGGCGCGCTGGGCGATGTCGCGGATCGTCGCCTCCTCGTAGCCGCGTTCGGCGAACAGCGCGCGCGCCGCATCGAGCACGCGGGCGCGGGTGGCTTCGCGCTGGTGGTCGCGGCTGTTGAGCGCGCGCGGCTGGGGCGCGGGGCTGTTGGCGTTCATGGCGGGCGTCCTCTCGACCGCTGGCGCAGGGCCGGGCGGCGGTCTATCTCTCAAAGATGGCCACGGCTTTCAATATCCTGATCCCCGCCACAATCCTGATTACGTTTGGGATTCTGTGTTTTGGGGTGTTTGCCTTGTTTCGCGGCGGAGACTTCGGCCGGTCGTGGTCAAATCGGGCGATGCGCATGCGTGTGGCGGCCCAGTTCGTGGCCATCGTGGTGCTCGTGGCGGCGATGTGGGCGCATCAGCAGGGGTATTTCTGACGCCATGGTCACACTGAACAAGATCGTCACCAAGGCCGGCGACGGCGGGCGCACGCGGCTCGCCACCGGGGAGGAGGTCGTCAAGCACCACCCCCGGGTCGCGGCTTACGGCGCGGTGGACGAGGCCAACGCGGCCATCGGTCTGGCGCGGCTGCACACGGCGGGAGACGCCCGCCTCGATCCGATCCTGGCGCGGGTGCAGAACGACCTGTTCGATCTCGGCGCCGATCTCGCCACGCCGGAAACCGACCCGCCGCCGCCCTGGGAGGCGCTGCGCATCCTGGAGACCCAGGTGGATCGTCTGGAAGCCGAGGTGGAGGCGCTGAACGCCGAGCTGCAGCCGCTGACCTCCTTCATCCTGCCCGCCGGCTCGCCAGCCGCTGCCGCGCTGCACATGGCCCGCACGATCGCGCGTCGGGCGGAGCGGGAGATTTCCGCCCTGATGGCGACGCCGGAGGAGCGCGTCTCGCCCGCGGCGCTCAAATACATGAACCGGGTGTCCGACCTGCTGTTCGTGGCGGCCCGCGCCGCCAACGAAAATGGCGCGGCAGACGTGCTGTGGAAACCGGGCGCCACGCGTTAGGGAGCATGGAGCGCGGACGTCCTCGTCCGCGCAGAGCGTCGCGCACGCCAAACGCGGACGAGGTCGTCCGCGCTCCAGGCACTCGACCGCTCGGTCCTCGCGCAGGCGAGGACCCATCGTGCAATAAAAGGTTCACCGCTGCAACAATCATGCGACCGGAATTGGCCCAGCGTGTGCGAAGGCGGAGCCCTTGACGGATCACACGCGGTGCAGGTGTTGAGGTTTTCCACTTACACACGCTGTGCGCCTCGGTCGCCGCGCTCACGGCCGAGCACACGAAATCGGAGCGGTCCCCGATCCCAACGGACGTAAATCCACTGCGTTACTTCTTCAAAATGGAATCGTCCCCACTTTCAAGAATCTCGCCCATGTCACGCTCCGATCTGCCTTCATGCTTTTGCTGTTGTCGCGCTCGACGCTATCGGTTGGGCCGAGCGTCGCCTGGCTCGATGCGCGCTATCCCCTCATAGCCCGCACACCGACGCTGCAAAGCATTGTAGTCATCATAATTGCGCCAGTAATCATTGTGCCGCTCCGGGTGCCGCTCCGCTACGAGAACACGGCAATAACGGTTCTCTTCCAGTTCGATGTCGCGTTCCACAAAGCGCGACCCGCTTCGGACATAGACCGTAAAGGTCCCGCCCCCGTGCTCCGCGAGAGTCTGCTCCCACAAAGCGCGTCCGCGTACGCGGTCCTCGGCCTGCTCGGTCTCCCACGCCGCGCGGTTGCGAGCAATTTCCTCATCGCTTGGCGGCTCAAGCGAGATGCAGCCCAGCAGCGTGGCGATCAGAGTGATTGCTGTCAGCAGCCTCATAGTACGCGCTCCGAGCAATTGGATGGGCGGTTATCGTTCGCGGCGCGATTCAGATAGATATCGCCGCCGACGATCTGCGTCACGGGCAGCGCGTACATCTCGCCCTTGTCGACGGCCCACCGATCCGACTGTCGTTGGATCGGCGCCTTAAAGATTCTGGATCGATCAAAGATCGATCCGGTGACCGCCGAGCCGACATTGATGGTCGATCCCCCGCCGAGCCGCACCCAGAGCTGACCGCCGGTATGGCCATAACGTTGCGTCGGCGAGACCATATTGGAGACCTTCGCGTTCTCGTCCCCGCGCGTGACGACCTCGATCAGCCCGTTCAGCGCATCGCGCGCCGGGTTCTTCGATCGAAACGCTTTGCGTTTCGTTCGCCTTTGGCGAACCGCTCCCAACCCCATCGAGCGCACCAGATCGAGGGGCTCGCCCGTCGCCTGCGCCGCCGCGAGATGACGTCTGCGGCGCATCACCCCGTCGTTTCATCCAGCACGCGAAGATAGTCCGCCAGCGTCGCGTCAAGGCGTTCGTACATGACCATGCGATACGCCAAATCACCGCCGGCATGCGTCTGTTCAAGCGCATCGAGATACGCGGCGCGATCCTCGGGGCGCACGGCGATCGGCGCGTAGCCCGCGCGCAGCAGCAGCAGGTTCATCAGCAACCTTGCCGTCCGCCCATTGCCGTCGCTAAAGGGATGGATCGACACGAGGCGCAGATGCGCATCGAAGGCCGTTTCCGGAGTTGACTGAGCCGTTTCGAGCCAAACCCCCAGATCGCGCATCAAGTCGGGAACCTTCGCAGGATTGGGAAACACCGCCGCCGATCCAAGAATGCGCCGCGGATGGCGGCTATAGACCCCGGCGATCGCGGGCTGGCTTCGCGCCACGATGCGCCGGTGGAGTTCGCAGACGATCGCCTCGGTCACCGGCGTTCCGGCGCCCGCAAGCTCCCGCATCCATTGCACCGCCTCGTAATGATCGACGGCCTCCAAATGGTCGCGCAGCCTTTTGCCCGCGACCGTGATCCCGTGCTCGATCACCTCCGCCGTTTCGCGCGCGGTGAGTTCGTTGCCCTCGATCGCGTTGGAGGTGTAGGTCAGCTCCAGGTCATAATACTTGCGCAGCGCATCGAGGGCGCCGCCGCGCAGAGGCCGCAGCCGGTCGAGCGCGGCCTTTTTCTCAGCGACGGTTCGGCGCAGGTCGTCAGGGCTCATCGCACGACCATACCAGAAACCGCCGACCCGCGGCCAATCCGCCCCTCCCCGCGCAATCATGACGCGCCCCCGCCCGCGTTGACGCCCTTTGCGCCCCGCCTCTACAAGCGAGGGTCGCGATAAAGGCCGGAACGGGCCTGACGAGAGGATTCCGCCCATGAAAGTGCTCGTGCCCGTCAAGCGGGTGCTCGACTACAACCTGAAAGTCCGGGTCAAGCCGGACCAGTCGGGCGTCGACCTGTCGAACCTGAAGATGTCCATGAACCCCTTCTGCGAGATCGCGGTCGAGGAGGCCGTGCGCATGAAGGAAGGCGGCGGGGGCCACGCTGCTGGCACGGCTACGGAAGTGGTCGCCGTCTCGATCGGGCCGGAGCAGGCGCAGGAGACCATCCGCACCGCGCTCGCCATGGGGGCCGATCGCGGCATATTGGTGAAGGTCGACAGCGAGGTCGAGCCGCTGGCGGTCGCCAAGATCCTCAAGGCCATCGTCGAGGCGGAAGGCCCGGGCCTCGTCATCCTTGGCAAGCAGGCGATCGACGACGATTCCAACCAGACCGGCCAGATGCTGGCCGCCCTGCTCGATTGGCCGCAGGCCACCTTCGCCTCCAAGATCGCCATCGCCGACGGCAAGGCCATCGTGACGCGCGAAATCGACGGCGGCCTGCAGACGATCGCGGCCACGCTGCCGGCCATCGTCACCACCGATCTGCGCCTCAACGAGCCGCGCTACGCCTCGCTGCCGAACATCATGAAGGCCAAGAAGAAGCCGATCGATGTGAAGACCGCCGCGGATTACGGGGTCGATGTCGCGCCGCGTCTGCAGGTGTTGAAGGTGGCGGAGCCGCCGAAGCGTCAGGGCGGCGCCAAGGTGAAAACGGTTCAGGAAATGGTTGAAAAGCTGAAAGCGGCGGGAGCGATCTGATCATGGCTGTTTTGGTCGTCGCAGAACATGACAATGCGTCCGTGAAGGACGCCACGCACAAGGTCGTCACGGCCGCAAAGGCCATCGGCGGCGATGTCGATATCCTGGTCGCGGGCGAAAACGCCGCCGCGGCCGCGCAGGGCGCGGCGAAGATCGCCGGCGTGCGCAAAGTGCTGCACGCCGACGGCGCCTCGCTCTCGAAAGCGCTCGCCGAAGCGGTGGAGGCGCTGATCGTTCCGCTGATGGGGAACTATGACGCGGTGCTGTTTCCCGCCTCCACGACCGGCAAGAATGTCGCCCCGCGCGTGGCCGCAAAGCTCGATGTGATGCAGATTTCCGGCGTCATCGCGGTGGAAGGCGCCGACACGTTCGTGCGCGGCATCTATGCCGGCAATGCGCTGACCACGGTGAAATCCAAAGACGCCAAGAAGGTGTTGACGGTGCAGCCGACCGCCTTCGCCGCCGCGGCGGAAGGCGGATCGGCGGCGGTCGAGTCCATCGCGGCGCCTGCAGCGCCCCCGAAAACCGCGTTCGTCAACGAAGAGATCGTCAAGCTCGACCGGCCGGAACTCGCCGGCGCCAAGCGCGTCGTCTCCGGCGGCCGCGCAATGGGCTCGGCGGAAGAATTTCACAAGGTCATCGAGCCGCTGGCCGACAAGCTCGGCGCCGCCGTTGGCGCCTCGCGCGCCGCTGTCGATGCGGGCTATGCGCCGAACGATTACCAGGTCGGCCAGACCGGCAAGGTCGTCGCGCCCGAGCTTTACGTCGCCATCGGCATCTCCGGCGCCATCCAGCACCTCGCGGGCATGAAGGATTCCAAGGTCATCGTCGCGATCAACAAGGACGAGGAAGCGCCGATCTTCCAGATCGCCGACGTCGGCCTTGTGGCCGACTACAAAACCGCCGTACCCGAACTGATGGCGGAGCTGGAGAAGGCGGGGGTCTGAACGCCCCCGCTCGGGCCAGGCGCTCACCCAAGGGAAGGCGCGGCGCGCCACATCCGGGGCGCCCCTTGCCCTTGCTGCACTGCAACAATGCGATAGGATGTCTACGCCTTCGTCGGCGCTTGCCCGCGCGAAGCGATAAGATGGACGTCCATGACGCTGCAGAATTCGATACGGACGGTAGGCGTGATCGGCGCCGGCCAAATGGGCAACGGGATCGCCCATGTCGCCGCCCTCGCCGGCTACGATGTGCTCCTGAACGACCACGACGAGGCGCGCATCGACGGCGCGCTCGACACCATCCGCCACAACATGACCCGCCAGGTCGGCAAGGGCGTGGTCACCATCGACGCCATGGAGACGGCGCTGACGCGGATCCGCAAGGCGCCGCGGCTCGGCGACTTCGGCGCCGTGGACATCGCCATCGAAAGCGCGGTCGAGAACGAAGAGATCAAGCGCAAGATCTTCGCCGATCTGCGCCCGACGCTGCGGCCTGACGCGCTTTTGGCCACCAACACCTCGTCGCTGTCGATCACGCGTCTGGCCGCCACCACCGACCGGCCGGACAAGTTCATCGGCGTGCATTTCATGAACCCGGTGCCGCTGATGAAGCTCGTCGAGCTGATCCGCGGTTTGGCCACCAGCCAGGACACGTACGAAACCTCGCTCGCGTTCGTGTCGTCGCTCGGCAAGACGATCGCCAACGCCGAGGATTTTCCCGCCTTCATCGTCAATCGCGTGCTGATGCCGATGATCAACGAGGCGGTGTACACGCTGTACGAGGGCGTCGGCTCGGTCGAGGCGATCGACAAGGCGATGCGGCTCGGCGCCAATCACCCGATGGGCCCGTTGGAGCTCGCGGATTTCATCGGCCTCGACACCTGCCTGTCGATCATGCAGGTGCTCAACGAAGGTTTGGCCGACACGAAATATCGGCCCTGCCCGCTTCTCGTGAAATATGTCGAGGCCGGCTGGCTGGGCCAGAAGACTCAGCGCGGCTTCTACGACTACCGCGGCGAAACCCCGATCCCGACGCGCTGACGCGCAAGACGCGGCCCGCCTGCGATGGCGAGACGCGGCGATCCGCGCTATGACGCGCCATGGCGCTTTCGTTCTTTCGCCGCCGCGCAAGCCCCGACGACGCGCTCGCCATCGATCGGCTGCCGCCCTTGGCGTGGCGCAAGCCGGCCTTCGCGTGGACGCCGGCCGCGCTCATCATCGGGATCGGCTGGCCGTATCTGGTGTTGCGCAATGAGGGCGGCGTTGCGCTGATGGCCGCCTTCGGCGCAGCCGGCGTCGGTCTCGGCGGCGTCCTCGTTCTTCTGGCGGCGGCGCGCGCGGGCCGGCCGCCGCGCACGCGCCGCACCGCGCTCTCGCCGTTCATCCTCCTGGGACTGGCCGCCGGTTTCGTGCTGCCGCTGCTGTTCGCCATCCTCCTGGCGATCCTCAACGCCATCGAGCGCAACCAGAGCGAAGTCGCGCTCAAAAACGCCGGGCTCGGCGTCGACATGGTGCTGGCCTTGTGGCCGTTGGGGATCATGATCGGGCTGCCCTATGCGCTGTTCGTCGGTTTGAGCGTCGTGCTGATCGCGCTGCGTGCGCCTGATGCGCCGGCGCCGGACTCCACCGCGCTGACGTCGCCCGCCGCGCGCGACATCGAGCCGTTGTTCTAATGGCGCTGCAGCTGCGCGCGCCGCGCGCGCTCATGGGCGTAATCGCGCTTGCGGTGTTTTATGCCGGCGGATTGAGCGTTTCGGTCGCGCTGGTGGCCGGCGCGCGCGCGTTCGCGGCGCCGGAAGCGCAAGCCTTGATGTGGCCGGCCGCGATCGCGACGATCCTGATCGGCGCCGGGGCGGGCGTGCGGCTGCGCCGCGGCTTGGTGCGCGATCGTCTCGAGCTTGCGCGGCGCGGCGCGATCGTGGGCGGCGTCGTCGGCTGCACATGGCCGTTGTCGTTCGGCTTGTCCGCGGCGCTTATCGGCGATGTTTCCGCTTTCGGACAAACGCTTGGCGCAGCGCTCGCAGGGGCTGCGATCGGCGCGCTTGCGGGCGCGGCCGGCGCCGGCCTGGCGGCCTTCGTTGCGACAACGCCCCGCTAAACCTCGGCCCACATGCGCAGCAGATTGGAAATGGTTTTGTCCAGGCGCAACAGATCCTCGCGCGCTGCACCCGCGAGCCGCGCGCGCGTGACGGAGAGATCGAACAGCGCCTCACGCTGCGCCGCATCGCGCACTGCGCTTTGCACCCATCCCACCGCCGCCAGCCGCACGCCCGCCGTCACCGGCTCGACCGCGTGGATCGTGCCGGCGCCGTAGAGCACCGCATCGCCGGCCTTCAGCTTGATTGCGGTGTCGCCGCTCGGCCCCGCGATGCGCAGCGCGCCGCCTTCGTACGAGTCCGGATCGGCGAGAAACAGCGTGAAGGCCAGATCGGTGCGCAGGCGCGCCTCGCCCTCGCCCATCAGCGCATCGTCGGTGTGCTCCCCATAGGTCATGCCCGGCTCGTAGCGCGAGAACATCGGCCGCGTGATCCGGCGCGGCCGCGCGGCGATCTCGAACATGGGATGACTCGTCAGCGCCTCGCGCACGAAGGTCGCCAGCCCCTCCATCGGCGCCGCCTGCAGATTGGCCTTCACCGCGCGCGCGGCGGCGCCCGCGGTCAGCCGCCCGTCGCGCCAATGCGCGCCCTCGAGCTCGCGGCGCACGCGCGCAACGTCCTCAACTTCGAGCACCGCCTCCAAGAGCACCATGCGCTGCGGCCTTTCCGCCAAATCGACAGGGGGAACCTTGTCTTCTTGCGAGTGATTTGCAATTCCTGAGCCTACGCCTAGGCTGCCGCCCCGCACGAGGATCTTCCATGATCGAGACCAAGTTGAAACTCTGGCGCAACGCAAGCGTCGCCGTGCTGGCGGGCTTGAGCCTTACGGCCTGCGCGCCGGGCGGCGAGGGCGGCGAAGGCGGCGAGGCCGGCGGTGAACGCGGGAATGCGCATGGCGAAGCCGGCGAAAGCGGCGAAGCGGGCGCCGCGCCGGCGGCGCCGGGCGGCGAAGGCGGCGAAGCGGCCATCGGGGAAAGCGGCGGCGAGCATGGCGAGGCCGGCGTGCAGACGGCCTATGCCGGCATCGACGGCCCGGCGCGCACTGCCCTGCGCCTGCAGCACTTGAAGGCCTTCGCGCTTGTCGCCCAGCAGGTCGCCGCGGCCGGCCAGCCGGGGGAAGCGTCGGTGCTGGTCGCGCAAGGGCTGTTGGAGGTCTACGACCCCGCCGCCGACCAGTTCGGCGGCTTCGATCCCGCCGCCGCCCGCGACGCCGGCGCGACAGCGGATCCCGCCAAGCTCGCCGCCGCGATCGCGGCGATCGACGCCGCCCAGGCGCAGGTTCAAGCGCAAACCAATCCCGCCGACATCGCCGCCCGCATGGCCGACATGGCGGCCGGCCTTTACGCCCATGTCGTCACGCCGATCGGTGTCGATCCGATCGAGTATCAGCATTCCTACGGCATGGCGCTGGCGGCGCGCGACGCGCTGGTGCGGGGCGAGGCCGCGCTGAAGCGCCAGAACGCCGCGCGCTACGCCGAGGCGCTGGCGGAAATCGACCGTTTCATCGCGTTGTGGCCCGGCGCAGCGGCGCCGCAAACGCCGGCGACGCATCGCGCCGTGGTGGCCCAGGCCTCGCGCGTGCGGCTTGCGCTGTCGGCGTATCTCTAGCCGTCCGCCAGCGCCGCCTCGATGAGGGCGATGGCCTCCGGGCTCGCCCAGTCCGCGCCGCCGGCGAGGCGGGCGATCTCGCGGCCGTCGCGGGCGTAGATCACGGTCGTGGGCAGGCCGGGGGCGCGGGCGGCGAAGGCGATGGCGCGCGTGGGATCGCGATAATAGGCCAGCGCCCCATCGCCGAGATCGGCGAGCATGGTCTGCGCTTTCGCCGCGTCGCTGTCGGCGTCGATGCTGACCGCCACCACTGCGACGCCGCGGTCGCCCATTTGGCGCTGCAGCGCCGCCAAGGTCGGCATCTCTTCGATGCAGGGCGCGCACCAGGTCGCCCACAGGTTCAGCACGACGACCTGCCCGCGATGTGCGGCCAGCGTCGTCTGTGCGCCGTCTGCCCCGATCAGCGCCATCGCCGGCTGGGCGGGCGGCTCGGCCAGGGCCTGCAGATCCGCCATCGCGCCGCGGGCGAAGCGGCCATAGCCGGCGGCATCAGGCTTTGATGCGGCGGCGAAAAGCACGTACACGAGGGCGCACGCGCCGAGGGCGGCCATCGCCAAGGCGGCGCGCATTGTCCAAGAGCGCTTTGCTTCCCCTGAGTGCATGTCCGACGCTGATCCTTCCGATTCCGACCGCGGCCAAAAAATGTGGGGCGGACGCTTCGCCGCCAAGCCCGACGCCGTGATGCAAACCATCAATGCGTCGATCGGCGTCGATCAGCGTTTGTGGCGCGAAGACATCGAGGGCTCGAAGGCGCACGCCGCGATGCTCGCCGCGCAAGGCATCCTTACGCAGGACGACCACGCCGCGATACGGGCCGGGCTCGACGCCATCGCCGCCGAGATCGAGGCCGGCGCCTTTCCGTTCTCCGAGGCGCTGGAGGACATCCACCTCAACATCGAGGCGCGGCTCACCGAGCGCATCGGCGAGGCCGGCAAGCGGCTGCACACCGCGCGCTCGCGCAACGATCAGGTGGCGACCGATTTCAAGCTCTGGTGCGGGCGCGCCGCCGACGCCGCCGGCGACGCGCTGATCGCGCTGCAGCGGGCGCTTGTGGCGCAGGCCGACACGCACGCCGATGCGATCATGCCGGGATTTACGCATCTGCAGACCGCCCAGCCGGTGACGCTCGGCCATCACCTCCTCGCCTATGTCGAGATGATCGAGCGCGACGTGATGCGCCTCGCCGCCGCGCAGGGGCGCGCCTTGTCGGGATGTCCGCTCGGCGCGGCGGCGCTGGCGGGCGTCGGCTATCCGATCGACCGCATGGCGACGGCGCGCGCGCTCGGCTTCGACGAGCCTGCGGCGAATTCGCTCGACGCCGTGTCGGCGCGGGATTTCGCGCTCGAACTGCTTGGCGCGCTGTCGATCGCGATGACGAACCTTTCGCGTCTGGCGGAAGAAATCGTGTTGTGGACCTCGCCGCAATTCGGCTTCGCGCGGCTGAGCGATGCGTGGTCGACCGGCTCGTCGATCATGCCGCAAAAGCGCAATCCCGACGCCGCCGAACTGATCCGCGCCAAGGCCGCGCGCGTCAGCGCCAACCTCGCCGCGCTCACCGCGATCATGCAGAAACTGCCCTTGACCTACGCAAAAGACATGCAGGAGGACAAGGCGCTCACGTTCGACGCCGTCGACGCGTTCGATCTCAGCGCGAGCGCGATGACCGGCATGATCGAGACGATGCAGTTCGACCGCGCCGCGATGCGCGCCGCCGCTGCGCGCGGCTATTCCACCGCAACGGATCTCGCCGACTGGCTGGTGCGCACGCTGCACATGCCCTTTCGCGACGCCCATCACGTCACCGGCGCGGTGGTGAAGCGCGCCGAAGCGTTGGGAATCGCCGAATTGTGCGATCTGCCGCTGGCGGAGTTTCAAGCCATCGAACCGCGCATCACCGAAGCCGCGCGCGCGACCTTGAGCGTCGAGGCGTCGGCGGCGAGCAGGACATCATTCGGCGGAACCGCGCCCGATCGCGTGCGCGAACAGATCGCGCGCTGGCAGGAGACTTTGACATGAAACGCATCGCGATGGCGCTTCTGGCGCTCAGCTGTCTTGCGGCGTGCGGCCTCAAGGGCGACCTCGACCACCCGCCGCCGCTGTGGGGCGACAGCGCACCGCAACAGCAGGACGAGTCCGAAGATCAAGCGCCGCAAACCTGACGCTCCCCTTCTCCCCTTGTGGGAGAAGGTGGCGCAAAGCGCCGGATGAGGGGTGTCGGCGCCAACATTTGCAAATTTTAGCAAACACCCCTCATCCGTCTTGTCGCTTCGCGACAATCCACCTTCTCCCACAGGGGGAGAAGGAGAAGAGTAGCCGACGCCCATGCACCACTTCACCTACAGTGACGGCGCATTGCATTGCGAGGGCGTGTCGCTCGCCCGCATCGCGGAAGACGTCGGCACGCCGGTCTATGTCTATTCCAGCGCCACTTTGGAGCGGCATTACGACGTGCTGCGCGATGCGCTGGGGCCGCGCGATCCGCTGATCGCGTTTGCGGTCAAGGCCAATGGCAACATCGCCGTGCTGGCGACGTTGGCGAAGCGCGGCGCCGGCGCCGACACGGTCAGCGCCGGCGAGATCGAGCGTGCGCTCGCCGCCGGCGTGCCGCCTGCGCGCATCATCTTCTCCGGCGTCGGCAAGACCGCAGAGGAATTGATCTACGCGATGCGCGTGGGCGTGCATCAGATCAATGTGGAAAGCGCAGCCGAACTCGATCTGCTCGAAGCGCTCGCCCGCAGTGAAAACGCCCGGCCGGCGATCGCTGTCCGCATCAATCCCGATGTCGGCGCCGGCGGCCACGAAAAAATCATGACCGGCGGACGCGAAAACAAATTCGGCGTCAGCGCAGAAGAAGCGATGCAGCTTTATGCCCGCGCCGCGGGCAGCCCGCATCTCGATGTGCGCGGCCTTGCAGTGCATATCGGCAGCCAGATCCGCGATCTCGCGCCGCTGGAGGCCACGTTCACCATCCTGCGCGACCTCGCTGCGCGGCTGCGCGCGCAGGGTTTGCCTGTGACGCATCTCGATCTCGGCGGCGGTCTTGGCGTGCCGTATTTCAACGAGGCCGCCCCGCCCGCGCCGGCCGACTACGCCACGATGATCGCGCGCGTGTTCGACGGCTTCGATGTGCGGCTGGCGTTCGAACCTGGCCGGCTGATCGCGGGCAACGCCGGCGTGCTCGTGGCCAGGGCGCTGCGCGTGCAGACGCGGCCCGACCGGCGCATCCTGGTGCTTGACGCGGGCATGAACGATCTCGTGCGCCCGGCGCTGTACGACGCCTATCACGACATCCTGCCAGTGCAGGAGCCCGGCGCCGCCGCGCCGCGCGCGCCGATCGACGTCGTCGGCCCGATCTGCGAGACCGGCGACACGTTTGCGCGCGGCCGCGCGCTGCCGCCGCTGGGGCCGGGCGATCTGGTCGCCTTCCAGACCGCGGGCGCCTATGGCGCCGCGATGGCCTCGACCTACAACGCCCGGCCACTGGTTCCAGAGGTGCTGGTGCGCGGCGATCGCTTCCAGGTGGTGCGCCGCCGGGTGCCGGTGGCCGAGCAGATCGGCTGGGAGAGCCTGCCGGACTGGCTGTAGCGGCAGCCTTTCGCGGCGTTCATTCATGTCTGCGCCGCATTCGCCCTGCTAAGCTGACCCTCCGATGAACCATCGCGACGCCCTCGCCGCGCTCGACCGCCATATCCGGCGCGCCCAGCGCGCGCTGATCGCCGAGCGCTGGCTGGTCGCGGCGTTGCCGGCGCTGGCGGCGATCCTGGTTTGGCTCGGGCTGGCCATGAGCGGCGCGACGGGGCTTTTGGGACCGTGGGCGCAGAGCGCGCTGCATCTGGCGGGCTTCGCGGTAGGTCTCTGGCTCATGGTCCGCGCCTGGCGGCGGCGCCGGCGCACCACCCGCGACGACGCTCGCGCCCGCCTCGCCCAGGCCGCGGGCTTCGAACCCGGCGCTTTCGAGACCCTCGACGACCAGCCCGCCCGCCTCGACCCGACCGCGATGGCGCTATGGCGCGCCGCCCAGGACCGCGCCGCCGCGCGCGTCGAAACCCTGCGCCGGCCAGCGTTGCGCCTCCCCTTGCAGGCGCACGACCCGCGCCGTCTGCGCTATGTCGCGCTTATCGTGCTGGTCGCGGGCGCGGCGATCGGCGGGGCGCAGGCGCCGGCGCGGCTGGCCGACGCGCTATACCCCGATCCCGGCCCGTTCCTGGGCGACCGGCCCATCGCGGTGGAGGCGTGGCTGACGCCCGCCGAGTATACCGGCGCAAGCCCGGTGTCGTTGTCAGACCGGCTGGGCGCGCGGATCGCTGCGCCGCCGAGCGTCACCGCCACGGTGCGCGCCACCGGCCCGCGCGGGGCGCCGATTTTGGTGTTCGACGGCGAAGGCGGGCGCCGCGCCGTGCGCTTCGCGCGCGCTGCCGACGGCGCCTACGAGGCCGAACTCGCGCTGCCCGGCGCCGGGCGGCTGCGCGTTGTGCGATATGGGCGCGACAAAGCCGCGTGGCGGATCGTCCCGGCGCGGGACGCGGCGCCGGAGGCCGGCTTCCGCGCCACGCCCACCGTGCAGCCCGGCCAAAGGTTGATCGTGTCCTGGTCGGCGGCGGACGATTTCGGGCTGCGCGGCGCGGCGCTGCGCGTGCGCCCGCTGCCGCCGGAGCGCGGACGCCTGCCGCAGGGCCTGCGCGGCGCGCCGGCGATCGACACGCCCCTGGCGCTGGCGCAGGGCGATCCGCGGCGCGCGGCAGGGCGCCAGGCGCTCGAGCTCGCGGCCCACCCCTATGCCGGCCTGCGCGTCGAGGCGCGGATCGTCGCCTTCGACGCGCTTGGCCAAGCTGGCGAGAGCGCGCCGTTCACGCTCACTCTGCCGGAAAAGACCTTCCTGCAACCGCTCGCACGCGCCGCCATCGAGGTGCGCCAGACCATCCTGTGGGAGCGACGCGCCTATCGCGGCGCCTATCGCGCCGGCGCCCGCGCGGTGCGCACGCCGGGCGCCGACGGCGCCATCCCGCCGGAGGAATACCTGCTCGCAAACGCCACGCAGGACCGCCGCATCGCGCGCGCGCCAGCCGGCATGCGCCGCGCGATCGACCTCATCGACATCATCACCATGATGCCGGAGGACGGCTATTTCCGCGATCGCGCGGTGTATGCCGGCTTTCTCTATGCGCGCGCAGCGCTCAAGGCGGCGCGCGACAGCGGCGAAACCGCGCGCGCAGCCGACATCCTGTGGCGCACCGCGCTGCGTGCGGAATATGGCGGCGCCGTCGATGCGCGCGACGCACTGGAGCTGGCGCAAGAGGAAATGGCGCGCGCGTTGGCGGCGCAGGACTCGCAAGAACGCCTCGCACAGGTCAGCGAAGCGCTGCGCATCGCCACCGAACGCTATCTGCAGGCGCTCGTCGCCGAAGCGATGCGCAACGGCGACGTCGCGCAAACGCAGGAAGACACGGTCGAACAAACCGAACTGACCGAGCACGACATCGAGCGCCTGATGGACGCCGTCGATCGCGCAGCGCAGGAAGGCCGCACGGAAGACGCCGAGCGGATGCTCGAGGAACTCGATCAATTGCTCGCCAATCTCGATGTGCGCCTTGAGCAAAGCCGAGAGGCCGCCGCTGATCCGAACGCCGAAGCGCCGCCGCAGGAAGGCGAAGACGCAACCGCATCCGACGAAACGCAGCAGGCCGCGCGCGAGGCGGCCGAAGCGCTCGACGAAACCCTGGATGCGCAGCGCGCCGTGCGCGACGAAACCCAGGCGCAGCAAGGCGAAGGCGAAAACGAAGCCGCCGGCGGCTCGGGCGGTACGGAAATGGCGGGCCAAGGCCTGGCGCAATCGCAAGCCGATGTGCGCAGCCAATTGGATGCGGCGCGGTCGTTGGCGCAGGAGGCCGGCGCCGAGGACTCAAGCCAATTGAGCGAAGCCGAAAGCGCGATGCGCCGCGCGGAAGATGCGCTGCAGCGCGGCGATTTCGCCGAAGCCGGGCGCGCGCAGAACGAAGCCTTGAGCCGTCTGCGCGAGGGCGCCGACGCGCTCGCGCGCACGCTCGAGCAGCGCGAAAACGCACAGGGCGAAAATCGTGACGGCCGCGGCGAAGGGCGCTCCGCGGCGCGCGATCCGCTCGGGCGCTTGAATGGCGGGCTGCCGAACGACGACGGCGGCACGCGCGTGCCCACCGCCGCGGAGCGCGGCCAGTCGCAAATCCTGGTGGAGGAAATCCGCCGCCGCGCGCAGGACGCCAGCCGCTCGGAAGCGGAGCGCGCCTATCTGCGCCGCTTGCTGGAACGCTTCGACGCGGAGTGAGTGCGCACCATGGAGCGGGGACGACCTCGTCCCCGCCTGCACCACAAAAACGCGGGCGAGGTCGCCCGCGCTCCACATTACCGGAACGCCTTTAAGCCACGCTGCCGACGTAAGGCAGGCCGCGATAGCGGCCGCTGACGTCCATGCCGTAGCCGACGAGAAACACGTCCGGCGCGTCGAACCCGATATGGTCGATCGGCTCGTTGCGCGCGCTCGGCTTGCGCACGAAGGCGCATGCGGACGTCCGCGTTGCTCCTTTTGCGGCGAGGTGCGCGCGCGCGAACGCGATCGTGCGGCCGCTGTCGAACACATCGTCGAGGATCAGCACGGGCCGGCCCTCCACCGAGCGCGAGAGATCGGCGCGAACCACGACCTTGCCTGAGCTTTCTTGCGCGTCGCGATAACTTTCCAGCCACAGCGAGTCGAGGATGGGATGCACGCCGCGGCGCGCCAGCGCGCGCAGGATGTCGGTGGCGAAGGGCATCGCGCCCTGCAGCAGCGCCACGACGGTCCAGCCGTCGGTCACCTCGCGCGCCAGCGTCTCCGCCAGCGCATCGACGCGCGCCGCAATCGCCGTCTCGTCGATGATGACCTGGAAGGTCGGCTCAGCCATGCCCTTCCATGACGCGCAACGGCTCCAGCGTCGAGCGCAAATCCGCCGGCGCGTGCGCAGCCGGCGGCGACGCCGTTCCGCCATGCGGCGCATCGAGGGTGGGATCCTCGTGCACAACCGGGCCGTCATCGATGGCGTCGTCGTGCGTCAGTTCGAGCGGGCTGTCGTGCGACGTCACGGTCGCCTGTTCGCCGAGCGCTGCGAACGTGGTCTCGAGATCGACGGCTTCGAGCGGCGGATTTTCGACGCGCACCTGAAAAGCGGCCGCCCCGCCCGGCGCGATTATGCGCTGATCGAGCGCATATACGACTTGATAGAGCGGGTTTTCCTGCGCGTCGCGCAGCGTCACGCGCAGCGGCGGCGCCGCCTTTTCCTCACGTCCGATATTGCGCACTTCGCCGCTGATCAGCAAAACCGGCGTCGCGCCTTCGAAGGCGCGTTCGACCGTCAGGTCGTACATCTCCAGGCCGTACACGTTCACATCAAGCCCGAGGGCGGCGAATGCGCTGGCGGACCGCGGCCACACTTCGGCGACATCCTGACGGAACGCCACGGCGCCGGCCGCCGATGCGGCGAGCGCAGTGGCCGCGCCGGTCCAAGCGAACAGCGCCATGCGCACGCGCTCGCGACGCTGGCGATCGGCCTGCTGCTGACGGAACTTCACCGTGGCGGAGGGCTCGGGCGCGGCGGCCTGAATGGCGCGGCGCATGCGTTCGACGCGTTCGCGCGTCAACGCGGGCGGCGCCGCAGTCTCGCCGGATTCGAGCACAAGTTGCGGTTCGACAAACCAGGAATGGCCGCAGGCAGCGCACCGCACGGAGCGGCCGTTTGGGCCGATCGAGGCGTCATCTGCATAATACCGCGTGGAACAAGACGCACAGGTCAAGATCATGATAACGGTTTCTTCGATGTCGGGCCGTGACATTCCTGGTTGCGCTGATTCCGCCGGTTTTGTCCAGTCATGAGCCAGTACGCGACCCCGTCTGACGCTGACGCCGCCGGCGCCCTGGTCGTGCGCCTGGAGGGCGTATCGGCGGGCTATGGCCAAACCACCGTCCTGAGCAATTTGCATTTCGAAGCCGAAGCGGGCGCGATGACGTTCGTCGTCGGTCCCGCGGCGGCGGGCAAGTCGAGCCTGGTCAATCTGTTGCGCCTGGCGCTGCCGCCGCGCGGCGGCCGCGCGGAGATCCTCGGCGCCGACGCGAGCCGGCTCTCGATGGCTCAGCGGGCGCGGCTTAAGCAGCGCATCGGGGTGATTTCCGAGCAGCCGCAATTCGTCGAGCACTGGACTACATTCGAGAACGTGGCGCTTCCGATGAAGATCGCCGGACGCAAGGATTCCGGCGTCGCCGACGATGTGGCCGAGCTGATGGCCTATGTCGGCCTCAACACGGTGTCGGACGAGCCGGTCGGGCGGCTCTCGGCCGCCGAGCGCCGGCGTGCCGCGATCGCGCGCGCGCTGGCGGCCAAGCCCGATCTCATCGTGGCCGACGAACCTACCGCCGGTCTCTCGCCTGACGCAGGCTTTCGGGTGATGCGGCTTCTGGAGGAGATGAGTCGCGTCGGCGCGGCGGTGGTGATCCTCACCCAGAGCGAACACCTCGCCGACGACATGCCCGGCGCGCTGTGGCGCCTTGAGCATGGCCGAATCGAGCCGCTTTATCAGGACGAGCCCTATGCGGAGCCGAACTGGTGAGCCGACTGAGCCCAGGCCATGAGCGCGCGATGTTCTGGACGATGGCGTTCGCCTGCTTCGCGGCGGCGGCGGCCGGCGTCGGCGGCCGTGCGGCCCACCACATCGCCGAGCGTTGGGCCTTCGAAGCCGCGGGGCTGGCGGTGGTGCGGGTGCTGGCGGCCGACAATCTCGCCGATCTGGGCGCAGCCGAGCGTGCGCTGGCGGCGGCGCCGGACGTCGCGGCGGCCCGCTCGCTGACGGCCGAACGCGCCGCGGCGCTCTTGCAGGACCAGACCGGCGCGATGGTCAGCCCGGGCGATCTGCCGCCGCTGCGTCTGATCGAGGTCGATCTCAAGCCCGGCATTGATCCCGGCGCCGAACGCCGGCTCGAACGCGCATTGAGCGATCAGGGCATCGCCGCCGACGTGCTTTTGCCCGGACCCGCCCCCGAGACCGAGCGCACCATCCGCATCGTCCGCTTTGCGGCGACCGCCGGCGCAGCGTTCGTCGCGGCGATCATGGCCGCCATCATCGGGCTGGCGGCGCGGGCGCTGGCGCATCGCCGGCGCGATTATGTGACCGTCATGGCCGATCTCGGCGCGACGCGGGCGCGCGCCTCCGGCGAGGTGGGCCAGGAGGCGGCGCGGTCGGGCTTGTGGGCGGGTTTGCTCGGGGCGGCCGCGGCCGGGGTCGCGGCGGTCGGCGGGCTGTTCATGATGCGGCCGAGCGAAACCGTGCTGCACCTGATGACGACGCTGAGCGCGATCGATTTCGCGCCGCTGCTGCTGGTGCCCGCGCTGGCCTCGCTCGTCGCCGGCGCCGGCGCGCGGGCCTCGGCGGCGCGGCAATTCATGCGCGCCGCGCGCCTGGGATGACCGCGCCATGAGCTTGTTGCGCGGCGTCGTGCTGGCCGTGCTCGCCGCGGCGTTCGCCGCGTTTGGGCTGGGCTTTTTCGGATTCGCAGAAGGCGTGCGCGCCGCCCAGCCGCCCGATCCCGCACCGGAAGTCGACGGCATCGTGGCGCTCACCGGCGGATCGCAGGAACGCCTGGCGACGGGCGTGCGGCTGTTGCGCGAGGCGCGTGGGCGCCGGCTGCTGATCTCCGGCGTGAACCCCAGCGTGCGCGACCGCGAATTGTTCACCCTTCTGGCGGTCGAGGACGATCTCGCGCGCTGCTGCATCGATCTCGGCCGCGCGGCGGAAGATACGTTGGGCAACGCCTCCGAGACCGCCGTGTGGGCGCAGCGCAACGGCTTTCGCGCGGTGATCGTGGTGACCGACGATTACCACATGCCGCGCTCGCTGGCGGAATTGCGCCTGGCCATGCCGGACGTGCGGCTGGTCGCGTATCCCGTGCCGACGCGCTGGACCGATCCGCAGCTGTGGCGCACCGATCTGCGCGCGGCGCGGCGCCTTGGCGGCGAGTATGTGAAGTATCTGACGATCCGCTTCCGCGAGGTTCTGTTGCAGGCCGAGCAAGAACGCACAGCCGCGGCGAAGGACGCATGATGTTGGCGCGCTCCCTGCTGTTCGTCGTGTGGCTTTATGGCGGCATGACGGTATGCGGCGTGCTTGGCGCGCCGTTCGCCGCGTTCAGCGAAAAGGCGGCGACCACGACCGCGCGCATCTGGACGCGCGTCACCTTGTGGGGCGCGCGCGCCTTGTGCGGCATCCGCGTGGAGATCGTGGGCCTGGAGAAAATTCCCGAAGGCGCATGCCTGATGGCGATGAAGCATCACTCCATGCTCGACACCTTGTTGCCCTTCCTGCTCTTGGAGAAGCCATCGATCGTGCTCAAGCGCGAATTGCTGTCGATGCCGATCTTCGGCTGGTACACCCAGCGCGTGGGCTGCATCGCGATCGATCGCGGCGCCCACGCCAGCGCCTTGAAGGGTTTGCTACGGGCGGCGCGGGACGTCGCCGCGCGCGGACGGTCGATCGTGATCTTTCCCGAAGGCACGCGCCAGGCCGTGGGGGCGCCGCCCGATTACAAGCCGGGCGTGGCGGCGCTCTATCGCGATCTCGCAGCGCCCTGCGTGCCGGTCGCGCTCGATACGGGGCGATGCTGGCCGGCCCATGGCGTGATGCGCCGGCCCGGCCGCGTCACGATCCAGATCCTCGATCCGATCGCGCCTGGCCTGTCGCGCGGCGATTTCATGGCCGAACTCGAGACGCGGATCGAGACGGCGACGGCGCGCCTGATCGCTGCGCCGAACGCATGAGCGCCCGCGCCGCGCCGCGCGCGCCGCGCGCCTGGCTCATCATCGCCTGGGCGACGTTCGCGCTGATCGCCATCGGCTGGACGCTCTATTGGCGCATGCTGGAGACGCAGGCGCGCGACGCGATCGCCGCGTTCGTCGCGGCGCAGAATGCGCGCGGCGGCGAGGCGCAGATCGGCGCTGTGTCGGCCCGCGGCTTTCCGCGCGTCGTCGCGCTGACGCTGTCGGACGTGCGCTTCGCGCCGCAAGACCGCGCCTGGCGCGCCCGCACCGCCACGCTTGAAGTGCACGTCAATCCCGGCAACCCGGCGCAATCCTTGGTCATCGCGCCGACGCCGATTGCGGTGACGTATGCGTCGGGCGCGACGCGCACCTTCGCCGCCGCCGATGCGCGCATGAGCCTGCATGTGGGCCGCAGCGGCGGCGTCGAACGGCTTTCGCTCGATCTCGTCGAGGCGCGCTGGAGCGACGCCGCAACGCAAGGGCCGCGCTGGTCGATGCGGCGTTTGCTGGCGCATCTGCGCCCCGATCCGCGCGCACCGTCGATCGCTGATGCGCGCCATCAGCTCGCGCTCGACATCGAGGGCTGGGCGCTCGCTGCGCCGCTGCGCCCGTTCGAAGGCCTAGGCGCTCAGGCTGAACGCGTGAAAGCGGCGATTGCGCTGACGCACGCCGACGCCGCGCTCGGCGGCCTCGCCGGCGACGCGCTCGCGGCGTGGCGCGACGCAGGCGGCGAAGCGGGCTTTGAACATCTCGAAGCGCGCTGGGGCGCGGGGCAGTTCAGCGGCGCAGGCGCGCTGCGGCTTGATGCGCAGCGGCGATTGCACGGGCGCCTCAGTGTGGGCTTCGAGACGCCGCGCGAGACGCTCGCCGCGCTCGCCGCTTCGCCCAGCCTCTCGCCGCGCGCGGTCGAAAGCCTGCGCACGCTGTCGGCCGCACAGGCCGAAGGCGCAGCGTTCGAGACGCTTTTGGAGTTTCGCGAGGGCGTCGTAATCGCAGGCGGCGTGGCGGTGCGGGAAGCGCCGCCGCTTTATTGACGCGCGCGATCACGCATCGCCGGCCTTGTCGCGCCCCCAATTCGGCGCAGGCGTATCCTGGCCCGCCTCGATGACTTCCCGGCGTACGCGGCGCGCGCGCGCGAACGTATCGTAGAGCTTTTCCGCATCGCCCCAACGGATCGCGCGCTGCAACGCGGCGAGGTCCTCGGTGAAGCGGCCGAGAATCTCCAGCACCGCATCCTTGTTGGCCAGGAACACGTCGCGCCACATCGTCGGGTCGGAAGCGGCGATGCGCGTGAAATCGCGAAAGCCGCTGGCGGAGAATTTCACCACTTCGTTCTCGGTGACGTTCTCCAAATCCTCCGCCATGGCCACGATGTTGAAGGCGATCAGGTGCGGCAGATGGCTGGTGACCGCAAGCACGACGTCGTGACGCGCGGCGTCCATCGTCTCCACATGCGCGCCGAACCGCGCCCAAAAATTCGTCAGCGCAGCGACCGCTTCCGCATAAGACGGCCGCGCATCGGCGATCGGCGTCAGGATATGCCAGCGATTGTCGAACAGCGTGGCGAAGCCCGCCTCGGGGCCGGATTGCTCGGTGCCCGCGATCGGATGGCCTGGAACGAAGTGCAGATCGGCGCGCAGATGCGGGCCGACCGCGGCGATCACCGCAGCCTTGACGCTGCCGACATCGGTCAGCACGGCGCCGGTGCGCATCGCGGGGATCGCCTCCGCCGCAGCGGCGCCCATAGCGCCCACGGGACAGGCCAGGATCACGCAGTCTGCGTCGCGCACCGCGCTGTCGATATCGTCGCACACGGCGCCGAGCTGCAGCGCGCGCGCACGGTCGCGCACGCTTGCATCCGCGTCATAAATGGCGATCCGATCGGCGGCACCGGTCGCGCGCGCGGCGTGCGCGATCGACGACCCTATCAATCCAATTCCCAGAATGGCGATCTTCTCGAAAACCGCGCTCACGCCATGAACTCGCTGAGCGCCGCAAGGGCGCCGTCATTGTGCGCGCGCTGACCGATGGAGAAGCGCAGCGCATTGGGAAAACCGTAGCCGCCGACGCGGCGCAGGATGTAGCCGCGCGCGCGCAGATGCGCATCGGCGGCCGCAGCGCTGCGCGCGGGATCGCCTTCGGGAAAATGCGCCAGCACGAAATTGCCGACGCTCGGCGTCACACGCAGACCCATCGCCTCCAACGCGCCGGCGACGCGCGGCAATTCGGCTTCGTTGAAAGTCGCGCTCTGATCGGCGAACGCGGAATCCCCGATCGCGGCGACGCCTGCGGCCTGCGCCGGCGCAGACACGTTGAACGGCCCGCGAATGCGGTTCAGCGCATCGATGACCGACGCCGGCCCGTAGGCCCAGCCCAATCGCAGCGCCGCCAGACCGTAGATTTTGGAGAAGGTGCGCGTCATCAGCACATTGTCAGCCTCGCCCGCGAGTTCGAGGCCGGCGGAATAATCGTTGCGCCGCACATATTCCGCGTAGGCCGCATCGATCACCAGCAGCACATGGCCCGGCAGCCCGGCGTGCAGGCGGCGCACTTCGGCGTACGGGATATAGGTGCCGGTCGGGTTGTTGGGATTGTCGAGCCAGACGATGCGTGTCTCGTCGGTGACGCAGGCGAGCATGGCATCGACGTCGACCGCCCGATCCTTCGCTTTCGCTGTGCGCACGACGGCGCCGCTCTGCTGGCCGACGATGCGATACACCGAGAACGCATGCTCGCTCTGCACCATCTCGTCGCCGACGCCGAGAAAGGCGCGGCCGAGCATGAAGAAGATTTCGTCGGAGCCCGCGCCGCAGACGATGCGGTCGGCGTCGATGCCGTAGCGCGCAGCGATCGCCTCACGCAACGCGCGCGCGGTTCCTTCCGGATAGAGCGCGAGATCGGCGGCGGCCTGCGCGTAGGCGGCCTGCGCCTTCGGGCTGGCGCCGAACGGATTTTCATTCGAGGCGAGCTTCACCGGATGCGCCACGCCCGCAACTTTCGAATCGCCCGGCTTGTAGGGCTCGATGTCGAGAATGTACGGCAGCGGCGAGACGGGCATGGCGGTGATGACGATCTGCGTTGAAAGGGGCCGAAAGGCTCGGCTCAGACCCGCGCGTAGGACCCCACGACGCGGAACCCGTCAAGCCCCGCCTTGGACAGGAGCGCCGGGCGCAGGTCGTCGGGGTGCAAATGCCCCTCAAGCCGCAACAGCACCAAGGCTGCCGCGCGCGCCACTTCCGCGCCCTTCAGCCCCGCCTCGGCCATGGCGCGCTGCAGCTTGAACTTCGAATCGAACGCGATCGCCAACGTCACGTCGCCGCCCGCGGGCTCGATGACGCCATGCGCCGCAACCAGCGCGGCGTCGGGCTCGGCGGCGTCGGAGCGCATCGGCAACGCGCCGATGACGTTGAGCGCGCTAAAGCGCGATTCCGCCAGGATCGGCCACCACATGCCCGCGCCGGTCTTGCCGATCCAAGGCAGCACGCAGACCACGCTTGGGTGCTCGATGGCGCGGGCGAGCGCCGTGCGCGCGTCGTCGAGGCGCTGGATCCGCGCCGCCGCGCCGAAATGGCGCCGCGCGAGATCGAACAGCTTGGCGGGGTCGGGGCCGCCCGCGGTGATGATTTCGAGCGCGCCCTGGCGGCGGACGCTCGCGCTGAGCAGCGCGCGCCACACCTCATGCACGAGTTCCGGATCGACATGCGTCGGCGCTGCGGCCAGGAGCCGGCGCAGGGTCTTGATGTCGCGCGCCGGGCGCAGCGGGCCGCCGCCTTCGCCGAGGCGCGCCGGCCCGGCCTGTTCGGCCAGCCGCAAGCGCTTTCCGATCAGGTCGAGCAGCTCGGCATCCACCCGGTCGATCTCGGCGCGCACGGCCAGCGCGGGATCGATGGGCGCGGTGACGCTGGAATCGTCCATCGCCTCAAGTATCGGCCTTTTTGCGGCGTCGCCAAGGCGCGCGCCTGATGGGGGATGCGCCAGGGCCGCCGCGCGCTATTCTGCGCGAATGATTCCCCAAGCGGCGACAACCAAATGGACGGCGGCGGGCGGCGTCCGCGCGCTGACATTCCGCAGCGATGAATCGCTGCAGCTCTCCTCCGGCGCGACGATCGCGCCGCTGACGGTCGCGTTCGAAACCTATGGCGCGCTCAACGCCGACAAATCCAACGCCATCCTGGTGTGCCATGCGCTGACGCTCGACCAGTTCGTCGCCAGCCCCAACCCGATCACCGGCCGGCCCGCCTGGTGGCCGCGCATCGTCGGCCCAGGCCGGCCGATCGACACCAACCGCTTCTTCGTCATCTGCGCCAATGTGCTGGGCGGGTGCATGGGCACCACCGGCCCCGCCTCGACCGCACCGGACGGCGCGCCCTACGGCACGCGCTTTCCCGGCATCACCGTCGCCGACATGGTGCGCGCCCAGGCGATGCTGGTGGAGGCGCTGGGCATTTCCTCGCTGTTTTGCGTGATCGGCGGCTCGATCGGCGGCATGCAGGCGCTGCAATGGGCGGCGGCGTACCCCAAGCGCGTCTTCTCGTGCTGCGCGATCGCCACCGCCGCGCGGCACTCGGCGCAAAACATCGCGTTCTACGAGGTCGGCCGGCAGGCGATCATGGCCGATCCGGACTGGCGCGACGGCGCCTATCTGGCGCAGGGCGTGCGACCTGGAAAAGGCCTCGCGGTGGCGCGCATGGCCGCGCACATCACGTATCTGTCGGAGACTGCGCTGCGGCGGAAATTCGATCGCGCACTGCAGGATCGCGACCAGGTGTCGTTCGGCTTTGACGCGGATTTTCAGGTGGAATCCTATCTGCGCCACCAGGGGCAGAGCTTCGTCGATCGCTTCGACGCCAATTCCTATCTCTATATCACGCGCGCGATCGATTATTTCGATCTCGCCGCCGACTATGGCGGATCCTTGCCGCAGGCGTTCAAGCACAGCGCCACGCGGTTTTGCGTCTTCGGCTTCTCCAGCGATTGGCATTATCCGCCGGAAGACAACAAGGCCATCGTGCGCGCGCTGATCGCTGCGGGCGCGGAGGCGTCCTATGTCGAGGTCGACACCGACAAGGGCCACGACGCGTTTCTGCTGGAGGAGCCGCATTTCGAAGCGGCGCTGACCGGCTTTGTCGATTCCGCCGCCGCGGCGCGCGGCCTGCCGCTCGCAGCCGCCGCATGAGCTTGCGCGCGGACCATGAAGTGATCGCCATGATGGTGCGCGACGGCGCGTCTGTGCTCGATGTCGGCTGCGGCGATGGCGTGCTGATCGAGATGCTGCAACGCACGCGCGCGGCGCGCGTGCGCGGCCTGGAGATTTCGCAGGCGGGCGTGAACGCCTGCGTCGCGAAGGGCTTGTCGGTGGTGCAGGGCGACGCCGATCGCGACCTTGAATACTACCCCGACCGCGCCTTCGATTACGTGATCCTCTCGAAGACGATCCAGGCGGTGCGCCATCCGCGCGACGTGCTCAACCAGCTCGCCCGCATCGCGCACCGCGCGATCGTGTCATTCCCGAATTTCGGTCACTGGCGCGTGCGCTTCTCGCTGATGTCGCAAGGACGCATGCCGAACACGCCGTCATTGCCGTCGCGCTGGTGCGAGACGGAAAATCTGCATTTGTGCACGGTGCGCGATTTCGCCGAATTGGCGCAGGAAAGCGGCCTGGCGATCGAGCGCGCCGTGCCGATCTCGCATGGCCGCGCCGGCGCGCCCTTCGCGCGCACCCTGTGGCGGGCGAACTGGTTCGCCGAGGAGGCGGTGTTTCTCCTGGCGCGCAACGATGCAGCGCAGGATGCCAGCAGCGCCGACGCTTGATTGGGTTCAGCCGCCGATCGCCTGCTCGCCGCGTTCGCCGGTGCGGATGCGCAGCACGGAATCGAGGTCCGACACCCAGATCTTGCCGTCGCCGATCTTGCCGGTTTTGGCCGCCTGCGCGACAGCGTCGCTCGCGCGCTCGACCATCGCGGCTTCCAGCACGACCTCGATCTTCACCTTGGGCAGAAGCTTCACTTCGTACTCTGCGCCGCGATAGACTTCCGTCTTGCCCTTTTGGCGCCCGAAGCCGCGCACTTCCGTCACGGTCAAGCCCGCCGCGCCGCATTCTTTCAGCGCGTCGATGACGGCGTCGAGCCGGCTGGGCTTGATGATGGCGGTCAACAATTTCATGGCGCAGCGTCCGCACAAAAACGAACTGTCATGAAAACATCATCGCACGCGCGTGGGCAAGTCGGTTTTGGCCGCTGGAATCGGCTGCGCGCTGCGCAGGGGCGCGCGGCTCGGCGCGCGCGGCGGCTCGGCGGCGAGGCGCTTGGTCGCCTCCATCAGGATCAACCCGCCGAACGCCGGCCACAGCGTTTCGCCGAGGCGCTCGATCATGTCGGCGCCCTTGAGCAGCGGTCCCCATGACCAGGGCGGCGCATAGAGCGCCCGCGCCGACGCCACGCGCAGAAACATCGCATCGTCGAGCAGATCGGCGAGCTGCGTGCGCGAAAATGGGCGGCCGTGACCGAACGGCGTTTGATCGGCCCGCGCCCAGAGGCCCGAGCGGTTGGCGGCGATGACGATGAGGCGCCCCTCCGGCGCCATGACGCGCCAGATCTCGCGCAGAAAGGCGCGCGGGTTGGCCGCCTCCTCCAACGCATGCGCGATCAGCACGCGATCGAACACCGCATCCATCAACGGCAGCCGCGCTTCTTCCGTCAGCACGAGCGCAGCCTTGCCGTCGCGCGGCCAGGCTTGCGCGCCGTGCTGCGCGGGCGCTGCGGCGATCACGCGGCGCGCGCTGGCGCGATAGCGCTCCAGATACGGCGCCGCAAAGCCGACGCCGAGCATGTCGCGCCCGGCCGCGTCGGGCCAGGCGGCGGCGAGCCGGCGCGTCGCCTGGCGCTGGACGACGCCGCCGAGGGCCGAGGCGTAGAACGCCTGAAGGGTTTCGCTATCGACTCGCATGCCCGGCACGGTTTTGGACTTGAAGGCGCAGACGCGCTAACTTCATCGCATGCTTCAAGTTTATCAATTTCCTTGCCTGGCCGACAATTACGGCTTCCTGGCGCACGATCCCGCCACGGGCGAGACCGCGACCATCGACACGCCGGACGCCGACGCCATCCTCGCCGCCGCGGCGGACAAAGGCTGGCGCATCACCCAAATCTGGAACACGCACTGGCACCCCGACCATGCCGGCGGCAACGCGGCGATCAAGGCCGCCACCGGCGCCCTCGTCACCGGCCCCGCCGAAGTGGCGCGCATCGGGCAGGCGCCGGACCGCGTGGTGACCGAAGGCGACACGGTCGCGCTCGGCGGTCTGGTCGCGCGCGTGCTCGATGTCGGCGGCCACACGCTGGGCCACGTGGCGTTCGTGTTCGACGACGAGAAGATCGGCTTCGTCGGCGACGCCCTGTTCGCGCTCGGCTGCGGACGGCTGTTCGAGGGCACGCCGCAGCAGATGTGGGCGAGCCTGCAGAAGATCGCCGCCTTGCCGGACGAGGCGACGCTCTATTGCGCGCACGAATACACGCAATCCAATGCGCGCTTCGCGTTGAGCGTGGACGGCGACAATCCCGCCCTCGCCGCCCGGGCGCGCGAGATCGACGCGCTGCGCGCGCGTAATGCGCCGACTGTGCCGATGACGCTCGCGATCGAAAAACAGACCAATCCGTTCCTGCGCGCGCCGGCGTTCAAGGCGCAGCTCGGCCTCGCCGATCAGCCCGATTGGGCGGCCTTCGCCGAAGTGCGCAAACGCAAGGATAATTTCGCATGATCGGGCGCGGCGCCGGCGATCTCGGCGCGCGCGAAATCATCCGCATGCTCGGCATGCAGCCGCATCCCGAGGGCGGCCACTATGTCGAGACCTTTCGGGCGCCCGCGGCGCCAGGAGTGCGGCCGGCCTGCACGGCGATCTATTTCCTCCTGCAGGTCGATGAGGTTTCGCACTGGCACCGCGTCGATGCGGTGGAGACATGGGCCTGGCACGCCGGCGCGCCGCTGGCGCTGAGCATCTCGGAAAACGGCGTCGATGCGCGCGCGGTCCATCTCGGCCCCGATCTGCGCGCCGGGCAGCGCCCGCTGGCGGTCGTGCCGGCGCACGCCTGGCAGGCGGCGGAGAGCCTCGGCGCGTGGACGCTTGTCTCCTGCGTGGTCGCGCCGGGGTTCGATTTCGCAGGCTTTACGCTCGCCCCGCTGGACTGGCGGCCGGGGTGAAGCGATCAACGCTTCGTGCTAGACTAGCGACATGGCGACCGAAACGATCGACGATATTGACCCCGACACGCTGGCGGGCCTGCGTGACGCCGGCATCGATCCTGCGCTCTACCTCAAGCGGCGCGCTGAACTGCGGGCGTGGCGGCGATCGTCGGAGGACGAGGCCAAGCTCGCGCGCGAGCAGGCGGCGCTGGCGCCGCTGATGGCGGCCTATGCACGGCATATTCAACAAAACGGCCTTTGGTACGAAGCGCTCGAGGAAACAGCGTCAGACGTCAATTGAATGCGCCAGTATGACGTCGTCGCGCCGCCGCGTCGCATCGGCCGGCCCTTTCTGGTCGTGCTGCAGCATGAGCGCGCCGGATATCACACCACGATCGCTGTCGCGCCGCTCATCAGGCCGCTGCCCGCGCGCGGATCAAACCTGATCCTGACGCCGATTGTGCCCGTGCTCGGCGTTCCCATGCAATTGATGATCCCGGAGCTCACGCACATCGCCCCCGCTCATGTTCGCGGCGAGGCGATCGATAATCTGGACGCGCATGCATACGCGATCATGGCGGCGCTTGATCACCTATTTTCGGCGGCGGGATGACGCTCAGCGTTCCGGGCCCGCCGTCTCGCCGCTCAGCACCGCGCGGACGGTCGAGGATGACGGCCGGCCGGCATAGCCCATTTGCGGCGCGATCACGACCAGCAGCGTGTCGCCGCGCACGGCCACGCCGGGCTCGGGGCCCGCGGCGATGATCACGCGGCGGATGCCGGCCTCCGGCACCGCGGCCACGCCTTGGGCGACGCGCTCGGCGGCGTCGAGGAACAGGCCCTCATAGCCCGTGACCGCCGCCGGCGCCTCGAAGGCCACGGGCCGGCCGACGGCGCGCGCCAGCCCGACCTGAACCTGGCGCATGCGCGCCTGATAAAGCTGCGGCGCAGCGCGCGGCGGGGCGATCGGCGCGGCGGCGGCGACCTCGGACACCGGCGCGCCGGTGCGGTTGGCGCGGGTATAGACGGTGATCCCGCCGTGCGGCGTGACGCGCAGCATCACGCCGCCGTCCTCGGTGCGGTAGATTTCATCGCCGCGCGTGCCGGCCACCGGGCGCAGCACGTGCACCTCCGGATCGCCCTCGAACTGCACCAGGGCCGCGCGGCCGCCGGAGCGGTCGAACACGAAGCGGACGGCGCCGTCCGGGGTGGCGTAGCGGGCGGCGCGAACGTCGTTGCGCATCAGCCCTTGCAGCAGCGGCGAGGCGCTCTGCTGCTGGGCGCTGGCGTTCTGGGCGCCGACCGCGCTGAGGCCGAGGGCGGCCGCCATGGCGCCGACGGCCTTGAGGGGATGGGTGCGGGCGACTCGGGCGCTCATGAAGTCCGCGTCATGCCGCCCGAGTCGGGCGCTTTTGCGGCGCGTAGCAGCCATTTCGCATCAGTGTGGCGCCCGGATCACGGCAATCCGGCGTGATCACGGCGGCGGCGGGGCCGACTGGCCGGCCTTGAGGGTCTGAATCTCGTTCCGCAGCGCGGCGAGCTCATCCAGGATGCGGCGCTGGACGGCGGCGGCGTCCTCCTGGGCGGAGGCCAGATCGCCGACGCCGACCTCGATATCCGCCACGTCCTCGCGGATTTCCTGGGTCACCACGTCACGCGTGGCCTGCACCGCATCGACAATCACCCCAATGAACAGGTTCAGCACGGCGAAGGCCGCAATCACCGTGAACCCGATCAGGAAGGCCCAGGCGAAGGGATATTGCGCGTCCAGCCGCACCACCGTGTCGCCCCAGCCGTCGAACTGCGTCAGCGCGAACAGCGACAGCGCGCTCTGGCCGAGATTGCCGAAGCCTTCCGCGTCGCGGAACAGCGTCGTGGCCATCACCGCGCCGATGTAAAACACCACGCCCAGCACGGCCATTGTGGCCAGGATGCCGGGCATCGCGCCGAACAGCGCCTCGACCACGCGCCGCATCTGCGGCACTGCGCTGATTAAACGGAACACGCGGACCACGCGGAGCGTCCGCAGCGCCGAGATCGCCGGATTAGTGGCGACATAGGCGATGCCCACGACCAGCACGTCGAACCAGTTCCAGCCGCTGGAGAAATACCGCCGCGGCCCCTGGGCCAGGAATTCCAGCACCAGCTCGATGGTGAAGATGGTCAGGAAGATCGTGTCGGCCTGTTCGATCAGGCCGTGCCAGGGATTGGCCTCGCCGTAGTGCGCGTCGACGCCAAGCGCGATGGCGTTGAGGATGATGCAGACGAGGATGAAGTTCTGGAACAGCCAGCTCTCGGTGATGACGGCGACGAATCGCAATCCGCCCGATGTGCGCGCCGCCGCCTTGGCTTGGACCATGATCGTCCGCTCCCGCATGCCGCGACGCCCTCACGCCGCTGCAGCACTCCTAGCGCACCCGTTCGAAGGCGCAATGTTGCGTTAAGGAGAATAAACCCGGCGAGGCCTAGCCGACCGGCGCGGACGCCGCTTGCGCCGATCGCATGTCGGCGGGGCGATCGGCGATGAAGCCGCGCACGGCATAGGTGCGCGCGCCCCAATGGCCGCCCGGCACGTGCCAGACCTGGACTTGGCTCCAATCGCCGGCGGCCGACACGTCGCGCACCGGCACGCCGCGGGTGATTTCGCCGCGATTGAGCCAATTGGCGTGGTCGACCAGGATCATCCGCTCCGAGACGATCTCGCGCACGACAGCGACATGGCCCCGATTGGGATTGTTGAAGCCGCGCATGACGATCACCGCGCCTTCCTCCGGCGCACGGCCGCGCTCATAGCGGCCGGCCGCCTGCGCCCACCAGGTCGAGGCGTCGCCGTAAATCGACACGCCCGACGCCTCGCGCGCAAACGGCACGCATTGCAGCCGCGGACCGGCGGCGTTGAGCGAGGGCGCCGGCTCGAACGCGGAATCGGGCAGCCGCGCGAACGCGCTCGGCGGCGCCACGGCGTAGGGCGACGGTTCGCCCGGGGCGACCTCGGTCGCGGATGCGTCGATCGAGAACGGCGTCACCGCCAGCGCCTCGGCCCCTGACGGAGCCCCGGCGGCCAGCGCAGTCGCTGCGATGACGAATGAACGCATGAGAAACCTAAACAAGGTTGATCCTTGTGAACGCTAAAAAGTCCGCGGGTGGTTAAAGTATGCTTAAGGCGAAGACAATCTAGCCGATGACTATAGTTAACAGGCGCGTGGTTGAACTGGTTAATTTGAGTAGAGTGTGGCGTCTGTGTTTACAAACCTTGCAGTCTTGTCATGAAACGGCGTCGGCCCAGGCGGGTCGGGGCAAGATGAAGCCGTGCGCGGGATAGCGCCGCGCGCCCCAGGCCTCGGTCGGGATGTGCCAGACGCGCACTTCGCTCCAATCATTGTCCGGCGACACGTCGATGACCGGCACGCGCACCATGACTTCGCCCGTGTTCAGCCAATTGGCCTGGTCGATGCGGATTTCCCGCGCCGAGATCACGGCCGTCACCACCGCGACATGGCCGCGGTTCGGCCCGGCATAGGAATGCAGCACCAGAACGGCGCCCGGTTCCGGCGTCCGCGATCGGGCGTATCGCCCCTCCGCCTGGGCCCACCAGGTGTGCGCGTCGCCCCAGATCGCCACGCCGGAGACCTCGCGCGCGAACGGCACGCATTGCAGCGGCGGCCGGTCGCGCAGGATGCGCGGGGCGTCTTCCGGATCGAGGCGCGGCCCGGGCTGGATCGGCCCAATGGGCGGCCCGCCGGCCATGGGCGGCGGATAAGCGTAGGGCGTGGTTGCACAGGCTGCGAGCGTTGCCAGCGCGGCGCAGGCGGCGGCGGTGCGGACTGTGTGGCGCAGCATCGGAGAGCCCCGGCGACGAGATGCGCCGTGCCTAGCCCATCACCCCAAACGCTGCGTGAATGACGAATTGGTCAGGCGCGAGCGGATGAGGCCCCCGCCTCGACCTGCGCGGGCGGGGCCGAGAGATCGCCCGCCATGCCCAGCAGCACCGACAAAGCCGTAATCACCAACGACAGCGCAATCGTCCGCATGCTTCAGCCTCCCAGGGCTGAGCATGGGTCGAGTCGCGCGCAGGTCGAATGGCGGGACCAAAAGGCCGTTCAGGCGGCCGCTGCGCGCCGGGGATCGTAGGCCAGGATCGGCGACAGCCAGCGCTCGGCGGTCTCCAGGCTCCAGCCTTTGCGCCGCGCGTAATCGGCGGCCTGGTCGCGCTCGATCCGGCCGACGCCGAAATAGGCCGCTTCGGGATGGGCGAAATAGAGCCCCGACACCGACGCCGCAGGCAGCATCGCGAGGCTTTCCGTCAAATCCATGCCGGCCAGCGCGCGCGCGTCCAGAAGGTCGAACAGCGTGGTCTTTTCGGTGTGGTCGGGCTGGGCGGGATAGCCGGGCGCTGGACGAATGCCGCGATATTTCTCCCCGATCATGGCGGCGACGTCGATGTCCTCGTCCGCCGCATAGCCCCACAGGTCGCGCCGCACGCGCGCATGCAGATATTCGGCGAACGCCTCGGCGAAGCGGTCGGCCAGCGCCTTGACCATGATCGCGCCGTAATCGTCGTTGGCCTGGCGGAACCGCTCGCTCACCGCCTCGTCGCCGACGCCGGCGGTGACCGCGAAGGCGCCGACATAATCGGCGACGCCCTGCGGCGCGATGAAATCGGCGAGCGCGAAATTCGGTTTGCCTGCGCCTTTGTCCATCTGCTGGCGCAGCGTGTGCAGGCGGGCGCGCTCGTGCGTACGCGTCTCGTCGCGCCAGAGGATGATGTCGTCGCCGTCTCGGTTCGCCGGCCAGAAGCCGACGACGCCGCGCGGCGCAAGCCAGCGACCCTCAATGATGCGCGCCAGCATCGTTTCAGCGTCCTTGAACAATCCGCGCGCCGCCTCGCCGACGATCGCGTCGTCCAGGATGGCGGGATAAATGCCGGCGAGATCCCATGCCGCGAAGAACGGCGTCCAATCGATGTAGCGGGAAAGCTCTTCCAGCGAGACGTCTTCGATCGCCTTGATCCCCAGGAAGCGCGGCTGCGCAACGGCTGCGAAATCAAGCCGCGGCGCGCGCGCGCGGGCGGCTGCGAGCGGCAGGCGCGGGCTTTTGTTCTGGCTGGCGAGATAGGCGTCACGGGCCTGGGTCTGATCGGCCTTCGCCTCGGCGGCGAAGGCGCTTTTGTCGTCGTCCGACAACAGCTTCTGCACGACGGGCACGGCGCGCGAGGCGTCGGTGACGTAGATCGTCGGGCCCTCATAGCACGGCGCGATCTTCACGGCGGTGTGGGTGCGCGACGTCGTGGCCCCGCCGATGAGCAGCGGGATCGTGAAGCCCTGGCGCTGCATTTCGCTCGCCACGAAACACATCTCGTCGAGGCTCGGCGTGATCAGCCCCGACAGGCCGATGATGTCGACGTTCTCGCGCCGCGCCGTGTCCAGGATCACGTCGGCGGGAACCATGACGCCGAGATCGATGACGTCGTAGCCGTTGCATTGCAGCACAACGCCCACGATGTTCTTGCCGATATCGTGCACGTCGCCCTTGACGGTCGCCATCAGCACTTTTCCCGCCGCCTTCGCCGCAGCGCCGGTGCGCGCCTTCTCTTCCTCCATGAAGGGAATGAGGTGCGCCACCGCCTGCTTCATCACCCGCGCGCTCTTCACCACCTGCGGCAGGAACATTTTCCCGGCGCCGAAAAGATCGCCGACGACGTTCATCCCCGCCATCAGCGGGCCTTCGATCACATGCAGCGGCCGCTCGACCGAAAGCCGCGCGGCCTCGGCGTCCTCGACGATGAATTCGTTGAGGCCGTGCACCAGCGCGTGCTCGAGCCGCTTGTCGACCGGCAAGGCGCGCCAGGCCAGATCCTTGGCGGGATCCTTGCGCCGCTCGCCGCCCTTGAAGCGCTCGGCGATGTCGAGCAGCCGCTCGGTGGCGTCGGCGCGGCGATTGAGCAGCACATCTTCCACCCGCTCGCGCAATTCCGGCTCGACATCGTCATAAAGCGTCAGCGAGCCGGCGTTGACGATGCCCATGTCCATGCCGTTGCGCACGGCGTGATAGAGGAACACCGCATGCATCGCTTCGCGCACCGGTTCGTTGCCGCGAAACGAAAACGACACGTTCGACACGCCGCCCGAGACGTGCGCGTGCGGCAGCGATTCGCGGATGCGGCGCGCGGCGTCGAAGAACGCGAGCGCGTAATCGGCGTGCTCCTCAATGCCGGTGGCGACCGCAAAGATGTTCGGATCGAAGATGATGTCTTCCGGCGCGAACTTCGCCTTCTCGCCCAGAAGATGATCCGCGCGCGTGCAGATTTCGACCTTGCGGTCGGCGAGATCGGCTTGGCCTTTCTCGTCGAACGCCATGACCACGCAGGCCGCGCCGTAGCGGCGCACTTTCTTCGCCGCGTCGAGAAACGCCGCCTCGCCCTCTTTCAGGCTGATGGAATTGACGATCGCCTTGCCCTGCACGCAGCGCAGGCCGGCTTCGATGACCTCCCATTTGGAGCTGTCGACCATCAACGGCACGCGCGCGATGTCAGGCTCGCCGGCGATGAGGTTCAAGAACCGCGTCATCGCCTTCGGCCCGTCGATCAGCGCTGCGTCCATGTTCACGTCGAGCACATTGGCGCCGTTCTCGACCTGACTGCGCGCCACCGCGAGGGCGCCGGCATAGTCATCCGCCTCGATCAGCTTGCGGAATTTCGCGCTGCCGGTGACGTTCGTGCGCTCGCCGACGATGACGAAGTTTGCGAAGGGGTTTGTCATGCGGCGAGCGCCGCGGAGCGAATGTCAGTCTGGGAGAAGTCGTCGCCTGCAAACAGCAGCGGCGCGTTGCGCGATTTGGCCAGGGCATAGGCGAAACAATCGCCGAGGTTCAGTTGCGCGGGATGGCCGCGCCCCTTGCCGAACTTGAGAAACCCTGCGCGTGCGATGGCGAGTTGCGCGGCGTCAAACGGCGCTATGTCGATCTCGAACGATGCGATCAGCGCATCGATTGCGTCGATCGCCGACGGTTCGCCCCATCGCGACGCAACTTGCGTCGCCTCGAGGACGCTTGCGGCCGAGATTTGCGTCGCCTCGGAATGCGCGAGGATGTCGCGAAAGCGCTCCGCTTCGCGCTCTTCGCCCATGATCGCGATGACGGCCGATGTGTCGACGACGATCATCGCGGCAGCCCCTGTTCGTCATAGAGCTCTTCATCGATCGCCTTGCGATCGAGGGGAGGCCGCGGCCCGAGGCGCGCCAAGGCGGCGTCCAGCGCGGCAAGCCGCGCGCGCGCGCGCTCGCTTTTGGTGTGTTCGATCCGCGCAAGGCGCTCGACGACCGCGTTGTCGATTGCCTCTGTGACGCCCTCGCCCGTCAACGCAGCGAGCCGCCGCACCCGAGCCTCAACATCTTCATTTTTAATGCTTAATCCCATCGTCGACACCAAGTTCTAGAATTCTTTAGTATTTCTAGAATACCGCTTCAAGCCGCCGCCGTAAACGCTTCCAGGCCCGACAGCCGCAGCCGCCGCTCGACCGTCGGGGGGACGCGCGGGGCGACGCCATCGACCGCCGCCTTCAAGTGCGCGATGTGGTCGGGCGTAGTGCCGCAGCACCCCCCCAAGATGTTCACCAGACCGCTACGCGCCCATTCCGCGTAGTGCGCCTCCATCGAATGCGGCGTCTCATCATAGCCGCCCATGGCGTTCGGCAGCCCGGCGTTCGGATAGGCGCTGACAGGGCATTCCGCGACGCGGGCGAGATCGGCGAGGAAGGCGCGCATTTCCGCAGGCCCCAGGGCGCAATTCAGGCCCACCGCCCACGGCTCGGCGTGGCGAATCGAATTCCAGAACGCCTCCACCGTCTGGCCTGACAGCGTGCGGCCGGATTTGTCGGTGATGGTTCCCGAAATCCAGAACGGCAGCGCCTCGCCGGCTTCGTCGAAAGCATCCCACGCGCCATAGAGGCACGCCTTGGCGTTCAAGGTGTCGAAGATGGTTTCGATGAGCAGCAGATCGGCGCCGCCTTCGATCAGCGCGGCGACCTGCTCTTTGTAGGCCGCCGCCATCTCTTGGAAGGAGGCGTCGCGGCGCGCGGGATCGTTCACGTCCGGGGAAAGCGACAGGGTCTTGTTGGTGGGGCCGATCGCGCCTGCGACGAGGCGCACGCGGCCGTCCTTGGCTTCGGCCCGGTCGCAGGCTTCGCGCGCCAGCCGCGCGGCGGCGCGATTGATGTCGCCCACCGCCGCCTGCATGGCGTAATCGCCTTGGCTGATCGACGTGGCGCTGAACGTGTTGGTCGAGGTGATGTCGGCGCCGACATCGAGATAGGCTTCGTGGATCTGGGTGACGATATCGGGCCGCGTGAGGCACAGGATGTCGTGATTGCCCTTGAGTGCGGAATTGTGCCCGATGAAGCGCTCGCCGCGATAATCGGCCTCCTCCAGGCCCATGCCCTGCAGGAACACGCCCCACGATCCGTCGAGAATCAGGATGCGCTTTTGCGCCTCCGCAGCAATGCGTGCGAGACGATCTTGTCTGCTCATGATGTCGACTCCGGGCCGCGCACGCCGAAAATGCGGCAGATCGCCAGCGTCAGCTCGGCGCGATTGAGCGTGTAGAAATGGAAATCGCCGACGCCCTCCGCCAACAGGCGCGCGCACAATTCCGCAGCAGTCGCGGCCGCCACCAGCTTGCGCGTGTCGGGGTCGTCGTCGAGGCCCTCGAACAGCCGCGCGAGCCAAGGCGGAATCGGCACGCCGCCGCTCTCGGCCATTTTGCGCGCGCCGTTGAAGTTCGACACCGGCATGATGCCGGGCACGATCGGCGCCGCAACGCCCGCCGCCGCGAGACGATCGCGCAGGCGTAGAAAGGAGTCCGCGTCGAAGAAGAAGTTCGAGATGCCGCGCACGGCGCCGGCGTCGATCTTGCGTTTGAAGTTGTCGATCTCGGCGTCCCAGCTCGGGCTGTCGGGGTGGCGGTCAGGATAGCACGACACCGACAATTCGAACGGCGCGATGGCTTGCGCGCCGGCGACGAGATCGGCGGCGTAGGCGTAGCCTTGCGGATGCGGCTCGTAGCGCGCGCCGGCGCCGCCCGGCGGATCGCCGCGCAGCGCCACCACATGGCGCACGCCCGCATCCCAATAGGCGCGCAGAACGGCGTCGATCTCCTCGCGCGCGGCGCCGACGCAGGTGATGTGCGCGGCGGGCTTGAGGCGCGTATCGGCGACGATGCGGGCGACGGTCTTGTGCGTGCGATCGCGTGTCGAGCCGCCGGCGCCGTAGGTCACCGACACGAAGGACGGCGCCAGCGGCTCGAGCTTGCGCACCGCATCCCACAATTGCTCTTCGAGCTTTTCGGTTTTCGGCGGAAAGAATTCGAACGACACGCGCGGCCGCGCCGCGCCGGCGCGTTCGGCCGCTTCGGCGATGAAGCCCTGCAGGGCTGGCGCGCGGCTCATGGCGTGACGCCCGCGATGCGCGTCGCGCGCCAGATCTTCACGGTCAATGCGGTCGCAGCGGCGTGCGAGGGCGCGAGCGCGATCGTGCGCGTCGCCGGCGCGCCGGCGGCGGCGCACCAGGCCTGGATGTCGTCGTCGGCGAAGCCCAGGCGGCGATGGGCGTGGCGCTCGCGCAGGAATTCGAGATCGTGTGCGGCGAAATCCGTGATCAGCAGCACGCCGCCGGGCTTCAACAACCGCACTGCGTTGGCCACGGCGCGCGCCGGGTCGGCGAGATAGCGCAAGACATGCGCGACGGTGACGAGATCGGCGGAGTCCGGCCGGATCGGCGGGTCGTAGACATCGCCCAGGCGCACCGCCGCCTTGTCGCCGCCGAGCGCGTCGAGCGCGGCGCGCGCCACGGCGAGCATCTTGGGGCTGAGATCGAAGCCCTCGGCGCGCACGACGCGATCGGCGAACGCCTCGATGATGCGCCCGGCGCCGACGCCCACATCCACCATCAGCCCGAACGGTCCGGGGCCGGCGGCCTCCAGCATCGCGCTCTCGATGTCGGCATCCGGCAGATGCAGCCGGCGCACGCGGTCCCAATCGGCGGCGTTGGCCTCGAAATAGGCTTGCGCCGCGGCGTCGCGGGCGGCGCGGATGTCGGCCAGCCGGGCCGCGTCGCGGCGCAGGCTCGCATCGCCGGCGTCGATCGCCCCGGCGATGGCGTCGGCCAGGACGCGCGCGCCGGCATCGTCCCGCGTCAGGCGATAATAGACCGAGGCGCCTTCCGGCAGGCGTTCGATGAGGCCCGCTTCCGTCATCAGCTTGAGGTGACGGCTGACGCGCGGCTGGCTCTGGCCCAGCGCCGAGGCGAGCTCGCCGACCGACAGATCGCCGGCGGCGAGCAGCGCCAGGATGCGCAGGCGCGTGCTTTCCCCAGCGGCGCGGAGCGCCAGGACCACGCGGTCGGCCGGGAGAGTCGCGTTCGGACTTTGAGATATAAACATATCTTTATATGATACAGCATCGCTGCGCCGATGGAAGCCCAAAAGCGGCGCGCTTCTGATTGATTAACCGACGCGCGCTTCCATATCTGCGGCGAGGGAGACCACCGAACCATGTCGCACCGCGCAGCTCTTCTTGCGGCCGCCTGCCTGCTAGCGTGCGGCGCGACGCCCGCCCTCGCCCAGGAAACCCTGGCCGATCCCTGGGAGGGGACCAATCGTCAGCTGTTTGCGCTGCATGAGGGCATCGACCAGGCCGTGCTGGAGCCTGCTGCGCGCGGCTATCGCGCCGCGACGCCTGGCTTTTTCCGCACAGGGGTGACGAATTTTCTGCGCAATCTGCGCGGGCCGGTCGTGCTCGCCAATGACCTGCTCCAAGGCGAGCTGCCGCGCGCTGGAACAACGGCGGCGCGTTTCGGCATCAACACGACGATCGGCCTTGGCGGCCTCGTCGATGTCGCCGATCGTTTCGGCTTCGAGCATCATGACGAGGATTTCGGCCAGACGCTCGCCGTGTGGGGCGTCGAGCCCGGCCCTTACGTGTTCGTGCCCGTGCTTGGCCCCTCCACCGTGCGCGACAGCTTCGGCCGCGTGATCGACACTGCGCTGAGCCCGCTGACATGGGCGGAGTTCGACGGCGAAACCGAATTCGGCGCGACGCGCGGCGTGCTCACCGGGCTGTCTGCGCGCGAGAGCCTGTTGGAGACGATCGACGGCGTGCGCGCCTCTTCGTTCGATCCGTACGTCGATTTTCGCGTCGGCTACGCGCTGACGCGCGCGGCTGCGATCCAAAACGGCCGCGATGACGGCCAAGACTCGACAAATTTCAACCCCAGTGTGGACGACGAGATTTCGGCGATCTCCCAGGGGATGGAAGAGCCCGCCGCACCGGCGGCCGAACCGACGACGACCGAGCCGCCGCAGAATTAGGCCGGCCCGCGTCAGCAAGGGGATATTCGATGCAATTTCACATGTCGCGCGCGGGTTTTCTCGCCGCCGCCTTGGCCGCAGGCGCGCTCGCCTTCAGCGGACCGGCTGAAGCGCGCCGCGTCCCGGCGGCGGAAGCCTACGTGCAGACCAACGCCACCCAGGCGCTGCGCGCGTTATCCAACACGGCGCAGAACCAGGCGCAGCGGCGCCAGGAATTCAGCCGCCTGATGTCGCAATTCGCCGACGTTCCGTACATCTCTGTGTACGTGCTCAGCCTCGAATACGGCCGTCGCCTGAACGCTGATCCGGCGTTGCGCACCGAATGGATCAACGTGTTCCGCGACTTCGCCATGGCGCGCTACGAAACCGAGTTCGACCGCTATCGCGGCAACGCCGTCACCGTGATCACATCGAACGAAACGGTCGCGGGGCGTCGCGCGGAAGTGCTGACGGAGTTCGCCCCGCCGCCGGGCCAAAGCCAGCCCCTGCGCGTGCGCTGGCGCCTCAACACCGCGAACGGCCAGTACAAGGTGATCAATGTCGCCATCGTCAGCGAAGGCGGCGATTTGTGGCTGGCCGACTTTCAGCGCGACGTGTTTCGCGCCGAGCTTGAACGCAATGGCGGCGATCTGCGCGCGCTGATCCGCAGCGTTCAGGGCATGACCGCGTCGATGCGCGCAGCGCCGCGCCGCGGCTAAAGCCCTTCCGGTATCGCCGACGCGCGCAAGTGATCGGCAAGGCTCGGATGCGCGATCGGCGTCGTGAGCACGAAGCCATCGGCGCCGAGATCGTAGAACATCAGACTGAGCCGCATCGCTTCGAACGCCGGGCGCAGCGCGTTGAACGCGCCGCCATCGTCCTGCGCCGGCGCGGGCGCGGCGAGAATGCGCACGCCCTGGCCTGCGATCGGCGCGCCGACGACCGCTGCGCTCATCGCCGCGGCGACGGCGTGGGGATGCAGCGCGCGCGGCGCCGCGATCGACAGCGTGACGCCGCCGCGCTGCACCGCGATGTCGGGCCCGAACGGCGCAGGCGCGGCGGCGGCGGCGAAATACCCCAGATGCGCCAGCCTGCCGCTCACTTCCGCGAGCGCACGATCGCGCAGGCGCAAAGCGCGCGCCGCAGCGGGCGCATAAAGCGGCGCGCCGGCCGCGCGCGCAGCGGCGCATGAGAGGCGCGCCAGCGCAGCCAGGCCTTCCGCCCCGCGCGGCTTGTCGAGCGGGCCGATCGCGGCGAACGCATCGCCGGCGATGTCGGCGCGCTTGACCGGGGCGGCGCCGGCGAGGCGGCGCAGCGGATCGGCGACGCCCTGGCGCGCCAGCGCGTCGAGGCTCATCAGCAGATAGGCGTCGGCGTCGGCGTCATCCCACGCGAGAGCGACATCGTCGCGCCGCGCATCGGGCGCTGCGCGGGCGAAGATGACGCGCAGGATGTCGCGATCGTCGTCGCGCCGCGCGGCGCCGAACGCGATCGCCTCGACGCTGCGTTCGACGAAAAGATAGAGATCGTCGTCACGCACGAAGCCTTCGCCGTGCGTCTCGCCGATCGTCCAGGTTTCGCTGCGCCCGCCCGCCCAATGCGCAGCGGCGCGCGCGAAGGCGTCGGCGATCGCCTCCACATGCCCGCCATCGCTGACGATGCGCACCGGCATCAGCGTTAACCTTTCTGCAGTCGAGAAACCATTGCGCGAGCATCGCATGGCCGGCGCGCAGGCGTCGATGCTGCGCCCCAGACGGGCACGCGTCGGCCGCGCATTCGCGCGCGACGCTAGTCCCTCTCAGCGCACGGAGACGCCCACTGCGTCGGCGACGCTGGCGAACCCTTCCGCAGCGAGCAGCGCATCGAGATCGCGCGCGATCCGCGCCACCAGGCCCGGGCCGCGATAGGCCAGCGCGGAATAAAGCTGCACCGCGCTCGCGCCGGCCTTGATCTTCGCGAGCGCCGTCGCCGCATCGCGCACGCCGCCGGCGCCGATCAACGCGATGCGCCCCTCGGTCGCCTGGGCGAACAGGCGCAGCACCTCGGTGGACAAGGCGAACAGCGGCGCGCCCGACAACCCGCCCGCCTCCTCGCGCAACGGGCTCGTGAGCGTATCGGGACGCGTGATCGTGGTGTTCGCCACGATGAGGCCATCGAGCTGATAGGCGACCGCGACGTCGGCGATATAGGCGATGGCGGAGACGTCGAGATCGGGGGCGACCTTGAGGAAGATCGGCCGCGAGCCCTGCCACGGGCCGAGCGCGGCGCGCTTTTCGCTCAGGCGCGCGACGAGTTCCTCCAACACGCCGCGCTCCTGCAGGCCGCGCAGGCCGGGCGTGTTGGGGGACGAGATGTTGACCGTGACGTAACGCGCCACCGGCCACACCTTCTGCAGGCCCAGAACATAATCGGCGATCCGGTTCTTGCTGTCCTTGTTGGCGCCGATATTGACGCCGACGACGCCGGCCGGGCGCGGCAGCGACAGGCGTGCGACGGCGGCCTCCAGCCCGCGATTGTTGAACCCCATCCGGTTGATGACGGCCTCGTCCTCGGTCAGCCGGAACAGCCGCGGCGTCGGATTGCCCACCTGCGGCAGCGGCGTGACGGTGCCGCACTCGATGAAGCCGAAGCCGCAGCGCAAGAGCGGCCCGATCGCTTCGGCGTCTTTGTCGAAGCCGGCGGCGAGGCCGATCGGGTTGGGCAGATCCATGCCGGCGAGCGTGGTCTTGAGTCGCGGATAGCGATCCGCCGGCGCGCGCGGCCCGAGGCCCAGCGCGAGGCTTTGGATGGCCGCGCGATGCGCCGCCTCAGCCGGCAGGGCGCGCAGCGCCGCAGCGCCGAGATCATAGGCCATGCTCATCAGGGTGAACTCGATTGTAGGACTAACAAAGGGTTTCTAGGTTGCGGTTCCTACCGTTAGGAGTATACTGAAGGGCGTCTCAGCGGTCCAGCGGAATGCGAAGGCGCGGCCATGCATCATGCCGATATCTGGCGCGCGATTGACGCGCTCGCGGCGGCGCGTGGCCTGACGCCGTCGGGCCTCGCCCGGGCCGCCGGCCTCGACCCCACCGCGTTCAACAAATCCAAACGCACCGCGCCGGACGGCAAGGCGCGCTGGCCCTCCACCGAAAGCATCGCGCGCGTGCTGGAGGCGACGCGGTCGAGCTTCGACGAATTTGCCGCCCTTCTGGCCGGCCGGCCCGGCGGAGAGGGCCGCGCGATCCCGATCGTCGGCCTGGCGAAGGCCGGCGCCAATGGCTTCTTCGACGAGAACGGCTTTCCCACCGGCGCGGACGAAACCGTGCGGTTTCCGGGCTTGAGCGAGGAGCGCGTCTACGCGCTGGAGATCACCGGCGATTCCATGGAGCCGATTTATCGCGAGGGCGATGTGGTGATCGTGCAGCCCGAAGCGCCGCTGCGCCGCGGCGACCGCGTGGTGGCGCGCCTGCGCAGCGGCGAGGTGCTGGCCAAGACGCTCGGCCGCCGCAACGACCAGACGGTGGAGTTCCTGTCCCTGAACCCGGCCTACCCGGCGCGCGAAACGCCCACAGCGGAGATCGACTGGATCGCGCGGATCGTATGGGCGAGCCAATAGCGGCGGCTAATTCCCCACGCCCCAGGCCGTGATGAAGCGCGGGGCGGCGGCGTCGAGCACGTCGCCGTCGATGGCGAAGATGGCGAAGGCGGAGGTGGGGAAACCTTCCTCCACCGCACGGGCGAGGCGGGAGCGGTCGCCGCTTTGGCGCACCAGATGCGCCGCGAGCTCGTGCAGGCCGGGATTGTGGCCCACGACCAGCACGCGATCCGCGCCAGCGGCCTGGGCGGCGGCCCAGATCGCCTCGGGTTCGGCGAGATAGAGATCGTCCAGAAAGGTCGGCTCCGGGAGGCCGAGGCCCTGCAGCGCGATGGCTGTGGTCTCGCGGGTGCGCGCGGCGCTCGAAACCAGAACCGCGTCGGCGGCTGCGCGCGCTTCGCGCAGCGCGTCGCCGGCGGCGCGGGCGTCGCGCCGGCCGCGGTCGGTCAACGCGCGCGCGCGATCGTCAGGCGCGCCGTCGGCGGCGACGGCTTTGGCGTGGCGGAGGAGGATCAGATCTTTCATGCGCCCGTCCTTGCCGAATAGCGCCGGTTTCGTCCATGCGCGCCAGCGCCGTGCGCGGCCAAAGGGCTTGAGCGGCGCGGCGAAGCGGCGTTAACCGGTGGATATGTCCACCACCGCCCTCCTCGCCAGCGCGGCCAAGGCTTGGCCGTTCGAACAAGCGCGCCTCGTGGTCGAGCGGCTGAAGAAACATCCGAAGAACGGGCCGGTGATTTTCGAGACCGGCTATGGACCATCCGGCCTGCCGCATATCGGCACGTTCCAGGAGGTCGCGCGCACGACGATGGTGCGCCACGCGTTTCGCGTGCTGACCGAGGACAAAATCCCCACGCGCCTCATCGCCTTCAGCGACGACATGGACGGCTTCCGCAAGGTGCCCGCGAACCTGCCCAACCAGGCCATGCTGCAGGCGCATCTGCACAAGCCGCTGACGAAAGTGCCCGATCCGTTCGGCTGCTGCGAAAGTTTCGCGCATCACAACAATTCCAAGCTGCGCGCTTTTCTCGATGGCTTCGGCTTCGACTACGACTTCATGTCCTCGACCGAGCAATACACGTCCGGCGCGTTCGATGCGGCGCTTCTGACCATGCTCGACCGCTTCGACCAGGTTATGGCCATCATGCTGCCGACGCTGGGGCCGGACCGGCGCGCGACCTATTCGCCGTTCCTGCCGATCAGCCCGAAGACCGGCCGTGTGCTGCAGACGCCCACGCTGTCGCGCAATTTCGAGCGCGGCACGATCACCTTCGAAGACGAGGACGGAACGCGCACGGAGGTTCCCGTGACCGGCGGCCACGTCAAGATTCAATGGAAGCCCGATTGGGCGCTGCGCTGGACCGCGCTCGGCGTCGATTACGAGATGTCCGGCAAGGATTTGATCGACAGCGTCGTGCAAAGCTCGAAAATCTGCCGCGCGCTGGGCGGTGTGCCGCCCGAGGGCTTCAATTACGAATTGTTCCTCGACGAGAACGGCGAGAAGATATCAAAATCCAAGGGCAACGGCCTCACCATCGACGAATGGCTGACATACGCGCCACCGGAAAGCCTCGCGACGTATATTTATCAGAAGCCGAAAACAGCCAAGCGGCTTTACTTCGACGTGATCCCAAAGGCGGTCGACGAATATCTGTCCTATCTCGACGCCTATCCGGCGCAGAACGAGGCCGAGCGCCTGGAGAACCCCGTGTGGCATCTGCACAGCGGGTCGCCGCCGGCGCCCGAGCGCACTGCGCGCTTCGCGCCTGCGACGAATGCCGCCGCAGCGAGCGACATCACCTTCGCGCTGCTGCTCAATCTGGTGTCTGCGGCGAATTCCGAAACCAAAGAGCATCTGTGGCGCTTCATCGAAAAGTACGCGCCCGGCGCCTCGCCCGCCACACATCCGCGCCTCGATCGGCTGTGCGGCTACGCGCTGCGCTATTACCAGGATTTCGTGAAGCCGAAGAAGCGCTTCCGGACGGTCACTGAAAAAGAGCGGCGCGCGTTCGAGGCGCTGATCATCACGCTCGAATCCTATCCGTTCGACTTCGCCGACGCCGCAGCGATCCAGAACGACGTGTTCGAGATCGGCAAGCGCTACGAATTCGACCCGCTGCGCGACTGGTTCAAGGCGCTCTACGAGGTGCTGCTCGGCCAGGAGCAGGGCCCGCGCTTCGGCTCCTTCGCGGCGATCTTCGGCGTGCGCGAGACCGCCGCCCTGATGCGCCGCGCGCTGGATGGGGAGCTGGTCGCGGCTGCGTGATCGCTCCGCGGTGATCGCCTCTTTACCGTGGAGCCGCGGCGCGCCAGTCTGTCGCACATGCGCCGCGTCGCTCTGCTCGTCAGCGTGATCGCTCTGGCTGGGACGGCCGCCGCCGATCCGCCCGCCGCCGCCGTGCGCGCCTATGAGCGCGGCGCGTTCCTCCAGGCTGCGCAGACGGGCGTCGCGGCGGGGTCTTCCTCCGGCTACGCCTTCGCGGCGCGCTCGCTTCTGGCGCAGTGCGTCGTCGATCCCGGCGCCGACCGCCTCGCCCTGGCCGATCGCGCCATCGAGGCGGCGCAGGCCGCGCTCGGACGCGATCCGGAATCGGTCGAGGCGCGGCTGCAATTGGCGCTGGCTTTGGGTGTGCGCGGACGGCTGGTCGGCGACGCCGAGGCGCTGCAGCGCGGCTATCCGCAGCGCGGGCGCGTTCTGATCGACGAGGCCCTGGCGCTGGCGCCGAACGAGGCCTGGGCGCATGCCCTGCTCGGCGGCTGGCACGCGGAGGTGTTGCGGCGCGGCGGGGCCGGCGGAGCGCTGATGCTGGGCGCGAGCTTGCGCGAAGCCATCGTCGCCTTCGAGCGCGCCCGGGCGCTTGCGCCGACCGACCCCACGATCGCGGCGCAATATGGCGTCGCCCTGCTGACGCTCAATCCGCGCCGGTTCGCCGCGCGGGCGGAGGCGCAACTGCGCGCCGCTACCGCGATGGTTCCGCGCGACGCGTTTGAAGCGCATGTCCAGGCCGAATCCGCGCGGCTGCTCGTCACCCTGCGGACCCGCGGCGCCGCGGCCGCCAGCGATGCGGCGCGCGCGGCGTTTTCTTGAAGTTTTATGCGTGCGGCGCAGCGGTTTTCAACCACAGGATGCTAGCCTGACGGGCGAGCCCCCGCCTCTCCTTTCGCCATGGCGGGGGACGGAGCAGGCACGCGCGCCTCTTCGCATGTCGTGCTGCACGACGTGCTCGACGACGCCTGCCATCGCCTGCAGCGCATGGCGCCCGCTCGGTCCGCCTATCGCACGATCACTCTTGGGCAATGGATTTGGGGATCGATTGCTTTGGCCGCGCTGGCCGCCGCAGCGGCGCATGCGCCAGCGCTGACGCTCGCAGTCGCGGCGATCTTCGGAAAATTCCTGTTCGTGTGCGCGATCGGCTTTCGCCTCGTGGCCGCCGCCGCCAGCCTCTCGCCGCCGCCGAAGCCCAGCGCGCGCTGGAGCGGGCCGCTGCCGATCTACACCATCCTGTGCCCGCTGCGCGGCGAGGCGCGCGTCATCGGCGACCTAGTCGCCGCGCTCGACGCGCTCGATTATCCCAAGGACAGGCTCGACATCAAACTCGTGCTGGAGGCCGACGACGAGGCCACGTTGTGGGCGGCGCTGGCGCTCGACTTGCCGAGCCACGTCGAAATCATCGTCACCACAGCGGCCGAGCCGCGCACCAAGCCGAAGGCGCTGAACTACGCCTTCAGCTTCGCGGCCGGCGCGTTCGTGGCGGTGTATGACGCAGAGGATCGCCCCCATCCCCAGCAATTGCGCGCCGCGCTCGACGCGTTCGCGGCGGGCGGCCCGCAGATGGCGGTGGCGCAGGCGCCGCTGCTGGTCGACAACGCCCGCGCAAGCTGGATCGCGGGGCAGTTCGCGGCGGAATACGCCATCCAGTTCCGCGAAGTGCTGCCGCTTCTCGCGCGGCTGGGCCTGCCTCTGCCCCTTGGCGGAACCAGCAACCATTTCCGCGCCGAGGCATTGCGCGCGGCGGGCGGCTGGGACCCGTTCAACGTCACCGAGGACGCCGATCTTGGCTATCGCCTGGCGCGCGACGGTTGGACGAGCGCCATGATCGACCCGCCGACTTGGGAGGAGGCGCCCGTCAATCTACGCGCCTGGACGCTGCAGCGCGCGCGCTGGATCAAGGGCCATATGCAGACCTGGCTGGTGCTGATGCGCAACCCGTTCCGCACGGCGCGCGAGATGGGCGGCGCGGCGTTCGCATCGATGCAGGTGCTGCTGCTCGGCGGCGTGCTGGCGGCGTTCATGCATCTGCCGCTCGCTGCGATCTTTGCGGTGTCGGTGTTCACGCCATTGAAGCTTCTGGGGCCGCCCGACATCGCGCTCGCCGTGGCGGGCTACGCCACCGCGATCTACGGCGCGCTGGCGGCCGCGGCCTTGCTGCGCGACGGGCGCCTCGCGCACGCAGCGCTGACGATGCCGTTCTATTGGCCGCTGCACTCCATCGCCGCCTTGCGCGCGCTCGGCTCGCTGATCGTGCGCCCGCACCATTGGCGAAAAACCGCGCACGGCGTCTCGGCGCGGCCTATTCTCGCGCGCGCATGAGCACCGACGCCTGGATCACCATCGCAGCGATGACCGGTTTCGCCGCCTTGTCGGCCTTCGCCTCCTGGCGCGCCAATCAGCCCGTGCGGATCGGCGTCCCGCGGCTGCTGCCTTGGCGCGGAATCATCATTTTCAGCGGCTTTTTCGCGATCCTGGCGCTGGTGCACCTGATCAATCTTGCCGGCGTCGAGACCGGCCGCCAGTGACCCTGCGCCAAGGCGCGCCCGCAATCGACGCATTGAGCGCTGCACGGCGCGCGCGTACAGGAAGGGCTAAGGATCCGCCCGATGCACGGCGGCCGCTCAAGGGAGATGCGCATCATGGCCGACGGCCCCGGAGATCTCGAAACCTTCCGCAGCGAAACCCGCGCCTGGCTGGAGGCGAACTGCCCGCCCTCGATGCGCACGCCGATGCCGGAAGACGAGGTGGTCTGGGGCGGCCGCAACGGCAAGTTCAAGAACCCGGACTCGAAGGCGTGGCTCGACGCGATGGCGGCGCGCGGCTGGACGGCGCCGACCTGGCCTTCGGCCTATGGCGGCGGCGGCCTCAGCGCTGCGCAAAACACTGTGCTGCAGGAGGAGCTGCGCCGCATCAAGGCGCGGCCGCCGCTGTTCTCGTTCGGACTGTGGATGTTTGGGCCGGTGCTTCTGGAATACGGCAACGAAGAGCAGAAGCGCGAGCACCTGCCGAAGATCGTGCGCGGCGAAATCCGCTGGTGCCAGGGCTATTCCGAACCCGGCGCCGGCTCCGACCTCGCGGGCCTGCAGACGCGCTGCGAAGACAAGGGCGATCACTATCTGATCAATGGGCAGAAGGTCTGGACCTCCTACGCCAACGAGGCGGATTGGATCTTCTGCCTCGTGCGCACCGATACGAAGGTCAAGCACGAAGGCATTTCCTTCATCCTGTTCGACATGGCCTCGCCGGGCGTGGAGACGCGCCCGATCAAGCTGATCTCGGGAAGCTCCCCGTTCTGCGAAACATTTTTCACCGACGTGAAGGTTCCGAAGGAAAATCTGGTCGGCAAGCTCAATGGCGGCTGGGAGATCGCCAAAAGGCTGTTGATGTACGAGCGGCAGAACATCTCCTCCTCCGGCTTCGGCGGGGGGAGCGGCGCGTTGCCGGTGGAGGAGATCGCCAAGCACTATGTCGGGGTCGAGAACGACAAGCTCGCTGATGGCGACCTCCGCGCCCGCATCGCCGCGCACAAGATGTACGACCGAGCCTTCGGGCTGACGGTCAAGCGCGTGCAGGACATGGCGAAGGCCGGCGAGGCGGTGGGCCATCTCGCGTCGGTGTTCAAGGTGGGCGCCGCCACGCTGAACCAGGAAAAGACCGAACTTGTGCTCGAATCCCTTGGCAATCGCGCGCTGGGCTGGAGCGGCGATGGCTTCACCAAGCCGGAGATCGCCGCCACCCGCGCCTGGTTGCGCGCGAAGGGCAATTCGATCGAAGGCGGCACGACGGAGGTGAACCTCAATGTCGTCGCCAAGCGCGTGCTCGGCCTGCGTGATCATCAATGATTGACTACGTATCACATTATGATACGTTTCGATGATCCGCTCGTTCGCGGACCGGCGCGCTCAGGCCATCCTGCAGGGCCGGGATCCCGGGAAGGGCTTTTCGGCCGACCTCGTCACGGTCGCTCGCCGCAAGCTGGTGATGCTCGACGCCGCCGCAGCGCTTGCAGACTTGCGTTCGCCCCCCGCGAACCGTTTGGAGAAACTCGCCGGTGACCGCAAAGGCCAATATTCGATCCGCATCAACGATCAGCACCGCATCTGCTTCCTCTGGAAGAATGGCGGAGCGGAGAATGTCGAGATCGTCGACTACCACGACTAGGCGGCGCGCAGCACTCGGCCCCGTTCATCCCGGCGCAGTGCTGCGCGAGGAATTTCTGAAGCCGCTGGAACTTTCGCCCTACACTGTGGCGAGAGCGTGCCACGTGCCGCGGACCCGCATCGAAAGGCTGGCGCGAGAGGAAACGCCCGTAACCGCCGACACCGCGCTGCGGCTCGCCCGCGTACTGAACACGACGCCGGATTTCTGGATGGCGTTGCAGACGCGTTACGACCTTGAAGCCGCGCTGCATGCCGGCAGCGCGGACTTTGACTTGCTCTCCCCGATTGCTCGCCGATAGGACCACCTATGCCCGCCTTGACCGAAGAACATGAAATGTTGCGCGACGCCGCACGGGCCTTCGTGCAGGAAAAAATGCCGGTCGCGCATCTGCGCGCGGTGCGCGATTCAGCGGAGGCCGCAGGCTTCGACCGCACGCTGTGGGCGGAGATGGCCGCGCTGGGCTGGACCGGCGTGCTCATTCCCGAACAGCATGGCGGATCGGGGCTCGGCTATGTCGGCCTCGGGCTCATCCTTGAAGAAGCCGGGCGCACGCTCGCGCCCTCGCCGCTTCTGTCGACCGCGCTGATCGGCGCCTCGGCCATTCTGCTGGCGGGATCGGCTGCGCAGCACGCGGCCTGGCTGCCGAAGATCGCCGCCGGCGAAACCATTCTTGCGCTCGCCATCGACGAGGGCCCGCATCATGCGCCGCACAAGCTCGCTTTGCAGGCGCGCCGCGACGGCGACGCCTATGCGCTTTCGGGTTCGAAAAAATATGTCGCCGACGGCCATGTCGCGGACGCGTTCGTGGTCGCTGCGCGAGACGGCGGCGCGATCGGTCTGTTTCTGGTTCCCGCCGACGCGGCCGGCCTTACTGCCACGCCGCTCAAAACGGTCGACAGCCGCGGCGCCACCGATCTGAAGCTCGACGATGTGCGCGTCGAGGCGGCGCATGTGCTGCACGCGCCCTCGCCTGCTGGCGCAGCGCTGCTCGATCAGATCCTCGATCGCGCCCGCATCGGCCTGGCGGCGGAAATGCTGGGACAGGCGACGCAGGCCTTCGAAACCACCGCCGAGTATTTGAAGACGCGCACACAATTCGGCCAAGTGATCGGCACGTTCCAGGCGCTGCAGCATCGCGCGGCGAAAATGTTCGTCGATATCGAAATGACGCGCTCATGCGTGCTCGATGCGCTGCACGCGCTCGACGAAAACCGCAACGACATCGCCGAATGCGCCTCCCTCGCCAAGGCGCGCGCGGGCGATACGCTGCACCTGGTGTCCAATGAAATGGTGCAGATGCATGGCGGCATCGGCATGACCGACGCCGCCGATCCGGGTCTCTATCTCAAACGCGCGCGCGTCGCCGAGGCGCTGTACGGCTCGGCCTCGTTCCATCGCGACCGCTACGCCGCCCTCAACCGGTTTTGAGCGATCGCAGCAGCGCGCAGAGCGCCTCAACCTCGTCTGCGCCGTGGTCCCACGACACGACGAGGCGCGCCTCGTCCCCGTGCGGCCCCCAATCGTAGAAATCGGCCCCGCCCGCCCGCAGCGCCGCCAGCAGTCGCGCGCCCGGGCGAATGAAGACATGGTTCGATTGCACCGGCGCGCTCACCCAATCGCCCGCCGCCGCAGCGATCTGCAGTGCGAGCGCGTTGGCGCGCCGCGCGAGCGCGAGCCAGAGATCGTCCTCGAGATAAGCGAGCATCTGGGCTGCGAGAAAGCGGTGCTTGGCGACCAGATGGCCGCTGCGCTTGCGCAGCCGGTCAAGGCCGCGCACGGCCGTGCGGTCGAACACGATGATCGCCTCGGCCGCCATCGCGCCGTTCTTGGTGGCGCCGAAACTCAACACGTCAACGCCGGCGGCGGCCGCGCGCGGCGCGCAGCCAAGATGCGCCACCGCATTGGCGAACCGCGCGCCGTCCATATGAACCTTCAAGCCCGCGGCATGCGCCGCATCCGTCAGGGCCTGCACCTCTTCCGGCGCGTAGACGGCGCCGCGCTCGGTGCACTGGCTGATCGACAGCGCCTGCGGCAAAACCGAATGCACACCGCGCTGATTGCGCGACAGCGCCTCGTGCAGGCCCGCGACGGTGATCTTGGCGGCGTCGCCGTCGATCAGCACCAGCTTCGCGCCGGCGGCAAAAAATCCTGGCGCGCCGCATTCATCGGTTTCGATATGCGCTTCGCGATGGCACAGCACAGCGCCCCAGGGATCGACCATGCCGGCGAGCGCGATGGCGTTCGTCGCGGTGCCGGACGTCGTCAGCAAAACCTCGACGTCGGCGTCGAAGCAGGCGCACAGGCGCGCGGTCAAAGCGTGCGTCAGCGCATCGTCGCCGTAGGAATTGACGCGCCCCGCATTGGCCCGCGCAATCGCGTCCAGGATTGCGGGATGGACCGAGGCGGTGGTGTCGGAACGGAAATTCATGCGATCGCTTCGCGCGTGGTCACACGCGCCCCGTGACCGGGATCAGCGCGCCGGTGATCGGCGCGCCGGCGTCGGAGATCAGAAACAGGATCACCCGCGCCAGCGCTTCCGGGCTGACCCAGGCGCTGAAATCCGCATCCGGCATGTCGCGGCGATTGGCCGGCGTGTCGATGGTCGAGGGCAGCACCGCGTTCACGGTGACGAACTTGTCCTTCACTTCCACCGCGAGGCTCTCGGTGAAGCGATGCACCGCCGATTTCGAGGCGGCGTAGGCGCCCATGCCGGCGCCGGATTTCAACGCCGCATTGGCGCCGATATTGACGATGCGCCCGGCGCCGGCGGCGACGAGGTGCGGCAGCGCCGCCTGGCTGGCGTGCAGGGTCGTTTTCAGATTGACGGCGAACATGAACTCCCAGGTCGCGGGATCCCCACTCTCGACCGTCTCCCAGCGAAAGCCGCCGGCGATGTTGATCAGGGCGTCGAGCCGTCCGAAACGCTGCGCGGCGGCGTCGATCGCTGCGCGCGCGGCGGCGGCGTCCATCAGATTGACGCCCGCGGCGATCATGTGCCGATCCGGCGCCAGAAACTCCGGCGGCGCGGCGGGTCCGGCATCGAGCGCAACGACCCGTGCGCCCTGATCGGCCGCAGCCTGCGCCACCACCCGTCCCAGCGCGCCGAACGCACCCGTCACGACAACGACCCTATCCGCCATGATCTGCTCCGCGCGCGTGCTGCGTCGGCGATGGCTTAGCAGCGCGCCCGCGCCGGCTCCAGGGCGCGCCGCGCCGATTTCGCGTCAGCGCGCGCCTGGCGGCGGCGGATCGAGCCAATCCTGATCCATCAGCCGCATGCGCGTGGCGACGCTGATAAAAAAGGCCGTCGACCAGGCGACGAGGATCACGCCGTTCGCCGCCTCGATGGCGCTGACCAGCCGCCAGCGCGGCGACAGCACGATGTCGCCGTAGCCGAGCGACATGAAGGTGACTGTAGAGAAGTACACCGCCTCCTCCAGGGCGCGGGCCTCGCCCAGGAGCAGGTAGAGCGCTGCATAGAGCCAGACCTCCACCGTGTGCAGCCCGATCACGCCGAACACCACGAACAGGACGAGCCCCGCCTGGCCGAACCGCGTCTCGTGCGGACGAAAGCGCGCGCCGCCGCGATTCATCAGGTGCGCCAGCGTCAACAGACCCCAGAAATGAATGAGCACCGTGATCGCCACCATCGCGGTCGCGACCGCGAGGTTCTGCGCGAGATTGTCGCCGACGGGCGATGCGGACATGGCGTGCGCTCTCAAGGCCGAGCAATGACACGGGGAACCATGGCGACGGCGTGCACGCAAGATGGGCGCGCGCTGCGACTGCCGCGCTGCGTGCGGCGAAAGCGATTGACCGGTCCGGGAGGCGCCGGAATAATTTTGCGGAGATGGGGACGACGCACATGCTCACCTTCACCCGCGCCGCGCCGGCCTTGGCGCTTTGTCTGGCGGCGTGCGCCACCGCGACGCCGGCGGACGTATCCTCGCCGCGCGCCATCCACGAACGTGCGCTTACGCTCGACACGCACCTCGATACGCCAGCGCTGATGGGCCAACCCGGCTGGGATCTGACTCAGCGCCACGATCCGCGCCAGGATTTCAGCCAGGTCGATCTGCCGCGCATGATCGAGGGCGGCCTCGATGGCGGCTTTTGGGTGATCTACACCCCGCAAGGGCCATTGGGCGCTGAGCCCTATGCGGCGGCGCGCGACGCTGCGCTGCGCCGCGCCGTCACCATTCGCGACGCGGCCGCGCGCTACAACCAGCATTTCGAACTCGCCTACACCGCAGACGACGCCGAGCGCATCGCGGCGGCCGGCAAGCGCATCATGTTCATCTCGATCGAGAACGGTTACCCGATCGGCGAAGATCTTTCGCTAATGACGACGTTCTATCTGCTCGGCGCGCGCATGTTCGGGCCGGTGCATTTCGCCAACAACCAGTTCGGCGACAGCGCCACCGATCCGAATGGTCCGCGCTGGAACGGCTTGAGCCCGCTGGGCAGACAGGCTGTCGCGGAAGCCAATCGCCTCGGCATGGTGCTCGACGCTTCGCACGCCTCCGACGCCGTGTTCGACGAAATGCTGACGCTGTCGCGCACGCCCATCATCCTGTCGCACACCGGCGCTAAGGCGATCTACGACCATCCGCGCAACCTCGACGACGATCGCCTGCGCCGGCTCGCCGCCGCAGGCGGCGTCATCCAGGTCAATTCGCTCGGCGCCTATCTGACGCCGCTGCCGCCATCGCCGGAACGCCAAGCCGCGCTGCGCGCGATGCGCGGAAGCCTGTCGAACGCGCCGGCGGAATCCTTGAGCGCAGCGCAGGCCTTGCAGATGCTGCAGGCGCGCCGTCAGCTTGAGGCGCAGTTTCCCGCCCCGCAAGCGACGTTCGACGATTTCATGCGCCACCTCTTGCACATTCTCGAGGTGGTCGGGCCTGAGCATGTCGGCATCGGCGCCGATTTTGACGGCGGCGGCGGTGTCGTCGGCATGCAGGACGTCGCCGATTTTCCCAAGATCACGGAACGCCTGCTCGCGGCCGGCTATAGCGAAGCCGACATCCGCAATATTTGGGGCGGCAACACGCTGCGCGTGCTGCGCGCCGCGGAGGCCTATGCGCGCAACCCGACGCCGGCGCCGTAAAGCGCGCGGCGTCGGGCGCAGCGATGCGGCGCGTTAGCCGCGGCCTTGCCGGTCGATCGCCTCGACCAGCGCATCGACCTGCGTGAAGAAGGGCGAATGGCCGGCGTCGAGCGGAATGGTTTCGCGCACCGGCGTGGCCGCGATCATTCGATCCTGCAGCGCTGGGCTGACGACGCGATCCTGCGCGGTGCGCACATAGACGCGATCCACGCCGCCGAAATTGCCGGTGAGATTGACCGCCTGGTTCAAGGGCGGCAGCGGCTCCTCCACCATCAGGCTCGGCGTGCGGGCGGCGACCTCCGCGCTGCAATCGTTGCAGAACAAGGCGGCCTGCTGCTCCGGCGCGATGGCGGCGACGAGGCGCTGCTGATCGATGCGGAACGCGGGGCCGGCGGCAGAATCGGCGTCCTCCGACGACAGCGCCTGCAGCGACTGCCCGGCCTGCGGCAGGTAGGCGGCGACATAGACCAGCGTGCGGATGCGCTCGGGCACGGCTTCGGCCACGTTGGAGATCGTGATCCCGCCAAAGCTGTGGCCGACGAGAACGACTTGCCCGCCGTCGGCGGGCATCGCGGCGAGCACGGCGTCGCGATAGCGATCAAGCGTCATCTCCGCAGCGGGCGCCGGATTGGCCGCGCGGCCCGGCAGAGTGACGACCGCCACGGCGCGGCCGCGCGCCTCGAGGCCGGACTTCACCGCATCCCAGGCGCGGCCATCCATGAACGCGCCATGCACGAGAACGATCGTCGGCAAGCTGGATTGTTGCGCCGGCGGCGCAGCGGGCGTGGTGTCGGATTGCGGCGTGCACGCCGCGGTGAGCGCAAGTGCTGCGGCCAGAAGCGTTCTACGAAGCATGGCGTGGTCCCCTGTCGATGGTCGACGCGCGCGCATATCATGGGCGCATGACAAGCGCGACGGGACAACGCGGTTAAGTTTTCACCAAGAGGCGGCGGCGTCCTGCGTGCAGCTGGCCTGCATCCAGCGCAGATTGATCCCCAATCTGTCCGCGTCGTAATCGCCCCACACGTAGGATGTCGCGCGCTGGCTGTCGCCTTCGTGCACATAGAGCGTCAGCGACGGCCTGTTGGTTCCCGTCGCCCATTCCACGCGGCGCAGCCGCAAGAACAGCCGCCGCGGCGGGCTTTCATCCGTCGTGATGACGGCGTCGCCGCCTTGATCGTGCAAGCGAACGTCGCGCGTGAAATACCAATCCCGCGCGCTGGCGCCGGCGCCGGACTCGCCATGGTTGGCGCCGCGCAGAACAGAAACCCAACACGAGAACGGCCGCGCGCGGCGCAATCGGTACTGCGTGGATGTCGGCGCATCGCTTGCGCGACGAGTCAGCGGCGCGACGCGCTCATCGATCCAGATCGCATCGGCCGACACCGACACGCGCCGCGCCAGAAGCGCGGGCGCGCCTGAAGCGCTGCGCGTGCGGCACGCATCGCCGACGACGCCGACGAACTGGCCCGCTTCGCGCGACCAGGCCATGTCGCACGCGGCGTTATGGGAGAGCGTCTGCGCCGTCAGCGCCGCAAGGCGCGACGGGTCGCGCAGGGCCCCGTCGAAGGCGGCGCGCGATGCGTCGGTCGGCTCGAAGCGCTGCGACCGCAAGCCCCCGCCCGCCTCGGCCGAGAAAACGTAAAGCGATTGCGCCGTCGCGCCGCTTTGTGTGCGTTCCACCAGATAGACGTTCGCGCCGAGCGCGGCGACATCGACCTTGCGGATCGCCATGTGCGTGCGCGGCGTCGCTGCATCCGCCGCGCCTGTGTCGGCGGCGAAAAACACTTGCAGGTCGTTGTCGAAGCGACCCTCGAACAGCGCAGCGAAATCGCCAAGCGCACGATCGCCCTGCGTTTGGGCGTGCGCCGGCGCGATCGCGATCAGCGCGGCGCAGGCCGCCAGAGCGGCGCTGCGCACGCGCGACCAAAGCACTTAGAAATCCACCGTCAACGTGACGCCGAAGGCGGCCTTGCGCGGCGCCGACACCGCGAATGCGCGCGGGGTGCCGGTGAAGCCCGGCGGCGTCGCCGGACGTGCGCCGAGGAAATCGACGTAGCGCAGGATGCCTTCAGGCGTGTTCTGGTCGAGGATGTTCTTGCCCCACACCGAGAGACGGAAATTGTCCGCCTCGAGGCCGATCTGTGCGTTGACCCGCGTGGCGGAGCCGGTCTCCTGAAGATTGTCGACCTGCGCGAAGAAGCTGTCGCGATAGGTGACGTCGGCGCCGACGAAGAAATCCATCCCCTCGCGCGCCGTGGGGCGGACATAGCGCAACGCCAGGCTCGCCTGGTTTTCCGCGACGAGCGGCGGCGTGTTGCCGGCGATCGAGGCGAGCGCGAGGCAGGACGTGTTGGCCGGCACGCCGCCGACCGTGGTCGCCGGCGTGGTGAGCGACAGGTTCGGGTTGGTGCCGGTGGCGCAATAGGAGCCGGCGGTGAACAGCGCCTGTTGCGGATCGATGCCCGAGACGAACTCCGCGTCGAGATAAGCGTAGGTGACGGTGGCGGTGAAGCCTTCGAACAATTCCCGCTGCGCTTCGATTTCGACGCCGCGGATTTCGTTCTCGCCGATATTGAGATTGTACGATTGCTGCGCAGTGGTGGAGCCATAGGTGCCCGTCAGCACCTGATCCTCGTAGCGCATGAAGAAGGCCGCGACGTTGAGATAGTCGAAGCCGAAAACGCTCGATTTCACGCCGACTTCATAATTGGTCAGCGTTTCTTCGCCGTAAGTGGTCGACGGCGCGTCCAGATTGTTGAAGCCGCCCGGCGCATTGCCGACCGCGTACTGGCCGTAGAGATTGACCGAGTCGCTCACGGCGTAGTTCGCGGTGATGCGCGGCAGCGTGGCGTCGAAGCTCGCCTGACGGCGCTGGCCGGTGCCGACGATGGTGTTGGGATTGTAGCCCAGCACGCCGGCCGGCGCGGTGGCGCCAAAAACGGTCCCGACGCGGTATTGCAGCTCGCGGCGGCTGATCTCGTCTTCCTGGTAGCGCAATTCCGCGCCCAGCGTGAGGCGATCCGTGACGTCCCAATCGGCGCCGGCGAAGGCCGCCCAGCTGTCGGTGACGTTGCGATTGCCGGCGCTGTCGGGGCCGCTTTGCGTCAGCTCCAGCCACGCCAGGTCGTTCTTGCGCACGACATTGATGTCGAAATAACCAACGCGCCAGCGGAACGCGGCGTCGCCAGGGGATTCGAAGCGCAGCTCGTGCGTGCGCGACGTTTCGAGGAAGCCGCTGGTGTCGTTGAACGGCGAGGCCGCGCAGCGCCGGTTGGCGATGAACACCGGGCAGGCGTTGCCGGCCGGCGGCGGGTTGAAGATGAAGAACGTGCGCGCATCATAGCTTTGGTCGTAGCCCGACACTTCCTGCTGCTCGGCGACCGTGCCCTGATAAGACACCGAATAGCCCGAGCCGAAAATGTCCCACGTCGCGTCGAGAAGCGCGCGTTCGGTCTCGCGCAGGAGGCCGGGGCGCAGAATGTCGGGCGTGTTGATCGCCATCACGTCCGGCACATCGACCTGACCGCAATAGGAGGCGCGGGTGGTGAGGAAGCAATTGTTGCGGCTCGCCGGCTGCAGCGCGACGGCGAAATGGCCGTCGTCGTCTTCCGCGCTGATCACGCGCAGATTGACGCTGATGTCGTCGGTGGGGTCCCAGAACAGCGCAGCGTTGAACGTGCGCGAGCTTTGCTCGCTCAATTGTTCGCCGGTGAGGGAATTGGTGTAATCCCCCCCGAAATCATAGGCGCGGAACGAGATGAAGCCGCCCAGCGTGTCCGTGATCGGACCCATGGCGCGCACATAGGCCTCGGCGCGCTCCCACGAGCCGATCGAGCCGGAGAGTTGGAACTCCCACTCGTCGCGCGGGCGCAGCGACACGTAATTGATCGCGCCCGACAGCGTGCCGCGGCCAAAGACGGCCGCCTGCGGGCCCTTGATGATTTCAATGCGCTGGAAACTTTGCAGATCGATGCCGGAGGTGTCTCCGAGGATCGGCATGCCGTCCAGGAAGGTGCCGACCTTGCCGTCGGTGACGAGAATGTTCGACGTGCCGCGAATGACCGGGCGGTCGCCGTCGCGGCCGAAGGCTTCGTTGAATTGGAAGCCCGGCGTGAACGCGGCGAGATCGGTGGTGTTCTGGATCAGGCGGTCGTCGATCAGGTTTTCGGAGAAGGCCGTGACCGCGATCGGCACGTCCTGCAGCGCTTCTTCGCGCTTGCGGGCGGTGACGACGATCTCCTCGCCGTCCTGGGCGACCGCGACGGGCGGGGCGGCGACGCCGGCGGCGATGGCGACGACAGCCGCGCTCCAGAACAGACGCTTCCGATCGGACATGATGCACTCCCCCTGCCGGGCCGCGCTTGGCGCGCTCTTCGCCCGCAAAATCCTAATGATGATAGCCCACGGAAAGAATATATCAACTTCGCGACAGGGCGCAGGGCGTTAGCCCGCCTGGTGCAATATTTCCGCCACAGTGCCCGGTTCGGTGAGCATGGCGTCGTGGCCTGTCGGCACGTCGATGACGCGCCAACCCGGCGTCACGCGCAGCCATGCGGCATGGCCCGGAAAGGCCGTGCCCGCGAGAACGGGGGCGGTGCACAGCACATAGGTGCTGGGGATGCCGGCGCCGCCGCCGTTCGCGAGACGGATGGGCTCCTCCCAGCTCGGCAGCGGATGCGGGGTGAGGCGGGGCTGCACCGCCGCAGCCAGATCCGCCGGCAACCCGAAAAGGCTCGCGGGCGGCGGGGTCATCCAGACCCCATCGGGCGCGAAGCCGCGCAGGCGCGCAATCGCCTCCGCTGCGCCCTCGGGCGACAGTTCGCGGTTTTGCGTGACCATCGTCTCGCCGTCGCGCGGCAGGGCGGCGTCGAGATAGACCAGCGCGGCGATGCGCTCGCGCAGGCGATCGGCGACGCCGGTGATGACCATGCCGCCATAGGAATGGCCGACAAGCGTCACGCCGCGCAGATCGTGGCGCGCGAAAACCGCAACGACATCCTCGATGTGGGCGCTGAGGTCCGGGACGGGCGTCCGCTCACCGCGGCGCTCGGCCAGGCCACGCAAAGTCGGCGCGTACACCGCAGCGCCGCGCGCGCGAAGCAAGTCGCCTACAGGGTCCCAGCACCAGCCGCCGTGCCAAGCGCCGTGCACCAGGACGAAGGTTTTCTGTTGCGGCAAGGATCGCTGCGGCGCGGCGCAGGTCGATGCGACGGCGACGCCAAGGCCGCCGCCGATCAGCGTGCGCCGGCGCATCGCCTCAATAGGTGTAGCGCAGTCGGAACGTCACGCGGCGCGGGTCGTTCCAATAGCCGAAACCGAACAGCGACGAGGTGGCGTAATATTCCTCGGTGCAGTTCGAGCATTCCAGCGCCGCCAGCCAGCGCTGATCCTCGGAACGGAACACCGCGCCGAGATTGAGCAGCGTGGTCGGGCGCACCTTCGACAGCGGCACGATGATCGGGAACGATTCGCCGAGCGGCGTGCCGGTGGAGTTCGGCGTGTCGTTGTAGGTGCTCGTCCAGTAATAGCCGGAATAGCTGAGCGAGGTGTTGAGGGTGAGTTCGCCAAGCCCTTCGAGCGGAAAGTAATAGCTGGCGCCGAACGTGCCCTGGATGGTGGGGTAGCGCACCGGCTCGTCGCGCGTGGTCGTGCAGTTCGCCGGCTCGGGCGTGGCGTTGCAGGACACGCCGCCGGCGCCGAAGCGCGGGGGAATGTTCTGATAGTCGCGCTCGGCGAGCGAGAAGGAGCCGAACACGTCGAGCTCGGGGATCGGCCGCGCCGCGATTTCAAGCTCGAAGCCATAGGCCTCGAGATCGGCGGCGTTGCGCGTCAGGAACTGGCCATCGCCCGTGCCCGACAGCAATTGCAGGTCCTTGACCTCTTGATAATAGATCGTCGGATTCAGGCGCAGGCGTCCGCCCATCCAATCGGTGCGCGCGCCCAATTCATAGGACCAGGATTCCTCCGGCCCGAACGCGGTGACCGCGGCTGCGCGCGTGACGCGCGTGTTCCACCCGCCCGACTTGAAGCCGTTGGTGGCTGACGCATAGATCAACCGATCATCGTCGATCTGGTAGGACAGCGCGACGCGCGGCGTGAACTTCTCTTCGTCCTGATCGAGCGGCACGTTCAGGGCGCGGATGTTCGCGTTGGTGGGCCGCAGATTGGCCGCCGGCAGCGCCACAACTACGCCCGTGGGATACGACGACAGCACCGCATCCGCGTAGGACAGGGCTTTTTCTTCCTGGGTGAAGCGGCCGCCGAGCGTCAGCGTCCACGCGTCGTTCAGGTGAATATCGCCCTGCGCATAGGCGGCGTAGGACTGCGTCTCGTTGTACATCACCCAATCGGCCAGCAGCGCGCCGAAATAATCGATCTCTTCGGTCTTGTTCTGCTCGTCGAGATAGAACAGGCCGGCGACGAGATCGACGGCGCCGAACGTGCCGACATACTTCAATTCCTGCGTGAATTGCTGGTTGCGCACTTCATTGACGATGACATAGCCGCCGCGCGCCCCCGTTCCGTTGAAGAAATCGAGCGCGAAGTCCTGATCGGTGGAGCGGTAGGCGGTGATGAAGCTCAATTCGCCGCCGAGGAAATCCACCGCGAGGTTCGAGGTGACGCCGCCGGAGACGATGCCGGCGCAATTGCCGCGCGCCTGGCGCAGATAGACGTCGGTGATGTCGCCATCGCATTCCGTGGTGCGCAGGCCGGAACGGGACGTGTAGCGCGGATCGAACATCGCGCCGCCGATCGTCGTCTTCTGCTGATCGACATAATCGGCCGCGATGTCCCAGGTGAAGGCGTCGCTCGGCTGCAGCCGCACCGCGATGCGCCCGCCATAGCTTTCCTCGCCGTTGAGATCCTCGCCCGTGGTCGCGCTGCGGCCGTAGCCTTCGTCGTCGACATAAAAGCCGGAAACCTTCGTCAGGATCGAACTCGACAGCGGGATGTCGATAGAACCGCGCAGCGTCTGGCGTTCGAACGAGCCGTACGAGCCCTCCACGAAGAAGCCGAATTCCTCGGCCGGCTTGCGCAGCGTGATCGATACCGCGCCGCCCGTCGTGTTGCGGCCGAACAGCGTGCCTTGCGGACCGCGCAGCACTTCGACGCGCTCGACGTCGAACAGCGACACCGCGTTCACGTTCTGGCGGGCGAAATAGACTTCATCGACATAGGTCGCGACGGGCACGTCGAAGGTGGCGATCTGTTCGGTCGAGCCGAGGCCGCGAATGAAGAATGACAGCGCCGCGCCCGTGCCGGTGTTGAGCCCGCCGGTGACGCTGGGCGTGAAGCGCACCAGATCGACGGTGTCGTCCAGCTGGGCGGCTTCCAATTGCTGAGGCGTGAACGCCGAGACCGCCAGCGGCGTCTCCTGGATGTTGGCGACGCGCCGCTCGGCGGTGACCACAATCTCGCCGACGCCGTCGCCGCGCTCGCTGGACTCCTGCGCAAAGGCCGGCCCCGCGGCCAATGCAGAAACGGCCGAGGCCGCGTACAACCACATCCGCTTGCCGCTCATGCGACCCTCCCCTTTCGCGTTTCGCCCAGACACTTCAATCGTGTGAAGTTGGTATATCATTTCTTCAATCCCGTTGTCCGGACAAGCAGGCCCCGCGACTTCACCGGCGAATGTGCGTGGATTCGCGCCCAATGTTGTCCAAATGCCTCACTTTGCGGCGCCGGGGCGGGCCGGCGGAGCGCCCAGGCGGCGCGCGGGGGCCCGGCTGCGCTTGGCGGGCGGGGGCGAAGGATATACCATTTCAAGGGATGCGGCGGAGGATGGCATGCGGCGGCGGACGGTTTTGGCCGGGATGGGCGGGGCCGCGCTGGGCGCGGTCTGGGCCGGGCCGGCGCAGGCGGAAGGCTTCGATCGGGCGCTGTTCGACCTCTGGGTTTCGGCCCGGGCCGGCGACGGGGACCCGGTCTATTGGGTCTCGTCCGGCACGGTGCGGGCCTATCCTTCAGGCGAGCTGTTGTTCCGCATGGAGGGCGTCGACACCGCCCGCGCCCATTGGCCGGACCGCAGCGCGCCGCTCGCGCATCAATACTCGCGCAAGACCTATCTTTATCTCGACAAGGAAACGGGCGCGCCCCTGAGCGCGTACCAGGGCCGGCCGGTCGCGCCGATCGCCTACCCCTACCAGTTCATCACCTACGAACTCGCCGGCGCAACCGTGCGCACCATGGTCGAACAGGGAGCCGCGCCGCGCGTGCAGCGCATCGGCCCCGGCGAAAGCATGAGCGTGCGCCGCCTCGACGATGCGGTCGTGTTCACTGCGCCGGTCTATCTCGATTTTCCCACGCCCGCCGGCGCGCGCTATCAGGCGTTCGAGAATTACGATTTCTTCGTGCAGACTGCGCGCGGTGTGGTGGAGCCGCATCAATTGAGCTGGGTGCGGTATGGCCCCGTGCCGGACTGGGCGGGCGGCGGGCCCTCGATCATGCACCTGGTGACCTGGCGCGTGGAGCGCTTCGAGGACTTGCCGCCGACGATCCGCACGCATATCGCGGCGAATGCGCCGCTGTGGCGCGCACCGCCGCGCGATCTTGCTGAAATCCGCGCGCTGCAAAACCCCGCGCCATGAGCCTGGAGGCCTGACCCTTGTCGCAACCGCTTGCGTTCGAGCCGACCATGACGCTGTCCGACAAGACGGCGCGGCAGATCTATGCGGAGGTGAAGGCCAATCCCGCGCGGGCGAAATTCGGCTTCGGCGCGCGCGCGGCTTTGGTGAACATCGATTTCCAGCAGGCCTATACCCGGCCGGATTTATTTCCCAAAACAGCCTACGTCACCCATCCCAACCAGATCGGTTTCACCAATGCGCTGGCTGAGGCCGCGCGAGCAGCGGACATGCCCGTGGTGTGGACGCACGTGGCCTATAAGGACGACGCGGGCGACGCCGGCGTGTGGGGCACGCGCACCGATACGCCCGACAGTTTGCAGAACATCAAATACGGCTCCGAACGGCACGCCTTCGATCCGCGCTGCGCCATCGATGAGGCGCGCGACCTCATTTACACCAAGCGCATGCCGAGCGCGTTCTTCGAAACGCCGCTCGCGAGCTATCTGGTGTGGCGCAAGGTCGATACCGTGATCATCACCGGCGGCTCCACCTCCGGCTGCGTGCGCGCGACGGCGGTCGATTCGCTCAGCCACGGCTATCGCACGATCGTGGTGGAGGAATGCGTCGCCGACAAGCACGAGAGCTACCACTTCGCAAACCTGACCGATCTCCTGCTGAAATACGCCGACGTGGAGCAGTTCGACGCCGTCGCCGCGTGGTTGGAGAGCAAGGCGTGACCCACGCCGACCCCAACCTATACGATTACTGGCCCTACGAAGACCGCCCGAAGATCGTTTGGCCTGGCGGCAAGAAGCTCGCCTTCTGGATCGCGCCGAACGTCGAGGTCTATGAATTCGATCCGCCGAAGAACCCGGCACGGCCGGGTTGGCCAAAGCCCGCGCCCGACGTCGTCGGCTACGCCCAGCGCGATTGGGGCAATCGCGTCGGCCATTGGCGGCTGATGGCGCTGATGGACAAGTACGGCCTGCGCGGTTCGGTGTCGCTGTCGATCGCGCTGATCGACCATCATCCCGAAATCATCGAGGCGTGCGCAGCGCGTGATTGGGAGTTCTTCTCGCACGGCATTTACAATACGCGCTATTCCTACGGCATGTCGGAAGCGCAGGAGCGCGCCGTGCTGGAGGATTCGATCGTCAGCGTCGAACGCGCCACAGGCCAGCGCATCCGCGGCTATCTCGCGCCCGCGCTGACGCACACCGAGCGCACGCTCGATCTGATCGCGGAGCACGATTTCTGGTATACCTGCGACCTGTTCCAGGACGACCAGCCCCAGCCGATCAAGACCAAGACCGGCAAGCTCATCTCCATGCCCTATTCGCTGGAGGTGAACGACGTCATCACCTATGGCGCCATGGCGATGACGCCCTGGCGTTACGCCGACATTCTCAAGCGGCATTTCGATCAATTGCTGGTGGAAGGCGAACAGAGCGGCACGGTGATGTGCGTTCCGCTGCACGCCTATCTCGTCAGCCAACCGCACCGCCTGCGCGCTTTCGAGGAGGCTCTGAAGCACATCGACGCGCACAAGGACGATGTGTGGATCACCCGCGCCGTCGACATCGCGGCGCATTATCGCGAAACGTATTGGGACCAAACCCTCGCCGACATCGTGCGCCGCGGGCTTGCGCGCGGCGGATCGGGATTTGCGCCATGAGCCTCCCGGAAGAGCATGTGCAGTATCCGCGACGCCGCTATGGCGCCGATCAAGATCGCTATGATTGGCCGCGCACGCCACGTGCAGCGACGTGGCCCAACGGCGCGGCGCTTGCGTGCACGATCGTGGTTCCTCTGGAATTTCATCGTCTCGATCCGACCGGAAAACCCTTCAAGCATCCCGGCGCGATGCAGACCGCCTACCCGGACCTGCGCCATTTCACGACGCGCGATTACGGCAATCGCGTCGGCGCCTTCCGCCTGCTGCGCGCGCTGAAGGAAGCGGGCCTGACCGCCACCTTTCCGGTCAACGCCATTCTGCTCGAGCGCGTTCGCCCGCTCATCGACGCCATCGTGCGCGACGGCCACGAGATCGCCGCCTATGGCTGGGAGGCCGATGCGCTGCACTGGAGCAGCCTTTCCATCGATGAAGAACGCGCGCTGATCGCCAAAACCCGCGCGGCGTTCGACGCCGCCGGGCTCAAACCGCGCGCCTGGATGAGCCCGGCGCGTCAGCAAAGCTTCGCCACCTTGGACTTGATCCGCGAAGCAGGCTTCGACGTGTGCCTTGATTGGGAATCGGATTGCGCGCCCCTGGCGCTGCGCACGGGGCATGGCGCGGTGGTCGCCGTGTCGACGCTCAATGAACTCGACGACCGCAAGCTGCTCATCGATCAGCGCCAAAGCGAAGCCGAATGGCGCGATCAAATTCTGGAAGCCGCGCGCTACAGCGTCACCGCGGCCGATCGTGAAGGCGCGCAGAGCTTCGCCTTCACGCTCACGCCATATGTCACGGGACAGCCGTTCCGCATCTGGGCGGTTCGAGAGCTTTTGCAGATGCTTGCAACAATGCCTGGCTTATGGTGCGCGTCCGCGAGCGCCATCGCCGATGCGAGCCGCCCATGACCCGCCGAGACATCCTCCTTGCAACCGCAGGCCTTGCCATGACCGACGCCGCTGCGCAGACCGCCCAACCGCGCTTCTCCGCACTCGCCTTGCAAACGCGCTGCGACGCGGTGAACCAGGATCAAAGCGTCGAGGCGGCGCGCCGCCGGATGGCCGCGACGATCGCGCGCATCTCCGCGCAGATCGGGGCTGCGAAGGGATTCCTCGCCGGCTTCAACGGCGCGCCGCTGCGTCTCGTCGTGCTGCCGGAATACTGGATGACGGGCTTTCCCATGGGAGAAGCGCGCGCCGTCTGGCAGGACAAGGCGGCCATCGATGTAGGCGGCGCGGAGGACGAAGCGATCGCCGCCATGGCCCAACGCCACAGCGTGTTTTTGTGCTCCAACCATTACGAGAACGATCGGCATTTCCCCGATCTCTACTTTCAAGCCAACGTCGTCTATGCGCCGGACGGATCGACCGTCCTGCGCTATCGCCGCATGATTTCGCTCTATGCGCCGACGCCGTATGACGTCTGGGATCGCTACCTCGACGCTTACGGCGCCGACGCCGTGTTCCCCGTCGCGCGCACGGACATCGGCGTGCTTGGCACGATCGCGTCCGAGGAAATTCTTTATCCTGAGATCGCACGCATGACGGCGCTCAAAGGCGCTGAAATTCTGCTGCACCCCACGAGCGAGGTCGGTTCGCCGAGCCTTACCCCCAAGCACGTGTCGAAGCTCGCGCGCGCCAGCGAGAACATGGCCTATGTCGTTTCAGCGAATTCCGCCGGCATCGACGGCACAAGCGTCCCCGCGCAATCGACCGACGCCATGAGCGTCGTCGTCGATTGGTACGGCCGCATCGTCGCGGAAGCGGGACCCGGGGAAACGATCGTCGCCAACGCGATCCTCGACATGGACGGCCTGCGCGGCTCGCGGCGCCGCACAGGCATGACCAACCTGTTGTCGCGGCTGCCGATGAGCGCCTTCGCGCCGGCCTATACGCAAGAACGGGTCATCCCGAACGGCATGGCCGATGGGCGCATACTCGAGCGCGCGCAAGTGATCGAGCGGCAGCGCGCGGTGATCGAGCGCCTCGCGCGCGACGGCGCCATCCGTTAAGCGGCGGCCAGATCTATTCGGCGGCTTCGCGTCCGCGCTTCTCGTAGCGCGCGCCGTCGGCCAAGAGGTCCGGCAGGCCGATCAGCGCATTGATCTGGGCGAAGTCGAGCATGCGGTCGCGATAGAGCGCGGTTGTGCCGTTGGCGTGCAGCAGCCGCAGGAATTCCTGCGCCATGAAGGCGAGCGCGCGCACCATCGAGCCCGGCGAGATGACGATGCGGAACCCCATCTCCTCCAATTGGTCCTTGGTGAGGATGGGCGTTTTGCCGCCTTCGACCATGTTGGCGAGCAGCGGCGTATCGGCGCCGAACGCTCGGCACACGGCGCGCATTTCGTCGAGCGATTGCAGCGCCTCGACGAACAGCACATCGGCGCCGGCGTCGCGATACAGCGCCGCGCGCTCCAGCGCCCGCTCGAACCCCTCGACCGCCACCGCATCGGTGCGTGCGATGATGATCGTATCCTCGCTGGTGCGCGCATCGACGGCGGCCTTGACCTTGCCGGCCATTTCCTCCGCCGAGATCAAATCCTTGCCCTGCAGATGGCCGCAGCGTTTCGGGCTGGTCTGGTCTTCGATCTGCAGCGCGTTGGCGCCGAGGCGCTCCATCTGGCGCACGATCTGCTGCACATTGATCGCGTTGCCGAAGCCGGTGTCGATGTCGACGATCATCGGCAGCGACACCCGGTCGCGTACGCGCGAGACGACGTCGGCGATGTGCGTCGCTGTGATCAGCCCGACATCCGGCCGGCCCAATTGCGTGTACGCCACCGACGCGCCGGAAATGTACACCGACTCGAAGCCGGCCTGCTCGACCAAAAGCGCCGACAGCGCGTCATAGGCGCCCGGCGCCAGGATCGCGCGCGGCTCGGCGATGCGGCGCTTGAAGGAGACCGTCATTGCGCCGCTCCGCGCTGTTTGAGATAGGCCATCAATCCCCCCGCTTCGACGATCGCCAACAAATTCGCCGGGATCGGGCTCACGGCGATCGCGGTCCCCCTGGTGAGATTGTCGACCCGGCCCGCTCTATAATCGATCGCCAGCCGATCGCCATCGGCGATCACAGCATCGGCCGGCAGGCGCAGCGCCGGCAAGCCCAGATTGAAGGCGTTGCGATAGAAGATGCGCGCAAAGCTTTTGGCGAGCACCGCTTGTACGCCCAACAGCTTGAGCGACACCGCCGCTTGCTCGCGCGACGAGCCGACGCCGAACGCCTCGCCCGCGACCAGCACATCGCCGTCGCGAACGCGGTCGGCGAAGTCCGGCCGCACCGCCGCCAGGCAATGCGCGGCCAGCTCCCGCGGGGCAAGCTTCATCAGCGATCCCGGCGCCAGCACGTCGGTGTCGATCCTGTCGCCGAACGCCCAGGCCCGGCCTTCGCGCAGCCGCTCCGCCATCACGCCGCATCCCGCGCAGCCGCGCCGAGCATCTCGCGCGGATCGACGATGACGCCCGCGACGGCCGACGCCGCCACCGTGTAAGGCGAGGCGAGCCACACATCGGACTCGTTGTGCCCCATGCGCCCCTTGAAGTTGCGGTTGGTGGTGGAGATGCAGGTCTCGCCCGCAGCCAGCAGCCCCGCGCCCATGCCCGCACAGGCGCCGCAGCCGGACGGCATGAGATGCGCGCCCGCGCTCATCAAGGTTTCGAGCACGCCCTCCTTAGCGGCCTGCGCAGCGATGTGCGTCGAGGCCGGCGCCACGAGCAGCCGCACGCCCGCAGCGACCTTCCGACCCTGCAGCACGCGCGCGGCCATGCGCAAATCCTCAAGCTTCGCGCCGACGCAAGCGCCGATATAGGCCTGATCGATCTTCACGCCCGCATGAGCGCGCACGCTGTCGGCGTTGGCGGGCGAATGCGGCGCGGCGACCTGCGGCGATAGTTTCGAGGCGTCGAAATGATACGTCGCGGCGAAGTCTGCGTCGTCGTCGCTGCGCCAGGAGAGCGCGTCGTCCTCCACTGCGCCGCCATGCGCGCGGATATGGGCGAGCGTGGTTTCATCCGGCGCGATGAGGCCGGTGTCGTAGCCGAGCTCCGCGCTCATGTTGGTCAGCGTCATGCGCTCGTCCATCGCCATCGCGTCGATCGTGGGGCCGGCGTATTCGATGACCTTGAACGCGTTGTCCATGCCGAGCGCGCGGCACAACATCAGCATGACGTCCTTGGCGACCACGCCGTCCTGGAACGCGCCGCTCCACACGACGCGGTCGGTCTCGGGGACAAGCACCCAGGTTTCGCCGGTGGCCACGATGGCGGCCATGTCGGTGGCGCCGTAGCCGGCGATGAAGCAGCCGAAGGCGCCGCCATGCGGGGAGTGGCTGTCGCCGCCGGCGACGAACATGCCTGGCTTCAACAGGCCGTTCTGCGGCAGCAGCGTGTGTGCGATGCCCTGCATGTCGAAAAAGCGGGCCACGCCCTGGTCGCGCGCGAAATCGCGCGTGAGCTTGAGGATCGCAGCGCTGTCTGCGTCCACGGCGGGGACGTAATGGTCCGACGCCAGAACGACCTTGGCGGGATCCCACAGCGACAGGCCGAGCTCTTCCAGCAGAGGCTTCCAGCGCCGCGGGCCGGAGCTGTCATGCGCGAAGGCGAGATCGACCGCGCAGGTCGCGATCTCGCCGGCGCGCACGCCTGGCCTGCCCGCCGCCCGGGCGATGATTTTTTCAGCCAGGGTGCGCCCCGCGGCCATGCTGCTCTCCAGGGTGCGGCGACGCCGCTTGGGGAAGATGTATATTGGTATATCATCTGATCGTCGTCTATCGCCGCCGCAAAGGCGCCTCCGCCATGACCAGCCCCGACGCCAGGCCGCCGACCGTCCCCCGCGCCAGCGAGCCGACCTTCCTTTTCCTGTGCTGGGACGGGCCCGGCGCGGCCGCCCTGCGCACGCGCGACCTCGACGGCCACCTCGCCCATGTCGAGGCGCACTGGCGGCGCTATGTCGTGGCCGGCCCAATGCGCAACCCAGGCGAGGACGCGCTGTGCGGCTCGATGTTCATCGTCCTGGCGGCGGACCTGGAGGCCGCCTGGGCGCTGATGCGCGGCGACCCCTATATCTCCAACGGCCAGTACGCGCGCATCGAGGTGCGCGACTTCACCCAATCGATCGGCTTGGCCGTTGGCGGCAAAATCTGGGAGAGCGCCGACTCCATCCGCCACCGCGCCGCCGGCGGCCCGTCCCAGGCTCGCCCCTGACGCCAGAAAAGGCTAAGTGTTTCAGATGCGCGCCGCCGCTCTACCCCAATCCAAGGCACGACCGAAGCCTCAGGCCACGACCCCGTCCAAAGCGGAGGCCTCTCCGCTCACGCCGGACCTGATCGACGAGGACAGCCCCACCCCGCTCTACCACCAGGTGTATCTGGCGCTGCGCGAGCGCATCCGCAGCGGCGTTTACCCGACCGGGTCGCTGCTGCCCGGCGAGCAGGAGCTGGTGCGGGTGATGGGCGTCTCGCGCATCACCGTGAAGCGGGCGCTGAACGAGTTGGCCGCCGGCGGCTTTGTGGCGCGCCATCGCGGCCGCGGCACCAGCGTGACCTTCAACGCCGCCGCGCCGGTGGTCAAAGGCAGCTTTGAAAACCTGTTCGAAAGCCTGAAATTGATGGGCCTCGGCACCGAGGTCGAACTGCTCGACGTCGCCGAAGTCGACGCCGATGACGCCCTCGCCGATCTCATGGGCCTGGAGCCGGGGGCGCCGCTGCAGCGCGCGGTGCGTCTGCGCAAGATCGAAGGCGCGCCATTCTCCTATCTCGTCACCCACGTGCCCGCCGACATCGCGCGCCGCTTCCCGACCGCGGAACTGGCGAAAACGCCGCTTCTCGAGCTGCTCGAGCGCGCCGGCTTCGTGGCGGTGGAGGCCGAGCAATGGATCAGCGCCTGCGCAGCCGATCCAGAAACGGCCAAGGCGCTTGGGCTCGCCTCCGGCGCGCCGGTGCTCGAGATCAAGCGCATCATGCGCGACCAGGAAGGCCGCGTCGTCGAAGCGCTGCAGGGCCATTACCGGCCCGAGCGCTTCCAGCACCACATGAAGCTCACCCGCCGGCGCCGGCGCGGCCGCGACGAGTGGCGTTAGCAGGCGCCGCTTGGCGCGCCGCGCCCAAATGATATACCAACTTGGGAAACCAAGGACCGCCGCTTGGAGCTCGCCGCGCTCTCGTTCCTGCATGTGCTGGTCTTCGTCTATTGGCTGGGCGGGGATCTCGGCGCTTTCGCGGCCTCATTCGCGCTGACCAACGACAAGGCGGCGCCGGCGGCGCGCCTGGCGGCGGCGAAATTGCTGGGCGATCTCGACATGGCCCCGCGCACCGCGCTGATCCTGGCGGCGCCGACCGGGCTTGCGCTCGCTGAAGCCAAAGGCTGGCTCGCGCTCGGAGCGCCGCTGATCGCGGCGGTGTGGGCGGGCAGTCTGGTCTGGCTGGCCCTGGCGTGGCGCATCCATCTGAAGCATGGCGCAGCGCCTTGGTCGCGGCGCGTCGATCTGGCGATCCGCGTCGCTGCGCTTGTCGCACTCGCGGCGGCCGCGGCGATGGCGCCGATCGAAGGCGTTTTGCGCATCAAGCTTGCGCTGCTCGCCGGCGCCATCGCGTGCGGCCTGTTCATCCGCTACGCGTTGCGCAGTTTCGGGCCCGCGCTGGCGCCGTTGGCTGCAGGCGCGCCGACGCCGCAGAGCGACGCGGCCATCGCTGACGCGCTGCGCATCGCGCGGCCGGGCGTGATCGCGATCTGGGCGCTGATCAGCGCCGCTGCATGGCTTGGTCTTTCACTTTAGCACGGGAGCGCCGCATGGCCGACACGGCATCGTTTTCGCTGAAGGCGCAACTGGCGCAGATCGTCGGGCCCGATTTTGTGCAGGACGACGAAAAACTGCGCGCGCTGATGAGTGAGGACATCTGGTCCCGCGGCGGGATGGCGTCACTCGTCGTGGCGCCGGGCGATCTCGATGAAGCGTCGCGCGCCGTCGCCGTCGCTGCGCGCAACGGCGCGGCGATCCTGCCGCGCGGCGGCGGCATGTCCTACACCGGCGGCTATGCGGCGAAGGAAGCCGGCGGCGTCGTGTTCGACATGCGCCGCATGAACAAAATATTGTCGATCGACGAAACCAATATGACCGTCACCGTGCAGGCCGGCGCAACATGGGCGGCGCTGCACGAGGCCTTGAAGTCGCGCGGCCTGCGCACGCCGTTTTGGGGGCCACTGTCAGGGATTTCCTCGACCATCGGCGGTGGACTGTCGCAAAACAACGCCTTCTTCGGCGCCGGCCAATACGGCACGACGGCGGAGAGCGTCGTGTCGATCACCGTCGTCCTCGCCGACGGAACGGTGCTGCGGACGGGCGCCGCCGCGCGCGCGGGCGGCGCGCCGTTTTACCGGTTCGACGGGCCGGATGCGGCCGGGCTGTTCATGGGCGATTGCGGCGCCTTCGGGCTCAAGGCGGAGGCGACGTTTCGTTTGATCCGCGCGCCGGAGCACGAAGGCTGGGCGTCGTTCTCGTTCGCGCAACCCGAACCATGCGCGCGCGCGATGGCTGAGGTCGCGCGCGCAGGTCTTGCCTGCGAAGCGTTCGGCTTCGATCCTGCGCTGGCGCGGCTGCGGCTGAAGCGCGCCTCGCTGCTTGCCGATGCAGGCGCGCTGGCGAAAGTGGTGACGTCGCAAAAGTCCGTGCTCGCGGGCCTCAAGGAAGGCGCGAAGATGGCGCTCGCCGGGCGCAGCTTTCTCGACGAGGGCGATTATTCGCTGCACGTCGTCGCCGAAGGGCGCAGCAGGGCCGGCGTCGATCACGATCTCGCCGCGATCCGCGCGATCGTGAAAACGCATGGCGGCGAGGAGGTCGAAAACACAATCCCCAAAGTGATCCGCGCCAATCCGTTCACGCCGCTCAACAATGTTCTCGGCCCCGAAGGCGAACGCTGGGTCCCGATCCACGGGATCGTGCGCCTCGGCGATGCGGCAGCCTGCTGGAGCGCGCTCGACGCCGCATTCGCCGCACGACGCGCCGCGCTCGATGCGATCGGCGCGACCACCGGGTATCTCATCACCACGCTGTCGACGAACGCGTTCCTGATCGAGCCGGTGTTCTTCTGGCCGGAAGAACGCTTCGCGCTGCACGAGGCGACGGTTGAGCCGCATTATCTTGCGAAACTGCCGAAGCTTTCCGCAAACCCGGCGGCGACCGACATCATCGTTGCGACGCGTCAGGACATCCTCGACGTGTTTCAGCGCTTCGGCGCGGCGCATTTCCAGGTCGGCCGCACCTATCCTTTCGCGCAAACGCGCGCGCCGGAAGCGCTGGCGACGCTGCGCGCGCTGAAGCGCGCGGTCGATCCCGAAAACCGCATGAATCCTGGCGTTCTGGGCCTCTCATGATCCGCCTGCGCGATCCACGCACCGGCGCCTGCGACGGCGAGGTCGCCCCGACCGCGCCCGGCGCCATCGCCGCGACGGCCGCGCGCCTGCGCGCCAACCAGGCCGCCTGGCGCGACGCCGGCGTCGACGCGCGCGCCCGCGCGCTCGCCCGCTTTCGCGATCAGATCGCCGCGCATGGCGATGCGATCGCTGCGGCGCTCGAGCGCGATACGGGCCGCCGCGCCATCGCGCGCCAGGAGGTCGCCGGCGTGATCGGCGCGCTCAATGGGTGGATCGCGCAGGCGCCAGGCCTCATCGCCAGCGCGTGGACGCCCGGTCGCGCGATGCCGCACATCAAACACCGGCCGGATTTTTCACCGTTTCCGCTGGTTGGGGTCATCAGCCCGTGGAACTTCCCGCTGACGCTGTCGATGATCGATACGATCCCTGCGCTGCTCGCCGGTTGCGCGGCGATGCTGAAGCCTTCCGAAGTGACGCCGCGCTTTCTCGCCCCGCTGCGCGCCGCGATCGCTGAAACGCCAGCGGTCGGCGCCGTGTTCGAGGCGATCGTCGGCGACGGGAGCGCTGGCGCGGCGCTGATCGACTGCGTCGACGCCGTGTGCTTCACCGGTTCCGTCGCGACGGGCCGGAAGGTCGCCGCGCACTGCGCGCAGCGCATGATCCCGGCGTTTCTCGAGCTTGGCGGCAAGGATCCGCTGATCATTCTCGACGACGCAGATCTCGACGATGCAGTTACTGCAGCGCTGCGTGGATCGGTTCTGTCCACGGGGCAAGCCTGCCAATCGATCGAACGCATCTATGTCGCGCGACCGCTCTACGATGATTTCGTTGCCCGGCTCACCCAGGCTGCCGCCGCATGCCGCTTGAACTGGCCCGACATCGGCGCCGGAGAGATCGGGCCGATCATTTTTGACAAACAGGCCGCCATCCTTGAAAGCCAACTCGCCGACGCCGTCGCCAAAGGCGCGCGCATCCTCACCGGCGGCGCGGTGGAGCATCACGGCGGCGGCTTGTGGCTGCGGCCGACAGTCGTCGTCGATGTCGATCACACCATGACACTGATGACGGAGGAAACGTTCGGGCCCATCATGCCCGTCATGGCGTTCGACACGGTCGACCAGGCCGTCGCGCTGGCGAACGACAGCGTCTACGGCTTGTCGGCCGCAGTGTTCGCCGGAACGCTCGAGCGCGCCGAAAGCATCGCGCTGCAGGTGAACGCCGGCGCCGTCAGCCTCAATGATGCGGCGTTGACAGCGTTGTTTTACGAAGCCGAGAAACATGCCTTCGGGCTTTCTGGGCTCGGCGGATCGCGCATGGGCGCTGCGGGTTTTCACCGCTTCCTGCGCCGCAAAGCGCTGATCGCCAATACCGGAAAGCCGGCGCCGCTTTCAGCGTTCGCGGAGGACGCAGCCTCACGAGGGTGAGTCGAACGCCTCCGCCAAGGCGAGGCAAAACGCGTCTTCGCCGAACGGCGCGACGATCTGCAATCCGCACGGCAGACCTTGCGCGTCGGCGCCCATCGGCACGCTGATCGCCGGCAGGCCTGCGACATTGGCCAGCGCGGTGAGATCCGCCTGCGCCGCCGGCGCTGGCTGGTCATGCGGAAACGCGACGTGCGGCGTCGTCGGCAGGATCACTGCGTCGATTGCGTCGAAGGCGCGCCGCAGAGCTGCGCGCGTATGCGCAATGTCGAAATACGCCCGCGCCAGCTTCTCCGCGGGCATCGTCGCGCCATAGGCGAGCAGCGCGCGCAAGCCGGACGACAAACCGCCATCGTCGCGCACCGCGGCAAGTGCGACTGCGCCCTCCGCCTCCGTCACCAGCAAAGCCGCACGCCGCACTGCCGCAAACGATACGTCCCAATCGACTGCGACCAGCTCCGCGCCCAACGCAGCGAAACGGGTCTTTGCGCGGTCGAACGCGGCGGCAATATCGGGCTCGACGGCGACGTCAAGCGCCGGCGCGCCGATGCGCACGCCGTGAAGATCGAGCTCGCCCTCGTCGATATCGAACGCCAGCGAGAACGGATCGCGCGCATCGTACCCCTGAATCGCATCCAGCAGCAGGCGCGCGTCGGCGGGCGTCGCTGCGTGCACGCCGACATGGTCGAGCGACCAGGACAAGAGCTCAACGCCAGCGCGCGACACGCGGCCGAAGCTGGGCTTCATGCCGACAATGCCGCAATATGCGCTCGGCAACCGCACCGAACCCATGGTGTCGGTTCCGATTGCGCCGGCGCAGAAGCCCGCCGCCGTCGCCGCCGCCGATCCGCCCGACGATCCGCCCGGCGTGTAGCCGTCGCGCAGCGGATGCATGCAGGCGCCGTAGAGCGGGCTGGTCGTCGTCGCGCCAAAAGCGGCCTCATGCATATTCGCGACGCCGATCACCACCACGCCGGCCGCACGCAGCCGCGCCACGCATGCCGCATCGGACTGCGCCATGCGCTGCGCAAACGGCGCCATTGCGGCCGTCCACGGCGCGCCTTCGACCGCGACATTCGCCTTCACAGCGATCGGCGCCCCATCGATCAGCGACAGGGGCTTGCGATCCCGCCATCGCTGCGTCGATGCGCGCGCCGCCGCCTCCGCCTCGGCCCAAAGCGGATGCACGATCGCATTGAGCGCTGCGTTCCGCGCCTCCGCGCGCGCGCGGCAGGCCTCAAGCGCCGATAGCGGCGTCGATGCGCCCTGCGCAAAGGCCTTGCGCAGAGCGGCGATGGACTGAGGCTCCGCACTCATGGCTTGCGCTCGTCGAGCAGGCGGATCGGCTTCTGACGCGTGTCGATCTGCGTCAGCGTCGCGGTGGCGCCGATCGGCGCGAGCTCGACGCCGACCTCGATGCCTAGCTTGCGCTTCAGTATGTCCTGAAACGCGGCGGCGATTTCGGCATGCAGCGCGTGCGCCTCCGCGACGACGATCAGCGCATCCCTGTTTTGCGCGTCGCGCACGGCGCGACAGATGAACTCGCCGGCGAACGCCGCGTGCTCGGCCAGCATTGGCCCCACGGCCTGCGGAAACACATTGATGCCGCGCACCTTCACCATGTTGTCCGAGCGGCCAAGAAAGCCTTCCATGCGGCGCAAATTCAGTCCCAACGCGGAGCGACCTGTCTTGATCTGCGTGACGTCATGCGTGTTGAATCGAATGATGGGGTAGACGTCATCCTTGAACAGGCACGTCACGATCAAATCACCGGCGCGGCCGTCCTCCAGCGCGGCGCCGGTTTCGATATCGCAGACTTCGACGATGTGGGCGTCCTCGAAGATGTACAGTCCGTCCTGATCAGGACCCTCGCCGGCGATCACCCCGGTGTCGCCGACGCCGTACCAATCATAGCAGGCGGCGCCGCCCCACAAGGCCGAGACCGCCGCCTTGTCCTCGCGGCCGAACTGCCCGGAGATCATGCGGATGCGGATATCCTCGCCGATGCGCAGGCCGCTCTCCTCCGCCACGGCGGCGAGCTTCTTCACATAATCGGCGAAGCCGAGGATCGCGGTCGCGCCGAACTCCTTCATCAGCGCAACTTGTTGCGCGCTGCGCGTCTCCACGCCCGTGCCAGCCGACATGAACATCGCGCCAGTCCAATGCGTGACGGCCTCGCGAATATAGTGGCCGCCATTGATCATGCCGTGCCCATAGACCGAGTGCGCCACATCAGCCGGCCCGAGACCCTGCAGGCGAAACAGGCGGCCGAGCAAAAGGTTCTGCACCTCGCGCGTCTTCGGGCCGAAAAACAGCGGCTGCGGCTTGCCCGTGGTGCCGCTCGTGGTGTGGAAGATGACTGGCGGCCTTTCGTGCGGCGGATAGGTTTCAAGGCCGGCGAAATCGCCGAATGGCGGCGCGTGTTCGATGGATGCGATGATGTCGGATTTCTCGAACGTCGGCAGACGCGGCAGATCGTCGAGCGATCGAATGTCGCCGGGCTCGATCCCTGCCTTCCCCCAAAGCCTGCGGTAAAATCCCATGCGCCAAGCGCGCGCGAGCACCGCCTGGAACCGCGCTTCCTGCTGTGCGCGCAATGCGTCGCGCGACACGCCGGCGGCGAAGCGCAAGAACGCATCGCCAATCGGATATTCGGCGCGCAGGGCGTCCGGCTTGGCGACGTCGAAATATGTCACGCCTTCATCGGTTCGCGTCACAGCGCCTCCCCTGCCGCTGCACGGCTCAATTGGCTGACATCGCTCAGGCCCAGGATATCCGCCGTCAAATGCTCCAGTGCAAGCGCGACGTCCTCACGCGGCGCGCCAAAGCCGAACGCGACGCAATCGCGCAGTTTTTGAGCCTGTTGCGCCGACGAGAGGGGGCGCGCGGGCGTCCCCAATAGCGCGTCGATGCGCAGGCTCCGCTGCGCGCCGTCGGCGCGTTCGACCGTCAAGCTTTGCGGCGTGAATGCGGCGGCGTCTGCGTTGTCCTCAACGGCGACGGTCACGCGCTTCGCCAGCGCATGCGTCTCCGGATCGTTGAGAAACGCGGGCGTGAAATGCGACAGCGATACGGCGCCGAAGCGAAGCGCCGCAGCCGCGCAATAGGGCAAGCAAAGCCGCGCATAATTCACCTCGAGCGGTGCGACGATCGGTCGGCCGACAAGGTGATGAATGAGCGGCGTCACCGCGAAACGTAGCGACTGGATGGCCTCCGGCCGCACACCCTCGGCATGCAGCGCCAGCGCCATTTCGATGCCGCCATGCGCGGCGCGGCCTGTGGGGTGCGGCTTCCAGCTCACCGCGCGCAGCCGCGCGCCCGGCCGCAGCGACGGCCAGACGCGCTCCAGATCGAAACCCGTTTCGAAAAGCGTCAAATACCCGAACGGGCCGTCGAGCGCGCCCTTCGGGCCGGGCAGCCCGGCCTGCGCCAGATCGACGGCTTGAAACGCGCTTTGCGCGGCGTGCGCGACCTGAACCGCCAAAGCAGGCGTGCCCTCGACATGAGCCTGCATCGTGCCCGACGCAAAGGCGAGCGCGTAGCCGAACGCATCGACCGTTTGCGCCTGCGACAAGGATCGCGCACGACACAATGCCGCGACCGCGCCGAACAAGCCGCACGTCGCCGGCCGGAAGAATTTGATCTGCGTGGTGGCGGCGATCCCGAGCGAGCCCGCTACGTCCACGCCAGCCACGCACGCCGCAGCGAAGGCTTCGCCAGAGAGGCCGTGCGCGTCGGCTTCCGCAAACAGAACAGGCGCAACAACAGTCATCGGGTGCAGAACGGCCGCTTCGAGGACGCAGTCGAATTCCTGGCAATGCGCCTGAAAGGCGTTGATGAACGCCGCCTGCGCCGCACTTATTGCGCCGCCGCCGCTCCACAGGCGCGCGCGGCCGGGCGCAGCCCATCCCAATGCGGCGCGGCGCGCGCTTTGCGCATAAGGCGCAGCCGCCCCGCCAACCCCCACCGCAAGCGTGTCGCGCGTAAAATTGCTCAAAGCCGAAAGCGTTTCCGCATCAAGTGTGCGCGCATCCACGCCCAGCGCATGCGCAGCGAAGCGCTCGGACGCCGTTTGCGCGGCCGCGCTCATGGGCTAATACCTTGGCGATGAGCCAGAGCATCCTCGCCGGCGCCGCAGCGCCGCTCTATCAGCGCCTTGCGCAGGATCTGCGCAGCGCCATCGTCTCGGGCGAGTACGGCCCAGGCGCGCAGCTGCCGACGGAGCTTGACCTGTGCGCGACGCGCGGCGTCTCGCGGCACACGGCGCGGGAGGCGCTGCGCATCCTGCGCGAGGAAGGCCTTATCGAGAGACGGCGCGGCGCAGGCACCATCGTCGCGGCCGCGGCGCGCGATCGCGCCTTCGTGCAAAGCCTCGGATCGGTCGACGACATCCTGCAATATGCACGCGACACAAGGTTGGCGATCGACACGATGGGTCTCGCGCCGGCGCATGCGCGCGGACGCCGCGATCTTGGCTTCTCCGCCAGCGAGGACGTCGTGCGCATCGTCGGCGCGCGCCGCAACGTCGCCACAGACGACGTCGTCGCCTTGACGACCATTTTCGTGCGCAAGGATTTGTGCCCGACGCAGGCGGATATCGGTGCGCGACCGGGCGCCATCAATACGCTGATCGCGGAGCGATCGGGCCTTTTCGCGGCCAGCATCGACCAGGAGATCACGGCGGTCTCGCTGTCCGCCGCCGATGCGCGCGCGCTCGATTGCCAGCCCGGCGACGCCGCGCTGAAAACCATCCGCCGCTATCGCGACGCCGCCGGCGCGATCTATCAGGGCAGCATCAGCCTTCATCCGAGCGATCGTTTCGCATACAAGATCACACTCAAGCGCACCTAGAGCGCTCCCGCCTGTTTCAAGCGCGCGATATGCGACGGATCAAGCCCGGCGTCGCGCGCGATCGATTCAGAATCGGCGCCATAGGCGGGCGTCGACAAGTTTGGTTGCGGCGGCTCATGGCGAAAGCGGATTGGCGGGCCGATATGCGTGTTGCCCGCATCGTCGCGCAGCGCCATGCCGCGTTCTTGCGCATAGGGATCGTCGAACGCCTCCTTGAGGCTGCGCACCGGCGACCAGCAAACATCGACATCGGCCAGAAACGTCTCCCATTCCGCCAGCGTACGCGCAGCGAACGCCTCGCGGAAGAAGGCCTTCAAGGGATCCTGCGCCGGGCCGGGCTCGATCTTCGCATAGTCGAGCAGATCCGGACGGCCCAGGGCTTCGAGAATGTTGCGCGCGAAGTGCACTTCCGAGCCGCCGAGAACGAGGAATTTGCCGTCTTTCGTTTCATAGACGCGGTTCATCGCGGCGCCGCCGAAAGAGCGCATGGTTTTCGGCTCGGGATGCTTGTTGTCCGCAAACACCGGACCGGTGACGTTCGGCGTCCACGCCAGAAGCGCATCATACATCGACATGTCGATGAAATCGCCGCGCCCGGTCTTCTCGCGGCGATAGAGCGCCATCATGATCGCTGAAAACGCCATCAACGAAGCCGCCATGTCGGAGGCAGGAATGCACGGATTGGTGGGCTTGTCGTCCTCCAGGCCGCGATTGAGATCGAGCACGCCCGACATCGCCTCGATGGTCAGCGCATGGCCCGGCTTCAGCGCATAGGCGCCCTCCTGTCCGAACGCCGAGATCGAACAATAGACGATGCGCGGATTGATCGCCGCGATGGCGTCATAATCGATGCCGAGCCGCTTCACGACGCCGGGCCGGAACGCCTCGACGATGACGTCGGCCTCCGCCGCAAGCTGCAGAAAAAGCGCGTGCGCTTCGGGATCCTTGAGATTGATCTTCAGGCTCCGCTTGCCGCGCGCGATGTTGCGAAACCATACCGACACGCCGTCCGCCGTGCGATAACCGATCGCGCGCGTCGGCTCGCCCACGCCGTTCGCCGGCTCGACCATGATCACGTCCGCGCCGTGATCGGCCATCATCATCGTCATGTGCGGCCCCGGCAGAAACGCCGAAAGATCGAGCACTTTAAGGCCTTCGAGCTTCATGAAGAAGGCTCCAGGAACGCGCGATTGTGTTCGCCGAGCTTTGGCGCGCGCGCGGCGGGCATGCGCTGTCCGTCGATCTTGATTGGGCAGGCGAGCATGCGCACGCCATTTTGCGCATCGGGATGATCGGGACGATCGATCATTCCGACGGCGCGCGCGAACGGATTGTCGAGCGCCTCCGCAATGTCATAGACCGGCGCGCAGGGAACCTCGCCGCCCAGCAACGCCATCCAATCCGCCGTCGTCCGTCCTTGCAGGATCGCGTCGAGCGTTTGCGTGAGATCGGCGAGATTTTTGCGGCGATCAGGAATGGCGGCGAAGCGCATGTCCGACTTGAGGTCCTCACGGCCCACAAGCTCGCAGAAGCGCTCCCAGAATTTCGGCGTCTGGCACATCAGCATCATCCAGCCATCGGCGGTTTGGAACAATTGCGACGGCGCGATGGACGGATGGGCGCCGCGCGGCAGGCGCCCGGTCGACACGCCTTCGTTCAGATACCAGGTGGCGGGATAGCTGAGCTGATGCAGCGCCACATCGTACAAGGACACATCGACATCGCAGCCTTCTCCAGTGCGCTGGGCGCGCAGGATCGCCGCGAGGATGCCGACCGCGAATTGCGAGCCGGTGTGAAAATCGATGATCGACACGCCGCAGCGCACCGGCGGCCCGTCCGGCTCGCCCGTCATCGACAAGAATCCCGCCTCGGCCTGCATGAGATAATCGTAGCCGGGCCAGGCCGCGCGCGGATTGTCACGCCCATAGGCGGAGAGATGCGCGCACACGATCTTCGGATTGATCGCGCGCAAGTGCGCGAAGGTGATTTTCAGCTTTTCCGGCTGATCGCCGCGCAGATTGTTCACCACCGCATCCGCCCCGCGCACGAGGTCGTCGAACGCTGCGCGCCCCTCGGCGCTTTTGATCTCCAGCGCCAAGGATTTCTTGCCGCGCGAAAAGGTCTGGAAGAACAGCGAGTCGTTTTCGCCAAGGAAGTATGGGCCGGTTTGCCGGGACACGTCGCCGCCCATGGACGGCGCCTCGATCTTGACGACCTCCGCGCCCAATTCGGCAAGCAATTGCGTGCCGTACGGCCCTGCGCCGTATTGCTCCACCGCCAGGATACGGACGCCTTCGAGCGGGCGGATCATATCTTGTTCCGCGCGATCAGCTGCTTGGCGATGATGATGCGCTGCATCTCATTGGTGCCTTCGCCGATGCACATCAGCGGCGCATCGCGATAGAGACGTTCGATCGGATATTCCTTGGAATAGCCGTAGCCGCCATGAATGCGCATCGCCTCCAGAGACACCTCGACGGCGGTTTCGGAAGCGAAGTATTTCGCCATCCCGGCCTCCATGTCGATGCGGCCGCCGGCGTCGAAGGCGCGCGCTGCGTCCTCGACGAGCAGCTCGGCTGCGCGCGTTTTCGCCGCCATCTCGCCGAGCTTCAATTGAATTGCCTGATGCTCGCAGATCGGCTTGCCCATCGTCTTGCGCAGCTGCGCATATGTCACGCTCTCTTTCAGCGCGCGGCGCGCGATGCCGACCGAGCGCGCCGCGATATTGATCCGGCCGATCTCTAGGCCGCCCGTCGCCATGTAGAAGCCCTTGCCCTCCTCGCCGCCGACGAGCGACAATTCGGCGGAGCATTCGTAGTCCTCATAAATCAGCTCCCCGGAATCGATGCCCTTGTAGCCGAGCTTTTCCAGCTTCTTGCCGTTCTTTACGCCCGGCAGCGGCGCTTTGGTTTGCGGATCGATCTTCGGCGCGATCAGCATCGACATGCCGGTATAGCGCGGCTGGGCGTTCGGATCGGTCTTGACCAGAAGCGCGACGCACTGGCCTTCGATGGCGTTGGAGATCCAGGTCTTGGCGCCGTTGACGACATAGGCGTCATTGCCCTTCTTGCGGGCGACCGTGCGGATGCCTTGCAGATCGGTGCCGGCGTCGGGCTCGGTCAAGGCGAGGCCGCCGCGCATCTCGCCGGTCGCGAAGCGGGGCAGCCAATACTCCTTCTGCACGTCGGTGCCGAACTTCTGCACGATGGTCGCCATCATCAGATGCGAATTGAAGATGCCCGTGAGGCTCATCCATTCTTCGGAAATGCGCGAGACGACGCGCGAATAGGTCGAGGCGGACAAGCCAAGGCCGCCGAATTCCGGCGCGATGATGGCGCCGAACAGGCCCAGCTCCTTCATGTCGTCCACGAGCGCGTGGGGATATTCGTCGTCGTGCTCGAGCTTCATCGCCACAGGGGCGACCTTCTTCTCGAGCCATTTCTCGATGGAATCGAGGACGGCGCGTTCATCGGAGTCGGGGATCGCAGTGAGCGTGTCGGCCATGTGCGTACTATCCTCTTCAGGCGATCAGGCGTCGAGAAATCCAGGAGTCGCTGCGCGTTCGTAAAGGCGGCGCAGATAGGTGATGGGCGCGAGCGGCGCCTCGACCCAGGCGGCGAGGCGCCAGCCTTCCGGGGTGCGGCGCAGCGTGGCGGCGACGCGGTTCTCCCCGCCCATCGCGGCGCTCGCGCCGCTCGCAAAAGCAATGTCCCACGCCATGTGCGCAACGATCGCGGCGACATCCGCCGCCAGCGCGACGCCGCGCACGTCGGAGAAGCGCAGATCGATCTTGCGATGCAGCGTCTCATTCTTGGCCCAATAGGCGTCGAGCGCCGCCCAGGTCAAAATCGGCGCGTCGATTTCCTCAGCGATGTAGAGCGGCGCTGCGCCAGTGCGATCCCAGAACGGCTGCAACGCTGCGGCGCGGTTGGCGCGCCACGCAGCGGCATAGCTGTCCATCAGCGCCGCCAGCTCGGCGAGCGTCGCAGCGGGGAGCGCGCCGGCGGCCATGCTCACCAATAGTCACGCATCAGGTCATGCGACCATGCCGGCTGGCGCAGGTCGCCGCGCGGCAGGAATTCCGCCATCACCGGCTTGATGTCGAGCACCGGCGTTCCGTCGATAGCGTCGAGGCCGCGCACCTTCAGCATCGCGCCGTCAACGCCGAGCAACGCGCACACCGTGACGCCGATGCGGTTGGGGCGGTTCTTGCCGCGCTGCGCGAAGATGCCGACGAGCGGCCAATCGGGATTGCCGCGCGGGCGCCGGGCGGTCGTTTCGATCGTGTCGGCGGGAACGCGATCGAACACGAACACGACTTCAATGTGGGAGAAGGCGTCGAGCCCAGCGAGCGCATCGGCGCGGTAGGCTTCGGTCAGTTCGATCGTCGCTTCTTCGCTGTCCCACGAATCGTCGACAGCTTCGCTGCGTCCGCCGCGCACATGCGCGACCGGCTCCATCACGAACGCCATCAGTAATGCGCCACCCGATCTTCGACCGCGTTGCCGCGGGACGGGATCAGCATGTTGCGCTTGAAGCTGCACACGACGACGCCGTCCTGGTTCTTGCCGATGGTGCGGATGGTGACGATGCCTTGTCCCGGCCGGCTCTGGCTCTCGCGCTTGGCGAGCACTTCGCTTTCGCCATAGAGCGTATCGCCCGCAAAGACCGGCGCGGAGAATTTCACCTCGTCCATGCCCAGATTGGCGATCGCCTTCTGGCTGCAATCGGTGACGCTCATGCCGATCAGCAGCGCCAGAGTATAGGGGCTGACCACAAGATTGCGCTTGAACTCCGACGCCTTGGCGAATTCGACGTCGAAATGCATCGGATGCGTGTTCAGCGTCAAAAGCGTGAACAGATGATTGTCATATTCCGTGACTGTTTTCCCGGGGCGATGTTCGTAGACGTCGCCGACGTGAAAATCCTCGAAATAGCGGCCGAACGTTTCGCGATAACGCTGCGGGCCGACCTCTTTCCACTGCTGCACCATCACCCCTCTCCCGCCGCGGCCAGGATACGCCCGCTGGCGCGGATCACCGGCAATTCCACGAGTTTTCCGTCGAGCAGCGCGGCGGCGCCGTTCGCGGCCTCGAAGGCCGCCATGACGCGCTTGGCGTGCGCGATCTCGTCAGCGCTCGGCGCGAACGCCGCCTTCACGCCATCGACCTGTTTGGGATGGATGCAGGCGCGGCCGGTGAAGCCCAGCGCGCGCGCGCGCCTCGTGGTCTCCATCAGGCCGGGCGCGTCATCCACGTCGAGATAGGGCACATCCATCAGCTCGACGCCAGCGCGCGCGCACGCAGCCGCGAGCGTCGATCGCGCGAACAGCAAGGGCTCCCAGTCCATCGTGCAGCCGATATCGGCGGCGAAATCGAAGCCGCCGAACAATACCGCCGCCACGCCTTGCGCGGCGCAGATGTCGAAGGCGTTCTTTAGTCCTTCTGCGCTTTCCACGATCGGCACGACGCGCGCAGCGCCCGTCGCCTCGCGCACGATGTCGAGCTCGACGGGATGGGCGACCTTGGGAACCATCACGAAGGCGGGCCGCACGGTCGCGATTGCGGCGATGTCGGCCGCGCCCCATGCCGTCCGCGGCGCATTGATGCGCACGCCGAATTCCGGGCGGCCGGCCACGAAGGCGGCGACGGCGGCGCGCGCCTCGTCCTTCTGCGCCGGCGGCACGGCGTCCTCGAGATCGATGCAGACCTGGTCTGCGCCGGCGGCGAGCGCCTTCTCAAAGCGCTCAGGCCTGGCCCCAGGCACGAACAGGAGGGATCGAAAGCTCATTTGTCCGGACAAATGCCGCGACGGCGGCGCGAAGTCAATCACTCGCGGCGCGCAGGTCCGCCGGAAACGAGACGATTGAGCTCCACGATATGGCCGTCGGGGTCGACCAGCATGGAGACCATGACCTGAATGTCGCCGGTTGCGCTGGGATAGGTGCGCGGGCGCGGCTCGCCGAGCACCGTCACGCCGGGCGTTGCGGCGACGCGTGGGAATCGCTGCTCGAGATCGGTGGCGTTGAACAGCAGCACGATGTCGCCGGCGTGGAAGGTGGGCGCCTGCGGCGGCGGTTCGGCGGGGCCGTCGAGGAATTGCCACAGGCCCAACATGCCGATGAAGGAATCGTTCGCGCGCAGCAGAACGAGTCGCGAGCGGTTGACGCCGTCCGATCCGGCCCGGCCCAGATTGGGCGAGGTGAGGATCTGATCGTACTGCACCTCCATGCCGAGCGCATCGCGATAGAGCGCCAGCGAGCGATCCATGTCGCGCACGATCAGCGTGGTGCGGCGCAGATCGATCGGAAGGCGCGCCGCTTCGACTGGCGCGGCCGGCGCTGGCGGCGGCGGCGCATTGCCCTCCACCGAAATCACGCATGCGCCAAGCGACGCCGCCGCGGCGAGCGCGACGATGCTGTTCTTCCGTTTCATGGCGTCGGCTCCCTGCGCGTGAAAACGTATCCGCCGAATTCCGGCCCCCAGATGCGACGGCCTTCTGCGTCAAAGCCGCGATCCCAATTGGCGAAAGCGTCCGGCGTGACGATCGACATGTTCTGCGCGCGCACCGCGCCGCGCCACGACGTCGGGCAATCCTCGGTTTCGCCGCGCCAAAAGCCTTGCGCCACGCGGCGCACGAGACCGAAGCAGGTTGACGCCGCAAGCTGCGCCGACCGCAGACGCGCAGGATCGCGCCAGGCGCCGATGGCGGCGCGCGGGTCGGCCAATTCATACCAGGTGCGCCGAACCAATCCCGGACCGACCGCTTCAAGCTTCACGACGCGCTGAAAATACGGCCGCTGGCGTGCGCTCTCGTCCAGTCGCGCGGGATCGTCGCCCAGGATCGCCTGTTCCTGATAAAGCCAGACGCCGTCGGCGCGCTCGGGCCATATCCGCACGATGTGCGCCTCGACGACGTCATAGCGATCATCGCTGCGCGCCTGATCGATGGAGGAGAACGTCCCGACCGCGAGCTGTGCGAACTCCTCCGCCGACGACGGCGTTTGCGCGAGAGCGGGCGCCGCCGACAGAGCGAAGATCGCCGCGAGCATTGTGGCCCTCGTCATGGCGCGGGAACCATTTCTGCGAAGCGCGCGACCATGGCGCCGCGGCCGGCGACGAACACATCCTCGTGCTTGGCGATGTGATCGAGAATCTGCGCCAGCGCGCCGATGCGGCCCGGCCGGCCGACGATGCGCAGATGCAGGCCGATGTTCAGCACCGCCGCCTTGCCGGCCTGCGCCTCGGCGTAGAGCGCGTCGAAACTGTCGATGGCGTAGCGCGCCCAGTCCCACGGCGTGTAGGATGGCGCGACCCACATTTTCATGTCGTTGGTGTCGACCGCGTACGGCGAAATGACGATGGGCGTGCGGCCCCCGCGCGTTTCGATCACATCCCAAAACGGAAAATCGTCAGAATAGTCGTCGATGTGATACGTGAATCCCTCCTCGGCGACGAGGCGGCGGGTGTTCTCGGTCAACAGATAGCGCGACAGCCAGCCCTTCGGCGCGACGCCGATCGTGCGCGTGATGGACTCGCGCGCCTGCGCGATGAAGGCGCGCTCTTTATCTTCATCCATCCAGAATTGATGGCTCCAGCGATAGCCGTGCGCGGCCACTTCCCAACCGCGCGCGCGGATGTCCTGCGCGATCTGCGGCGCACGTTCGAGCGCAAGCGCAGCCGCCGTGATCGTCGGCTGAATGTTGCGCTCGTCGAAAAGCTTCACGATGCGCGGCCAACCGGCTTTGACGCCGTATTGGTAATTGCTCTCATTGCCGTGCGCGCGCATCGGGCGCGACGGAACCGCGCCCAATTCGTCGACCGGCTCGGGGCCCTTGTCGCCGTCGCGGATATTCTGTTCCGCGCCCTCCTCGACATTGACGACGATGGACACGGCGAGCTTTGCGCCATTCGGCCAGGTGAAGTCAGCGGGTGCGGGCATCGGCGTCTCTCACGGAAAAGGTGAATAGGCGCGTCGGCGGATGTGTGCCAAGACGCCGGCGTCGTTTCGCCGTGAGGATATGATGCGCGCTTCGCTGAAAACCGCCGCCCTTGCAGTGATCGCCGCGCTTGCGCTCGCCGCCTGCGGCGAGCCGCCGGCTGCGGTGGAGGAAGCCAAGACCGGCGCAATCGATTTCGCGCAGGAAGCCGCCAAGGCCGCCGCGCGCGCCGTCGACACGCGCACCGCCTGCGTGCTGGCCGGCCAGTCCGACGCGTTCTGCGGTTGCGTACAGGATCGCCTCGGACAGAATTTGAGCGAGACGCATGTCGATGCGCTGGCCACGGTGCTGCGCCGCGCAATCGGGGGCGAAGGCGTGCAAGCCGCCGCCGAGCGGGCGGAGACCATCGATCCGCAAACCCGCGACGCGCTCGTCCAATGCGCGACGACCGCGGCGGTGCAAGGCGCGACCGAGGGCGCAGCGGAGTGATCGGCGCGCGGATCGCCAGCGTTCAATGCGGCTCCTCCCCGCCTGACACGTTCATGCTCTCGGCGGTGATGTAATCGGCCTCGGGCGAGCAGAGGAACGCAACCGCCTTGGCGGTGTCTTCCGGCAGGCCGGGGCGCTTCAGCGGGATGCGGGCCGCCATCGCCTCCAGATACGCCTCCACCGAAGGCGCGCCGACCACCTTGGCGAAATACTCGTTCTGCCACGCGCCCAATCCGGTCGTGACATGGTTCGGGCAGACATTGTTGACCGTGATCTTGTGCGGTCCAAGCTCGATCGCGGCGGACCGCACGAGGCCGACGAGGCCATGCTTGGAGGCGGTGTAGGCCTGCGCGTGCGGAAAGCCGCTCTTGGCGGCCTGAGAGGCGATATTGACGATGCGCCCGCCTCGGCCCGGCTCCTTTTCATTTTGCGCAATCATTTTCTCGGCCGCCGCCTTGATGCCGAAAAAGCAGCCGGTGAGGTTCACGTCGATGACGGCGCGCCAATCGTCGGGCGTCACCTCCATCAAGGGCTTCATGATGTAGCCGATGCCGGCATTGTTGACCCAGATGTCGAGGCCGCCATGCGCAGCGACGGCGTGGTCGGCCAGAGCCCGCATTTGCTCAAAGTCGCGCACGTCGCACGCGAAGGTCGAGGCCGTTCCGCCGGCGGCGCGGATGGATTGGGCGATGGCCTCCATCTCGGCGTCGGCGCCGATCATCGACCCTGGCGTGGCCGCGTCCTTCGGCGCGCCAATGTCGGAGATGACGACCGCCGCGCCCTCCGCCGCGAGCCGCCGCGCGATGGCCTCGCCCAGGCCCTTGGCCCGGCCGGAGCCCGTGACCACGGCGGTCTTGCCGCTGAACCGCCCCATGGCTCAGCCCAGCTTATCGGTCAGGATGAAGACCAGATCGGCGGCCATCTCCTGGAAGGCGGCCGCCACCTGCTGCATCGTCGGCGAGGATACGTCCTTGCCGAAGGCGTCCATGTCGGCCACGTCGATGATCTCGACATAGGCGTAGGGCGGGGCGGCGTCGGAGCCGAGCAGGCCGGCCGACCTGAACACCTCGAATTTCTCGATCGAGCCCAGGCTGTTGACCGTCGGCAGGTCCACACGCCGCGCCCAGGCCTCGTAATCGGCCGCGCTCACCCCAGGTTTGAGATTGAACAATGCGACGATCCGCGTACCCATTGGCGTCTCCCATTCGGAAACAGGTTGGTATATCTTTTAACGCCCAAGGGACAGCATCGGCCCGGCCGTTGCAAGCCCCCGCCGAGGAGCAGGACGATGAACGCCCCCGTCAAGGCCGCCGCCCCCGCCAAGAAGGTGAAGACTGGCGCCAGGAAGCCCGCTGTGAAGACCCCTGCCTATGATGGGCCGCCGGATTACCGCGTCGTCGGCCGCCACGGCGTCTATCCGCAGGTGACGCATGACGAGGCGGCGCGGTTCAACTTCCTCGCCCACATGAACCGTCATCTCTCCACCCGCGTCATGCCGGGGGTGAAGCTGGCGTTCGACGTGCGGGTGGAGCCCGCCTTCAAGAAGACGGCCAAGCGGCCGTTCAAGGATCGCCACGAACTGCGCAAGGCGATGGCCGCCGATCCGATGTTCCAGTGGTGGTCGGCGTTGCGCCGCGCGACGATGGAGCAGCGCCAGCAGGCCGGCCGCTGGGTGACGCTGCGCCAAGCCGACGCGCTCAACGCCTCCGTGCGCAAGCTGACCGACGGCGACCCCCGCCTCCAACTCGATCCGACATTGCCCCTGCCGCGCTATGTCGCTGCGATCGATCACCATTGCATGCCAGGCAGCTATCACACCGAGCTGGTCTCCGGCGACGCGACGGGCGCGGCGAATTACGACGTCGGCATGTTTGCGACCACCGGCGGCATGCTGGGCCTGTACAATGACGGCGGCGGCCATGCGGTGGTGAAGTGGGTGAAAGAAAACCTCCCCGCCTTCAAGCCCAAGCGCATCCTCGATCTGGGCGCGGGCCTTGGCCACAATGTGTTGCCCATCGCGCAGGCGTTTCCGGACGCGGAGGTCATGGCGGTCGATGTCGGCGCGCCGATGCTGCGCTACGGGCTGGCGCGCGCCAAGAGCCTCGGCGTGACGAACGTGACCTTCGTGCAGGCGGACGTGTCGGATTTGTCCCGGTTCAAGGACGAAAGCTTCGATTGGATCCAGTCGACGATGTTCCTGCACGAGACGAGCTATTCCTCGATGCAGAAAATATTCGCGGAGACGAAACGGCTTCTGGCGCCCGGCGGCATCGTCTTGCATGTCGAGCAGCCGCAATACGACGCCGCCATGCCGCTGTTCGAACAGGCCATGCGCGACTGGGACGCCTTCTACAACAACGAGCCGTTCTGGACGAAGATGCACGAGGTCGACCTCGACGGCTGGATGGTCAAGGCCGGCTTCAAGAAGGATGCGCTGATCCATGGCGGCGTCGCCGCCGTCGTCGATCCGAAAGTGTTTCCCGAAGCGGCGAAGGATTCAAAGCAGGAAGATTACGGCCGCAAGGCCGCCTGGCACGTGATCGGCGCGCGCAAGCAGGCCAAGGCGGCATGAGCCTCGATCCGTTCGCGCTGGCCGGCGCCAAGCCGAAAGGCAAGCGACCCTGGTTCCTGGAAAGCCGCGACAGCGAACGTCTGATGACGATCCTCATGGCGGTGGCGCAGGAACTGGCTGTGACGCGCGAGCGCCTCGACACGATCGAGCGGCTTTTGGAAAAGAACGGCGCGCTCACCCGCGCCGACATCGAGCGCTTCACGCCCACGAAGGCCGAAGCCGCCGAACGCGGCGCGTGGACGCAGGAATATCTCGCGCGCATCCTGCGCATCCTGCAGCAGGAACAGGAAGCGCTCGCGAGCGAGGATCAAACGCCGGAAGAAATCGCCGACGAACTCGCGCGCGGCTAGCGCCCTTTTTCGCAATCGGCCCAGAAGATTCATTTTCTCCCTCTCCCTCCGCGAGGAGGGAGAGGGCCGGGGTGAGGGTGGAGCGAATACACTTCAAACCTCGCACAGCCCCCTCACCCTGCCCTCTCCCCCTTTCGGGGGAGAGGGTTCGGCGTCAAACTTGAAGCGGAATTGCGATCCCGATGACCCAGCCCATCTCCTCGCTCATTCGCTGCGCCGTCTTTGTGCGCGATCTGGAACGGTCCACCGCCTTCTATCGCGCGCTGGGGCTCACCGACACCTATTACGAAGGCACGCTGCATGCCGGCAGCGTCGCCGCAGCGCTCGTCGTCGCGCCCGAGACCGTCACGCGCTGCCGCATCGTGAAGCGGCCCGGCACGCCGAATTACGGCATGGTCGGCCTGTTCGAACTCACCACGCCCACGCTTGAGCCCTTGCCGTGCGCCGACGCAATCACGCCGCGCGCGGGCGAGGCGACTTTGGTGTTCTACGTGACCGACATGGATGCGACGATGGCTGCGGCCGCCGCTGCCGGCGCGTCGGTCATCGGGCCGATCGCGCTCTTCACCATGCCGCATCGCAGCCAGCGCGAAGGCTGCCTGCGCGATCCCGACGGCGTGTTGATCAATGTCATCGAACGCCCGATCGACGAACAGTTCAGCGATCGGCCGGTGCAGGTTTAGGGCGGCGAAACGACGAACAACGCATCCGGCATCGCTTCGTTCAAACGGAAATCCGTCCAGAAGATTTCGTTTTGCTTCACGCCATTGTAAAACAGCCGCACGCGTCCTGGCTGCACCCAGGCCGACCCCGGCCGCGTGAAGAAATCCGAATAGATGCGCTCATGCCAGCCGCGCGGCGTGGCGAAACCCACACGCAGGATCGCGAAATCGTCCTGCGCGATGGCGAATTGCGTCTGCATGCCGGCAGGATCGGCGACGCGCACATGATAGACCGGGCGCCCATCGACGAGATCGTCGGGCAAGCGCGTCAGCGTGAAGCCGTCGTCCAGCGCAAACCGGATGACGCCGAAGCCGAAATTCTCGGACCATTGCCGATCGGCTTCGGACGGGGGCTGCGGCCCCGCGGCGGTGTAGGAGCGCGCGCCGTCGAACGCCAAAAGCAGCGCCTGGCGCCCGTCGCGGCGGGATTCGATGCGCACCTTGCCGTCGGCGGCGTGCGCGGCGTCCTTCTCGCGCGGATAGACGCGCCACATCTCGTAACGCTCATGGCGCTCGACCGCGCCGTCCGCGCGATAGAACACCGCCTCGCCGCGCATATAGAGCGTTTCGGGACGCACCCATACGGCGCCGCCTGCCGCAGCATGCGCCCGCGTCACGATGCTGCGCGCGTCGAGCGCGGGCTGCGACGGCAGCGCGGCTGCGGCGCGCTCGGGCGCGGTCTGCGCGTGCGCCGGCGCGAACATCGCTGCGGCCAACGCCAGGGCCGCGAGCATCCGGCGCATCAAGGCTGCTCCACCACCAGAATGTCGACATCCGCCAGCGGCTGCCGCGCCGCCTTGAGCGGCTGATACTCGGGCGAGGCCCAGAAGCGCTCGATCGCGGCCTTGTCCGGCCACTCGGACACCACGATCGACGCGCCGTCGCCGTAGCCGCCCTCAAGGCTCGCCGCGCCGGGCGCGCGCACGATATAGCGGCCGCCGAATTGCGCGATCAGCGCCGCGGTCGGCTTGCCGTATTCCTCCAGGAAGCGCGCGCGATCCTTCACCCGCGCGACCACGATCATGTAAGCGGGCATTGGCGGTCTCCTGTGCGCGCACTTGCAGCGGCGCCGGGACTGGGCGAAAAGAACCGAGCGAAAAGATATACCAACTTCCCAGCCGGAGAAAAGCCGTGAAGCTTTTGCGCAGCGCCACGCTCACCGTATCCGACCTCGCGCGCTCGCAGGCGCTGTATCGCGATTTTCTGGACCACACGACCGTCGAAAGCGGCGCGCTGGATGCAGGGCTCGCAGCCGCGCTCGGCGCCCCTGGCGCAACAGGCGCGCCGTACGCGGTGATGAAGCCGGCGAGCGGCGCGAAAATCTATCTGCGGCTGGTGCAGCAGCCCCCGCACCCCGATTTCGAACCGCTCAAAACCTATGGCTGGGCCGCCATCGAAATCTGCGTGCAGGACGTGCTCGCGGCACACGAGCGGCTGAAGCCGAGCCCGTTCGAGGTCATCGGGCCGCCGCGCGAGATCGAGGGCCTGCCGGCGATCTATCCGATGCAAGTGAAAGGACCGGACGGCGAGATCGTCTATCTGACGCAAATCCGTTCCGATCTGCCGGCTTACGATCTCCCACGCGCGGCTGCGCCGATCGACAAGCTCTTCATCTTCGTGCTCGCCTGCTCCGACATGCGCGCCTCGATCCGCTTTGCGGAAGAGAAGCTCGGCCTCACGCTCGGCCGCGACATGGACATCGTCTACACCATGCTCGCCAACGCCTTCGGCACGCCGCATGAGCGGCTCTACACGATCTCCACGGTGATCCACGAGCGCGACGTGTTCCTCGAATTCGATCAATTGCCGCCGATGGCGCGCCCGCGACCGACGCACAAGGGCATGCTGCCGCCCGGCGTGGCGGTAGGATCGTTGTCCATTCCGGATTTCGCCGACCGCGTCGACCGTTTCGCGGATTGGCTGATCGCGCCGCCCGCGCAGCGCCCGGGCGCCGTGTATGACGGTCGCCGCGCGGCGACCATGCGTGGGCCGGACGGAACCCTGTTCGAACTCGTTGAGATGTGACGCGCGCCGGCGCGCGTCTGGAAGGGCATGGCCATGCGGCACGTCGTGCTGAAACACGTCTTGAGCGCGCAGCCGCGCGCCGATGATTTCCAGATTCTGGAAGCGACGCCGCCCGCCTGTCCGGACGGCGGCGTGCGCGCGCGCGTCCTCTATGTATCGCTCGACCCTTATGTCGGATCGCGCCTGCGCGGGCGTCATATGGGCGAAGCGCCGCCTGCGCCGATGCGTGAGCCTATCCCCGGCGCCTGCGTTGCGCAGGTGGTCGAAACGCGCACGCCCGACTTCGCCATCGGCGATGTGGTGCACACGATGGAGGGGGCCTGGGCCGACGAGATCGCGATCGCCGCCGGTCACGCGCGAAAGCTTGATCCCGCGATGGCGCCGCTGCAGGCCCATCTCTCCGCGCTCGGCATGCCGGGGCTGACGGCGTGGGCCGGCGTGACGCAGCGCGCGCGCGTCGGCGCCGACGACATCGTTCTCGTCGACGCAGCCGCCGGCGCCGTGGGCGGCGCGGTCGGGCAGATCGCCAGGATCAAGGGCGCGCGCGCGATCGGCGTAGCGGGCGGCGCCGAGAAAGTTCGCCTTGTTGTAAACGAGTACGGTTTCGACGCCTGCGTCGACTACAAGGCGCCGGATTGGGAGAAAGCGCTCGACGCCGCCCTGCCTGCGGCGCCGACGCTGTGTTTCGAGAATGTCAGCGTGGCGATGCTGACGACCATGTTGAGCCGCGCTGCGCCCTATGCGCGCGTGGTGCTGTGCGGCCTGGTCGATCAATATCACGCCGATGCGCCGCCGCCGCAGATTCCCGCCGGGCTCATCATCGGCAAGCGCGCGCAGGTGCTCGGCCTCGTCGTCTATGATTTTTACCCGCGCTGGAGCGACTTTCTCGCGGAAGCGGCGCCGTGGGTGCGCGAGGGCCGTCTGCGCATCGCCGAGGATGTCGCGCATGGGCTGAACGGCGCCCCCGCCCTGTTCGAAAAGCTGATGCAGGGGCGCAATATCGGCAAGTGCATCGTCGCCGTCGCGGAGCCGTCGTGACGCGCGTTGCGCGTTTTTATGTGCGCGTCGGCGATCGCCTCGTCCATGGCCGGCGGATCGGCGAAGGGCCGCTGGTCGTGCTGCTGCATGGCTCGCCGCAATCCTCGCTCGCCGTCATGCCGATGGCGCGCGCGCTCGCCGCGCGCGGCCTGACCGCGATCGCGCTCGACAATCCCGGCAACGGCTGTGCGCACCCATTGCCCGGCGCGCCGGAGGATGTCGCAGCGTATGGCGTAGCGCTTGGCGAAACGCTCGACGCGCTCGGAATCGGGCGCGCGGCGCTTTATGGCTTTCACACCGGCGCCGCGCACGCCGCCGCCTTCGCCGCACTGCATCCCGAACGCGTCAGCGCGCTGCTGCTCGACGGGTTCGCCGTTTGGACGGCGGCCGAGCGCGCCGACATGCTCGCGCATTATTTGACGCCCTTCATCCCAAGCTGGGACGGCGCCCATCTCGCCTGGCTCTGGGCCCGCATGGAGACGCAATCGGTCTTCTTTCCCTGGTATGCGCACACGCGCGCGCACCTGATGGACGGCCACGAAACGCCGCCGCCTGAAGCGATCCACGCCAATATCCTCGATTTTCTGCGCGCCGGCGACGGCTATCGCGCACCCTATGCGTCGGCGTTTCACGCCGACGGCCAGGCGATGGCCGACGCGCTGCGCACCGACACTTTGATCTGCGCCGGCGCGCGCGATCCGCTGTGCGCACACCTTGAGCGGCTCACGCATCTCCCCCCCAATATCGCGTTGCAGCGCTTCGATCGCGACCGCGACGCCGCCATCGCCGCCATGGCGGATTGGTTGGCGCGCCGCGCACGCGATTCCGCGCCGCCGCCGCAAGACGATTCCACGTTCCGCTTTGTCGACGCGCCGGGCGGCGCGCTGCATGTGCGGTTCGCGGCCGGCGGCGCCCGGCGGCCGCTGGTCGTGCTGCACGACAGCGGCGCCGCAATGCAGCGCTTCAGCCACGTGTTCGACGCGCTGGCGACTCGTCGTCCGCTGATCGCCATCGATCTGCCGGGCCATGGCGAATCCGGCGACGATTTCCTCCAGGCGCCGCGCAGCGTTGAGGATTACGTCGCCTGCGTCGCCGCCGCGCTCGACGCGCTCGGCGTCGAGGCCCCAGCCGTGGTTGGCGACGGTCTGGGCGGACATATCGCGCTTATGCTCAAAGCACAGCGGCGCGCCGCAAAAGCGGGCCTCGTCAGCATCGCCTCTGGCGAGGATGCGCCGCGGCGCGAAATGCTTGAGCGCGGCATGCCGTCCTGCGCGCCGCGCTGGGATGGCGCGCACCTGATCACGGCGTGGCGGTTGGCGCGCCGGCGGGCGCTGTACGATCCCTGGTTCCAGCCTGACGCCGCGCATGTCCGCGACGGCGCCGTCGATCTCGATATCGCAATGATTCATCAAGCCTGCATCGACCTGTTGAAGGCCGGCGATCGCGCGCGCGCGGCGCATGCGGCCGCCTGGACGTTCGACGCCGCCACCGCGCTTGCGCACGCCGGCGAGGCCGAAATCCTGGCCGAGCCGCGCGACATGCGCCTGTCGGCGGCGCTGGTCGAAGCGCTGCAGGCGCGCGGCGGCGCCATCGCCCATGTCCATGCCCTCGCCGATCTGCGCGCCCGCGACGCCGAAGCGTTTGACGCCTTCGCCGGGTGAAGACGGTCGCGTTTGCCAAGGCAGCGCCCTACATGGTGCGCGTGACTGCGCCGCTGACGCTCCTGGGCATTGAAACCTCCTGCGATGAAACCGCCGCGGCGGTCGTGCGCCTGGGCGGCGACGGCGCGCCTTTGGTGCTGTCCTCCATCATCGCCAGCCAGTTCGACGCGCACGCCCCGTTTCGCGGCGTGGTGCCCGAAATCGCCGCGCGGGCGCATGTCGAGGCGCTTGATGGCGTGATCGCGCAAGCGATGGCGGCGGCGGGCCTCGATTTCCCAGCGCTCGACGGCGTGGCGGCGACGGCGGGGCCGGGCCTGATCGGCGGCGTCATGGTGGGACTGGTCACGGCCAAGGCGATCGCGGCGGCGCACGACCTGCCGCTCATCGCGGTCAACCACCTGGAGGGCCACGCGCTCTCGCCGCGCCTGGCCGACCCCGCGCCGTTTCCATACCTGCTTTTCCTGGCGTCGGGCGGCCATTGCCAGTTTCTCGCGGTGGAGGGCGTCGGGCGCTATCGGCGGCTTGGATCCACCATCGACGACGCCGCCGGCGAGGCCTTCGACAAGGTGGCCAAGACGCTCGATCTGGGATTTCCCGGCGGGCCGGCGGTCGAGCGGCTGGCGCGCGACGGCGACGCGGGCCGATTTCCGCTGCCGCGCCCGCTCAAGGGCCGGCCGGGCTGCGATTTCTCGTTTGCGGGCTTGAAAACGGCGGTCGCCCGCGTCGCCGACGGGCTGGGTCAGCCAAGCCTGCAGGACAAGGCGGATCTCTGCGCGGCGTTTCAGGCGGCGGTGCTGGATGTCGTGGCCGACCGGACGGCGCACGCCCTCGACGCCTATGAGGCGGCGGGCTGCGCAGGGCGGCTATTGGTGACGGCGGGCGGGGTGGCGGCCAATGCGGCGCTGCGGGGCCGTCTGGAGGCGATCGCGGCTGGGCGCGGCTATCGTTTCGCGGCGCCGCCGCAAGTGTTCTGCACGGACAACGCCGCCATGATTGCGCTGGCGGGGGCTGAACGGCTGCGGCTCGGGTTCACGGATGGATGGGATGCGCCGGCGCGGGCGCGCTGGCCGCTGGATGAAGCGGCCGCCCGTTTGCGCCCGACCCATGAGGCCGGGCGCAGGGGCGTCAAGGCTTAGGCGGCCACTTGGGCCGCGAGCTGGAAAATCGGCGTCGCGGCCGCCGCGACGATCGCCACAGCCACGACGATCGCCAGGGTGCGGGCGAGGGGGTGGATGGTTGGGCGGGTCATGGACGACTCCTTCTGGTTAATGCGCAATGCTGCGGGTGCGAACAATTGCTGCGTCGCGAAAGGTGCGCGCTTCGGGGGGTTAATCCAACACGCGCTTCAGCCGCGCTCTTATGCGTTTTCGCATGCATCCAAACGGAATTGCGCGAAATCCAGCAAAATCACGCATAACGCAGGCGCCGCGGATGCTGCGCCGCGTTGGTGCGCGGCGCGCCGGGCGGCTAGGCGACGATCTGCGCCGCCACATTCAGAACGGGGGCGGCCATCAGACCCATGAGCAGCGCGGCGGCGGCGAAGAACGAGGTCCAGGCGAGGAAGGAGGGGCGGTTGGCGGTCATGTCGGGCTCCACAAAGGCGTGCGTTGAACACGCTCTTTGTATGCCAGATGCCCGCGACCTGATCAATGAATAAATTCGTTTTTGTTCACTGATCACGATCACGAAGTCGTGATCGCCTCCGTCAGGGCCTTGGGCGCAGCTCTGGGCGCGGAATCGTCCTCGCGCCGATAGATGCCGCGGAACAGAAGATCGAGGACGCCCGCCAGTTCGCGCTCGAGCTTGGGCAGGGTGAGCTGCGAGAAGAGCTGCGGGAAGCTGAATTTGGCCGTCGCGCATTGCAGCATTTCGGCGGTCAATTCAGGGTCGCAATCGACGAAAAGGCCCGATTGCGCGCCCTCGCGCAGCAACTCCGACAAAACCACGCGCTCCTGCGCCAATTGCTCATTGGCGAACAGCGGCCGCTCATGATGCAGGACCTCGGCGATTTCCAGAATCTTGGCGCTTTCCTCCACCAGACGGTAGTTTTCGCGCATGCGGCGGAAGAAGAATTCGCGCAGACGCTCATCCGCGGGGCGGTCCCGCCGGCGGGAAATCTTCGCCAGCTCTTGTTGCTGATCGGAATAATGTTTTCGGGCCATCGCCTCGGCGATGTCGATTTTCGCCTCGAAGAAGCGATAAATATTGCCCGGACTCATGCCGCAATCGGCCGCGATTTCAGCCATGGTGGTCTTGCCATAGCCGTAATGCTTGATGCGGGTCATGGCCGCTTGGAGGATGCGCTCGCGCGTGGCTGTCTTTTCGTCCATTTCAAGACACTAACTTGAGTGGCCTGAACGTTCAATGAAGGATTCAGCGCATTGACGCATCCGCCGCACCCCATCGACCGCGTCTTCGTGCTGGGCGCCGGGGCCTGGGGCACCGCACTGGCGCAGGTCGCCGCCCAGGCCGGGCGCGCGGTCACGCTCTGGGCTTATGAGGCCGAGGTGGTCGACGCCATCGCCGCGACGGCGGAGAACCCGGTCTATCTGCCCGGCCAGCTTCTGCACCCTGGCATCCGCGCCACCAGCGATCTGGCCCTGGCCGGCGGCGCCGACGCCGTTCTCGCCGCCCCGCCGGCGCAATTTATGCGCCGGGCCCTGGCCGACCTCGCCCCGCATCTGCGCCCGGGCGCGCCCGTCGCGCTGTGCGCCAAGGGGGTGGAGCAAGGCTCGCTCGCGCTGATGACGGATGTCCTGAAGCAGACCATCCCCCACGCCGGGGTCGCGGTGCTGTCCGGGCCCGGCTTCGCCCGCGACGTGGCGGCCGGGAAACCCACCGCCACGACCATCGCGTGCGCCGATCCGGCCCAAGGCGCGGCCTGGGTCGCAGCGCTCGGCCTGCCGACCTTCCGCCCCTACCTGACCGACGATCTCGTGGGCGCCGAGATCGGCGGCGCGGTGAAGAACGTCATCGCCATCGCCTGCGGCATCGCCGAAGGGCGGGCGCTCGGCGAAGGCGCGCGGGCGGCGCTGATCACGCGCGGATTCGCCGAGATGGTGCGCCTTGGTCGCGCCATGGGCGCGCGGCTGGAGACGCTGAACGGCCTGTGCGGCCTGGGCGATCTGGTGCTCACCTGCGTCAGCCGCTCGTCGCGCAACACCGCGCTCGGCGCCGCACTTGGCGAAGGCGCGAGCCTGGCGGCGGCGCAGGCGAACCGGCGCTCTGTGGCCGAAGGGGTCGCGTCCGCGCCCGCCGTCGCCGCGCTTGCCCAACGCTGCGGCGTAGAGATGCCGATCTGTGCTGCGGTCGATGCGGTGCTCGCCAGCCGGCTCAGCGTCGACGATGCGATCGAGGCGCTGCTGTCGCGCCCCTTCCGTGCGGAGGGCGCATGAGCGATCCGATCGGCGCGCGCCTTGCGCGCAGCGACGATCTCGCCGAGGGCGAGGCGCGTGTGTGCGACGTGCGCGACGGCGCGCGGCTTTGGTCTTATGTCGTGCTGCAGTTGAACGGCTCGACGATCGCTTACGATAATCTTTGCCCACATGCGCGCTTTCCGCTCGAACGCATGGATGGCGGCGTGACGCTGCTGCGCGAGGGCGACCGGCTACTGATTCAGTGCGCGGCGCATGGCGCAGCGTTCGACGCAGCGACCGGCGCGTGCGTCGCCGGCCCCGGAACAGGGCGCGGCCTGCGTCGGGTCGCGGTGGCAGTCGCGGACGGCGACGTGCGAATCGCTGCCCCGCCTCAAGGAGAGACATGATGACGATGTTCGACCTCAGCCAGCCGTCGGCGCCGATCCATGGCCGCAGCGATCGCTTTCCGGTGCGGAGAATATATTGCGTCGGACAGAACTACGCCGCGCATGCGCGCGAGATGGGCGGCGATCCCGACCGGGCGCCGCCCTTCTTCTTCACCAAGTTCGCCGACGCGATCGCGGCGAACGATGCGCGCCTGCCCTATCCGCCGCAGACGCAGGATTATCACTATGAGGCCGAACTCGTGCTCGCCATCGGCGCGCCCGCGCGCGACATCGCGCCTGAGCGCGCGCTGGACGTGGTGTTCGGCTACGCCTGCGGCCTCGACATGACCCGCCGCGATCTGCAGGCGGAGGCGAAAAAGGCCGGGCGGCCGTGGGACATGGCGAAGAATTTCACCGCCTCCGCGCCGTTGGGCGCGCTGCATCCGATCGCCGAAACCGGCGCGCTGACGCGCGGGCGCCTGCGGCTGACGGTGAACGGCGAAACGCGGCAAGAGGCCGACTTGAGCGACATGATCTGGGCGCCGCATGAGATCATCGCGCACCTGTCGCGCTTCGATGCGCTTGCGCCGGGCGACCTGATCTTCACCGGCACGCCGGCGGGCGTCGGCCCGGTGAAGCGCGGCGATGCGCTTGTCGTGACAATCGAGGGCTTGAGCGACCTGCGCGCGACGATCGCCTAGACCCCGAACGAGAGCGTGATTGCCGCCAAAACCGGTGTCCACTTTTGGCTATCACGCTCTGAACCGCGCTCAACTCGCCGGGCGCCGCGGACGACGGCGCGGCTCCGGCGGCGGCGGCGGCTCGGCGGCGGCTGCGACGAATGCATCGACATCGCCCAGGCGCTCCGTGCGGACACGCGCATTGCCGGCGATGGCGGCTTCCGCGGTGACCACGGGCTGGCGCGCATCGGCGGGATAGGATTGCGCGAACGCGTTCAATTCCGCGATCCGCGCAGCCTCACCGCTGCGCGACACGATCTGCGGCGCGAATTCCAGCCGCTGCAGCGGATCGAGCAGGCCGTCCACCTCGGCGCGGCGCGCCGCGACAAAGGCCCACGTCAGGTCGGGGTGCGTGGTTCCCACGCGCCGAATGACGACGGGACGCAGCGTGCGTGGAAAGGCGTCGGTCAACGCGAGATCGAGCGTGCGTTGCGCAAGCGCGGGATCCTGCACTTCGGCGAGCGCGGTGATGTATTGGTCGCGCTCGAGCGAGGTCGCGGCGTTGCGCGCCTGATCGACCAGCCATTGATGCCAGCGCGCATCCGCCTGCGCGCCGAGCGCGCGCAACGTCGCCTCGCGGATCGCGCCCGGAAGCGCCGCGGGATCGGTCGCCGACGCCTCGACCCGGCGGCGCGCCTCGGCGACGATTGCGGGATCGTTCAGCCAACCCAACGCGCTGATCAGCACGTCGCGCAACACCGAATCCGTCACCGCTTCGCCGGCGCGCGCATCCCAGCCGACGCGCGCGAAATGCGGCGCCAAATGCGCGCGCGCATAAGCCTTGAACGCGGCCTCGCCAGGCCGGCCCTGCTGGTATTCCGCCAAACGGCGCAGCGCGGCGGCGGCTTGCATGACGACATAAGGGTTTGCGTCGTTGGGCGTCGCGTTCACCAGGCGCAGATAATCGCGCATCGACGCTGCGCCGGATTTGCCGAACGCCCAATAATCCGCCAACAGGCCGAGCTGATCGTCGGCGGAGAGCGCGGCGAATGACGCGACGAGCGCATCGAGATCGGCGGGCGCATAGAGCGTGCGGAAATAGGCGTTTTCGCCGGCGTTCACTTTCACCGCGCCGCAACCGCCAGGCGCCTCGAGCACGCCGCCTTCAGGGGCGAGCAGCATGCGCACGCTTTCGGCCGCGCCGACGCGCCGCGCCACGATGGGGATCGTCCAGGCTTCGCTGGTGCGCGAGGCCTCGTCGGTCGCGAACCGCGTTTGCGTCAGCCGAAGACGCGTCGTCGTTGCGCCTGGCGCGCACGGTTCGCTGCGCACGGTGACGAGCGGCACGCCGTTCTGCGTGGTGAAGTCGCGCGCGATGCGCGTGATCGGCGTGTTCGAGGCCGCCTCGAGCGCCTGCCACAATTCCTCGGTGCGGGCGCTGCCATAAAGATGGCTATTGATGTAGGCGCGCACGCCGCTGCGAAACGCCTCTTCGCCGATATAGGTCTCGATCGTGCGGATGACCGCCTGGCCCTTCTGATACGTGATCGTATCGAAGGCGAGATTGGCCTGATCGATGGAGTTCACCGTCTGCACGATCGGGTGGGTGCCGGCGCGCGCGTCGATGTCCATCGCCTGGTTGCGCCCGCCTGCGGCGGCGAGCCACGGCGCCCAATCGGGGTGCAGCGCTTCGGTGGCTTTGTCGGCCATCCAGGATGCGAAGCCTTCGTTCAGCCAGAGATCGTCCCACCACGCCATGGTGACGAGATTCCCGAACCATTGGTGCGCGACCTCGTGCGCGACGATGCCGAACACGCTCTGGCGATCATATTCGCTCGACAGCGCAGGATCGAGCAGCAGGTATTGGTCGAAATAGAGAATTGCGCCCCAATTCTCCATCGCGCCGAAGCCGCCGGCGCCGGGCACGCCGAGATTGTCGAGCTTCGGCAAGGGATAGGGCACGCCGAAATACGCGGTGAAATAGCCCAGCGTCTCGACCGCGGCCTGCAGCGCATAGCGCCCGTTCTCGCTTTGCCCGCGCACGGTGACGACGCCGACCTCGACGCCGTCCGGCGTCCGCGTGGAGATGCGCTCCAGATCGCCGACGGCGAGAAACAAGAGGTAGCTCGGCATGCTGGGCGAGGATTGGAAGCGCACGCGCTTCATGCCGCCCGGCAGCGCGGCCGTCTCCGAGATCGGCATGTTCGACAGCGCGACATCGCCCTCAGGCACGATCGCGGTAAGATCGAAAACGGCGCGCATATCCGGCTGGTCGAACATCGGCGCGAAGCGGCGCGCATCGCCGGGCTCGAACTGCGTCGCCAACAGGCGCCGCGTCGTCCCGCCCTGGTCATAGGAGACGCGGAACAGCCCATAAGCCTCGTCATAGATGCGCCCTGCATAGGCGATCTCGAGCGTGTGGCGCCCGGGGCGCAGCGTGCGCGACGCGGTGATCGTCGCGGTCTGCGCCGCCGCATCGATCGCCGCCTGTGCGGCGCGGCCGTCGAGGCGCACGCGCGAGAAGGTCATTTCGGCGGCGTTGATGGTGACGCGGTTGGTCGGCGCGGTGGTTTCAAAGTGGATGCGCACGCGCCCCGTGAGCGTGCCCGCCTCCGCGTTGGGCGTGACTTCGATCTCATAACGCTGCGGCAAGGTCGCGCGATCAAAGGATTGCCGCTGCGCCCACGCCGGCGCCGCAAGACCCATGACGAGCGCCGCGCCAAGAGCGGCCAATACGCGATGAAGCTTCATAGGGATCGGCCCCGAACGATGCGCCGCGGCTTCCCGCGGCTGGCTTGGCCGCGATCTATTCCGCGCGTGGCGGCGGGTGTCCATGCGGCGCCGCGCATTTTGCGACAGGCGGCGCCCTTCTACTTTCCGATGGCTTCCCTTACACGCTGTCGCCGCATCGCTTTCCCGACGAAGGACATCGCCGCCCATGGCCGCATCCGCAAAGACCGCCGCGCCCGCTCGACGCGGTAAGTTCCAGCCCGGCGATTACGATTTGGCGGTGAAGCGCTCCGCAGCCGGGCTGGGCCTGTTTGCGAACCAGGCTATCCCGAAAGGCGTCTGCGTGGTGGAATACACAGGCCGCATGCTGACGCCGCAGGAGGAATACACCAGCCGCAGCAAATATCTCTTCGCGCTCAGCCCGCGGCGGACGATCGACGGCTCGGCCCGTCACAACATCGCGCGCTACATCAATCATTCCTGCCGGCCGAATTGCGAGCCGATCATCCGCCGGGGCCGCGTCTTCATCATGAGCAAGCGCGCGATCAAGCCGGGCGAGGAGCTCGTCTATCATTACGGCAAGGATTACTACGAGAACCTGATCAAGAAGATCGGCTGCCGCTGCCCCAAGTGCCGGCCGGCGCTGAATGCACGCGGCTAAGGCGTTACGCCATAGCGCGCATAGTCCTGCGCGACCTGCGGCCGAAGCGCGGTTGCGCGCGCGAGATCGGCGTCGCCGTCATGGGCCCGCCCTAGCCGCACTGCCGCCAAGCCTCTACCGTAAAGGGCGTGGGCGTCATCTGGTTTCATCCGAACCGCCGCGTCGTAATCGGCCCAAGCCTCAGCGTACCTCCCAAGACGCAAAAATACCAAGCCGCGGCTGTCGCGATATTGAGACGTATCCTCAGACGCGATGGCGCGGTCGCAGGTCGCCAGCGCTACGTCAAGTTCAGCGTTGGCGACTGCCCGTGCCCAGCATCGTGAATTGAGCCCTGACGGATCGTCCGGCGTCATCCCTGCAAAGGCGTCGGCGTCGGCGATGGAACCCGCCGCGTCGCCCAAGCGCCCACGAATGACCGATCTGAACCGATATCCAGGCGGAGAAGCGGGGTCCAAGCGCAAGTGCTCTGTAAAGTCCGCGAGGGCAAGGGCGTCTTCGTTCGTGTTGGCGTAAACGCCGCCGCGTGAGAGGTACGCATGCGGATCGTCGGGATCGAGCCGGATCGATTCGTTCAAATCGGCCAAAGCGCCGGGAATATCGCCAAGCGAGTACCGCGTCGCCCCGCGATTGGTGAGCGCGAATGTGTTGCTTGGATCGAGCGCAAGCGCGCGATCCAAGTCTGCGAGCGCTCGGGTGAACTCGCCGCGCTCACGCAGCACCCACGCGCGCGAAGTCAAAAAGTTTGGAATGTCCGGCGCAAGCTGAACCGCCATGTCATAGTCCGCCAGCGCCAGCTCAAGCGTATCGCTATCGCCATGGAGAACGCCGCGTTCATAGTATGCCGCAGCGTAAGATGGACTAAGCGCAATCGCGCGATCAAGCGCTGCGATCGCCTCGTCGGTGGCTTCCTGCGCGCTAAGCGCAAGGCCCAAACCGTAGTGTGCTTCCGCAGCGTTCGACCCTAGCGCGAGCAAAGCGCGGAAATCCGCTTCGGCGTGTTGGGGCTGATCGATCTCCAACCAGGCAAACCCGCGTCCCGCGAGCGCGCGCGCATACCGAGGATCGTTGCGCAGCGCGGCGTTGAAGTACGGCATCGCCTCCGCGGCGGTCGGTGACGCCGCTCCACGTGCCGAGAGCATTTCCGTGTTGCTTGGCATGAGCGCGAGCGCAGCGTCCAGCGTGCGTGAAGCCTTTTCAGCATCTCCCGATGCCAAAAACACAAACCCGAGTTGGCCCAACACGATACCGCTTTCGGGCTCCAGCGCCGCCGCTCGGGCGCAATCTACCTGTGCGGCGGCGAAGTCCCGCTCCTGCATGCGTAGATTGCATCGGCCGATCAGCGCTCGGACATCGTCGGGATTTTGCGCAAGGGCCGCATCAAATTCTCTCGCAGCACCAGCGCGATCACCGCGTTCCGAAGCTTGGATGGCGCTCGCCGCCAAATCACCGGGCTTTTGCGATTGAGGAAACGCACAAGGCGCCGCGAACAGTCCAATCCCGCACGCAAGCGCTGCGGAAACGATAGAGACTACACGCGTCATAATGCGCCCCGAACGCCGTCGCCTGGTCACGATCACCCGGGCGACTTTAGTTCAACTTCGGGTTACACGCCATCTGTGAGGCCACAATCCCAAAGAGTATATCATCTTGACCTCAGCGCGCTGCGGGCCGAAGGCTTTGGCGAACGCGAACGGGGAGATGAACCATGCGAAGATTGGCGGCGGCGCTGTTGGGCGCGGCTTTGGCGTTGGGCGCGGCGCTGCCCGCGGAGGCGCAGTCGCGCCGCGGGCAGGCGGTCGATCTGGCCACCTCGGAAGGCGCGCTGAAGGCGATGCGCCGACTGTGGTGCACAGAGACGGACGGCGAGCCGGTCTATTGGTTTTGGCAGGGCGAGGCCTATTCGCGCCGGCAGGGCGAGCGCGACCGGCATCTGTTCGACGTCCAGGGCCTCAATGTGCGCACATGCGCGGCCGCGACCGATCCGCAGCGCGGCGAAGGCTTTCGCTCGGTCAGCCGCGAGCTTCTGATCTATCTCGATCCGCAGACCGGACAGCCGCTCGCGACCTGGACCAATCCCTGGTCGAACGAGACGGTCGAAGTGCTGCACGTCGCCAACGATCCGGTGAACGGCGAGTTTTACTTGCGCAATCGCGACGGCTCGCCGCTGCAATGGTCCGGCCAGCAGGTGGCGGGGCGCTGGTTCATGACCACGACGGTGCCGCTGTTCTATCCCAACCCGCTCGCCGGCGATTATCAGGCCGAAATCGGCGGGACCTATCACGCCACCGAGATGTTCAATTTCATGGGCGACGTGGCCAACCTCACTGGCCCGCGCACCAGCTCAGCGGACGTCTATGTCGGATGGGTGCGAATGTCGTCGTGGCTGCCCTGGATGAAGATGGGCGGCCGCGATGGCGTGATCTATTTCCACACCGCTGGAAGAAAATTGATGCGCTGGGAGGACGTCTCGCCGCTGATGCGCGAGGAAGTCGCGCGCTATTACCCGACCTACCGCAACCCGCCGCCGACGGACGATCGCCGTCCGAACGTGACGAGCTGGTCGTATTTCCGCGCTGTGCGCGAGGGCCGCGAACAGGTTCCTGACCGCACGCCCTGAAGCGCAGCGCGCTCATGAAAACGCCCCGGAGCGATCCGGGGCGTTTTTTTCGCACGCTGCGGCGTTCGCTCAGAACGGCTTCACCGCGCCAAAGAAGCCAGTGGTGGCGATGCCGATCCAATAGAAATAGGCCACGAAGCGCCCAAGCCCGATCGACCTCTTCAGCGTCGCCTCGACCGTTGCGTTCGGCCCTTGCGCCAGAACGGCGAACATTTTCTGCCATTCGTGCATGATCAGCCGCAGCACCACTCCGATGCACAGCATCAGGCCGAAGGTCAGCATCTTGGCGGAATACCATTTCTGCCCCTCGCCCGCCGCGAGCGGCCCATAGCCGAGCAACGAGGAAATCGACACGATCAGCAGCGTTGGGATCAGCAGATAGCGCGTCCAATCCTCGATGCCGGAGAGCGTATGCCAGATCGGCTTGCCGCGCGTGACATAGGCGCCGAGCGTCAGCGCCAGCCAGGCGGCGTAGAGCGCCCACATGCCGACGAGCCAGGCGCCGCCGAGCGGCTGAATGCCCCAAAGATAGCCCATGTGCAGGCCCAGCGGCAGCAGCGAGATGATCCCGATGCGGGCCAGGATGTCGATGCGATAGGCCGTCTCCATGTGGCGGCCGCGCTCCTCGAGGCTCAACGCCGGGTTGACCACCTTGTAGGAGGTCTGGAACACGCCCCACTCTCCGCCCAGCCAATAGACCATCGCGAGAATGTGCAGCCAGCGCAGGATCGCCAGCTCGTTGGTGGCCAGAAACTCGGCCATGTCGCCCTCTCCAAAACCGCGTTCGGGGCAAAGTTGGTATATCTTTTCCCCTTGTGGTCAATCAGGACTAGGCGCGGCATTTGATTTTCGCCACCGTGCGTTTCGGCCGCACGGGCGGCCCGGAGGGCGGGGATGAGCGAAGCGACGGCGGACGCGCAAGGCGCGCAGGGCGGCGAGTTCAAGCGCGGCGGCGGCGTCGTCCTTGCGGCGGCCTTCGGCATCGGCCTCGGCCTGTCGCCGCTGCCCTTCTACACGCTGGCCGTCTTCGCCCGTCCGCTGGCGCAGGAGTTCGGCTGGGATTTCGGCCAGATCATGTTCTCGCTGACGATCATGACGCTGGCCGTGTTTCTGATGGGGCCGGTGGTCGGGATCGCTGCCGACCGCTTCGGCGCGCGCCGCGTGGCGATCGGCTCCGTCGTGTTGTTCTCACTCACCTTCGCAGGCTTTGCGCTGACCAACGGCTCGCTGCCGCTGTTCTACGCAAACTGGGCGATCATGGCCGCGCTCGGCGCAGGGACCCTGCCGATCACCTGGACGCGCGGCGTCAACAGCTTCTTCGTCGCCAATCGGGGGCTTGCGCTGGGCCTGTCGCTGATGGCGACGGGATTGTGCGGCTTCGTCGCGCCGCGGCTCGCGGAATTCCTGATCCAGACGCAGGGCTGGCGCGTCGCCTATCTGGCGATCGCGGCGCTGCCGCTGCTGATCGCGCTGCCCATCGCATTGCTGTTCTTCCGCGAGGCGGGGCGCGACGGCGTCGCCGCGATCGCCGCGCCGCAATACGGCAAGACGCTGCGCGAGGCGGTGGTCGATTGGCGGTTCTGGGTGCTGGGCGTGGCGTTCGTGCCGATCTCCCTGGCGCTCGGCGGGCCGGTGCCGAACATGGTGGCGATCATGGAATCCAAGCAGTTCGACCGCGAAACCGCGGTGGGGCTGCTCAGCTTCGTCGGGCTGTCGGTCATCGTGGGGCGCGTCGCCGGCGGCTGGCTGATCGATCGGCTGTGGGCGCCGGGCGTCGCGTTCGTGATGCTGTCGCTGCCGGCGATCTCGCTGCTGCTGTTGTCGCAGATGGATACGCTGCCCTATTGGCTGGCGTTGTCGAGCGTCATTCTGATCGGCGTCGCGCTCGGCGTCGAATACGATTTCATGGCCTATATGGTGGTGCGCTATTTCGGCATGCGCGCCTATGCCGGGATTTACGGCTCGCTCTACGGCTTCTTCGCGATGGGCGCGGGCTTCGGGCCGGCCGTCTTCGGCGCGGTGTTCGCGCACCAGGGCACCTATGATCCCGTGCTGCTGATCGCTGCGGTGCTGACCTTGATCGGCTCGGCCCTGCTTTTGACGCTTGGAAAATATCCGACCTTCAAAAGGGATGCGGCGTGAGGCGCCGCCGTTTCGCCGTTTTGCCGCGCGATCGTGCAATGTTTGCTATTATCTGAAAGGACCTCCATGCGCCGCACGATCGCCGCCTTGTTCGCGCTGACGCTGCTGGGCGGATGCATGTCGATCCTCAAGGCCGCGTGGGACGATCAGGCCGAACGCGATTGCTACGAAAGCCGCGACCCTGGCGGCTGCCTCAGCCGCGTCGACGAAATCCAGCGCGAACGGGATCGCTGAACCTCAATTCGCGCCATAATCGCCGAAGGTCAGGCCGGTCGCGGTCGAAAGCTCGGCGAGCAATTGCGCTTCGTTCAGCACCTTGATCGTACGCATGCCCATGTCGCGCGCCGGCTTCAGATTGATGCCGAGATCGTCGAGATACACGCAGGCGCGGGGATCGACGTCGAGCGCTTCGCACATCAGCGCATAGATGCGCGGATCAGGCTTGCGAATGCCGATCTTGGAGCTTTCGATCACATGATCGAACAGCGCCATCACCGCAGCGACCGCGCGCGCCTTTTCCGCCGTGCGCGCCATGCCGGCGCCCTCGCCGGCGGGGACATTGTTGGTGATGCAGCCAACCTTCGCGACGGTCTTGCAGGCGCGCAGCGCCGCAACCACGCGCGGCCGCACATCGCCTGACAGCAGCGACAGCACGTCTGCGCCCTGCACGCGCCGCCCCAAGGCCGCGCTTTCTTCCGCGAACAGGCGATCGAAGGCGGCGGCGTCGATTTCGGCCCGCTCGAACAGCGCCCAGGCGTTGTCGTGCGGGTTCGTTGCGTTGACGCTGCGGATGAAATCGCGCGGCAGGCCGCGCTCGGCCTCGAAGCGGTTGAAGGCTTCGAAGGGCGACGTGGTCAGCACGCCGCCAAAGTCCCAGATCACAGCTTGAAGGGTCAAAGTTCAGCAGCCCGCATTGTCGTCCGTCCAGCCCAGAAGCGCGCCGTTGGGGGCGCGGACTTCCGGCGCGGCGTAACATTCTCCACCCGGATTCTCACCTGGCGCCCGATAGAAGACGGGATCGAATTGCGAGGCGATCTGCAGCGTTTCGTCGGCTGGCGCATTGATCACCGGGCCGGCGCCGGCGGGCGCGCGGCAATCGATCCTGTTTTGCAACAGGCCGAGACGCACCAGAACGCGTCCATCGGCTTCACGCCCGGCATAGGCCACCGGCGCGCGCTGCGGCTGCACGGCGAGACAAGCGTCGATCGCGGGAATGAGGTCGAGAAGCGCGTTGTCCCAACGGCGGTAGGCGCAACCGCGATAGGAGTCGCCGCCTTCGACCTGAACGCTGGCCGTCCAGGGAATGCCGCTTTCGGCCCCGATCGCGCAGACCGCGTTTTCGAGCGTCACCTGCACGGCGCCGGCGCCGATGCGGGCGCGTCCGTCCGCAGCGATGACTGGCGCAGCGTAATCCGCTTTCACGATGAGGCCTTGGGCGATGTCCTCGAGCGTCAGCCCGGCTTCGGGGTCGATGGTGAGGCGCCATTCCGGCGCAGCGCCGCGCGCGGTCAGCCGGCCAGCGATCGCGCCAGCCTCCATCGGCGGCGCAAGCGGCGCGGGCGGCGCCGTCGCCGGCGCCGGCTCGGTCTGTGCGCCGCGCTCGGGCGGCGGCTCAAGATTGCACGCCGCCAGGGCCGTCAAGGCCGCCGCCGCGATCCAGGCACGCATTCGGGCGCTCCGCTCCACCGCTCCGCGACACCATAGCGGCGCGGCCGCCGCCGGCAAAGCGCGCCGCGCCGTTTGCGCCGCGCCTGAGGCGCGCGCTACACACGCTCCGTGGCTCAACCGTCCGCGCATCTCCCCCGCGTCGACAATCTGCGCGGCGCACTCTGGATGCTTGCGTCGGCGGCGGCGTTCACCGTCATGACGACGCTGATCAAATATCTCGGCGACGCCTATCCCGCCACCGTGCAGACCTTCTACCGGCAAGCCGCGGGCCTCATCGTGCTTGCGCCGATCATCCTGCGCGATCCGCGCGGCGCATTCCGCACCACGCGCCCCGGCATTTTGCTGTTCAGATCGTCGGCCGGCACGGTGGGGATGATCCTGGCCTTCTACGCCTATCAGAAACTGCCGCTCGCCGACGCCAATGCGCTGTCCTTCACGCGCACCTTGTGGATCGTGCCGCTCGCGGCGTTTGCGCTGGGCGAAACGGTGGGGCCGCGGCGGGCGATTGCGGCGTGCGTCGGATTCATCGGCGTGCTGCTGATGCTGCAGCCGCAGAACGGCTTCAATGTCGGCTTGGCGGGGTTGGCCGCGCTCGCCTCGGCGTTCCTGTTCGCGCTGACCATCACCGGTATGAAAATCCTCACGCGCGACCATTCGACGACGACGCTGTTGGTCTGGGCCGCCGCGCTCGGCTTTGTCTTTGCGTTGCCGCCGGCGCTGTTGGAATGGCGCTGGCCGACTTTGCCGGATCTCGGCCTGCTCGCCGCCATGGGCGTGCTCGGCGTGGTGACGCAGGCGTGCTACATCAAGGGCATGGCGCTGGGCGATGCGGCCGCGATGGCGCCGATCGATTATACCCGCCTGGTGATGTCGCTCGCGATCGGGTTGGTGCTGTTTCAGGAAACGCCGAACCCGATCACCATGGCGGGCGCTGCCATCGTCATCGCTTCGACGCTCTACATCACCTGGCGCGAAGCGCGCCTCGTCAGGCCGCCTGTACAACCAGAATAATTCCGAGCGGGATCAGAAGCTGCGCAGCGTAGTATGTCCACCAGACGATATGCGGCGTGACACGGCGGCGCCGATCGCCTTCGGCGAGGCGAAACATTTCCGCCGCAAGCACCGCATCGGACACGAGAAAGGCAAGCGCGCCCACCATCGCGGGCCAACCGCGCCAGTCGAGCATCATCGCCATCGACGCCATCGCCGCGATGGCGATGAGGTAGAGCGCGACCGGCGCCGCCATCGCCTTCAGACCAGGCCAAAGCCACACGTACCAGGCGATGGCGAAGAGCCAGATCGCGCCGATGGCGCCGTAGCGCGGCCACAGCGGCCCGAGGTCGCCGGCGAACACCCATAGGAAGAACAGCCCGACCAAATAGGCCAGCTGCGCGAGGAGAAACAGGCCAATGCCAAGCGCCGTCGCCGCGCGCGCGATGAAGGCCAGCGCGAAGTCCCCCGCAGCGCTCAGGCCAAGCGCCAGCACCAGAACGGGGTGCGCGCCCGCCGCCGAGAGCCCGACGGCTAGAAACCCGACCGCCCCGGTCTTGATCAGCGCCCGCGCGAGGCTCGGCGGGCCGGTCAGCCAGAACAACCCGTAGGCGGCGGCGCAGATGAGGGAGGCGACAAGCCAGGACAGAACGGCGAGGGTCATGCCTACGCCCTACAGCCTGCGCACGGGCCGGGCTACGCGCGCGCCGCGCCTGTCGTCGCGCCTATCGCTGCGACAGCATCGACAGATGCGCGCCGGCGCTTAGAGTGCGGCCAAATCCCAAGGGAGAGGCTCACATGGAATTGTCGTCGAACATCGCGGCCGTGGTCACTGGCGGGGCGTCCGGGCTTGGCCTGGCGACCGTGAAGGCGCTGCGCGCCCACGGCGTGAAGGTCGCCATTTTCGACATGAACGAGGCCACCGGGACGAAATCCGCCGCGGAAACCGGGTCGGTGTTCTGCAAGGTCAACGTCACCGACGACGCCAGCGTCGACGCAGGGTTCGCCGCCGCGCGCGCCGCCAATGGCCAGGAGCGGATCCTGGTGAATTGCGCCGGCACCGGCAATGCGGTGAAGACCGCCAGCCGCGCCAAGGAAACCGGCGAAATCAAGCATTTCCCGCTCGATGCGTTCAACATGATCATCCAGATCAACCTGGTCGGCACATTCCGTTGCATCGCCAAGAGCGCCGCAGGGATGCTGACGCTCGATCCCCTGCCGGACGGCGACCGCGGCGCGATCGTCAACACCGCCTCGGTCGCGGCCGAAGACGGCCAGATCGGCCAGGCGGCCTATTCCGCCTCGAAAGGCGGCGTCGTCGGCATGACGCTGCCCATCGCGCGCGATCTTTCGAGCGAAGGGATCCGCGTCAACACCATCCTGCCGGGCATTTTCAACACACCGCTGCTGGCCGCCGCGCCGCAGAACGTGAAAGATGCGCTGGGCGCGCAGGTGCCGTTCCCCAAGCGCCTCGGCAATCCGGAAGAATACGCCTCGCTCGCGCTGGAGATGATCCGCAACGGCTATTTCAACGGCGAGGACGTGCGCCTCGACGGGTCGATCCGGATGGCGCCGCGCTAAAGTCTTGCCTGATCCGGCCGGCGCGCGCCAGCGCCCGCGCGCTTCGGCCGGCGCCGCCCGATCCCGGGGGCCGCCTACTGAAGGAGCGTGTGCGATGGCCGATACCGAAACGCTGACGCGAGCCGGCGCCGCCGCGCAGGCGGGACATGTCGATGTGCTGATCGTTGGGGCCGGCATTTCCGGGATCGGCGCGGCGTATCATCTGCAGACGCAATGCCCGGGAAAAAGCTTCGTGATCCTCGACGCGCTCGAGGATTTCGGCGGCACATGGCTCACGCACAAATATCCCGGCATCCGCTCCGACAGCGACCTCTACACCTTCGGCTATCGCTTCAAGCCGTGGGTCGGGCCGCCGATCGCGACCGCCGACAAGATCCTCACCTATATCCGCGAGGTGATCGAGGAGAACGATCTCGCCCGCCATATCCGCTACAAGCACAAGATCACCGCCGCCCGCTGGTCGAGCGAGGACGCGCTGTGGACGGTCGAGGCGCGGCGCGCCGATACGGGCGAAACCGTTTCTTATACCTGCAACTTTCTCTGGATGTGCCAGGGCTATTATCGCCACGCCGAGGGCTATACGCCGGACTGGCCGGGGATGGAGAGCTTCAAGGGCCGCATCGTCCATCCCCAGACCTGGCCCGACGATCTCGACGTCAAGGGCAAGCGCGTCATCGTCATCGGCTCGGGCGCGACGGCCGCGACACTCGTGCCCGCCATCGCACCCGACGTCGCACATGTAACGATGCTGCAGCGCTCGCCGACCTATTTCTTCCCCGCGATGAATCGCAACGAACTCGCCGACACGCTCCGCGAGATCAAGATCGACGATGCGCTCATCCACGACATCGTGCGCAAGAAAATGCTGCACGATCAGGAGGTGATCACCCGGCGCTGCATGGAGGAGCCGGAGGTCGTCAAGGCCGAACTCCTTGAAGCCGTGAAGGCGTTTCTCGGCCCCGATTACGACGTGGCGACGCATTTCACGCCGCGCTACCGGCCCTGGCGCCAGCGCGTCGCCTTCGTGCCGGACGGCGACCTGTTCCAGGGCATCGCCTCCGGCAAGGCAAGCGTCGTCACCGCCGAGATCGAGCGCTTCACGGAAAAGGGCGTGCGGCTGCAATCCGGCGAAGAACTTGAGGCCGACATCATCGTCACGGCCACCGGTTTCAATCTCTCCATCCTCGGCGATATCGCCTTCACCATCGACGGCGCACCACTCGATCTCGCCGACACCGTCACTTATCGCGGCATGATGTTCACCGGCGTGCCGAACCTGATCTGGATTTTCGGCTATTTCCGCGCGAGTTGGACCTTGCGGGTCGATCTCGTCGGCGATTTCACCTGCCGACTGTTGAACCACATGGACGCGCACGGCTATCGCCGGGTCGATGTCGCGCTGCGACCGGAAGATCGCGACATGGCGTTGCAGCCTTGGATCGATCCGGAGAATTTCAATCCCAATTATCTGCTGCGCGACCTGCACCGCCTCCCGAAGGCCGGCGACAAGCCGGAATGGCGGCACAATCAGGATTACTGGCGCGAGAAGGACGAAATCCCCGCCATCGACGTCGCGGGCGCCGAATTCGTTTATCGGTGAGGCCGCGCTTCAGGCGGCGCTTGTCAATTTCACGAACACATCCTCAAGGTCCGGCTCTTGGATCGAGAGATCCTTGATCGACACGCCCGCGCGGCGCACGCGATCGAGCAGATCCTCCACCGCATGCGCGCGCGTCGAATAGGTCAGCGTCAAGGCGCCGTCGCGCTGCAGCGCAGCCTTCACGTCCTCGAAGCCGGCGGGAATGTCGGTCAACGCCGTCTGCGGCCGCACGACGAGCGTTTTCTGATCGAGCCGGCCGATCAATTGCGCCGTCGGTTCGCAGGCGATCACCTCGCCATGATTGATGATGGCGATGGTGTCGCATAATTCCTGCGCTTCTTCGAGATAGTGCGTGGTCAGCACGATCGTCACGCCCTGGCTGTGCAGACGGCGCACATAATCCCACAATTGCTTGCGCAGCTCGACATCGACGCCGGCGGTCGGTTCATCCAGCACCAGAACCGGCGGCGCATGCACCATCGCCTTGGCGACCAGGAGCCGGCGCTTCATGCCGCCCGACAACGTGCGCGCATAGGCGTCGCGCTTGTCCCACAGGCCCACGGCTTCGAGGATTTCACGCGTGCGGCGCTGCGCCTTCGGCACGCCATAAAATCCCGCCTGGATCTCCATGCTTTCTTCCGGCGTGAAGAAAGGATCCATGTTCAGCTCTTGCGGCACGATGCCGATCGAGCCGCGCGCATTGCGCGGGTCGGCGTCGATGTCGTGGCCCCAGATCGCGGCGGTTCCGCCGGATTTCACCACCAGCCCGCCAAGAATGTTGATGAAGGTGGACTTGCCCGCGCCGTTTGGCCCGAGCAGCCCGAAGAACGACCCCCGCGGAATCAGGAGATCGATCCCCTTCAGCGCTTCCTTGGCAGGCGCCTTGCCTTGCGCCCGATAGGTCTTTCTGAGGCCCCGCGCGGCGATGGCGTAGGCGGGCGCAGAGGGTTCGGGGTCGGCGGGCATGGGGGGAGCGGTCCGGGCTGGCGCGAGCGGAGGATGGGCAGTAGGTACGGGGCGCATCCCCGCTTCGCAAGCCAAGGCCCATGCAGACCGCACAACCGCCCGCCCCGCCCGAGATCATCGAAACGACCGAACACCGCATCAAGTGCGACGGCGGCGGCGGCGCGCTGGGCCATCCGGTCGTGTATTACGAAATCGGTGAAGCCGGCTTCGTGGAGTGCGGCTATTGCGACCGCCGCTTTGTCCTCAAGGACGCCGCCGCGCATTGAGCGGCCGCTAATCGCCCAAGCGCGCCTTCAGCGCGGCGTTTTCCGCCTCGAGCGCCGCGAGGCGCTCGCGCACCGGCGCCAAGGCCGCCGCGAGCTCCGCCTCGGTGAACCGCGGCGTGATGTGCTGCGGGCAGTTCCAGTCCAGCGCCTCGACCGTCGCCACAAAAGCGCGCTCGACCGCCGCCCTGTAGCCCGGCAGCGTCAGGCGCTGCATCAGGTCGGGGTCTTCCGCGCGATCGACAAGGCGGATGCGCGCCAGCGCCTTCAATCGGGCGCGGCCGGGAAAATCCATGAAAATGAAGGCGGCGCGGTTGTCCCCTGCGAGATTGCCGACCGACACATATTGCCGATTGCCGCGAAAGTCCGGGAAGGCGAAGCGCGCCTCGTCCAGCGCCTGGACGAAGCCCGGCGGTCCGCCGCGATGCTGCACGTAAGGCCAGCCGGTTTCCGAAACGGTCGCCATGAAGAAATGGTCGCGCGCAGCGATGAACGTGGCGGCGGCGCCGTCGAGCGTGAACAGCCGCTCGCTTGACCCCTCCTGCGCCGCATAGGCGGCGCGCGATCCCATGGCCGCCTGCACCGCCTGCACGGCGGGCGTGAAGGCGATGTCCGCAAACGTCTTGATCATGTCGTCTCCAGCCTTGGCTGGTACGTGGGCGGGCGATGTGCGGTTTCAAGCGGCGCGATTGCGGCTTAAAAAGCCCGCATGGCAGACCAGACCGTCACCCCCGCGCCCACGGCGCACGCGCCCGTCGGCCCCGGCGCAAGACTCTATCTCGTCGACGGCTCGGGCTACATCTTTCGCGCCTATCACGCCCTGCCGCCGCTGACGCGCGCGAGCGACGGCATGCCGGTCGGCGCGGTGTCCGGTTTCTGCAACATGCTGTGGAAATTCCTGGAGGACATGAAGACCGGCGAAAAGCCGACGCATCTGGCCGTCATTTTCGACGCGTCGGAAAAAACCTTCCGCAACGATCTCTATCCCGAATACAAGGCGCATCGCCCACCGGCGCCGGAAGATCTCGTGCCGCAATTCGCGCTGATCCGCGAGGCCACGCGCGCCTTCGGCATTCCCGCGATCGAAATGGCCGGCTATGAGGCGGACGATCTGATCGCGACCTATGCGCGCCAAGCCGCGAAGGCGGGCGCGGAGGTTTTGATTGTCTCTTCCGACAAGGATTTGATGCAGCTCATAGAGGACGGCCGCATCCGCTTGTTCGATCCGATGAAACAAAAGCCGCTGGGGCCCGAGGCGGTGATGGAGAAGTTCGGAGTCGCGCCGGACAAGGTGATCGAAGTGCAGGCGCTGATGGGCGACAGCGTCGACAATGTGCCCGGCTGCCCCGGCGTGGGCCCGAAAACCGCCGCCGAATTGATCAACGCCTATGGCGACATCGAAACGCTGCTGGCGCGCGCAGACGAGATCAAGCAGCCGAAGCGGCGCGAGGCGATCATCGCCAACGCCGACAAAATCCGCATCTCCAAACAATTGGTGACGCTGAAGGACGATGTGCCGAACGTCGCGCCGATGGAGACGTTCGCCGTCGACGATCCCGATCCCGCAGCCCTCATCGCCTTTCTGGAGGCGATGGAGTTTCGCACGCTGACTCGGCGCGTGCGCGAACAAGCGGGCGAGGCTGCGCCGCCGCCCAGCGTGGAGCCGTCACACGCCGCCGCGCCCGCACCCGAGGCCGATCCGCCGATCGATCTCGACGCCTACGAGATGGTCGACACGGTGGAGCGGCTCGCCTGGTGGATGGCGCAGGCCAAGGCGCAAGGCTATCTCGCGATCGACACCGAAACAGACAGTCTCGACGCGACGCGCGCCCGCATGGTTGGCGTTTCGCTGGCGCTCGCGCCGAACCGGGCGTGCTATATTCCGCTGTTGCATGCCGATCCCGCGCCGGCGGCGAACGGCGACCTTTTTGGCGAAGAGCGGAAATCCATCGTTTCCACCGCCCCGAAACAAATCCCGATGGCGGACGCGGTCGCCGCGCTGAAGCCGGTTTTGGAGGATCCGGCGGTCCTCAAGATCGGGCAGAACATCAAGTACGATTTGGCGATCTTTCTGCGCCACGGGATTCGCGTCGCGCCGATCGATTGCACGATGCTGATCTCCTATTGCCTTGCAGGCGGGCTGCACAATCACGGCATGGACGAATTGTCCGTGCGCCATCTCGGCCACACGCCTATTCCGTTCAAGGACGTCGCCGGCAGCGGCAAGACCCAGATCACGTTCGACCGCGTGCCGCTGGCGCAGGCGACGCGCTATTCCGCCGAGGACGCCGACGTGACCTTGCGCCTGTGGCGCAGGCTCAAGCCGCAGCTTGGCGCAGCGCAGGTGCGCACCGTGTACGAAACGCTGGAGCGGCCGATGCCGTGGGTGCTGGCGGAGATGGAATTGGCGGGGATCAAGGTCGATCCCGACGAGCTCTCGCGCATGTCCGGCGAGTTCGCGCAGCGCATGGCCGCCTATGAGGACGAAGCGCATACGCTTGCGGGCAAGCCGTTCAATCTCGGTTCGCCCAAGCAATTGGGGGAAATCCTGTTCGACGAGATGGCGATCCCGGGCGGGCGCAAGACCAAGACCGGCGCCTGGTCGACCGATTCCGATGCGCTGGAGGACGTCGCAGCGCTTGGTCACGCCCTGCCGCGCGTGGTGCTTGATTGGCGCCAACTGCAGAAGCTGCGCTCGACCTACACCGAGGCGCTGCGCGACGCGATCAATCCGGATACCAAGCGCGTGCACACCTCCTTCGCGCTCGCGGCGACCACCACCGGACGGCTCTCCTCCTCCGACCCAAACCTGCAGAACATCCCCATCCGCACCGACGAGGGCCGCCGCATTCGCGAGGCCTTCATTGCGGAGCCCGGGCACGTGCTGATCTCGGCCGACTACAGCCAGATCGAATTGCGCCTGCTGGCGCATGTCGCCGACATTCCGGAACTGAAGAAGGCCTTCGCCGACGGCCTCGACATCCACGCCATGACGGCGTCGGAAATGTTCGGCGTGCCGATCGCCGGCATGGATCCGATGATCCGCCGCCAGGCCAAGGCGATCAATTTCGGGATTATTTACGGCATTTCCGCGTTCGGTCTTGCGCGCAATCTCGGCATCGAGCAGGGCGAAGCCGCCGCCTACATCAAGAAATATTTCGAGCGGTTTCCCGGCATCCGGGCCTACATGGACAGCGCAAAGCATTTCGCTCGCGAGCACGGCTATGTGCAGACGATCTTCGGCCGCAAATGCTGGGTCGCGGGCATCAAGTCGAAAACGCCGGCCGAGCGCGCCTTCGCCGAGCGCCAGGCGATCAACGCGCCGCTGCAAGGCGCCGCCGCCGACATCATCCGCCGGGCGATGATCCGCATGCCGGAAGCGCTGCGCGCGGCCGGCCTCAAGGCGCGCATGCTTTTGCAGGTGCATGACGAATTGGTGTTCGAAGCGCCCGAGGCCGAAGCCGACGCCACGCGCGCGACGGTGAAGCGCATCATGGAAAACGCGCCCCACCCTGCCGTGCAGATCGACGTGCCGCTCGTGGTCGAGGCCAACGCCGCCAAAACCTGGGCCGCAGCGCACTGAGGGCGGCGGCGCCGCGACAGCGAGGAGCATGCCCAGCGCTGCGCCGAACCGTTTGAAGCCCTAAAGCATACCGATCTCGCTTGACGTTACGTCGTCGCGTTGCGGCGGGCGGCATGAACTCGGACCGTCTCGGATGAACTGAATTCGCCGCTCCGATTGCGGACCGGCCGTGCGCTGGTATGCTTGGCGCTCAAGGGAGCCAAGCCATGTCCAACGAACAGCGCGTCTCGATCACCCTGGAAGACGGCGTCGCCGATGTGCGCTTCACCCGCGCAGACAAGATGAACGCGCTCGACAACGCGCAATTCGCCGCCGTGGCGAAAGCGATCGACGATCTGGCGGCGATGAAGGGATTGCGCTGCGTGGTCGTCTCCGGCGAAGGGCGCGCCTTCTGCGCCGGGCTCGACCTGTCGCGGTTCGGCTCCGGCGAGGGCGCGCAATCGGACCGATCCTTCGCCGATCGCACGCATGGCCTGGCGAACGCGGCGCAGCATCTCGCCTGGGGCTGGCGCATGCTGCCTGTGCCTGTCCTTGCGGCGGTGCACGGCGTGGCGTTCGGCGGCGGCTTCCAGATCATGCTCGGCGCCGACATCCGCTTCGTGGCGCCCGACACGCGCCTTGCGGTGATGGAGATGAAATGGGGGCTGATCCCCGACATGGCGGGCGTGGCCTTGATGCGCCATCTCGCCAGCGACGACATCGTGCGCGAGCTTACCTACACGGCGCGCGAGTTTTCCGGCGAGCAGGCCAAGGCCTATGGTTTCGCAACCCATCTCTCTGCGCAGCCGCACGCCGATGCGATGGCGCTTGCGCGCGAAATCGCCGGCAAGAATCCGCACGCCGTACGCGCCGCCAAGCGCTTGATGAATCTGTCGCGCGACGCGAACGCCGGCGAGATCCTTGTGCAGGAATCGAAGGAAATGGCGGGCCTCATGCGCACGCCGAACCAGATCGAAACCGTGCTCGCCGTGCAGCAGAAGCGCGCGCCGGTGTTCGAAGAAGCCGGCTGATCGCGCAGCGCCTACGGCCCCTCAACGGCAAGCCCGCGCGCGCGCAGCATGTCGATGACGTTCTCCTCGCCAACCAGGTGGGCTGCGCCAACCGCCACGAGCACGTCATCCTCGCCCGCGAGCATGGCGATGATCTCATCGGTCCATCGCGCATTGCGATCGGTCAGCACCGCCGCGCGCAAGGCCGGCGGCATCGCGTCGAACTCCGCGTCGAGCCCGCGCGCCAGGCGGCGCACATCGCCGCGCGCCCACGCCTCGTCGAGCGCGGTCGCTGCGGCGGCGCCGGCGTTCACGGCCTCGATCGTCTCCAGCAGAAAATCGATCTGGTCGCGTTCCGACAGGTCCGCGAGAAAGCCCACCTGCTGCTCGACCGTTTCAAGATGCGCGATCCGCGCGCCGTCCGCACGCGCCCGTGCCGCTAGCACGGTCTCGACGCCCGCCGACTGCACCGCGCCCTGGCGCGCATACGCCGCCGCGCTCAATTGCAGCGCCGCAAGCCACGGGCGCACGGTCTCGAACTGGCGCGCATCCAGCCCGACCTTCTGCGCCGCCCGCGCCAACGCGGCGCGCTGGTCGGCGTTGAGGGCGGCCGGCAGCGTCTGTCCCGGCGGATAGGCCCCGCGCTGCGCCGCCAGCGCCTGATAGGCCGTCGCCGCTTCGGCGCCGACGTCGGCCTCGAACACCACGATCTCCGCCTCGGCCAGCGCCGCATCGAGGCGCGCACTGCGCCAGACGAGATTGGGACGCAGCACATGCACCGACCCGAACAGCCAGACGGTCGAATCCGCGTCGCTGATCGACCAGAGCGGCGGCCCCTGGCCCTCCGGCGGCGCAGGCGCGCAGCCCAGCGCCGCGGCGAGAACGAAAGCCGGCAGAAGATGTCGAGCCATGGACGGCTTTATTGCCTCTGGGAGAGGCTTCCGCTAGCTTCCGCCCCCTCCTAGCAGGGCCCCGCGCCCTCAAGCACCCGTAGCTCAGCTGGATAGAGCGCTGCCCTCCGAAGGCAGAGGTCACAGGTTCGAATCCTGTCGGGTGCGCCATTTAATCAATTGAAAATATTGAATTTTTCTGCGGATTTCGCGGAACGCTAGCAGAACTGGGGTCCCTCGGGGTCCTTTCGATTGCCGGCGCGGTGTGGCGTCGGCGTAACGGAAGTCGTCGGCCGATAGGAGCGCGGGTCAGCCGACGACAAGGTGATCAGGCGGCGGCGGACAGCGGCACAGCCAGCGGCGTGAGGAAGACCGAAAACGCCACGCCGGGCGCATGCGGTGACACGCCGGTTAGCGTCGCGGTTCCACGATCCTCACGACCGGTCAGGTTGATTGTGAACGACGTCACCGGTCCGAAAACCGACGCGAAGCCGGGATCATGCTGATCGACACGTATTGAGGCGGAAATGTCGGGCCCGACCTGTTTCATCCGGCCGACATAGCTGAACCCGCTGTCGCCACCGACAATTTGTCCGCCGCCGAAGAAATGGACCACGCCTGAGCCTTCGCCGATCGGCGTAGCGAAGCGAGCGCGATAAAGACCGTCCGAGAGCATTGACTTATCCCTAGGGGAGACGCGGGCACCATTACCCAAGGGAAATGGTCGAACGATTCTCGCGCGCGCAATAGCGGCAAGAACACAAGGTAAACAAAAATTTAACTGTGAGCAGTTCGATCGAATAAACCAAGTTGTGGCGTCGGCGTCACGGCGTTCACGGGATTTCAAGCCGTGCGTGCGACCTTGGGCGGCTATGCCCAACGTGATGAACCTGTACTTGGACGAGTCCGGCAGTCGCGACCCTGACAAGGGTATGCCGACGACGACGCGCGCCCGCGACTTCTTCGCCATGGGCGGGGTTCTCATCAATGACGAGGATGAACAGGTCGCTCGGGACGCCCATAGAGCGCTCTGCGAAAAGTGGCGTATCGAGCATCCCCTGCACTCGGTCGAAATTCGCATGAGGCGGTCGCGGTTCTCATGGCTCGCGGAAGTCACCGACGCCCGCCGGGCAGAGTTTTACGACGACATCCGCCAGATGATCCGCGCCAGCCCGGTGACAGGCATAGCGTGCGTCATTGATCGTCCGGGATACAACGCGCGGTTCCGCGACATGTACCAAGGACGCCGCTGGAAATTGTGCAAGTCGGCCTTCGCCATCGTCGTGGAGCGGTCTGTACGGTTTGCTTCGGAGCGCGGCCGAAAGCTCCGCGTCTTGTACGAGCATTGCGGCAAGTCAGAGAATGCCGCGCTCAAGCGCTACTACGACGAACTGCGCACCGAGGGGATGCCCTTCGACCGGGACAGGTCATCGGCCTATCAGGCCCCAGCGGCCAACGCATTCAGCGACACGCTCTATGAGTTCAGGATCAAACAGAAGTCATCGCCGATCATGCAGTTCGCCGATCTGGTGCTCCACCCGCTCGGCGTCGCAGGTTATGACCGGGATCACTTGCCGTTTACTCAGCTTTGGGAAGATAGAAAGCTGATCGACTGCGGAATGACTTGGGCAGATCGAAACACTCGGGGGACGAAATACTACTGCTTTACTAACCTTACCGAGCGCACCCCAAGTTCCTTCTTGAATCTTTCACCGATGGTCGGTACATAGGTGTCAGGCATAGCCTATCGGGTCTTCGGATTTGAGGGCCGTTGTAGAGCCCGGCGCGAGCCGGGCTTTACTTTTTCTAGGCCCGAGCTTCCCGGACTACCGTGCGCGTTGCGCGGCGAGGATTTGCTTGGGCGTCATGCCCTTCGCGACGGCCTGCCCATACACTTCCCGGTCACAGTAGGAGCCATCCGGGTTCCGCCAGCCGTCCGCGATGTCTTGCTTGTACCGCGCCATCTGCGCCTCAGTGATCTTGCGCGGACGCCCTCTATCGCAGTTGCCGCATGCAGGCGCGGACCCGCCGGCCGCGCGTGCGACTTCAGACTTCAGGCAACGGTGATGCGTTTCGTGCGCGAGCGCGTAGTCGCATTGGGTTTGAATCGCCGGCATGTCTCAACGCCCTTTCGTCGCTGTACGTGAGCGTCGCACCGGCGCCAGCCTCATGAACTCACGTAACTCGTCTGACCAATAGGCAACCGCCTTCGCGCGGCCGGCGCGACATGGCGTCCAATTCGTCCATCTGTTCACGACGTGGGGCTTGTCGTTCTTATCAAACTCAAGGCGACTGAACTCGCGTTCGACGTTCAGTATTTGGCCCGTCTTGCCGGACACGCTAAGGCGTTCGGTGGCCCAGCCGTCTTCATCGTCATGCGTTGACCGCGTGACATGTTCGTCCCGGTTCATCTCAATCATGAAGGGCTCAAGCGTCCCGATGACATCGTCTAGGTCGCGGTCGCTGTATCGTTCCAAGAGCTTCAGCGCGACGGCGGCGACTTCCTGAATTTCTTGATGCGTGAGCGGTTGTTTCTTTGCCATGCGTCACCCCGTTTTTGGGCGGGGATAGCAGAGTGGCGTTAACTCGGCGTCAAAGTTCGTCGAGACGCCGACGACGCCCTGACGGTTCCTCTATGAAGTCGGTCAGCGTGAAGCGCCCGGAGCGGAACAGGCGCCCGCGCTCGGGGCCAAGGATTTCATCCTGCACGTCTTCAGGCTGGCGGGTGAGCCATTGCGCATAAGTCTCCTCGCGCACGCGACCTTGGCCCTCAAAGACAGGCGCCAGAGACGAGCGGCAACGCGGGTGCGCTGGCGGCGTCGGATGCGGGGACTGCACCGCGTAGAGCTTGCCCGAGCGCGCGCGGCATACGTCGGACGTGCGGCCGTCTAGGATCGATACCCAACGCCAATGCGTGAGACGTGGGGCGACATTTGCGCCGGCGCCAGTCAAGGCCTCTTCTCGGGCGCTGGACGCCGCGTGCGTCGCCAAGCTCTCGACGATGGCGGCGAGGTTGCGGTCGGTCACGCCTAGGGCTCTGCGGGCTTCTCTGACCAACTGCGCACGGTTGGCGCCAGCGGCGGCGGCGATGCGCAGCGCGGCGGCGACGCGGCCTAGTTCATCGGCCTGCGATGCTTCCAGCCACTCCCCGAGCGTGCGGCCGTTGATCGCCCGGCGCCGTGTGATGTCTGTCGTGACGCTAGCGGCGAGCGCGGATACGCCGACGCCGAAGATCGCCAACATGATGGCGCTGGCGTTCTCGGCTTCAGCGATGACGATGCCTTGGCCCCAGTCGTCAAGCCGGGTTCCGATTTCGCGCCACACGTCGGCGCGCGCGGCGCGGATGTCGTCTAGCAGGGCTTCTAGGTTTGCCCGGCGCTCGACATTGCGCGCGGCGAGGATCAGCCGGTCAACGGAATCGGTTTGCCTTTCGAGATAGGCGAGAAGCTGCATAAGCTCGTCGCGCGTGAGACGCCGCAGGCGAATATCGCGGCGAACGAGGCGGTCGAAGATTTCCTGATTGGCTGCCATGGCGTCATGAGCCGGGCGCCGGGACCATCCAGAAAAATTCCGGCGGATCGCCATGGATTTTCCGCTGTTCGGCGGGGTAGCCCAACGTGAACAGGAAGCGCTTGATCATTGTGTCGTCGGCGCTCTCGACGCCGGCGGCGGCGCGAACGGCGTCGAT
>JANRIR010000069.1:0-60222 GCA_033764725.1 Hyphomonadaceae bacterium
CGTCGGTGCCGGCGCCCGGCGCTGGGCAGTCGGCGTCGGCGCGGGGGCCTGGGCGGTTGGCGCAGGCGCGGGCGGCGGCGGGGGCGCAGCGCAAACAGGCTCGGCGCGCCCCGCAATCGCCAACAGGCCATGGCCTTGCGGCTTCGCGAGGCCGTATTCCGCCTCCATGCGGCGCACGTCGGCGATGCGGCATTGCACGGCCGGCGTCAGCGATTCAATTGCGTAGGGGGCGAACAATTGATTGACCAGAGAAGCATCGCACAGGTCCGCGCCGACGCACGCTTCGACCATGTCGAAATGATTGATCCAGAAATCGAGATCGCCGATCGCCGCGCGCCCCTCCTGGATCAGCGCCGCCGTGGGCAAGAGGTCGGCGCGAAAGTCCTGGTACATCGAGAAAGTCTGCAGCACGCGCTCGTCGGCGGATTTCGCGTTCTCGCGCTGATATTCGCGGAACGTGAAAAAGCCCCCGGTCAGCGCGCCGCCGATGCCGACCCAAGTCGCCAGGATGGCCGAAAGGTCCTTGATCTGCATGCGCGCCCCCCCCGTTTTCCGCGTACTGTTGGGGCAAGGCCGCACTGCGTCAAGCACGGCTCGGTTCGCACTCTCGCTGCGGCGCCTTGAGCATTCGCGCCGCCCGGGGCACGGTGACCAACGCGCTGACAGGAGGAAGGCCCCGATGACCGATGAAGTGCTGACAGACGTGCGCGATGGCGTGCTGATCGTGACGCTGAACCGCCCGGAAGCGAAAAACGCCGCCAATCGCGCGCTCGCGGAGGGCGTGGCGGCCGCGATGGATCGTCTCGACGGTGATCCCGGTCTGCGCGTCGGCGTGCTGACCGGCGCGGGCGGCACGTTCTGCTCGGGCATGGATCTCAAAGCGTTCCTTCAGGGCCAGACGCCCACCGTGCCGGGCCGCGGCTTCGCCGGGCTGACGCAAAAGCCGCCGCAAAAGCCGCTGATCGCGGCGGTGGACGGCTACGCGCTGGCGGGCGGGCTCGAGCTTGCGATCGCGTGCGATCTCATCGTCGCCAACGAGAATGCGCGCTTCGGCATCCCAGAGGTCAAGCGCGGGCTCGCCGCCGCAGCCGGCGGATTGTTGCGCCTGCCGAAACAAATTCCCGCGCGCGTGGCGATGGAGCTCGCCTTGACCGGCGATTTCATCACCGCGCAGCGCGCGCTGGAAGTGGGCCTCGTCAATCGCGTGACGAGCGGGCCGGCGCTTGAAGGCGCGCTGGCGCTCGCCGCCGCGATCGCCGCCAACGGGCCGGTTGCGGTGCAGCGCTCCAAGCAGGTGATCGTGGAATCCAGTTCCTGGAGCGAAGCGGACATGTGGGACAAGCAGCAACAGCTGGTCGGCCCGGTGTTCACCTCCGAAGACGCCCGCGAAGGCGCAGCCGCGTTCGCCGAAAAGCGCAAGCCGAACTGGAAGGGGCGGTGAGGCGCTGAACCCTGTCCCCGATCGCGCTACCTTTGCCAATCGATTGGCGGACAGTGTGGTTGCTTCGCCAAGCCTTAAACGCTCGGCCCTGACGAAAGTCGGGGCCCAGGTTTGTCCTGGGTGCAGGGGTTTTTCTGGGCCCCGACTTTCGTCGGGGCCGAGCACTTGACGTTTCGCAAAGGCCTCGATCGCAGGAGAGCGCATGGTGAGGGGGTGGCGAAAGCGTTTGTGAGTATGTGAAACTTTCGGGCGTGTATCGTCCTGACCCCGTTCCGCCCCACCCTCACCCCGACCCTCTCCCTCCTCACGGAGGGAGAGGGAGCTCCGTGAACCCTCTCCCCCCAAAGGGGGAGAGGGCAGGGTGAGGGGGCGGCGCTGTCGCCCCGGCGACCAACAGATCACGGCGCGCGCGTGGCGGCCTTCGCGCGCTCGTGTTAAAAGCGCCACATGAACGCGCCGATCTTCCCCGCCCGCATGGCCCGGAAATTCACCACCGTAGACGTCTTCAAGATGGTCGAGAGCGGCGTGCTGGCGCCGGACGAGCGCGTCGAGCTGATCGAGGGGGAGCTCGCGCTGATGTCGCCGAAGCACAACAAGCACGAGTGGCTCAAGAACCGGCTGGTGCGCTGGCTGAACCGCAAAGTGCCTGACAGTCTGATCGTGGCGGTGGAATCCACACTTTATTTGACTGACGACACCTTCGTTGAACCCGACATCATGATCTATCCGGATCATATCCTGCCGGAGGACGTGCGCGGCCCTGACGTGAAGCCGCTGATCGAAATCGCGGATTCCTCGCTCGCGTTCGATCTCGGGCGGAAAGCGGCATTGTACGCGCAGCATGGCGTCTCGCCCTATTGGGTGATCGACGCGGAGACGAAAACCACGCACGTGCACGATGCGGGCGGCGTGCGTGTGATCGCAGCGGATGCGGCGCTGGAGGGCTTTGCGGCTGGGTTGGTCTTGGCGGCCTTGACCTAAGGCCCCTTCCGCCGCCGCCCGCGGAACGGCTTCTTCTGCGGCGCCAGCGCTTTGCGCGGTTCGACGGCCGCCGCGACGCCGTCATTCACCGCGCTTTGCCGCGCCAGCGGATCGTCGGCGACGAACAATTCGGTTTCCTGCAGCTTCTTGATTTCGTCGCGCAGGCGCGCGGCGGTTTCGAATTCGAGGTCGGCCGCGGCTTCGCGCATCTGGCGCTCGAGATCGGCGATGTAGCTCTTGAGGTTGTGGCCGATGAAGGGCGCCGAATCCTCGCGCACGCCGCGGCCCTTGCCGCCGCCTGCGCCGCGCTTGAAGCCCATCGGATCGCGCGGATCGATGGTGAGGCTGTCCTTTTCGTATACCGAACCGAGGATGTCCTGGATGTCGCGCTTGATGCTTTGCGGCGTGATGCCGTGGGCGGCGTTGTAGGCGGCCTGCTTCTCGCGCCGGCGGTTGGTCTCCGCCATCGCGCGCTCCATCGAGCCGGTGATCCGGTCGGCGTAGAGGATCACCTTGCCGTCCACATTGCGCGCCGCGCGCCCGATCGTCTGCACCAGGGATGTTTCGCTGCGCAGGAAACCTTCCTTGTCGGCGTCGAGAATCGCGACGAGCCCGCATTCGGGAATGTCGAGCCCCTCGCGCAGCAGATTGATGCCGACGAGCACGTCGAACACGCCGAGCCGCAGATCGCGGATGATCTCGATGCGCTCGACGGTGTCGATGTCGGAGTGCATGTACCGCACGCGTACGCCTTGCTCGTGCATGTATTCTGTGAGGTCTTCGGCCATGCGCTTGGTCAGCACGGTGACGAGCGTGCGCTGGTCCTGCTTGGCCTTGGCTTTCACCTCGGCGATGACGTCGTCGACCTGGCTGAACCCCTTGTCTGAGACGGGCCGCACCTCCACCGGCGGATCGATCAGCCCAGTCGGGCGGATCACCTGCTCGACGAACACGCCGCCTGTGCGGTCCAATTCCCATGGGCCGGGCGTGGCCGAGACATGCACGCTCTGCGGCCGCATCGCATCCCATTCCTCGAATTTGAGCGGGCGGTTGTCCATGCAGGAGGGCAGGCGGAAGCCGTAATCCGACAGCGTCTTTTTGCGGTTGAAGTCGCCACGATACATGCCGCCGATCTGCGGAATGGTGACGTGGCTTTCATCGGTGAACAAGAGCGCGTTGTCGGGGATGTATTCGAACAGTGTCGGCGGCGGCTCGCCGGGTTTGCGCCCGGTGAGATAGCGCGAATAATTCTCGATGCCCGCACACGAGCCCGTCGCCAGCATCATCTCCATGTCGAAATTGGTGCGCTGTTCGAGGCGTTGCGCTTCCAGAAGCTTGCCTTCCTGGCGAAACACGTCGAGACGGCGCTTCAGCTCCTCGCGGATCTGATCAACGGCCTGGTTCAGCGTCGGGCGCGGCGTCACATAGTGCGAATTGGCGTAGAATTTCACCGCCTCCATGCGCGCGACGCGCTTGCCGGTCAACGGATCGAACTCCTCGATCGAATCCACGTCGTCGCCGAAGAAGGACACGCGCCAGGCGCGGTCCTCCAAGTGGGCGGGGAACACCTCGACCACATCGCCGCGCACGCGGAACAGCCCGCGCGCGAAGCCCTGCTCGTTGCGCTTGTATTGCAGCGCCACGAGATGGCGGATGAACTCCTGCTGGCCGAAGCTTTCGCCCTGCTTCACCGTGAACGTCATGGACGTGTAGGTCTCGACCGAGCCGATGCCGTAGATGCAGCTCACCGACGCGACGATGATCACGTCGTCGCGCTCCAGGATCGCGCGCGTCGCGGCGTGGCGCATGCGGTCGATCTGTTCGTTGATGTTGGATTCTTTTTCGATGTAGGTGTCGGTCCGCGGGACATACGCTTCCGGCTGATAATAGTCGTAATACGAAACGAAATACTCGACCGCGTTCTCCGGAAAGAAGCTTTTGAATTCGCCATAAAGCTGCGCGGCAAGCGTCTTGTTCGGCGCAAGGATCAGCGCCGGCCGCTGCACGCGCTCGATCACCTGCGCCATGGTGAAGGTCTTGCCCGAGCCGGTGACGCCCAACAGCACCTGGTCCTGCTCGCCCTTGTCCACGCCCTCGACGAGTTCGGCGATCGCGGCCGGCTGGTCGCCGGCGGGCGTGTAGTCGCTCACCAGCTTGAAGCGCTTGCCGCCTTCGAGCTTCTCCCAGGCGCGCTGCGGGCGGTGCGGCGTCCAGATCGCGGCGGTCTTGTCAAACGCGAATGCGGCGGACGCTTCGGCGACGCCTGTGGGAGGAGAGGAGCGCGGCATGGGCTGAAGATAAGCCGCGCCGCGCGCCGCCGCCAGGGCGCGCGCGCGACGCTCGTCACACGCTCTTGATGCGTCGCTGCGGCGTGCGTGTGCTAAATTCCCAATGCGAGGTCGTTGAGCCGCTCCCCGCCGAGGCTGGCGGGGGCGGTTGCATAAGGAGTGCGGACCATGAAGTCCTTGTTCGTCGCCGCGGCGGCCTTGGCCTTGGCGGGAACCGCCGCGGCGGAGGAGGAGCGTACGCACGTCGCCGCCGTCAGTCCCGCCTATGCGATCGAAGAGGCGAACGCGCGCCTGCCGTTTTCATCCACCGCCGTGCGCGGCTACCGCGTTGGCGAAGACGGCTCGCTGTTGATCGAAGGCGCCCGCAACCGCTGGTATCGCGCAGAGCTGAACGCCGGGTGCCGCAGCGATTTGCGCTGGGCGTTCCATATCGGCCTGCGCCCTGGGGGCGGCAGCGACACGCTGGACCGCTTCAGCGCCGCCGTGATCGACGGCCGCCGCTGCCAGTTCCAGACCTTCGACCGCATCGCCGATCCGGATGCGGAAGCCCCTGCGCAGGAAGGCTGACACTGCGCGGGGGCTTCGCCCATGCTTACGACGGTGGGAAAGAACGTGGGCGAGGCGCCCACGCCCCAAAATGCTATGCCGCCTTGGCGATGCCTCGCAGCACGAACTGCAGAATGCCGCCATTGTTGAAATACTCGACTTCGTTCTCGGTATCGATACGGCACAGCGCCGATATCGTCAGGCGCGCGCCGTCGCGTTTGACGATCTCCACGCTCATGGTCTGACGCGGCGCCACCGACGTCACGCCGTCGATCGATACGGTTTCCGACCCGTCGAGCCCGAGCGCCGCCCAGGTTTCGCCGTTCTGGAACTGCAGCGGCAGCACGCCCATGCCGATCAGGTTCGAGCGGTGGATGCGCTCGAAGCTTTCCGCGATCACCGCGCGCACGCCGAGCAGATTGGTGCCTTTCGCCGCCCAGTCGCGCGAAGAGCCGGTGCCGTATTCCTTGCCTGCAAACACGACGAGCGGCACGCCCTCGCGCTTATAGCGCATCGCGGCGTCATAAATCGCCATGCGCTCGCCCGACGGCTGATGGATGGCGTAGCCGCCTTCCACCGCATTGCCGCTCGCGTCGCGCACCACGGCGTTCTTGATGCGGATATTGGCGAAGGTGCCGCGCATCATCACTTCGTGGTTGCCGCGCCGCGCGCCGTAGGAATTGAAATCCGCTTGGGCGACTTGATGCTCGTTGAGGTAGACGCCCGCCGGCGACGACGCTTTGATCGAGCCTGCGGGGCTGATGTGATCGGTGGTGATGGAATCGCCGAACAGCGCCAGCACCCGCGCATTGACGACGTTGGTCACCGGCTTGGGCTGCATCGTCATGCCCTCGAAATAGGGCGGGTTCTTCACATAGGTCGAGCTGATCGGCCAATCATAGGTCTGCCCGCCAGTGACCTGGATGGCCTGCCAGTTCGCATCCCCTTTGAACACGTCAGCGTAGCGCGCGGCGAACATGTCGGGCGTCACCGCGGCGCGCACCACGGCCTCGATGTCGGCGTTCGACGGCCAGATGTCCTTCAAATACACCGGCGCGCCGTCAGATCCTGTTCCCAAGGGTTCGGCGGTCAGGTCGCGCGTGATCGTGCCGGCGAGCGCATAGGCCACCACGAGCGGCGGCGAGGCGAGATAATTGGCGCGCACATCCTGATTGACGCGGCCCTCGAAGTTTCGATTTCCTGAAAGCACCGAGGCGACGACGAGATCATGGTCGGCGACGGCCTTGGAGATTGCAGGCGGCAGCGGCCCCGAATTGCCGATGCAGGTCGTGCAGCCATAGCCCACGACATTGAAGCCGAGCGCGTCGAGATCGTCATTGAGGCCGGCCTTGGCGAGATAATCCGTGACCACCTGGCTGCCGGGCGCGAGCGAGGTCTTCACCCACGGCTTGACCGTCAGGCCCTTGGCGCGCGCATTGCGTGCAACAAGGCCGGCCGCGATCAGCACCGAGGGATTCGACGTATTCGTGCACGAGGTGATCGCCGCAATCACCACATCGCCATGGCCGACATCGAAACCCGCGCCGGCGACAGGCGCGCGTTTGCCGGCTTCGCCGCCTTTGCGGAATTCCTTGTCCAACACGGAGGCGAAGCCAGCAGCGACGCCGGGCAATTCGACGCGATCCTGCGGCCGCTTGGGTCCGGCGAGCGACGGGCGCACCGTGCTCATGTCGAGCTGCAGCGTGTCGGTGAAGATCGGCGCCGTGTCGCTGCGCCACAGCCCTTGCGCCTTGCAATAGGCCTCCACGAGCGCCACGCGCGCCGGGTCTCGGCCGGTGGCGCTGAGATAGCGGATCGTCGCGTCATCGACCGGGAAGAAGCCGCACGTCGCGCCATATTCCGGCGCCATGTTGGCGATGGTGGCGCGATCCTCGACGCTCATCGTGGCGAGGCCTTCGCCGAAGAATTCGACGAACTTGCCGACGACTCCGCGCTTGCGCAGCATTTGCGTTACGGTGAGCACGAGATCGGTCGCGGTCGACCCCTCCGGCAGTTTTCCGGTGAGCTCGAAGCCGATCACTTCCGGGATCAGCATCGACACCGGCTGGCCCAGCATCGCGGCTTCCGCCTCGATGCCGCCCACGCCCCAGCCGAGCACGCCGATGCCGTTGATCATCGTGGTGTGGCTGTCGGTGCCCACCACGGTGTCGCAATAGGCGACGCCCTCGTCGTTCACCCACACGGTTTGGCCGAGATATTCCAGGTTCACCTGATGGCAGATGCCTGTGCCCGGCGGCACGACGCGGAAATTGCGAAACGCCTTCTGGCCCCAGCGCAAAAACTGGTAGCGCTCGAGATTGCGCTCATATTCGAGCGCGACGTTCTTCTCGAACGCTTTCGCATCGCCGAAATGATCGACCATCACCGAATGGTCGATGACGAGATCGACGGGCACCAGCGGGTTGACCTTCTGCGGATCGGCGCCGAGCGCGCGCGCCGCGTCGCGCATCGCGGCGAGATCGACCACCGCCGGCACGCCGGTGAAGTCCTGCATCAGCACGCGCGCCGGCGTGAACGCGATCTCGACCTCCACCGCCCCCTTGTTGGTCAGCCACGCCGCCATCGCAGCGATATCGGCCTTCTTCACCGCGACGCCGTCCTCGGTGCGCAGCAAATTCTCCAACAGCACCTTCAGCGAATTGGGCAGGCGCGAGACGTCGCCCAGGCCGTTGGCCTGCGCCTTGGCGAGATCGAAATAGGCGTAGCTCTTGCCGCCCGCCGAAATGGTTGAGCGGCAGTTGAACGAATCGAGAGAAGGCATGATTGGGCCCCTGCTATCTTTGGGTCAAAGACATCGCAGGCGCGGCGGGGAGCGCCCCATCCGGAATCGAACCGGCGCGCGGCGATACAGATGTATGCGTCTACGCCGCCGATGGCAATTGCGTTGCAGCTGCCGGTTCAGGCCCCCACGATGGCTTGCAGCGCCGCGGCGTCGCGCACGAACGGATTGCACGCCCGCATCCCATCCTTGGCGAAACCGTCCTGCAGGTCTTCGGTGAAGAACACGCTGGCGCCGGCTTGCCGCGCGGCGGCCCAGATTATCGCGTCCCAGACTTGGAAGTGATGTTGGCTCATCATCTCGAGACCCTCGGCGACGACACGGTCGTTGGTGGCCGCCGTCTCGAAGGCTTTCGACCACAGATCGACTTGTCTAATGGCCTGACCGACCAATGAGGGCGCGCGTCGCTGGACGACAGCGACGAACTCCAGGAGCGCCTGATTGGCGATGACGCCGCGCGGCGCGACGCGCGCAATCAGGTCGGCTGCGGCTTTGCCCTTGGCCGTTTGCGGCTCCAGCGCCGCGTAAATCAGAATATTGCTGTCCAGGCTCGCGCGGATCACGCTTTGTCGCCGTATTTATCTTCCTTTGTAATCGGGCCCACCTCGTAGCCGCGATCGGGCCATTCCCGCATCAGGCGCAACATCTCCTCATAGGCCGCCCGCCATACGGGGTCCTCGCGCGGATCGTCGGCGCGGGGGCGCAGTTCGGCCACGGTGCGCCCGTTCTTGGTGATCAGCACGGTCTCCCCCCGCTCGACCTCGGCGAGGAGCTTGGAGAAATTCTGGTTGGCGTCTCGCGCGGTGGTGGATCGCATGGCGCGCCCCTGAAAGTCCTACAGTAGCACGCTTCCGGGGTCGGTGCAATCGGGCTAGGCCGCCCGCCGCGCTTTCCAGCGCCGCCAGGCCGCGCGCCCCGCCCATGCCAGGAGCCCGAGCACCACCGCCCAAGGCAGCGCGAGCGCAACCAGCGTGATGATGGCGGCCAGGCCTTGCACCAGATTGCCCAAGAAACTCGCCAGCGCGTAGCGCAGCGGCTCCAAGGTCGAAGCCGTCACGGGGCGCGGGGCGGACTGGTAGCGCACCGCGAGCTCCGACATGTCCACCCGCGCGCGCATCACCGCGAGGTTGGACTGCGTGGAATCGATTTCCCCCTGCACCCGGGCGAGTACGCGCTCCACCTCGAGCAGATCGGCGACGCGTCCCGGTCGTGTGGCCAGGATGGTTTGCAGGCGGTCGCGCAGTGTGGTCATCGCGCGCAGCCGCGCTTCGGTGTCGACGATCGCGCGCGTCAGGTCTTCCGTGGTCGTCGATTTCGCCCGCACCCGACCGTTCGCCGCGTCGGCGTCCGCTTCGATGCGGGCCATGAAGCGGGCGAGCCATTGCGGCTCGGCGCGCAGCGACAGGTCGCCGCTCAGATACGTCTCCGCATCGCCCTCGCGATTGAGGCTGATGAGCTGGCACACACGCGGTCCCGCCTCGCGGCAGGCCGCGGCATGGCCCTCCATGACGCCAATGAGGCGGTCGGCGGGCGTTTCCAAGGTCATGCCGTAGGCATAGGCCAGATAGAGCGTCTGCTGCGGCGTCGACGCGGCGCCGGCCGCTTCGCCGCCGCCCTCGGCGCGGTCCGCCATCGCCATCATCGCGTCCGCCGCCGGCGCGCTCTCGGCGGCGATCTCCCGTGGATTGGAGGCTGGCGCGCACGCCGCCGCCAGGGTCGCCAGGGCCAGTAGTGCGTTCCGCATGCGCGCCTTCTCCGCCGCCGAGCCAGCCAATCCCTTGCGGCGATTTCGCGGCGTTCACAAACCCGCCGGGCGCGTCTAGCACCGTATCCGGATGACGCCGCTCCTGTCCGTCGAAAATCTCGCGCTCGTGCGCGGCGAGCGCGCGCTGGCCGCAGGTCTGCGCTTTTCCGCAGCCCCGGGGGACGTCATCGAGATCACCGGCGCGAATGGCGCGGGAAAAACCAGCCTTCTGCGCGCCCTTGCGGGATTTCTGCGCCCCGCCGAGGGCGCGGTGGCGCCCGCCGATCGGGCCGAGCGTCTGCACTATCTCGGCCACCGCGACGGCCTAAAGCCGAGCCTCAGCGTCGCCGCGCACGCGCGCTTCTGGGCCGACCTTTACGGCGGAGACCGCGCCGCCGTCGCCGATGCGTTGAGCCGGGTAGGGCTGGCGGCGTTCGCCGACCTGCCGGCGCGGGTGTTGAGCCAGGGCCAGGCGCGGCGGCTGGCGCTCACACGGCTCATCACCGCGCAGCGCCCGATCTGGCTGCTCGACGAGCCCGCCGCCGCGCTCGACGCCGCCGGCAAGGCGCTGGTGCGCGATCTGATCGCGGCCCATTGCGCCGAGGGCGGCGTCGCCATCGCGGCGGTGCATGAGCGCCTCGGTCTGCCCGGCGCGCGGAACCTCGCGCTGTGAGCGCGCTTGCCGCGGTGTTTCGGCGCGAGCTGGCGCTGGCCTGGGGTGCGGGCGGCGGCGCTGCGGCCCCGCTTGGCTTTTTTCTCGGGGCAGCGACGCTCCTGCCGCTGACCTTGGGGACCGACCGCGCCCTGTTGCGCGAGGTCGGCGCGCCGCTTCTGTGGATCGCCGCCGCGCTCGCCGCGCTGATGATGTTGGAGCGCCTGTTCCAGGCCGATCTGGAGGATGGCGGCCTCGATCATCTGCTGCTGGCGCCGACGTCTTTGAGCCTCGTCGTGGCGGCCAAGGCGGCGGCGCTGTGGCTGGCGGTTGGGCTGCCGCTGGCCTTGATCGGCGCGCTGGCGGCGATTGCGCTGCAGACGCCGGCGACGCTCGCGCCGCTGGTGGCGCTGCAGCTGGGCGTGGGGATGGCGGCCTAGATCGGGGCCGGCCTCGTCGGCGCGGCGGTGGCGGCGGGCGTGCGTCGCGGCGGCGTGCTGATCGCGCTGCTGGTGCTGCCGTTTTTCGCGCCGATCGTGATCTTCGGCGCCGGGGCGACGCAGGCCGGCGCGCTGGGACCGCCGTTTCTGCTGTTGTGCGCCTGCGCGCTGGGGGCCTGCGCGCTCGGGCCGCTGGGCGCCGCGGCGGCGCTGCGGCTGCAAGCGGATTAGCCGCGTTGCGCGCCGGCCGCGCCGCGCTAGGTTCCGCGCCATGTTGCAGACCTTCGCAAATCCCGCGCGCTTCATGCAGCTCTCCGCGTGGGCGCTGCCGCTGGCGACCGTCGCAGCGCTGGCGCTGTTCGCGATCGGCGCGCCGTGGGGGCTGTTCTTCGCGCCGGCCGATTACCAGCAGGGCGAAACGGTGCGGATCATGTTCATCCATGTGCCGACCGCGTCGCTGTCGCTGGGGATTTTCGTGTTCATGGGCGCGGCGAGTTTCGTCGGCCTGGTGTGGCGCCACGCGCTGGCCGACGTCGCCGCGCGCGCCGCGGCGCCGGTGGGGGCGGTCTATGCCGGGCTGTGCCTCGCTACCGGTTCGCTGTGGGGTGCGCCGACATGGGGCACGTGGTGGGAGTGGGACGCGCGGCTCACCTCGATGCTGGTGCTGTTTTTGACGTATCTGGGCTATCTCGCGCTGCAGGCTGCGATCCCCGAGCGCGAGCGCGCCGCGCGCCTGTCGGCCATCCTGTGCCTCGCCGGGCTGATCAATATCCCGATCGTCAAATTCTCGGTCGACTGGTGGTCGACCCTGCACCAGCCGGCGAGCCTCTTGCGCGCCGACGGCCCCTCGATCGACCCCTCGATGCTGCAGCCGCTTCTCATCAACATGGCCGCCTTCGCGATGACGTTCGTCGCGTTGCTGTTGGCCAATATGCGCGCCGATATCCTGCAGCGGCGGGTGGAGGCGGCGGCGTTGCGCCGTGCGCGGGCGGCGGCATGAACGCCGATCTGAACGATCCGCACTGGCTTTATGTCTGGCCGGCCTATGCGCTGGCGGCGACGGCGCTGGTCGCGCTTGCGGTGTCCGGCGCGCTGCGCCTGCACCGCTGGGCACGCCGCGCCAAGGCGCTGGACGACGGCGAGGCGCGCTGATGCGCAGGCTCTGGTCCTTCGCGCCGCTGATCGCTTTGGCGCTGATCGTCGCCTTCGGCGCCACCGTGCTGCTCAGCGGGCGCGAACGGCGCACCATCAGCGACGGCCTCGTCGGCCAGCCCTTGCCGGCCTATGCGCTCCCGGCGCTCGCCGGCGATCAGCCGATCACGCCGGCGCTGTTCGCCGGCCGCCCCTACGTGATCAACGTGTTTGCGTCCTGGTGCGCGCCGTGCCGGGTCGAGCATCCGCTGCTGCAACAGCTCGCCGCTGCGGGCGCGCCGATTTTGGGCGTCGCCTATAAGGACGAGCCGGAGGCGACGCAGCGCTTCCTGCGCGATCTGGGCGATCCGTTCGCCGCGGTCGCGCAGGATAGCGATGGTCGCTACGGGCTGGAGATCGGCGTCGCCGGCGTGCCCGAGACGTTCGTGATCGGCGCCGATGGCGCCATCCTGGCGCTGCATCGCGGGCCGCTCGACGAAGCGGCGTTGCGCGACACCATCCTGCCGGCGCTGCGCGGCGAAACCTGAAAGCGGGCGCGCGTCAGCGCCGCTTGATTTTCTTCTTGTCGTCTTTGGCTTTCTGGGCCTTGAGCGCCGCTTTTTCCGCGGCGCGGCGCTTTTTCTTGTCTTCCTTTTTTGGCTCGGCCGCCTTGGCGAGGCGGGCGAGGAGGTCCTGGAAGGTTTTGCGCTTGCCCTTCGGCAGCACGCCCAACAGCACATCGTCGGCGTCGCGCGCGTGCGGCGCGGCCAGCGCCAGCATGGCGCGCCCCGCCGCCGTCAAGGAGATGGCGTTGGCGCGGCCGTCTGCGGCGTGCTCCTCGCGCACCAGGAAGCCGCGTTTCTCCATGCGCAGGATCATGTCGGCCAGCGTCGAGCGGTCGACGCCGGTGGCGCGGACGAGATCGGTCTGGCTGCGGCCAGGCTTCTCGGCCGCCGCCGCCAGCACCGCGAACTGGCGCAGCGTCAGCGTCGTGTCGCCCATCGCAGCGGCGAAATGATCGGCGGCCAATTGCTGCGCGCGGTGCAGCATGTGCGTGGGCGAGCGCGACAGCGCGAACTCGACCGACGGCTCGTCGTCTGAGGATTTCTGTCCCATGCGCCCCGGCCCTTCTGCAGGCGCGGCGACTGTATCCCGCGGGCGCGCCGGCGCAACTGCGGCGGCGTCGATCAGGCTGGACGAACTCTTGCGGCGGACCATACTTGGCGCATCCATGAGCGCGACGCCGCCTTCGCCGCCATTCGAATCCAAAATCCCACCGGGGGAGGATCGTGCGCGCCAAGTGTGCCGGGATTGCGGCTTCGTCGCCTACGTGAATCCGAAAATCGTCGTCGGTTCGGTGGTGACCTTCGAGGACCGCTTTCTGATCTGCCGCCGCGCCATCGCGCCCAGGAAAGGATTCTGGACGCTCCCGGCCGGCTTTCTCGAAGAGGGCGAGACGGTCGAGGCCGGCGCCGCGCGCGAAGCGCTGGAGGAGGCCTGCGCCGACATCGCCATCGATGGGCTGCTGGCGTGCTATTCCGTGCCGCACATCAGCCAGGTGCAGCTGATGTTCCACGCTCGTCTGGCCCGGCCCGAGATCGCGCCTGGGCCGGAAAGCGAGGCGGTGGCGCTGGTGCGCTGGGACGAGATCCCCTGGAGCGAGCTGGCGTTTCCCTCCGTGCGCTGGGCGCTTGATCATTACGCGGCGTGGAAGGCGGGCGCGCCCGCGCCGTTCGGGAATCCGGGCTAGGCGCCGAGGAGCGACGTCGCCCCCAGCGCCCGGCTTCGCCGGCCACTTCCCCCGCAAGCGGGGGAAGAAACAGCCGCCTTTGCTCCCCCGTATACGGGGGAGCTGTCCGCGCAGCGGACTGAGGGGGCGCTGGGCGTTGTTCCCTCAGTCCGCTTACGCCTCCGTCGCCGCCGGCGCGGCCGGCGCGCGCGCGTCGGGATCGTCGGCGTTGGTCTTGCCGACCCATTTCATCGTCAGCGGCAGATTGAGCGCCGCGAAACCAAGGATCAGCGGGTAGACCACGATGATGCGGGAATTGACCCAGAAGTCGGTGGTTTGCGTCAGGCGGATGTATTCGTTCACGCCCGCCATGAACACGAAGAACACGCCCCAGCGCACCGCGAGCGTCGTCCAGATGCGGTCCGGCAGTGTGAAGGCGTGGCCGAACAGAAGCTTCCAGATGTTTTGCTTCAGCAGCAAGGAGACGAAAATCGCGCCGGCGTAGAACAGGTTCACGAAGGTCGGCTTGGCCTTCATGAAATTCTCGTCGTGTAGAAGAATGGTCAGCCCGCCGAACGCGGTGACGAGAACGCCGGTGACGATCAGAACCGGCGGCACGCGCCGCGTCTTGACCCAGGCCCACGCGATGGCGGCGAGCGTGGCGGCGATGAACGCGCCTGTGGCGTAATAGATCGCTTCCGCCGGTTCAGACAGCGTGCGGTTCAGCACGTTGTAGACCACGACGAACAGGATGATCGGGCCGAGATCGACCAGAAGCTGGCCCGCGCCGCGCGCGGTGTCCTTCGAGGCGTTGGCGCTTTGCTCGGTCATGAGGCGAGTGTCCACTGCGCGACCTGAATGGCGGCTGATCAGCACTTAGGGCGCCGCGGGCGATCCGACCAGCGCGCGCGCGAAGGCGGCCGCGTCGAAGGGCTGCAAATCCTCCGCCCGTTCGCCCACGCCGATGAAGCAGATCGGCACCGCGTGGCGCTCTGCGATCGCAACGAGAACGCCGCCCTTGGCGGTGCCGTCGAGCTTGGTGAGCACGATGCCGGTGAGATCGGCGGCGGAGCGGAAGCTCTCCATCTGGCTGAGCGCGTTTTGGCCTACCGTTGCGTCAAGCACCAACAGCGTGTCGTGCGGCGCGTCGTCGTCGAGCTTGCGCATAACGCGGATGATCTTGGCCAGCTCCGCCATCAGTTCGGCCTTGTTCTGCAGCCGGCCGGCGGTGTCGATGAGCACGACGTCGGCGTTCTCCGCCTGGCCGCGCGCGACCGCGTCATAGGCGACGCCGGCGGCGTCCGCGCCTTGTGTGGAGGCCACGAAAATCGCGCCGGAGCGTTCCGCCCAGACCTGCAATTGCTCGATCGCGGCGGCGCGAAAGGTGTCGGCGGCGCCGATGACGACCTTCGCGCCTTCGGCCTGCAGCAGCGCGGCGAGCTTGCCGATCGTGGTCGTCTTGCCCGAACCGTTGACGCCCGCCACGAGCACGATGCGCGGCTTCGGCCCGGCGGCGAAATCGATGCGGCCTTCGCGCGGCTTGAGGATTTTCGCGATCTCGGCGGCGAGCGCGTCGCGTGCTTCGCTGTCGGCGACGTCGCGATCGAAGCGGCCTTCGGCGACGCCCGCGACGATGCGCGCGGCGGCGGCTGCGCCCATGTCGGAGCGGATCAGCAAATCCTCCAGCGAGTCGAGCGCGGCCTGGTCCAGCTTCTTCTTGCCGAACACGCCGGCCACGCCTTCGCCGAGGCGCGCGGAGGATTTCTTCAGGCCGTCGGCAAGGCGGTCGAACAGGCCCTGCTTCTGCGCCGGCGCCGGCTCGGCGTCTTTCTTCTTTCCGAAAATATTCCAGTTCATGCGAACGATCCGATCAGGGCCTCGCCGTCATGGCCGGCGAAGGCGAGATGCGCCTTGGCGCCGCGGGGCGCCGCATCCGGCGCAAGCCGCGCGCCGGTGAAATCGGCGAGCCGCGCGAACCCGCCGCCTTCCACCAGCGCCTCGGCGCTGCGCCCCACCCAGGCGTCGAGATGCTTGTGCAGCGCCGCGCGCGCCGCCTCGCGCAGCGCCGCCGCGCGGCTCTTGATGACGTCGGGGGCGCATTGCGGCATCCGCGCGGCGGGCGTCGTGGGCCGCGGACTGAACGGGAACACGTGCACGAACGCCAGATCGCACGCCGCGATCAGCGACAGGGAATGTTCATGCTGCGCGTCGGTTTCGGTGGGGAAGCCGGCGATCAGATCGGCGCCGAGCGCGATCTCTGGCCGCGCCGCCTTGAGCCTGACGCACAGATCGATCGCCTCGGCGCGGCTGTGGCGCCGCTTCATGCGCTTGAGGATCATGTCGTCGCCATGCTGCAGGGAGAGATGCAGATGCGGCGCGATGCGCGGCTCGGTCACGATCAGATCGAACAGCGTCGGATCGATCTCCAGCGCATCGAGAGAAGAGAGCCGCAGCCGCGGCAGCGCGGGCGCTTCGTTCAGGATCTGCGCCACCAGGTCGCCAAGCCGCGGCCGGCCCGGCAGGTCCTCGCCCCAGGAGGTCAGATCGACGCCGGTGAGCACGACTTCCGGCGCGCCGGCGTCCGCCAGCAGGCGGATATGCGCGGCGACCGCCTCGGCCGGCGACGAGCGCGAGGGGCCGCGCGCGTGCGGAATGATGCAGAACGTGCAGCGGTGATCGCAGCCGTTCTGCACCGGCACGATGGCGCGCTGGCGCGGCTGGGCGGCGTCGGCCGCCAGCGGCGCGGCCGCGCGGACCGCCATGATGTCGCCGACCTCAGCGCCGCGGGCCGCGCGGAAACTGTCGATGCGGGTTTTCTCCGCATTGCCGAGCACGAGATCGACTTCCGGCATCGCCTGAAAGCGCGCGGGGTCGAGCTGGGCGGCGCAGCCCGTGACGATGATGCGCGCCGTCGGCCGGTCGCGGCGCGCGCGGCGGATGGCCTGGCGCGCCTGTCGTACGGCTTCGCCGGTGACGGCGCAGGTGTTGACGATCACCGCGTCGCGCACGCCCGCGGCCTGCGCATACGCGCGCGCAGCTTCGCTCTCCGCCGCATTGAGGCGGCAGCCGAACGTCACGGCGGTGATGTTGGGATCAAGCACGGGTGCGCAGGTGCGCGCTGCGGGCGGGTGCGTCAAGCGTAGCCCCCATCCCCCGGCAAAGCCGGGGACTTCCCCCGCGCGCGGGGGAAGAAAACAGAGCCATAAATCGAACCGCCTTTCTTCCCCCGCCTGCGGGGGAAGTCCCCGGCGCTAGCCGGGGGATGGGGGCTGGGGCCCAGCTCTAAGCCCTAAGCCTCGGCGTCGGTGCGGGTCCGCGCCCGTTCGGCGATGCGGGCGCTCTTGCCGCGGCGATCGCGCAGATAATAGAGCTTCGCGCGGCGGACGCGGCCGGTGCGGACCACCACGATCGAGTCCACCGACGGCGAATGCAGCGGGAACACCCGCTCGACGCCCTCGCCGAAGCTGATCTTGCGCACGGTGAAATTGGCGTTCAGCCCGGCTCCCGAGCGGGCGATGCACACGCCCTCATAAGCCTGGACGCGCTCGCGCTCGCCTTCCTTGATCTTGACGTTCACGCGCAGCGTGTCGCCCGGCTGGAAGGGGGGAAGGGCCTTCTCGCCGCGGACGCGGGCGATTTCTTCGGCTTCGAGGGTCTGGAGCAGGTTCATGGGCGCACACAAAACATAAAGGGCCGCCGGCCCCAGAGGGAGCCGCGGGAAGCGGCGGGCTATAGGCGAAAGGGGGCCGGCTGTCGAGAGGGCACGGGTTGGAGCGGGGACGCCTCGTCCCCGCCTTTCTATCCGTCGCACGCGGGCGAGGCGCCCGCGCTCCAATTCACCCAAACGCCAGCCCCTCGAACGTCCCGGCCTGGCGCCAGCGCTCGATGTATTGGAAATACGCCGCCGCGCCGGCCGGGTAGCCGACCGACAGGCGCTGCGCCTCGGTCGGCATCTTGCCTTCGTTGTTGTAATAGCCGGGCGTGCAATCCGGGCTGGCGATCATCATGCCGGGGCCGGTCTTCAACAGCGCGATCCAGGCATCCTCGGCCTCCTGCGTCACCTCCACGGTCGCAGCGCCGCGATCGCGCGCGGCGCGGACGGTCACGGCCACGGTTTTTGCGGCGTCGACCAGATTGTGCGGCGCGTTCGAGATCAGATTGGCGCCTTGTGCGATCTGCACGAAAAACGCGTTGGGAAAACCATGCGCGTGCACGCCGTGCAGCGTGCGCATGCCGTTCGCCCAATGCTGCGACAGCCGGCGCCCGTCGCGGCCGGCCATGTCGAAGCCGGCGCGCCGCGTGTGGTCGGTCCCCACTTCGAAGCCTGACGCATAGATGATGCAATCGAGCGGATAGTCTTTGCCGGCGACGACGACGCCGGTTGCGGTGATGCGCTCCACGCCTTTGCCGTCGGTGTCGACCAGGTGTGTGTTGGGATTGTTGAAGCTTTGCAGATAGGCGTCGTGGAAGCACGGCCGTTTGCACAATTGGCGATACCACGCCTTCAGTTTCTCGGCCGTTTCACGATCCTTGACGATGGCTTCGGCGCGCGCGCGGATTTCCTCCATCTTTTCGTGATCGGCGTCTTCCCCGGCCGCGAGCATGGTTTGCGGCGTCATCTGGTCGCGCCGCAGTTCAAGGATTTTCGCGCGGATGCGGCGGGCGAGATCGGTCCAGCCATCCTGGACGAGATCCTCCTCCGCGAAGCCGCCGCCGGTCTGGTTGATGGTGAAATTCTCAAGCCAGCGCTGCTGCCAGCCGGGCGTGGCGATCTGCGCGAACCAGTCCGGATCGATCGGCGCGTTGTTGCGCGCATCGACGGAAGAGGGCGTGCGCTGAAACACGAACAACGCACCGCAGGCCCGCGACAGGTGCGGCACGCATTGCACCGCCGTGGCGCCGGTGCCGATGACGCCGACACGCTTGTCGGCGAGTTTCTCCATCAGCGCCCCGTGCGGATCGCCGCCGGTATAGGCGTAATCCCAGCGGCTGGTGTGGAAGGAATGGCCCTTGAACGTCTCGATGCCGGGAATGCCGGGCAGTTTCGGCACGTGCAGCGGCCCTGTGCCCATGCCGACGAAGCTGGCGGTGAAATCATCCCCGCGCGTCGTGGCGATGCGCCAGCGCGCCTGCGCCTCATCCCAAACGAGATCCTTCACTTCGGTGTGAAACAACGCGTTGTCGTAAAGCCCGTATTGGCGCCCGATGCGCTGGCAATGCGCGAGAATTTCCGGGGCGTGCGCGTATTTTTCGCTCGGCCGATGCCCGGTTTCCTCCAACAGCGGCATATAGATCATCGAGGCGGTGTCGCATTGCGCGCCCGGATAACGGTTCCAATACCACGTGCCGCCGAAATCGCCGCCCTTCTCGATGATGCGCACATCGTCGATCCCGGCTTCCTTCAGCCGCGCGCCGGTGACCAGGCCCGCAAAGCCGCCGCCGATGAACGCGAACGTGACGTGATCGGTTTTCGGCGCCCGCGGCGTCACGGGCGTGTAGGGATCGTCGAGATAGTGCGAGAGTTGTCCCGCGATGCGCAGATATTGGTCATTGCCGTCGGCGCGCAGGCGCTTGTCGCGCTCGGCGGCGTACTTGGCGCGCAGGGCGGCCTTGTCGATCGTGCGGGGCGTGCGCGGCGCGGTGTCCATGGCGGCGTCTCCGGAAATCGCCGCCAGGATTCGCCGTCGCGCGCGCACGGTCAATGTGCCGGTAGGTGAGGGGCGGCCTCAGCCCGGCTTTCGGAAGCGCAGCGCGAACTGGTCGGTGCGGCCGCGGATCGCGGGATCGAACACGTTCGTGCTGCGGTCGTCTTGCGGGTTGGCGAGAAAATCGCCGCGCGCCTCAAGCCGGAATCCGGCCGCTTCCGCCATGCGGATCACGATCGCAGGATCGATCCTGTGCAGGTCGTTGCCGGCGCTTTCGGGCGCGCCTGGAACGGCGGAATGGTCCACCGCCACGAACGCGCCGCCAGGCTTCAGAATACGGTAGATTTCGGCGTAGGCCGTCGCGGGATCTCCCAGGGAGCCGCCTTGCGGCCGGTAGAACACTTCGTGCGGCCCCTGCACCCAGGTGACGAGATCGACCGAAGACGCCGGCGCATCGAGCGCGTCGAACAGCGAAATGCTCTGGCGCACATTGGGCAGGCGGCCGTCGGCGAAGCGCGCCGCCAATTGCTCCTGCACGAAAGGAATGAAGCCCGCGGGATTTTGCATCACGACCGAGCCGGCGGGCCCTGTCGCATGCGCGAGGAGTTCGGTCCAATAGCCGCCGCCGGCTTCGATGTCGAAAATCGTCTGCCCCGGGGCGACCTGGAAAAACGCCAGCGTCTCGGCCGCCTTGCGCCGCGCGTCGCTGTCACGATCCGCAGCGAGCCGCGCCGGCGTCGCCAGCACTGCGGCGGGATCGATGCGCGGCGCCGGCGTCGTGGCGCAGGCGGCGAGCGCGAAGGCGGCGGCGATGATCAAGGTGCGCATGGCGTTTTCTCCCGGTGGCATGTGCTGTGACGGCTTAGGCGCTTTTCCGCTTGATCGGAATTGCGCCGGTGCGAACGCCGGCACTTTTGCGACGCGCGTCAGGTCTCGCGCGGCGGCGCGGCCAGATCGGGCCGGCGTTCCCGCGTGAGACGCTCGCGTTCGGCGCGCCGCCAGGCGGCGATGGCGCCGTGATCGCCTGACAGCAGCACATCGGGAACCGCGCGGCCTTCCCACACGCGCGGCTTGGTGAAATGTGGATGTTCAAGAAGGCCGTCGGAGAAACTGTCCTGCGCGGCCGAATCCGCATTGCCGAGCACGCCGGGCAGGAGCCGCACCGCAGCCTCGATCAGCACCAAGGCCGCCGCCTCGCCGCCGGCGAGCACCGCATCCCCGACGCTGACCTCCTGCATGCCGCGCGCTGCGATGACGCGCTCGTCGAGGCCCTCGAAGCGGCCGCAGAACACGATCAGCCCGGGCCCGCGCGCCCATTCCTGCGCCAGCGCTTGCGTCAATGGTTTCCCGCGCGGGGAAAGATAAATCAGCGGGCGGTCGTTGCGCGGAATCGAATCGATCGCGGCGGCGGCGATGTCGGGCCGCATCACCAGCCCCGGCCCGCCGCCGAACGGCGCGTCGTCGACCGTGCGATGCTTGTCGGTCGCGAAGGCGCGGATATCCACGGCTTGGAGCGTCCAGACGCCGTCGCGCAAGGCGCGCCCGATCACCGATAGCGCAAGCGTGCCTGGGAACGCCTCGGGAAACAGCGTCAGCGCGGAGACGGCGAACGGCGCGCTCATGGCTCCTCCGCAACCGGCGGGTCGGCGACGATGCGGCGCGCGGCGACGTCGACCAGGGGCGTGTGCGCCTTGGTGAACGGCAAAAACCAACTCGGCCCGGCGGGCGGGCGCACTTCGAGAAGGTCGCCGGCGCCGAAATTCGGGGCCGCGATCACCTCGCCCAAGGCGGTCCCGTCGAGCGCCTCGACGCGGCAGCCAATAAGATCGACGTGATAAAACTCGTCGTCGGCGGCAGGCGGCAGGCGAGACCGCCGCACATAAAGGCCCTGGCCCTTCAGCGCCTCCGCCTGTTCGCGGGTGGCGATCTCGGGTGCGGACACTGCGATGGCGTCCTTGATGGAACGCCAGCGTTTCGGCGTGATCAGGGGGGCGCCCGATTTGTCGAGCAGCGCGCCATAGGAGACGAGATTTTCCGGCGCGGCGGTGAAGCTGCGCACGCGCACCTCGCCCTTGACGCCAAAGGCGCCGGCGATCGCGCCCACCAGGACGAGATCGCCGTCATCCGCCATGCTCAGGCCTCGGCGCCGTCGCCGGCGGCCTTCGCCTTCTCGGCGGCGCGCTCGGCCATTTTCTTGCCGGGCTTGGCCTTCTCGGGATTGTTGCGCGCTTCGCGCTTCATCAGCCCCGCCTGGTCGAGGAAGCGCGCGACGCGATCGGTGGGCACGGCGCCCTTCTGCATCCAGGCCTGGATGGTTTCGGTTTTCAGAACCACCCGCTTGGGATCGTCGGCCTTCAGAAGCGGATTATAAGCGCCCACCTTCTCGATGAAGCGGCCGTCGCGCGGGCTGCGGCTGTCGGCGATGACGATGGAATAGACCGGCTTCTTCTTGGCGCCGCCGCGGGCGAGACGAATTTTCAAAGACACTTCACTCTCCTTGCAAATAGTCAGCCGCGAGCGGCCTGATGGTGACGGATCACTTCCTGGATGATGAAACCGATCAGCTTCTCCGCGAAATCGGGATCGAGATCGGCCTCGACTGCGAGCGCGCGCAGGCGCTGCACCTGCTGCTTCTCCCGTTCGGCGTCCGCCGGCGGCAGATCGTGCAGCGCCTTGTAGGCGCCCACCGCCTTGGTCAGCTTGAAGCGCTCGGCCAAGAGATGGATCAGCGCCGCGTCGAGATTGTCGATTGAGGCGCGATAGCGGGCGAGATCGTCAGTCATTCTCCTTCTCCCCTTGTGGGAGAAGGTGGCCGCGAAGCGGCCGGATGAGGGGTGTCGGCGCAAACATTTGCAGCGTTGAGAAAACACCCCTCATCCGTCTCGCCGCGTGCCGCGGCGATCCACCTTCTCCCACAAGGGGAGAAGGCGAGGCGGCGCGCATAACACATGTCATTTCTTGCCTCCGGATCCGGGCAGGCCCGGCAAGCCGGGCAGGCCGCCGCCGCCTTGCGGCAGGTTCGGCATTTTGGCGGCGAGCTGCTTCATCGCTTCGGGGCTCGGCATGCGGCCGCCGGCGCCCATGCCGGCCATGTTGGCGAGTGCGCCGGGCATTTTGCCTTTCCCAACCGCCTTGGCCATGTCGGCCATGTTGCGGTGCATTTTCATCAGCCGATTGACCTCGGCCACATCGACGCCGGCGCCGCGCGCGATGCGCTTGCGGCGCGAGCCGTTGAGCAGGTCGGGCTTGCGCCGTTCGGCCGGCGTCATCGACCGGATCACCGCGATCTGGCGCTTGATCTGCTTGTCGTCGAGGGCGGCGTCGGAAATCTGGTTCTTCATTTTCTGCACGCCGGGCAGCATGCCCATGATGCCCTTCATGCCGCCGATCGCCATGATCTGGTGCAATTGCTTCTCCAGATCCTCGAGATCGAACACGCCCTTCTGCAGCTTTTTCGCCAGCTTTTCGGCGTCGTCGCGATTGACGGTCTCGGCTGCTTTCTCAACGAGAGTAACAATATCGCCTTGACCGAGGATGCGGCCCGCGACGCGCGCGGCGTCGAACGGCTCCAGCGCTTCGGCGCGTTCGCCCAGACCGAGGAACTTGATCGGCAGGCCGGTGACGGCGCGCATCGACAGCGCCGCGCCGCCGCGCCCGTCGCCGTCGGCGCGCGTCAGCACCAGGCCGGTCAGCGGCAGGCGCTCGTGAAAGCGCTTGGCGGTCTCGACCGCGTCCTGGCCGGTCAGGCTGTCGGCCACCAGCAGCACTTCGCCAGGCTTGGCGATGGCGGCGATCTCGCCGGCCTCGCGCATCATCTCTTCGTCGATGGTGGTGCGGCCGGCGGTGTCAAGAATGAGCACGTCGTGGCCGCCGAGCTTCGCGGCCTGCAGGGCGCGGCGGGTGATGTCGGCCGGCGGCTGGCCCGGCACGATCGGCAGCACATCGACGCCGATGCTCTGGCCGAGCACTTTGAGCTGCTCCATGGCGGCCGGGCGTCGCACGTCGAGCGAGGCCATCAGCACCTTGCGCTTGTCTGTTTTCGTCAGACGCAGGGCGAGCTTGCCCGTCGTGGTGGTTTTGCCCGAGCCCTGCAGGCCGGCCATCATGATGACGTTCGGCGGCTCGCCGTCGATGCGCAGGCCTTCGGCGGGCCCCGCGCCGCCCAGCATCGCGACCAATTGGTCATAGACGATCTTGACGACCATCTGCCCCGGCGTGACCGAGCGGATCACCGCTTCGCCCACCGCCTCGATACGCACCTTGGCGATGAAATCCTTCACCACGGGCAGGGCGACGTCGGCCTCCAACAGCGCCACGCGCACCTCGCGCAGCGCCGCATCGACATCGGCCTCCGACAGCGCGCCGCGCCCGGTCAACCGGTCGAACACGCCGCCCAGGCGTTCTGTCAGGGCCTCGAACATCAATACTCCTCACCACTCCCTTCCTCCCCCGCATGCGGGTGAGGAAACCGGCCACAACGCAAAGCGCCCCGCCGGACGATCACGTCGGGCGGGGGCCCCGTCGGATCAAGGCGCTGGGCCATCCGGCGGAGACTTTTGCGCTTAGGCGCGGCGTGTCGATAGGCGCAGGACAGCGCGCGGTCAACACGCGACGCGGCGTTCGTCGATCTGGGCCCGTTAACCGCCAAATCCGGCTTGCGCTTTGAAATCAAGCGCCTTTGGATGGGCGGGCACGAAGAGGGGACCTTACGTGACCTTGAAATTCATCGCCGTGATCGCCGCAGCGGCGACCCTTGGGGCCTGCGCCACGACAGCGCAAACGCCGGCCGCGCCGGCTGCGCCCGCAGCGCCTGCGCCGTTCGCCTCGACCTATCGCGCGCCGGCGTCCGCGCCGGTGCTGATCCGCGGCGCGACCATTCTCGATGGGACTGGGGGCGAGCGCACCGGCGACGATTTGCTGCTCCAGGACAATCGCGTCGCCGCGCTCGGGCCGAACCTTTCGGCGCCCGCAGGCGCCACGATCATCGACGCGACCGGCCGCTTCGTCACGCCGGGCATCATCGACGCGCACTCGCACCTCGGCGTCTATCCCTCGCCCGGCGTGCAGGCCCATTCCGACGGCAACGAGGCGACCCAGCCCAACACCGCGGAAGTCTGGGCCGAACATTCCGTGTGGCCGCAGGACCCCGGCTTCTCGCGCGCTGTCGCCGGCGGCGTGACGACGCTGCACGCGCTGCCGGGCTCGGCGAATCTGTTCGGTGGGCGTGGCGTCACGCTGCGCCCCGTGCTCGGCGCGACCACCGTGCAGGAGATGAAATTTCCCGGCGCGCCGCATTCGCTGAAAATGGCGTGCGGGGAAAATCCCTCGCGCGTCTATGGCGGACGCAACAGCTCGCCCGCGACCGACATGGCCAATGTCGCCGGCTATCGCCAAGCCTACGCAGACGCGCAGGCCTATCAGCGCGAATGGGCGGAGTATCGGCGCAAGCTCGAGACGGCGGAAGAGGGCGCCAGCCCGCCGACGCCGCCGAAGCGCAATCTCGAAATGGAGACGCTCGTCGGCGTGCTCGAAGGCGACATCCTGGTGCAATGGCATTGCTACCGCGCCGACCAGATGGCCGTGGCCATCGACATCGCCAACGAGTTCGATTTCGAGATCGCCGCGTTCCATCACGCGGTCGAGAGCTACAAGATCGCCGATCTTCTCGCGCGCGAGAACATTTGCTCGGCGATGTGGGCCGATTGGTGGGGCTTCAAGATGGAGGCCTTCGACACGATCGGCGAAAACATTCCCTTCGTGCACGCCGCCGGCGCCTGCGCCATCGTGCATTCCGACAGCGAGGTCGGCATCCAGCGCCTAAATCAAGAAGCGGCGAAAGCGCTGGCCGATGCGCGCCGCGCGGGGCTTGAGATTTCGCGCGGCGAAGCCTGGACGTGGCTGTCGCGCAATCCCGCCCGCGCGCTCGGCGTCGCCGACCAGACGGGCACGCTGGAAGTCGGCAAGGCCGCCGATGTGGTGATCTGGTCGCGCGATCCGTTCTCCGTCTACGCCGTAGCCGAGCAGGTGTTTATGGATGGCGCGCTGGTCTATGCGCGCGACGCGGATTCGCCGCCGGCCTCCGATTTCGAACTGGGCCAAGCCTATACGGAGATCGCGCCATGAAGCGTCTGGCCTTCATCGCGGCGCTGGCGTTCGCCGCGCCCGCCTTCGCTGAAACCGTGCTGATCCGCGACGGCCGCGTCGTCACCAACACCCGCGCCGGCGTCATCGAGGGCGGCGACGTGCTCATCGTCGATGGCCGCATTGCGGCGGTCGGCGCCAACGTGACGCCGCCGCGCGGCGCGCGCGTGATCGAGGCGCAAGGCCGGCACGTCACGCCCGGCGCCTTCGCGGCGATGAGCGAATTGGGCCTCGCTGATGTGTCGGGCTCCGGCGCGCCGAACGATGCGAGCCTGTCGGACGAAGAGATCGCCGCCGCCGCAGACGCCAGCCGCTCGTTCAATCCCAATGCGGCCGCGATCGCGGTCACGCGCGTCGACGGCGTCACCCGCGCCGCGATCGCGACCACCACGTCGCCGTCGCTGTTCATGGGCCGCGGCGCGCTGGCAGCGCTCGACGGCGGCGATGACAGCGTGTTCGCGCCGCGCGCCTTCATCGGCGTCGAATTGGGCGAGCAGGGCGCCGATCGCGCTGGCGGTTCGCGCGCTGCGCTGTGGCCGACCTTCGAAGCCGCGCTGCGCGATGCGCGCGAATATCCGCAGCGCTATCGCTCCGGCCAGGGCGGCGCGGTGTTGAGCGAAATCGACGCCGCCGCGCTGCAACCCTTCGCGCGCGGCCAGGGGCTGTTCGTCGTCCGTATCGAACGCGCCGCCGACATTCGCGAACTGATCCGCTTCAAGCGCGCCAATCCGCAGCTGCGCTTCGCCATCCATGGCGGCGCGGAGGCCTGGATGGTCGCCGAAGAACTCGCCGCGGCGGAGATTCCCGTCATCGTCGATCCCTTGTCGAACCTGCCGGATCGCTTCGAGCGGCTCGCTGCACGGCTCGACAATGCAGCGCTCTTGCAGCGCGCGGGCGTGCGCATCGCCATCGCGCCGGCGCCCGGCACGGTCGACGCCCACCAGGCGCGGCTGGTGCTGCAATTGGCCGGCAACGCGGTGGCCAACGGCTTGCCCTGGGACGCCGCGTTCGCCGCAGTGACGAGCGGCCCGGCGGAGATTTTCGGCGTCGCCGACCGCTACGGCTCGCTGCGCGCGGGCGCCGCGGCCGATGTCGTGGTGTGGGACGGCGATCCGCTGGAGGTGACGAGCGCGCCCGTCGCGGTCTTCATCGACGGCGCCGAGCAATCTCTCGTCTCCCGCCAGCAGCGCCTGCGCGACCGCTACCGCCCGCAGTAAGCATGGGCGCTCCGCCCGCGCTTTTTCGGGGTACGCAACGCTCGCCGCTCGGTCCTCGCGAAGGCGAGGACCCATTTCTGTTGCAAAAACTGGAAGTTTTCGGCGCGCCAGGCGCTTTCCGAATAGCGATGGGTCCTCGCCTAAGCGGGGACCGAGCGGATGACGATGGTGCGCGCGCACTAGTGGTTTCGACGCCGTCGAAACGCGCTGGCGCACATGGCAGCCTTCGCGCATCATGGCGATATGCACAGCGCCAATTGCCGGAACGCCCCCCACTTTAGCGCGCCGCGCGCTGAAGGCTTGCGGCTCGCGGGAACGTATCGCCGCGATGTGCGCGCGAGTCTGGCGCGCATCTGGGAGAATGTTTTCGACTGGGAGCACCTGCCGTCGCTTCACGCTTCGAGCTTTGCGGCGTGCACGCTGATCGATCGCGGCCGTTGGGGCTGGCGGGTTCGGCTCGTCAATCAGCCCGGCGATCCTGCGCGCGCCAATGTGCTGGAGATGGAGGCCGACAAGGCGCGGAACCGCTACCTCGTCGTCACGCTGGAGGGGCCGGGAACAGGCAGCGAAATCCGCGTGCAGCTCACGCCCCGCGCAGCGCACGAGACCGGCGTTCTGGTCGAATTCCATGTGCCCGAGACCGACCCCGAACGCCTGCAGCAGATCGGCGCCCGCTACGCCCAGGTCTATCGCCATCTCTGGGACGAAGACGAAGCGATGATGCGCGCGCGCGAAAAGGCGCTGCGCCGCCGCCGCACGTCGGCGCCCGGGATCAAGCGCCTTGGCGCGGAAGCGGCCGTGCGCGCCCGCGCGCCGTTCACCGTAACGTATGCCGGCAAGCCGGTGCGCGTGGCGGTGCTGGATGGGGCGATGATCGCGTTTTCGGCGGAGTGCCCGCACTGGCGCGGGCCGCTGGATGAGACGCCGCTGGTCGACGGCTGCGTGACCTGCCGCTGGCACGGCTACCGCTTCGATGTGCGCTCCGGCGAAAGCGCCGATGGCCGCGGCCTGCGCCTGGCGCCGGCGCCGCAGCTGCGCCTCATCGACGGTGCGGTCTGCCTGGTTCCGCCGGAGTCCGGAGGCGCCTTGCCGAGGTGATGGCATCGTCTATATCGAAGCCTCAACCGATAGAGATTTTCGATGGACCTGCCCGCCTCCGCGCTGCCCACCTTGCGGCAGCTTCAGTTCCTGACCGCGCTCCAAGCGCATGGCAGCTTCGTGAAGGCGGCCGAGGCGGTGGGCGTGACGCAGCCGACGCTGTCGGCCGGCATCAAGGAGCTGGAGACGGCGCTGGAGGCGGTGCTGGTCGAGCGCGGCCGGGCCGGTGCGATCCTGACGCCTGCCGGCGAGGCGGCGGCGGCGCGGGCCGTGCAGCTCCTGGCGGATGTGGAGGCGCTGGTGCACGCCGCGCGCGGGGCCAACACCCCCTTCACAGGGCGCTTCCGCCTCGGCGCCATTCCGACGATCGCGCCCTTCATCCTGCCGCGGGCGCTGCCGATGCTGCGCGTGCGCTACCCCAACATGCAGCTCATGTTGCGCGAAGACATCACCCATCGGTTGGTCGAGGGCCTGCGCAACCGCACGCTGGACGCCGCCATCATCGCGCTGCCCTTCGCCGCGCCCGATCTCGAGACGGCGGTGGTGGCGGAAGACGAGTTCCTGTTCCTGGGCCCGCGGGGCCACCCGCTGGCCGACCGCAACGATCTCGCGCCCGAACACCTGCGCGCCGAAGAGCTGCTGCTTCTCGACGACGGCCATTGCCTGCGCGACCACGCGCTCAGCCTGTGCGCCTCCACCCCCGGGGCGCGCGCCGCCGAGGTCAGCGCCACGAGCCTGCATACGCTGGTGCACATGGTCGCCGGCGGCATGGGGGTGACGCTGCTCCCGAAGCTCGCGGCCGATGGCGGCGCAGTCTCGGGCGCGCCGGTGACGCTGCGCCCGTTCGCCGATCCGGTCATTGGGCGGGCCATCGGCGTCGCCTGGCGGGCCGGGGGATCGCGCCAGGATGAGGCGCGTGCGCTGGTCGCCGTGCTGGCCGAGGCTATGGCGAGCCTTGCGGCGGCGCCGGGCTGACGCTGATCCGCCGCGCCAGCTCCGGCAGCCGCAGCACAAACCACAACGCCGCCCACACATTCCCGAGAAAGAACACCGGCGCGGCCCACAGAACCGCGCGCAGCAGGCTTTTCTCGACCACGAACACCAGGGCGGCGAACAGCGCGAAGCCGAGATAGAGATCGGCCAGCGTCACGATCCCCCAGGGCAGGGCGGTGATGACGTCGACCTGGGTGAAGAAGCCGCCGTGCAGGTCTTGGCCCGCGAACGCCGCCCAGAGGATCAGCGCCAAGAGCGCCCCGCCGCCGACGCCGATCGCTGCGCGCAGAATGGACATGTCATGCAACTCCTCGCCCGCCTTGTCTGCGGCGCCGGGCGTGAAATCAAGCCAAAGCCCGCCCGCGGTTAGGCTTCATGGACACGCCATATACGACGCGGTAGCTGACGCGGATGGGAGATGACATGGACGCGACCCGGGCCGGCATGCCGCTTTATGTGCAAATCTTCCTGGGATTCCTTATCGGGCTGATCGGCGGCTTGTGGGTCAATCTCGGCGGCTTGAGCGACGCGCCATGGGTGGAATGGACCACCGCAAACGTCACAGGGCCGGTCGGGCAGATATTCCTGCGCCTGTTGTTCATGCTGGTGCTGCCGCTTCTGTTCTCCGCGCTGGTGATCGGCGTCGCCGAAATGGGCGACATCAACGCGCTCGGCCGCGTCGGCTGGAAGACCCTGCTGCTCACGGTGCTGTTCTCGGCGATCGCGGTGGCCATCGGGCTCGGCATGGTCAACGCCTTCCGCCCCGGCGACGGCGTCGATCCTGCGCTTGCGCAGCGTCTGTTGAGCGAAGGCGCCGCGGGCGCGCAATCGATCATCTCCAACGCGCCGGAAGGCGTGCAGGCGGCGCAATTCTTCCTCGACCTCGTGCCGTCCAATGCGGTCGCAGCCGCGGCGGAAAACAAGATCCTTCCGTTTATGGTGTTCGCGCTGCTCTTCGGCGTCGGCCTCGTGCTGGCGCGCACGCCGGCGACCGATCACCTGCTGAAAACGCTGACCGGCGTGTTCGACGTGATGATGAAGCTGATCGGGCTCGTCATTCGCCTAGCGCCGATCGCGATCGCCTGCCTGATGTTCAATCTCGCGGCGCTGTTCGGCTGGGATCTGCTCGCGCGGCTGGCGGCTTATGCCGGCGTTGCGGTCGGCGCGATGGCGCTGCACATGTTCATCGTCTATCCGCTGGCGGTGTGGCTGTTGGCGGGGCGCTCGCCGGTCGCTTTCTTCACGCAAATCCGCGAGCCGCTTGTGGTGTCCTTCACCACCGCCTCGTCGAACGCGACGCTGCCGGTGTCGTTGCGCATCGCGGAAACGGAATTGAAGCTGCCGCGCAAGATCGCGCGCTTCGTGCTGACGGTGGGCGCCACGGCGAACCAGAACGGCACAGCGCTGTTCGAAGGCGTGACGGTGCTGTTCCTGGCGCAATTCTTCGGCGTGGAACTCACGCTGGCGCAGCAGGCGACGGTGATGTTCGTGTGCATCCTCGGCGGCATCGGCACGGCAGGCGTCCCGGCGGGGTCGCTGCCCGTGGTGGCGCTGATCCTGGCGATGGTCGGCGTGCCGGCGGAAGGCATCGGCCTCATTCTTGGCGTCGACCGCTTCCTCGACATGTGCCGCACGACGCTGAACGTCACCGGCGACTTGGCCATCGCCACGATCGCGTCGCGGGGGGAGGAGGAGAGCGCGATCCCTGCTGAAGCAGAAAGAGCGCCAGGGTGAGAAGTCCCCGCTCCCTCTCCACCAACCGGGTGAGAGGGCTGGGGTGAGGGGGCGGCGCTGACGTATGAGCCAGCTGACGCATCGCTGCGCATTCTATTTCAGAGAGTGCGCGCTCCACCCTCACCCCGACCCTCTCCCTCCTCGCGGAGGGAGAGGGAGGGCGCTCAATCCATCAGCCGCCGCATCAGATATGTCGTCTCCAGCGCGCGACGTCGGGCGGCTTCGCGCAGGTTTGCGGCGGCGGAGTGGCCGCCTTCGATGTTTTCATAATAATAAAACGGCATGCCGAGCTCCTCCAGGCGCGCGCCGTATTTGCGCGCGTGGGCGGGATGCACGCGGTCGTCTTTGGTGGAGGTGACCAGGAAGGGCGTGGGGAAATCGTCGCGCCGGCGCAGGTTGTAATAGGGCGACAGCGTGCGCAGCCAGCGGCGCTCGGCCTCGTCCGACGGGGAGCCGTATTCGTCCACCCATGACGCGCCGGCCAGCATCTGGTCATAGCGCAGCATGTCGAGCAGCGGCACCTGCACGACCGCGGCGCGGAACAGCTCGGGGCGCTGCGTCAGCAACGCGCCCATCAGCAAGCCGCCGTTCGAGCCGCCCTGGATGCCGAGCCTGCGTGGCGAAGTAATCCCGCGCGCGATCAGATCCTCCGCCACGGCGATGAAATCGTCATAGATCACCTGGCGATTGGTGCGCAGACCGGCTTGGTGCCAGGCCGGTCCGAACTCGCCGCCGCCACGAATGTTCGCGAGCACATATGTGCCGCCGCGCTCCAGCCACAGCTTGCCGACCGAGCCCGAGTAAGCCGGCAGCATCGACACCTGAAACCCGCCATAGCCGTAGAGCAGCGTCGGGTTCTGGCCGTTCAGCTGCGCGTCGCGCGGGCGCACGACGAAATAGGGGATACGTGTGCCGTCCTTGCTGGTCGCCTCGAATTGTTCGGAGACGAAGCGCGCGGAGTCGAACTCCGCCGGCAGCGACCGCACCGCCCGCGCCGCGCCCGCGCGCGCGTCGATGGCGTAAAGCGTGTCGGGCGTGAGGAAATCCTCGAACACCGCGAAGGCTTGGCTTTCGCGCGGATCGGCGCCTGCGAAATTCACCGCGCCGTTGGGGGGCAGCGGGATCGCGCTTTCGATCCAGGCGCGGCCGTCATAGGCGAATTTCAGGATGCGCCCGCGCACATTCTGGTAGCCGGCGACCAGAACGCCGTCGCGCGTGGCCGCAACGCTTTCGATGCTCTCGCGCGCCGACGGGCCGTAGAGCAGCGTCGCGCGCGGCGCCGGGGCGGCCGCATCCTCCAATGGCATGGCGATCAGCGCGCCTTGCGGCAGCGAGGTCGCGCCCACCGTCCAGGCCTCCTCCAAAGTGGCGATCACCTGGCCTTTGTGCAGCGCCTGCAGCGTGGATTTCGCCGGCAGCGTCACACGTTGCGCGGTTTCGCCGAGCAACCATTTCGTCGATTCGAAAAACGTGTCGGCCTCGATCGCGACGAGCGCGCGGGAGCCATCGACATCGATCAATTCGCCGACGAACACGCCCACATCGCTCGGCTGGCCGCGCAGAATTTCCGCAGCGCTCGCCAGCGGCGTTCCGCGCGTCCAGGCCTTCACCACGAACGGATAGCCGCTTTCGGTCAGCGTGCCGGCGCCCCAATCGGTGGCGACGAGCAGCGTGTTCTCGTCGCGCCAGACGAGGTTCGATTTCGCTTCCGGCACGACGAAACCGTCCGCCACGAAGCTGCGGCTCGCCATGTCGAATTCACGCCAGACGCTGGCGTCCTGGCCGCCGTCTGACAGTTGAATCATGCAGCGTGCGCCGCCGGGGGCGCATTCCACGCCCTTCCAGACCCAATTCTTGCCTTCCGCGCGCGATAGCGCGTCGAGGTCGAGCAGGGTCTCCCAGGCCGGCTGGCCGGCGGCGTAGGAGGCGAGCGTCGCGCGCCGCCACAGGCCGTGCACGGCGCCCTCGTCCTGCCAGAGATTGTAATAATGCCCGTCGCGCACGGAGCCGAGCGGCAGGCGGTCGCGGTTCTGCGCGATGGCCAGCGCATCGGCGAGCAGCGGCTGGTAGCGCGGATCGGCCTCGAGCTCGGCCAGCGAGCGCGCATTCTGCGTCCGCACCCAATCGAGCGCGCGCTCGCCCTCGACCTCCTCCATCCACGTGTACGGATCGTCGCGTTCCGGCGCGAAGCTCATTCCGGCGCATCCTTGAAGAAGGGCCGCGGCGATGCCGGCGGCGCACAAAGCGGCAAGTCTCATGGGGTCTCCCTATGCGCCCGTCAAAGCAGATCGCGGCGGGCGAGGGAAGGCGGCGCCCTCGCGCGATCGGGCGAAGCGTTCTACATGGCCTGGATGCGCATGCTGAAAATGAACGGCGCGGGGAACGCCTTCGTGATCCTCGACGCCCGCGCCCAGGGCGCCGCGGGGCTGACCGGCGACCAGGCTCGCGCGCTGGCCGATCCCGCCGCGCATGGCGGCGCCGACCAGGTGATCGCGCTGGAGCGCTCGGACCGGGCCGACGTCTTCATGCGCATCTGGAACGCCTCGGGCGAGGAGGTCTCGGCCTGCGGCAACGGAACCCGCGCCGTCGGCTGGATCCTGATCGACGAGGGCAAGCCGAAGGTGACGATCGAAACCCGCGCCGGCATCTTGCGCGCCGAAAGCGCGGGGGGCGCGCAGGTCACGGTCGATATGGGCTCGCCGCTGTTGAAGTGGGAGGAAATCCCGCTGGCGCGCGCGATGGACACGGTGCGCATGGACTACGCCATCGACCACGCCGGCGTGCGCCTCGCGGCGCCGGGCGCGGCGAACATGGGCAATCCGCACGTGGTGTTTTTCGTCGATGATATGGAAGCGCTGCCGATCCGCGCCATCGGCCCCATCGTCGAGCATGATTCCTTGTTTCCAGAACGCGCAAATGTCGGCTTCTGCCAGGTCCGCGCGCGCGACCGCATGCGGCTGCGCGTATGGGAGCGCGGCGCAGGCCTCACCAAAGCCTGCGGCACCGGCGCCTGCGCGGCGGTGGTGGCCGCGCACCGCCGCGGCCTCGTCGACCGCGCCTGCACGGTGACGGTCGACGGCGGCGTGCTCGAGATCGACTGGCGCGCGACCGACGACCGCGTCCGCATGACGGGCCCGGTGGAGCTGGAGCGCGTGGGGGAAGTAGCGCTTTAGCGCGCGAAAGAGTGACAACTCGAGTTATCGCTTCACTGCCTTGCCGCTCGGCCCCGGCGAAGGCCGGGGTCCATCGCGAAACAAGAAGCCGATGGAGCGCTGCGATCTGGGCCCCGGCCTGCGCCGGGGCCGAGCGGAGAAGCTACGCTCACTTCCATCACCCCGGACGCGCCGCAGGCGCGATCCGGGGTCCATGTTTGCGCCGGGAAGAAACCATTGGGCTCCGGGCCTGCGCTGCGCTCCGCCTGGGGCACTGACCTATAGATCGAGCTGCAGCATTAACAGTGTTGTTGGTGATGAACATAAACCTTGCTGCGCTATCGATGCAGCTATGCCGACGCTTGTTTCGCTCGATCAGCAAACACGGACCCGCTATCGCGCCATCCGGCTGGCGCGCGATCTCGCGCTCGCAGTCGCATTTGGAGCGGGCGTGTTCCTGTTCGGATGGTCGATGCCGAACCACGTGCCCCCGATTGAACTCGCCGTCGGCGCGGGGCTGTGCGGCCTCTTGGCGTTTAGCCTTATGTCGCTGCATTGGCGCGCCCTCGAGCGCGTGAGCTGGCGATGGGTTGCGCGTCTATGGCCGGGGCGGCCGGCGCGTACGCCGGTGGCGATTACGTCGTGGTCCGTCGTTGACGGCGACACGATCGACGACAAAGACGCCCGCATCCGCTATCGCATCGCCAACATCGACGCGCCGGAGACTGATGATCGCGCCGCCTGCGCTGCCGAGCGCGCCTTGGGGGAGCGCGCAAAAGCTTATGCCCATGGCATTTTGCGCAACGCGCAGCACATCGAGGCGCTGCCCACAGGTCGTATTGATCAATACGGTCGGACGGTCGCGTACCTTCGCATCGATGGACGAGACTTTGGCGCCATCATGGTGCGGCGCGGCTTCGCAGTGCGGTGGAGCGGTCGCCGCGAAACGTGGTGCGGCTTAAATGGGCTGCTCGCGCAAGCGGCCTTGCAACGCGGCGAGCCTCACCCGTGCGGCCTGTGCGGCGAGCGATCGGCCTAAGCCGCGCTCGCCTCTTTCCGCAGATAGATGCTCCGCTTCGGCGCGCTCATCACGCGGCGCACCATCGGTTCGAAGGCGTCGAGCGGCATCGTGTCGTACGCCGGATCGAAGGCGTTCTGGTCGTGGCGGTGGCAGAAGCGGGCGGTGTATTCGAAGTGCGGATGGCCGCGGAATTGCTCGCGCAGGTCGCGGTCGAGGCCCAGATGGTGGAAGAAATAATAGCCCTGGAAGACGCCGTGATGCTCCAGCATCCAATGATTGGCGTCCGACACGAAGGGCTTAAGGATCGCGGCGCCGATATCGGCGTGGTTGAGCGAGCCGAGCGTGTCGCCGATGTCGTGCAAAAGCGCGCACACGACATATTCCTCGTCCATGCCGTCGCGGTGCGCCAGCGTCGCCGATTGCAGCGAATGCGTCAGCCGATCCACCGCGAAGCCGCCGAAATCGCCGTCGAGGAGCTTCAAGTGCGCCAACACCCGGTCCGCCAGGCCGCGATTGAACCCGGCCGAGCACGCCGCAATCTTGGCCCAATCCTCCGGCGTGCTCTCCGCCATGGCGTGGAATTGCGCACGATCTGAGCTGTGGCCGTCGGCCATGGTCGCCTCCCGTTTTGGGAAGTATCGCGCACGCGCGCGGGCGGGGCAACTCTGGGCGGCGTTGGCGCTCGCGGGGTGCGCGGGCGCTCCGGCTGGCCCAAGCGCGCCCGCGCCCGACCTCTCCATGCTGCGCGGCTGCTGGATCGAGCGGCGCGGAGGCGAAACGCTGACCATGCGCTGGTTCCCCGACGGCGCATTCTGGCGCGGCGAATGGATGCGCTATCCCGCAGGCGGCGCGCCCCCCGAAACCGCGCGCTACCGCATCGCCGAGACGCCGCGCGGCTGGCAGGTCTGCGGCGTCCGCGAAGACCGCTGCTGGCCGCTCGACGTGACGCTGCCGACGATGGCGGAAGACCCTCCCGAACGCATGACCGTGTGGGCCAGCGAAACAGCGCTCGAGATGCGAGTCCACGCGCCGGACGGCGAGACCGACCTCTTCCGCGGACAGCGAGACGGGTGTGATTGAGGCGGTTTGACCGCACGGCCGCCTCCGCTAAACACCCCCCATGCCCGGTCAAACGCTCTATGACAAAATCTTCGCCGCCCATGTCGTCGCCCAGGAACCCGACGGGGCGGCGCTGCTCTATATCGACCTGCATCTCATCCATGAGGTGACGACGCCGCAGGCCTTCGCCGGGCTGGCGCAGGCCAAGCGCAAGGTCCGCCGGCCCGACCTCACCCTCGCCGTGGCCGACCACAACACGCCGACCGAGAACCAGGCCGCCGGCGCCGCGGCCGTCGCCGATCCCGATGCGCGCACGCAATTGCTCACGCTGGAGCGCAACGTCGCCGATGCGAAGATCGAGTATTTCCCGATGGGCGACGTGCGCAACGGCATCGTCCATGTCGTCGGGCCGGAGCAGGGCCGCACCCAGCCGGGCATGACCATCGTCTGCGGCGACAGCCACACCTCAACCCACGGCGCGCTCGGCGCGCTGGCGTTCGGCATCGGCACCTCGGAAGTCGAGCATGTCCTGGCCACGCAGACGCTGCGCGCGCGCAAGGCGAAGAACATGCTGGCGCGCTTCAATGGCGCGCTGCCGGCGCACGTCTATTCCAAGGATCTCGCGCTCGCGCTGATCGCCAAGATCGGCATGGGCGGCGGCACGGGCCACGTCATCGAATACGCCGGCGAGGCCATCCGCGCGCTGTCGATGGAAGCGCGCATGACCATTTGCAATATGAGCATCGAGGCGGGCGCGCGCGCGGGCCTGATCGCGCCCGACGACAAGACCTTCGCCTATGTCATGGGCCGCCCCTACGCGCCGAAGGGCGGCGCCTGGCAGGAGGCGATGCTGTTGTGGCGCACGCTGCGCTCCGACGCCGACGCAGTGTGGGATGCAGTCGTCGACATCGATGTCGGCGCGCTGGCGCCGATGGTCACCTGGGGCACCAATCCCGAGCAGGGCGCGCCGATCACCGCCGCGGTTCCCGATCCGGAAAGCTTCGGCGATCCGATCCGCGTGGAGACCGCGCGGCGCGCGCTCGCCTATATGGGCCTGCAGCCCGGCCAGCCGCTCGCGGGGTTGCCGGTCGACCGCGTGTTCATCGGCTCGTGCACCAATTCCCGCATCGAGGATTTGCGCATCGCCGCGGACATCGTGCGCGGCCGCAAGGTCGCCGCCGGCGTGCGCGCGATGGTCGTGCCGGGCTCCGGCCTGGTGCGCGCCCAGGCGGAAGAGGAGGGGCTCGATCGCGTCTTCCTGGAGGCCGGCTTCGAATGGCGCGAGCCGGGCTGCTCGATGTGCCTGGGCATGAACCCCGATTTCGCCGCGCCCGGCGAACGCGTCGCCTCCACCTCGAACCGCAATTTCGAAGGCCGCCAGGGCCGCGGCGCGCGCACGCACCTGATGAGCCCCGCCATGGCCGCCGCCGCCGCCGTGACGGGCAAGCTCACCGACGTCCGCGCACTTTTGTAGGGACAATTTGGAGCATGGGCGCCTCGCCCATGCCTGCGCCGTAGAATGCGGCGCTCGCGCTTCATGAAGAGACGTCTGCCAAAAGCAGTGCGCTGCTCCATCGCCCCGGACAGGCGGAGCCTGATCCGGGGCCGATGTTCGCAATCCCTTGAAAACATGGGCCCCGGTTCTCGCTTCCAGCGAGACCGGGGCGATGGCGTGTTGGTGTCGCGTGTGTCCGCGGCGGTCTCATGGAAGGCGTAGCGCCGCCCGCGCCCGGCATGCCATAAGGCCCCGCAAGAGCAGCGAAGGGGACGACGATGCGGCGATTGATGACGGGCGTGTGCGCCCTGGGCTTGTGGGGCGCGGCGCAGGCTTCGGCCCAGACGGTGGCGTTCCCGGTGCGCGTGGCCGCCGGCGACGATTACACCGTGACGATCGACATCGACCAGGACCTCGGCCCCACGCTGCCCGGCCAGCGGCTGCAATCGCGCACCGTGTTCGATCTCGACGTCGAAACGCCGACGCGCTGGCAGTTCACGCCGACGCGCTTCGAGTTCAGCAATTTCGATGCGTTGCTCGGCGCGGCCGGCGCGCCGGCCTCGTCCGTCGATATGGGTGCGCTCAACGACGCCATGTCGGCGATGGTGCGCCTCGCCACCGACGTCGGCTTCGAGTGCCGCATCGATTTGCGCGGCCAATGTGCGGACATGACGAACTGGTCGACCTGGACGTCGCGCATCGAAAATTTTGCTCTGACCGCCGACGGGTTCGCGCGCTTCGGCCTGTCGGCGTCGTCCGCATTCGGCGGCGCCGGCGAAACCGTGGGACGGCCGCCTGGCCCGAAGCCGCAAACAGTCGACGAGGCCGAGCGCCAGGCCGCGCTCGACGCAGCCGCCGAGCGCTACGACGACGTCTCGGCTGGCGTTCCAGCAAGCCCGTTCAGCGATTTCGACTATGAGCGGCATCGCGTGCCGATCCTGCAGGCGGTCGCCGCGCTGATCGACGGGTTCGACTCGCGCGCCGCGGCCAGCGGCATGTCGACGTTCGGTTTGCTGGCGCTCCCGCAGGGGCGCACGCTCACGGTCGGCGCGCAAACCTCCTTCACCGATCAATGGGCGATGCCGTTCAACGCGCCGCCGATCCGCATGAACGGCGTGCTGACGTTGGAAAGCGTCGATCGCGCCGGCGGCGTCGCCACCGTGCTGCGCACCGCCACGGTGGACGAAGACAGCATGCGCAATGCGCTGCGCGGCATGGCGGCGTATCTGGGCGGGCCGGTGATGGAGCCGCTGCGCCCCTTGCTGCCGGAAGGCCAGCAGGTGACGCCGGAAATGCTCAGCGCGATGACCGAAATGGTGCTGGCCTTCGCCGATATCGACGTCACCGAAACCACGCGCGGCCAGGTCGATCTGCGCACCGGGCTGATCCGCACCGCGGAAACCACCTATGTCGTGCGCGTGGCGGGGCAGGGGGCGGCGTTGCTTGGCGGCGCGGGCGCGATCCCGACGCCGCCGACTGCCGTGGAGTCCGAAGACGACGCAGCGGAGTCCGACGACAAGCCCGCGCCGCAAGCGGGGAGCGAGGCCGGCGAAACGCCCAGCGAAGTGTCGATCACGATCCGCCAACGGCTCACGCTCGAGCGCGGCGACGCGCCGGTGGATCGGCTGCCGCGCGCGGGATGATCTCCGCGCTTGATCATGTCGCGCTGGTCGTGCGCGATCTCGATGCGGCGGTCGCCGGCTATGAAACGCTGCTGGGCCGCAGCGCCGATTGGCGCGGCGCCGATGGCGGCGCGGCCCACGCGTGGTTTCAGCTTGAGAACACCGCGCTCGACGTGATCGCGCCGACCGGGCCGGGCTTCACCGGCGATCAGGTCAAGGCGCGGCTCGACAGCCACGGCGAAGGCCTGTGGGCCATCGCGTTCGCGGCGCCCGACATCGAAACGGCGCGGCGGCGTCTGGCGCGTCGCGGCGTCGCCTCGACCGAGGCGCGCCCGGTGCGATCGACGCATCCGACAGACGGCCGCAAACGCTATTGGAACACCTCCGTGCTCAATCCCGTCGACGCGCACGGCGTCACCGCCTTCCTGATCCAGGAGACCGACGAAACGCGCGATTGGCCGCGCGCGGGCTTCGCAGCGGCGCAAGGCGCGTGCGCGTCGGGCCTCGATCATGTCGTCATCCGCACGCCCAATCCGGAGCGCGCAGCGGCGTTCTACGGCGCGCGGCTCGGCCTCGACATGGCGCTCGATCGCGCCAATCCTGATTGGGGCGCGCGGCTGATGTTTTTCCGCTGCGGCGATCTGATCGTGGAGGTCGCCCACGACATGAAGGCCGTCGTGGGCGAGGGGCCCGATTCCGCCTGGGGCTTGAGCTGGCGCACGCCCGACGCCGACGCGATGCGCGCGCGTCTCGCCGCGGCGGGCGCAAACGTGTCTGATGTGCGCGTCGGGCGCAAGCCCGGCACGCGCGTGTTCACCGTGCGCGACGCGCCCGCCGGCGTGCCCACCATCGTCGTCGAACCCGCCAAGAAGCCGGACGCATGAAACCCTTCACCGCCTTGACCGCGATCGCCGCACCGCTGCCGGTCGCCAATATCGACACCGATCAGATCATCCCGAAGCAATTCCTCTCCACTGTGGAGCGCAGCGGGCTGGGCAAGGGCCTGTTCTATGACCTGCGCTTCGACGAGACCGGCGCGCCGCGGCCGGATTTCGTGCTCAACCAGCCGGCCTATCAGGGCGCGCAGATTCTGATCGCGGGCGCCAATTTCGGCTGCGGCTCCTCGCGCGAACACGCGCCCTGGGCGCTCGACGATTTCGGCATACGCTGCGTGATCGCGCCATCCTTCGCCGACATTTTCTACAACAATTGCTTCAACAACGGCCTGTTGCCGATCACCTTGCCGGAAGACGCCATCGATCAGCTCTTGGCGGAAGCCCACGGCGCCAACCACAAATTCGCCGTCGATCTCGCCGCGCAGAGCGTATCGGCGCCGTCGGGCGCGCGCTTCGGCTTCGAGATCGATCCAGGCCGCAAGGCGAAGCTTTTGGAAGGTCTCGACGATATCGGCCTTACGCTGAAGCGCACCGCCGATATTTCCGCCTTCGAAGAACGACGCAGGCTGGCTGAACCCTGGCGGCGCTGACGCCCCCGCCCCTTCTCCCCTTGTGGGAGAAGGTGGCCCGAAGGGCCGGATGAGGGGTGCTTGCGCCATCATTTCACGCGTTTCGCAAACACCCCTCATCCGTCAGCTTCGCTGACACCTTCTCCCACAAGGGGAGAAGGGGCGCGTGGCGCGCTAAGCCGCCTCGGCTTGCGCCATTGGATGCGCAGCCTGGAAGGCGGGGTGATCCTCGGCTGCGGCCACGGCGGCAGCGATGCGCGGATAGGCTGAGAGATCCACGCCGTAGCGCGACGCCGCCGCATACGCTTGCGACACGACGTAAATATCCGCCAGGCCCGGCGACGCGCCCCAGCACCACGGGCCGCCCGGGCCCTCGCGCAACAGCGCTTCGATCGCGGCGAAGCCGTCCAGCGTCCAGCGCGCGGCGAAGCCGGCGGCGGCCTTGGGGCCTTGGCCTGCCTCTTCGCGCAGCCATTGCAGCACGCGCTTGTTGCCCAGGGGATGAATGTCGCACGCCACGATGCTCGCAATGGCGCGCACGCGGGCCCGCGCGATCGGATCGCGCGGCAGGAAGGGCGGGGCGGGATACGCCTCGTCGAGCCATTCGATGATCGCGGTGCTTTGCGTCAGCCGCACGCCGTCAGGCAGGATCAGCGTCGGCGCAAGCCCCTGCGGATTGAGCGCGCGATAGGCGTCGCTCTTGTGCGCATCGGCGATGAGATCGACGCCGATGCGCGTGAACGGCGCGCCCTTCAGATGCAGCGCGATGCGCGTGCGGTGCGAGGTGCCGGAGCGGAAATAATCATACAGCGTCAGCATCGCCTCACTCCCGGTCGAGATCGCGCGCCGCTGCGGCGAGCTTCGCCAAGGCGCGATCGAGCACGCGGCGCTCTTCGGCCGTCAGCGTCGCCATCAGCCGCGCCTCGTAATCCAGCGCCATCGGCGCCACCGCATCATAGACGCTTGCGCCGCGCGCCGTCAGCCGCAGGACGAGCTTGCGCGCGTCCCCGCGGTCGGGCGCGGCCTTGAGCCGGCCTGCGCGCACGAGCCGCGCGACGGCGCGCGAGATCGCCACCTTGTCCATCTGCGTCGCCTCGACGAGGTCGGCGGCGGTCAACGCGCCGTCGCGCCCGAGAACGGCGATCACGCGCCATTCCGGGATGGTCAGCGCAAAGGCGCGCTCATAGGCCCGCGCGATCGCCCGCGACACGCGATTGCTCAGGGCCGACAGGCGATAGGGCAGAAACTGCGCCAGCACGAGCGCGGAATCGGGGGTTTTTCGTGCGGCGGCGGGACTGGACATTAGTTACATATGAAACTAATCTGCTGGCCAAATCAAGCGATGCGAATCTTGGATAGGGAACGCGCCCATGACCGACCTTTTCGACAACCCGATCGGCACGGACGGCTTCGAGTTCGTCGAATTCACCGGCCCCGATCCCGAAGCGATCAAGCGCTATTTCGAAGCGCTGGGCTTCACCGCCGTCGGCCGGCACCGCTCCAAGAACGTGCTGCGCTTCAAGCAGGGCGACATCAATTTCATCCTCAACATGGAGCCGTCGGGTCAGCCGGCGGAATTCCGCCTGACGCATGGGCCGAGCGCGAATGCGATGGCCTTCCGCGTGCGCGACGCGCAGGCCGCGTTCAAGGAGGCGATCGCGCGCGGCGCCAAGCCAGTCGACATGCCGATCGGCCCGATGGAGCTCGACATTCCCGCCATCGAGGGCATCGGCGGCGCCTATGTGTATCTGGTCGACCGCTATGGCGCACAATCGATCTATGACGTCGATTTCCGCCCGATCGACGGCGCCGACGAGGCCGCCAACAGCGTCGGCCTCACCTATCTCGACCACCTCACGCACAATCTGTTTCGCGGCAACATGGCCCAATGGGCCGATTACTACGAGCGCATCTTCAACTTCCGCGAAATCCGCTATTTCGACATCGAAGGAAAGATGACCGGCCTGTTCTCCAAGGCGATGACGAGCCCGTGCGGCAAGATCCGCATTCCCTTGAACGAAAGCCGTGACGACAAAAGCCAGATCGAGGAATTCCTCAACGAATATCGCGGCGAAGGCATCCAGCACATCGCGCTCGGCACGGACGACATCTACGCCACGGTCGAGGCGCTGCGCGCGCGCGGCGTCGCCCTGCAGGACACGCCGGATGCGTATTTTGAAGGCATCGCCGCGCGCATCGGCGAACACGGCGAGGACGAGGCGCGCCTCAAGCGCAACAAGATCCTGATCGACGGCGCCCCCACGCGCGGGCAGGGGCTCTTGTTGCAAATTTTCACGCAAAACGCCGTCGGCCCGATCTTTTTCGAGATCATCCAGCGCAAAGGCAATGAAGGCTTCGGCGAGGGCAATTTCAAGGCGCTGTTCGAATCGATCGAACTCGACCAGATCCGCCGCGGCGTGCTGAAGGAAACCGCATGAGCGCGGCCGATGGTCCGAACGAGGGCGCATGCATGTGCGGTCGCGTGCGGGTGCGGGTGAACGCGCCGCCGATCATGACGATGGCCTGTCATTGCAGAGGGTGCCAATGCCTGAGCGGAAGCGCGTTTTCGTTGACGGCGATGTTTTCAGCGGATGCGTTCGAGGTCGTGTCTGGCGAGACGCGCATCGGCGCCCTGCATGGCGACTCGGCGTATGTCTATTGCGCGCACTGCCTCAATTGGCTTTACACCGCGCCCGCCGGCGCGCCGATCGTGAACGCGCGCCCGGCGCTGTTTGACGTTCCCGCCTGGTTTGTGCCGTTCGTCGAAAGTTATGTCAGCGAGAAATTGCCTTGGGCTGCGACGCCGGCACGCTATTGTTTTGCGCAGTGGCCGCCGCCGGAAGAGTATGGCGCGCTGATGCAGGCCTTCGCGGCGGAGCGGTGAGATGAGCAAACGCCATTGGATTCCCGTGCGCGGCGCACAGGGCGCGCATTCCCGCCAGGCCCACGCCGACATGCCGGCGGGCACGTTCGAGCGTGAAGCCTCGAAGGAGGGCTTCTTCGGCCCGGCCGCATTCTTCCATCACAAGCGCCCGCCGACCGGATGGTCGGATTTTGAAGGGCCGCTGCGACCGCGCGCGTTCGACCTCGCAAAGACCAACGCCGCGCCGGATTGCCCGTGGGATGCGCCGATCATTCTCAGCAATGCGGCGATGGAGCTGCGCTTTTGGCGTCTTGCGCGCGCGATGCCGGCGCTGGCGCGCAATGGCGACGGCGATCAGCTTCTGTTCGTGCACACGGGCTGCGGCGATTTCTTTTGCGATTACGGGCATCTTGCGCTGCGCGCCGGCGACTATGTCTATGTGCCGCGCGGCTGCATGTGGCGCATCGCGCCGGAAGGCGAGATGCAGGCGCTGATCATCCAGGCGACGAACGCGCATTTCTTTCTCCCCGATCGCGGCATCGCCGGCCCGCACGCCTTCTTCGATCCCGCTTTGCTCGATACGCCAGCGATGAACGACTCCTTTCGCGCGCATCAAGCCGAGGACGGCGAAACCGCAATCCGCATCAAGAAGCGCGGCGCGGTGTCGGTCGCGACGTATCCGTACAACCCGCTGGATGCGGTCGGCTGGCACGGCGATCTCGCGCCGGCGCGCATCAATGTGGCCGATCTGCGCCCGATCACCTCGCACCGCTACCACTTGCCGCCGAGCGTACATTCGACCTTCGTGTCGGACCGCTTCGTGGTTTGCACGTTCTGCCCGCGCCCCTTCGAAACCGATCCCGGCGCGCTGAAGGTTCCGTTTTTCCACAACAATGACGATTACGACGAGGTCTTGTTCTATCACGCCGGCGATTTTTTCAGCCGCGACGACATCAAGGCCGGGATGATGACGCTGCACCCGTCCGGCTTCACGCACGGGCCGCACCCGAAGGCGCTGGCCAAGATGCTCAAGCAGGACAAGCCGGCGACGAATGAATACGCCGTCATGATCGATACGCGCGACCCCCTCGATGTCGGGCCCGCCGCCGAGAGCCTCGAGCGGGCCGATTACGTCAATTCCTGGAAGCCGCGCTGACGCCGCCCTTGCGCGCCTGCGGGGGCGGCGCAATAAAGCGGACCGACGCCATCCGCAGAGCCCGCCTCCATGAACCTTCGCGCATCCGCGCCTGAAACCTGCCGCGTTCATGTGAGCATTCTGCTCGATCCGCGCCTGCATCGCATCGACCAGGCCTTCGACTGGGGCCGCGCCATCGCCCAATACGCCGAGGCGATCGATCCCAATCTTTTGTGCGTCGATACGATCCGCGTCGACGGCGCCACGGTCTGGATCGAGATGGTCGGCTTCGCCTCCGTCGAGCGACTGACGCGCATTCTCGACGATCATGACGGCATGCGCCGTTTTCGCACGCGCGTGGTCGATCTCGATCTGAAGCTCAACATCATCATCGACGACATCGCATGACGCGCGGTCCGCGCGCGCACCAGGGGAGAGGCCATGAAGCTTGCGAGTGTGAAGGGCGGCCGCGACGGCCGGCTCGTGGTCGCATCGGACGATCTCGCCTGGTGCACGGATGCAAGCCTCATCGCCCCCACTTTGCAGGCCGCGCTCGACGATTGGGCGCATGTCGCGCCGCAATTGCAGGCGCTGTCGGAAGCGCTGGCGCATGAATCTGTGCCGATGGAGCGCCTGCACGAGCGCGCTTGCGCTGCGCCTTTGCCGCGCGCCTATCAATGGGCCGACGGATCGGCCTATGTGAATCATGTCGCGCTAGTGCGCCAGGCGCGCGGGGCCGAAATGCCGGACAGCTTCTGGACCGATCCGCTGATGTATCAGGGCGGATCGGATGCGTTTCTCGGCCCGCGCGATCCCATCCCGCTCGCCGATGCGGCCTGGGGCTGCGATTTCGAGGCGGAAGTGGCGGTCATCGTCACAGACACGCCGATGGGCGTCTCCGTCGCGGACGCCGCATCGCACATCGCGCTCGTGATGCTGGTCAACGATGTCAGCCTACGCAATCTCATACCCGGCGAACTCGCCAAGGGATTTGGTTTCTTCCAGTCGAAACCATCGAGCGCGTTCTCGCCGGCGGCTGTCACGCCCGCTGCGCTGGGGCCGGCGTGGGATGGCGGGCGCCTGCACGGCGCAGTGATTTCGCGGCTCAATGGCGCCCCATTCGGCGCCCCCTACGCGGGCGTCGACATGACGTTCGATTTCCCGACGCTGATTGCGCACGCCGCGCGCACGCGGCCCTTGTGCGCGGGAACCATTATCGGTTCGGGCACGGTGTCCAACCGCGCGGGCGACGGCGGCCCAGGTCGTCCGATGTCGGAAGGCGGGCTTGGCTATTCCTGCATCGCCGAACAGCGCACCGTCGAGACGCTTCTGTACGGCGCGCCGCGCACGCCGTTTCTCACGCACGGCGACCGCATCGAAATCGAGATGCTCGATGCGCGCGGCCATTCCATCTTCGGCCGCATTGAGCAGGTGGTCGGCCCGGCGTGACGTTCCTCCTTCTCCCCTTGTGGGAGAAGGTGGCGCGAAGCGCCGGATGAGGGGTGACCGCGCAAGCCTTTGCAGCTTTTCGCAAGCACCCCTCATCCGTCTTGCGCCTTCGGCGCAATCCACCTTCTCCCACAAGGGGAGAAGGAGATGGCGGCGGCTCCCCTCCCACAAGGGCAGAAGGAGCGCCTGCGTTCAGCGCACCATGCGCGCGTCGGTCATGCGGTAGAACAGGCCTTCGGGATCGCGCTCCAGAAGCGTGAACACGCCTTCCATCTGGAAGGCGTCATAGGTCACCGGCACGGGCGCTGCGGCGCGCACATCGATGCAGAATTCCGCCCCGACGCTCAGATGAAACGGGCAGGATGTCGGGTACGCCATCAGCAGAAAGCGCGATTGGCGCGGCGTTTCCTCGAGCGGCAGCATGAAGCCGTTGACGCGCACGCGCCGTCCCGCCAGCGCACGCACGCGCGGCGTGAAGATGGGCAGCAGCATCGAGAAGCCGTCGATCGTGCGCTCTTCGCTGCGCGTCGCGCCGAGCACGTTCCAGCCAAGGCCGTCCGGCGGGGTCGCCGCTGCCGACCAGCCATGCTGATCGAGCGGCATCGCGGAGAGCACGTCGCGCTCTTGCGCGCCGGCGGAAACGGGCGCGGCGGCGCCGATCAGGGCGCCGATCAGGGCGCGGCGATGAAGCGTTGCGGTCATGCGGCCTCCGAAAGCGTGCGGGCGATGTCGGTGCGATACGCCGCGAGCGCGGGCGCAAGGGCGGCGAGCGCGCCGGCGACGAGCGCGCCGGCGAGGATGATCCATTCCTCCGGCGCGAAGGCGAAGCCGGTCAAGCCGAAGCCCTGCGCTTGCGGCGAAACGCGTGCGAAGATTTCGATTGCGCCGTGGCCGAGCGCAAGCCCGATCAGCGCGCCGAACGCCGCGATCGCGAGCCCTTGGCCGAGCAGCACCGCAAAAACGGTCAGCCGCGTGGCGCCCATGACGCGCAGCAGCGCGATGTCGCCGCGCTGCGCGCGCAAGGCGGTCAGCAGAGTGGCGAACGTCGCCAGCGCCGCGGCGGCGATCAGCAGTGCGGCGAAGGCCTGCAGCGCGGCCGCGCCTTGGCCGATCAGCGCAAAGAATCGCGAGGTCTCTTCCGCCGGACGCGCCGCCATATAGGGCGTCGCCGCATTGATCTCCTGCTTCAGGCTCAGCGCGAACAGCGGCGAGCGCGTGCGCACGAGAATGGCCGTGGTTTCGCTTTGCGGATCGCGCAGCGGCGCTGCGTCGTCTGCATGCGCATGATCGTGATGCTCCACCTGGAGAGTGGCGCCAGCAGTCGCCGGGGGATGCAGCGTCCATACGCTTTCATGCGGCGTCACGGCGAGACGATCGAGCGCGGCGCCGGTTTCGCTCAGCACGCCGACGACGCGATAAGGATGCGCATCGTGGGCGCCGCCGCCGTCGCCCAGGCCGTGCGCGCCGACAAATGTCGCGCCGACGTCAAGGCCCAGCTGCCGCGCCGCCTGCGCGCCGAGCGCAGCCTCGAACGGCGCTTGCGGCGCGCGGCCGCGGGTGATGCGCGCGTCGTAGAGATCGAACAGCGCGTTCGGCGCGCCGATAATGCGCACGCCGCGCACGCTGTCGCCCATCGCGATGGGCACAGCGGCAAGAACGCGTCGGTCGCGCTGCAGCCGCTCGGCTTCGGCGTAGGGCAGGTTGCCGGTGGGAACGTCGGCGTGGAACACCGCCGACAGCACCAATTGCAGCGGGCTGCCCTTGTGGCCGACGACGAGATCGATATGGCGCGCATCGCGCGTCAGGCGCGCTTCGCTTTGCGCGGCGAACAGCGTCAGCGCCGCCGCCGCCGCCACGCCGATCGCGGTGAGCAGCGCAAACAGGAAGGCGCTGAGCGGACGATCGCGCAAATAGGCGAAGATGAGCCGCGCGGCGATCATGGCGGACCCGCGAGCGTCAACGTCGGCAGGCCGTGTGCGGTGAGGCGCGCGTCGTGCGTGGCGATCAGCAGGCTCGCGCCGCAGGCCTGCGCTTCCGCGCGCAGCAACGCGAAGGCGGCTTCGGCGTTGGCGTCGTCGAGCGCGGAGGTCGGCTCGTCGGCGAGGATCAGCGTGGGGCGGGCGATCACCGCACGCGCGATCGCGGCGCGCTGCATCTCGCCGATGCTCAACGCGCGCGGCCGTCGCCGGGCCAGCGCCGCCAGCCCGAGGCGCGCAAGCGTGTCGCGGATGCGCGCCGGATCGGGCTTGCGTCCCGCCAGCGCCAGGGCAAGCGCCAGATTGTCCGCCACGCTCAAGGCCTGCACCAGCCGCAAGCTCTGAAACACCACGCCGATGCGCGCCCCGCGGAAGCGGTCCCGCGCGGCTGGCTTCAGGGCGGCGATATCGACCCCATCGACCAGGACGCGCCCCGCGGCCGGCGCCAGCAGGCCGGCCGCGACGTTGAGCAGGGTGCTTTTTCCCGATCCCGAGGGGCCCACCAGAAGCGCCGTCGCGCCGGCCGGCAGCGACCAATCGGGCGGCTGCAGGCGGCGCTGCGGGCCCAGGCGGATCTCCAGGGAGTCGAGGGTGAGCACCGGTGTGTTATAGTATATCACTCGGCTACGGGGAAGCGCGTGCGGCTTGCGCCAGCGGCGCGGGATGGCGAAAACGGCGTCAAATTCAAACGGGAGCATCCGCACATGGGGATCAGAACCGCCGCCGCCGCCATCGTCGCGGCCCTCGCCTGGAGCGCAGCGCCAACCGCCTTCGCCGACGAGGGCATGTGGACCTTCGACAATTTCCCCGCCGAGCGCGTGCGCCAGGCCTATGGCTTCGCGCCCGACCAGGCCTGGCTCGACCGCGTGCGCGCGGGCTCGGCGCGGCTCGAGGGCGGCTGTTCGGGCGCCATCGTCAGCGCCGAAGGGCTGGTGCAGACCAACCATCACTGCGTCGTCGATTGCGTGCAGAACCTCTCGAGCGCGGGCGCCGATCTCGTCACGACCGGTTTTCGTGCGCGCACGCGCGCCGAAGAGCGCCGCTGCCCAGGCGCTGCGGTGCAGGTGCTCGATGCTATTTCCGATGTGACGCAACAAATCGAGGCGGCGACAGCCGGGGTCGGCGCCGACGGCTTCAGCCGCGCCCGCGACGCTGAAATCGCGCGCCTGGAAAGCGCCTGTCGCGGCGCGGCGGCGAACCGGCGCTGCCAGGTCGTCACTCTGTATCAGGGCGGCCAGTACAAGCTCTACGCCTATACGCGCTACGACGATGTCCGCCTCGTCTTCGCGCCGGAGTTGAGCGCTGCGTTTTTCGGCGGCGATCCGGATAATTTCAATTTCCCGCGCTATTGTTTCGATATCGCCTATCTGCGCCTCTATGCGGACGGCCGCCCGGTGGCGACGCCCAATCATCTGCGCTGGCGCACCACGCCCTTGAGCGACGGCGAGCTCACATTCGTATCGGGCAATCCCGGCTCCACGAGCCGGCTGCTTACCGAAGCGCAGCTCGCGTTCCAGCGCGATCATTTCCTGCCGTGGCGGCTGGCGACGCTGTCGGAATTGCGCGGGCGGCTGTTGACGTTCTCGGCGGAGGGGCCGGAGCAGGCGCGCATCGCCTCGGACACGCTGTTCGGCGTGGAGAATTCGTTCAAGGCCTTCACCGGGCGCAGGCTGGCGCTGGTCAGCGCGCAAGGCGATGCGCTTGTGTCGCGCGCCGAAGCCGATCTGCGCGCCCGCGTGCAACGCAATCGCGCCTCCGCGCGCGAGGCCGGCGGCGCGTGGGATGAGGTCGCGCAGGCGACGCAAACCTATCGCGGGTTTTATCTGGCGCACCAATACGCCGAAGTGCGCGCCGGCGGCGGCTCGGAATTGTTCGCTTGGGCGCGCCACATCGTGCGCGGCGCCGCCGAACGCGCCAAGCCGAACGGAGAGCGGCTGCCGGCCTACGCCGATGCCCGGCTGCCGTCGCTCGAAGCCGGCCTGTTCGCCGAAACGCCGATCGAGCCTGCATTGGAGCAGATGCTGCTGCAATTCTGGCTGGAGAAGATGCGCGAATACATGACCGCCGACGATCCGCTCGTGCGCCGCGCGCTGGGGCGTGAAAGCCCGCAAGGTCTGTCCGCGCGGCTTGTCGTCGGCACGCGCCTCGCCGATCCGGCGGAGCGCCGGCGCTTGTGGGAGGGCGGCGCGGCGGCGGTCGCGGCGAGCGAAGATCCGCTGATCGTGTTCGTGCGCAGTTGGGACGATGACGCGCGCGCTTTGCGCACGCGCTACGCCCAAGAGGTCGAAGGGCCGATCGCGCGCGCGCAGGAACGCATCGCGCGCGCGCGCTTCCGCGCGTTCGGCGACACGACCTATCCCGACGCGACCTTCACGCTGCGCCTGTCCTATGGCCGCGTCGCGGGCTGGACGGAGCCGGGCGGGCGCGCGATCGGGCCGTTCACGCGCGTCGCCGGCCTCTATGACCGGGCCACCGGCGCTGCGCCCTATCAATTGGCGCCGAGCTGGGCGCAGGCGCGCGCGCGGCTCGACGGCGAGACGATCTACAACGTCTCGACCACCAACGACATCATCGGCGGCAATTCCGGCAGCCCGCTTCTGGATCGCGAAGGCCGCGTCGTCGGCGCCGCGTTCGACGGCAATATTCATTCGCTCGGCGGTGAATATTTCTTCGACGCCGACCTCAACCGCACGATCTCCGTCGCGGTGACGGCCATCGAGTCCGCGCTGGTGAACGTCTACGGCATGGACGCGCTGGCGCGCGAATTGCGCGGGGAATAGGGGCGCGGCCTCAAGGTGGCGCGATGCTTGAAACGTGGGAAACATGGGCCCCGGGTCTCCCTTCGGTCGCCCGGGGCGATGGGGGTGCAATGCGCGAACCACGGCCAGCCTACACCTATCTGCTGGCGAGCGCGCCGTATGGCGTTTTGTATTGCGGTTCGACCCTTGATCTCATGCGCCGGGTGCATGAGCATCGCACCGGATTGGGCGCCGCGTTCACGCGAAAGTATGGCGTTGCGACGCTGGTGTGGTTTGAAACGCACGCGCTGCTCAACGAAGCCTTCATTCGGGAACAAGCGATCAAGCGGTGGCGACGCGCGTGGAAGATCATCTTGATCGAGGAACCCAATCCGCGGTGGGACGATCTGTACGTCGAACTGCTTTAGCGCAAGCATCCGCACATCCATCGGCCCGGACAGGCGAAGCCTGATCCGGGCCCCATGTTTCCAGCGGCGCCGACATGGGCCCCGGGTCTCCCTTCGGTCGCCCGGGGCGATGGGGGATTTGCTTGGTTGTGAAACCCAGCACCTTCGGTGAGACGCGCTCGAGCTTACTTCACATCCATCGGCCCGGACAGGCGAAGCCTGATCCGGGCCCCATGTTTTTGACGGCGCCGACATGGGCCCCGGGTCTCCCTTTCGTCGCCCGGGGCGATGAACGCAGCGCGCGTCACCAGATCAGAACGCGCTCCTCCGGCGGCAGATAGAGCGCGTCGTCGGGCTGCACGTCGAACGCCGCGTACCAGGCGTCGATGTTGCGCACCACGCCGTTGCAGCGGAATTCCGCCGGCGAGTGCGGCCCGGTCATGATCTGGTTGCGCAGGCGCTGCTCGCGGATCGCTTCACGCCACACTTGCGCCCAGGCGAGGAAAAAGCGCTGGTCGCCGGTGATCCCGTCGAGGACGGGAACCTCCGCGCCCGCCGTCGCGATGCGATAGGCCGCAAGCGCGACCTGCAGCCCGCCATTGTCGCCGATGTTTTCGCCGAGCCCCAAACGACCGTTGAGATTGATGCCTTCCAGCGGCTCGAAACGCGAATATTGCGCGGCGAGCTTGTCGCCCAGTTCGCGAAACGCGGCGACGTCGCGCTCATTCCACCAATCCCGCAGCACGCCGCGCGCATCGGACTTCGCGCCCTGGTCATCGAAGCCGTGGCCCATTTCGTGGCCGATGACGCCGCCGATGGCGCCGTAATTCACCGCAGGATCGGCGTTTTGATCGAAGAACGGCGCCTGCAGGATCGCGGCCGGAAACACGATCTCGTTGAACACGGGATTGTAATAGGCGTTGACGGTCTGCGGCGTCATGAACCATTCGTCGCGATCGGTCGGCTGGTTGAGGCGACGCAGATCCTCGTTCCAATCGAACACCGCGGCGCGTTTGACATTTCCGAACGCATCGCCGGCGCGCACCTCGAGGCCGGCATAATCCTTCCAGCGATCAGGATAGCCGATCTTCGGGCGGAACGCGGCGAGCTTTTCGCGCGCGACCACTTTCGTCTCCGGCGACATCCAGCGCAATTGGTCGATGCGCTCGCCGTAGGCGCGGCGGAGATTCTCCACCAGCGCCTGCATCTGCGCCTTCGCCTCGGGCGTGAAATGCCGCGCGACATAAAGCTGGCCGATCGCTTCGCCGACGGCGCCATTGGTCGCGTCGATGGCGCGCTGCCAGCGCGCGCGCTGCTGCGGCTGGCCGTTCAGCGTCGCGCCGAAAAAGCTGAACTGCTCGTCGTCGAAGGCGCGCGGCAGCACATGGGCGGTGTTGCGCAGGTAATGATAGGTGAGATAGGCGCGCCAGGTGGCGACGGGCGTCTGCATCGACAGCCGCGCCAGCGGGCCCATCGCGTCGAGCTCGCGCACGACGACTTCGGCGGCCTCGCCGAGCCCGCATTCGTCGAACGCGGCGTCCCAAGGGAAGCGCCCGTCGAGCGCGTTGATCTCGGCGCGGGTCTTGCGATTGTAGGTCTGGTCGCGCTCGCGGCGGCGCGCGACCTCCCAATGCAATTCCGCGATGCGCGTTTCGAAGGCGAGGATCGCGCGCGCCTTCGCGTCGGCGTCGGCGACGCCCGCCAGCGTCAGCATCCGCCCGATATGCGCCACATAGGCGTTGCGGATGTTGGGAAACTCGCCGTCGGTGCGGCGATAATATTCCCGCTCCGGCAGGCCGAGGCCCGCATGCGTCATGCCGACGACATAGGCGTCGGGGTTGCGCTGATCGAGCGAGATGTAAAGCGCGATCGGCGCGTTCACCGGCATGTCCGGCCGCGCGACGAGGCGGATGGCGTCCTCGTGGGTGCGGATCGCGGCGATCGCGGCGAGATCGGCCTGAGCGGGCGCGAGGCCCGCGGCGTCGATGGCGTCCTGGTTCAGATAGGCGCTGTAATAATCCGCGACCTTCTGCGCGCTGGAGCCGGGCGCACCGCCGGCGGCGACGACCTCTTCGACGATCACGCGCACGTCGCGATCCGCCTTGTCCCGCAGGATTTCAAACGCGCCCCAGCGTGTGCGGTCTTCCGGGATGGGCGTGTTGCGCAGCCAGGTTCCGCTGGCGTAGCGGAAGAAATCGTCGCCCGGATCGACGCTGAGATCGCGCGCGTCGAGATCGATCCCGAAACTGCCGATCGTCGGGCGCGGGCGGGGCGCTGCGGCCGGGGCGGGCGGCGCTTCCGGCGCGCGCGTGGCGCAGCCGGCGATAAGCGCCAGGGACGACGCCGCCATGGCGCGGCGCGTGAGATTGATCATGCTGAACTCCCCATCCTTGTTGCGAGCGGCCGGGGCGTCACTCCGCCGGCACCTGCGAGGCTGCCCGGCCGTTCCACAGGCGCTGGAAAAACCGCCCGAGCCCGCCGGTCGCGCTCTTGATGTCCTTACCAATCATGTAAAAGGTCGGCGTCAAGATCAAAGTGACGGGCATGCACAAGAGCACGCCGAAGGCCAGCGACAGCGCCATCGGCTTGAGGAATTGCGCGATCGCGGCCTGCTCCAGGATCATCGGGGCCATGCCGACGAATTCCGTGACGGAGGTCAGGAAAATTTGCCGGAAGCGTGAAACGCTGGCGCCGGTGATCCCCTCGAAGGCGTCGGCGCCGGCGGCGCGGTACTGGTTGGCCTTGTCGATCAGCACGACATTGTCGTTCACCACGACGCCGATCGCCGCGATCATGCCGAGCCAGGAGAACAGCGCGAAATTCATCCCGAAAATGAAATGCCCGACCGCGACGCCGATGAAGGCGAACGGGATCACCGACATGATCAGCGCCGGCTGCCAATAGGAGCGGAAGGTCACGGCGAGCAGGAAATACATTCCGAACAGCGCCATCGCGCCAAACGCCATGAGCTGGCCGAAGAATTCCTGCTGCGCCTCCGCTTCGCCGAGCGCGCGGCGGGTGATGGTGGGATAGCGTTCCTCCAATTGCGGGAAGAAGGTCTCGTTGAGCTCGCGCATGATCGGCGCGCGCTGTTCCGGCGCGGTTTCAGCCTCCACCATGATCGAGCGCATGCGCTGGCGCCGGTCGAGCCCGGTGACGCCCGGAGCGAACTCCACCGTCGCGACCGCGGCGAGCGGCACTTCGCGCCCGTCCGGCGTGCGCACGCGGAACTGGTTGAGGCTGTCGAGCGTGCGGCGATCGTCGCGCGGATAGCGCACGTAGACGCGCACTTCGTCGCCGTCGCGCGGCCAGCGCTGCACTTCTTCGCCGAAATAGGCCTGGCGCACCTGGTTCGACACGTCCGCCAGCGTCACGCCGATCTGCTCGGCGCCGGGCAGCAGGGTGAAGCGCAGCTCCTCCACCGCGGCTTCCTCGCTGTCGCGCACGCTGGTGACGTCGCCGAAGCGCATGAGCCGCGCCTTCAGCTCATCCACCGCCGCGCGCAAATCCTGCTGATTGTCGCCCATGATGGCGATCTGGATGTTGGGGCCGTTATTGTTGCCGGAGAGTTCGAAGCTGATGCGCTCCGCATCCGGCACGGGGCCGAGCAATTCGCCGAGCCGCGCAGTGACTTCGCTCGATTTCAGCTCGCGCGTCTGCGGGGGCGTCAGCCCGACATAGGCGCGGATCGTGTTCTCCTCGATCACCTGGCTCCAGGAGCGCACCACGCCGCGCGACAAGGCGCCCGTATTGGGATCCTCGTAGGCGACTTCGGTCGTTTCCTGCTCCAGCGCGAGGCGCGCGCTGTCGAGCTGGCTGGCGATCTGCTCCATGCGCGCGAACGGCGTGGTCTGCGGCAATTCGATCGAGGCGATCATGAAGTCGCCTTCGACCTCGGGCATGAAGGTCTGCTTGATGCGGCCCGAGGCGATGAGGCCGGCCGCGATGATGAACAGCGCGATGAAGATCGACGCCGTCATCCAGCGCCAGCGCACGGCCTGGCGCAGCACCGGCCCGTGGATCGTGCGCGCCACCCACAAGACCGAGTGCGCGCACACCTGCTGCGCCCGCATCAGACGCGCGACCACGCCGTTGCCTTGCGGATCGGGTTTCGACACGTGCGACAGGTGCGCCGGCAGGATCAGCAGCGATTCCACCAGCGAGAAGAACAGCGTGCTCATCACCACGATCGAGATCGCGCGGGTGAACTGGCGCACCTCGCCGTCGATGAACATCCAGGGGCTGAAGGCCAGCATCGTCACCAGCACCGAGGCGACCAGCGGCTTCAGCACCAATTGCGTGGCCAGCACGGCCGCGTCGGCCCCGGTATGGCCTTCCTCCGCGCGTTCATAGATCGCCTCGCCGACGATGATCGCGTCGTCCACCATGATGCCCAGCACCAAGAGGAAGCCGAACACGGTCATGAAGTTCAGCGACACGTCGACATAAGGCAGGATGAAGAACGAGCCGGCGAACGCCGTCATCACGCCCAGCGTCGACCACACCGCCACGCGCGGATGCAGCGTCAGCATCAACAGCACGAAGATCAGGAAAAAGCCCTGCAGCGCGTTGGTGAACAGGATGCCGGTGAGCGCGGAATAATCCTCGTGCTCGTTGTAGATCACGGTGGCTTGCAGGCCGGGCGGCAGCGTTTCGCGGAAGGCTTTCAGCTCCTCCTGCACCGCCGGCTCGGTCTCCAGAATGTTGAACTGATCGCCCGTGAGCAGCGCCACGATGGCGGAGGGCTCGCCGTTCTGGCGCGAATAGAGGTTCACGTCCTGGAAGCCGTCGATCACGGTGGCGATGTCGCCGACGGTGACGGCGCCGGCGTCCGCCGTCTGGCGGATGACGACGGAGGCCAGATCGCGCTCGCTGTCGGCGAGGTTGCGCGCGCGCAGCTGGTAGTCGCCGTCGTCCGTGCGCACCGCGCCCGCCGACACGTTCAGCGACGATGCGCGCACCGCATTGGCGACGTCGTCGAACGTCAGCCCGTATTGGCGCAGCGCCGTCTCCGACAATTCGATCGACACCTCGCGCGCGCGTGTGCCCCACACCTCGGTGTTGGCGGCGCCCGGCAGCACCGCGATGCGGTCGCGCAGACGCTCGGCGGTGTCGCGCAGCGTCATTTCATCGACAGGGCCGTGCACCGAAATCAGGATCGATTGGTTGCGCCCGATCTGGCGCGACACGCGGATCGGCTCGAGTCCCGGCGGCAGGCCGGAGATCGATTCCGTGCGCGAGCGCACCTCCTGCGCCAATTGATCGACGTCGACGCTGGGATTGGCCGCAAGCCGCACCCAGCCTGAGCCTTCGCCCGAACGCGAGCGCACCCAATTGATGCCGTCGAGGCCGGAGGTCGCCTCCTCGATGCGGACGATGACCTGGCTTTCCATGTCCTCCGGGCTCGCGCCCGGCCATACCGCCTCGATGAACACGCCGTTGTCGCGGCCAGGCGGGAAGAATTCCTTCTCCATCCGGAAAAACGACAAGGCGCCTGCGATGAAGCAGGCGAGCATCAAGAGATTGCCGGCGACGGGGTTCTTGCCCCACCAGGCGACCAGGGCGTTCATCGCAGGAGGCTCCGTAAAGTCATCGGCGGGCGCGCGGCGTCAGCCATTGCGGTCGCGCAAGTCGGGATTGGGCGTCGGTTCGCCGCCGGCGCGCGCGATCGGCGTGACGCTCATGCCGTCGCGCGGCGAGGGCAGATGCGACACGATCACCCGCTCGCCGTCGCGCACGCCGTCGCGGAACAACACCTCGTCGGCGGTGGTTTGCGCGGCGCGCACGCGGCGCACATCGACCGTGTTGTCGGCGTTGACGACATACACGAATTCGTTGCGCTTCAGCGCGCCGCGCGGGGCGGCCACCAGCGTGTCGCTGCGCCGCCCGTCGATCGTCGCGGTGACGAACGTGCCTGGCGCCAGCGGCGCGGGGTGGCGCGCGGCGAACGGATCGCGCACTTCGATCACGCCATAGACCAGCCGCGTCTGGCTATCGATCGTCGATTCGATGCGCGCGAGCCGGCCTTCCCAGGTGCGGCTCTGGCCGCCCACGACGGCGCGCACATGCGCCGGCGCGCCGCCGTCCCGCGTTGCGACATAGCCGACATTGGCGTTGAGCGCCGCCATGTCGGCGTCGGTCAGCGGCACGCGCACCTCCATCACGTCGGTGGCGAACACGTCGGCGACCGGAGACCCCATGGCGACGAAATCGCCGACATTGGCGCGCCGCGCGCGCACGCGCCCGTCGAACGGCGCGCGGATGCTGGCGCGCTGCAGATTCAATTCCGCTTCGCGCAATTGCGCCTGCGCCGCTGCAAGGCCTGCGCGTGCTTGCGCCAATTGCGGCTCGCGCAGCACCAGAGGCGAGGCTTCGCCGCGGCCAAGCTCGGCCCAATCCTGGCGCGCGAGTTCCGATTCCGCTTCTTCGCGCGTCAGCGCTTCACGCGCCTGGGCGACTTGCGCCTGCGCGCGCGTCACCGCGAGGCGATAATCCGCATCGTCGATGCGCACCAGAACCTCGCCCTGGCGAAACGCGCCGCCTTCCAGAAACGCCGGCGCGGTCCATACGACGCGGCCGGACACCTGCGATGCGAGCGCGGATTGCGTGCGCGGGCGCGCCTCGCCCTGCGCTGCGATCGACAGCGTGGTGGCGCGCGCCTGCGCCTGCGCCACCTGCACGGCCACCGCCTGCGCGGTTGCGGCCTTTTCTTCAGGCTTCGGCCCGGTCGCGTCGAGAATGGAGAAGCCCGCCACCCCGAGCACGAGCACGCCGATCGGCGCCGCGATCACCGCGATGCGGCGCGCCAGAACCGGCATGCGCGGCTTGACCTCGTCGTCCTGCGCGGCGGCGATCTCGAAATCCATCTTGTTCATGGCGTGGTCTCGTCGTCAGAAGGTGTGCGCATGCCGCCGGTTTCGGCGCCGCCGCCGACGGCGACGTGAAAAGCGATGCGATTGGACACGCGCGCGGCGCGCGCGGAAATCAAGCCCCGCTCGGCGTCGATGCGGCGGGTGTAGGCGTCGATCAGTTCGAAGATGGTGGCGACGCCGCGGCCATATTCGCGCTCGGCGAGATCCTGGGCTTCGCGCGCCTCGATGACGGCGTTGTCCAGCTCCGCTTCGCGCACCGCAAGGCTGGCGTCGGCGCTGATCGCGGCCTCCACCTCGCGCCACGCGGCGAGCGCTGCGGCGACATAATCGCTGGCGGCGGCGCGGCGATCGGCTTCGCTGGCGCGCGATTCCGAAAGCAGCGCGCCGCCGTTGAAGATCGGCGCGGTCAGTCCGCCGATGACGTTGGTCACCAGATCGCGGCTGTCGACGATGTCGGTCAGGCCCTGGCCCGAGCCGTCGGCGCGCGCGGTGATGGTCAGGCGCGGCAGCAGCGCAGCGCGCGCTTCATGCGCGCGAAAGCCTGCGGCGCGCAGGCGCGCTTCGGCGGCGAGCACGTCGGGACGGCGCTCGAGCAGGTCGCGCGGCGCGCCCGCGGCGTCGAGCGCGTCGAGCGCTGGCAACGCGGCGCCCGGCGCCAGCGCGCCGTCGGGATAGCGGCCCAGCAATTCCTGCAGCCGGCGCGCCGCGATCAGCAGCGCGTCGGCGGCCTGCGCTTCCGCCGCTCGCGCCGAGGCCGTTTGCGAGCGCGCGGTGCGCAGCGCCAGCGAATCCGACACGCCGCGCTCATAGCGGCGCTGGGTGATGTCGAGCGCGCGGTTGCGGGTTTCGAGATCCTCGCGCGCCAGAGCCAAATTCTGCGTCGCCTCCACGAGGCCGACCCAGGCCTGCGCCGTCTGCCCCGCCACCGAAAGCCGCGCGCCGTAGAGATCGGCCTCCAGCGCATCGGCGTCGAGATCGGCGGCGAGCGTGCGCGCGCTCAGCCGGCCCCACAGATCGACCTCCCAGCTCGCGACCGCTTCGGAGGTCATCAGGTCGGTGCGGATGCGCCCGCCGGCCGGGTCGGGCGTCTCCTGACGCGAGCCGCCGAGGCCGAGGCTGATATTGGGCAACAGATTGGAGCCGAACGCGCCGCGGGCGCGCCAGCGGGCCGCGCGCGCCCGTTCCGTCGCCACGCCGAGATCGGGATTGGCCAGCAACGCCTCGCGCACGAAGCTCGAGACCTCCTCGGTCGCCAGACCCGCCACCCACGCGGCTTCCGGCGCCGTCGCCAGCGCGGCGGCGGCCTCGGGCCCGAGCGCCTGGCCGGCGACATAGGCGTCCGGCGGCGGCGGCAGGTCGGGCCTGCCGGCGCACGCCGCCGCGAAGGCCGCGAGGCTGAACCCTAGAGCAACCCCTCGCCGACCTCGCCCGGTCGGCGAGGGATGGGTTGCTCTAGAATCCTGAGTCAAACCGCGTTCCGGGCGGCCAACCGGAATCCACTTGGCCTGAAAGCGGTCTAAAGCGAGGCGGCCGGCGCGATGCATGAAATCCCCATGGTCCCCCGCTACCAAGGCGCTTTCCGAAAGTCAATAAATCCGTATTGAATTTCGATAAATTCACACGCCCGAAGGCGATTTTTGCGCCGTCGATCACAATGATGCGAGGGGCATGACGTTTGGATGCGCGCAGGCGCGCCGCGGCGCACGATTTTTGCGGGGGTGGGGGCAGTTACGGAGCAGCGTCGCGACGCCCATTCGCCGACTCTAGGATCCTCGTGCTCGGATAATCGCCTCGATCGCCGCGAGAAGGCTGACGGCGACCGCATTATAGGCCGCGAACCGGTCTACTGTCAGGATTTCCAAAGCGCCCGTTACGACAGTCCTCGCCTCTGCCAGCGCCGCGTCGTCGCCGCGCTCGCCCAGCCGCAGCAGCGCAATACCGAGGTTCACCTGCGTCATCGCCCATCCGGCGGGATCGCGGTCGCGGGTCAGCACCTCCAGCGCGGCTCTGAACGCCTGGACGCTGTCGGCCAGCGCCGCGTCGTCGCCGCGCTCGCCTAGCCGCGCCAGCGCATTCCCGAGGTTCATCTGCGTCACCGCCCAGCCGGCGGGATCGCGGTCGCGGGTCCTCACCTCCAGCGCGGCTCTGAAAGCCTGGACGCCGTCGGCCAGCGCCGCGTCGTCGCCGCGCTCGCCTAGAGACAGCAGCGCATTCCCGAGGTTCATCTGCGTCACCGCCCAGCCGGCGAGATCGCGGTCGCGGGTCAGCACCTCCAGCGCGGCTCTGAACGCCTGGACGCTGTCGGCCAGCGCCGCGTCGTCGCCGCGCTCGCCTAGCCGCGCCAGCGCATTCCCGAGGTTCACCTGCGTCATCGCCCATCCGGCGGGA
>JANRIR010000071.1:0-21733 GCA_033764725.1 Hyphomonadaceae bacterium
CGCCGCCGCCAGGAGCGCCGCCCCCGCCAGGCCGCGGTGCGGCAGATTGGCGCCGAGCGCCACCACCGCCAGCGGCCCGGTGGAACCGCCCGTCGATTGGGGTAAGTCTCCGGCCCTCAAATCCTCAAGGCTCCTGATTCAATGCCCAACGTGCTCGAGCGCGCCATCCACCCTGACGAACGCATCGCCCTCTTTATCGACGGCGCCAATCTGTACTCGGCCGCCCGCGGCCTCGCCTTCGACATCGATTACAAGAAATTGCTGGATGAGTTTCGCCGTGCAGGCCGCTTCATCCGGGCCAATTACTATACGGCCATCGTTGAAGACCAGGACTTCTCGCCCATCCGCCCGCTCGTCGACTGGCTGGACTATAACGGCTTCACCGTGGTCACGAAGCCGGCGCGCGAATTCACCGATCAGATGGGCCGGCGCCGGTTCAAGGGCGACATGGACGTCGACATCGCGGTCGACATGCTCGAAGCCGCCGCCTGGTGCGACCATGTGTTTCTGTTCTCAGGGGACGGCGATTTCGTGTCGCTGGTGCTGGCGCTGCGGCGCAAGGGGGTCCGCGTGACGGTGGTGTCGACCACCCGCTCCAACCCGCCGATGATCGCCGACGAATTGCGCCGCCAGGCCGATTCCTTCATCGACCTCACCGAGCTTGCGCCGCTGATCGGGCGCCCTCCCCGCGAGCGCGGGCCGCGCTACGACGACGACCTCGATCCCGCCGACGACGCGTGAGCGCCCCGCCGGAAGCGCCGCGCGATTGCGCCCTGTGCCCGCGGCTGGTCGCCTACCGCGCCGAGAATGCGCGGCGCGAACCTGCCTGGTTCAACGGGCCTGCGCCGTCGTTCGGCGACGCGGAGGCGCGCCTGCTCGTCGTCGGCCTGGCGCCGGGGCGCACCGGCGCCAACCGCACGGGGCGGCCCTTCACCGGCGATTACGCCGGCGATCTTCTTTACGCCACCCTGTCGAAGTTCGGCTTTGCGCAGGGAACCTACGCCGCCGATCCCGGCGACGGGCTGTCGCTCACCGGCGCAATGATCACCAACGCCGTGCGCTGCGCGCCGCCGGAGAACAAGCCGACGCCCGCCGAAATCGCAACCTGCCGCCCGTTCCTAGCGGCGCGCATCGCGGCGCTGCCGAAGCTGCGTGTTGTTATGGCGCTCGGGTCCATCGCGCATGAGAGCGTGCTGCGCGCGCACGGGCTCAAACCCGCGGACGCGAAATTCGCCCATGGCGCCGAAGCCGCGCTGCCTGGCGGCCGCACGCTGCTCTCCAGCTATCATTGCTCGCGCTACAACACGCAGACGAAGCGGCTGACGGCGGCGATGTTCGAACAGGTGTTCGCCCGCGCCCGCGCGATGTGCGACGAGAGTTAGCCGCGGTCGCGCAACAGCCGCGCCTGGTTGCGCTTCCATTCGCGATCTTTCGTCGCCGCGCGTTTGTCGTGCGCCTTCTTGCCGCGCGCCAGCGCCAGTTCGAGCTTCGCCACGCCGCGCTCATTGAAATAGAGCTTGAGGGGCACCAGCGTGCGTCCCTCGCGCTCCATCGCGCCGAACAATTTGTTGAGCTCGCGCCGCTTCACCAGGAGTTTTCTGGGCCGGCGCGGCTCATGATTGAATTGCGAGGCCGGCGCATATTCGGGGATGTGCGCATTGACGAGATACAATTCGCCGCGCTCGGGGCTTGCGTAGCTCTCCGCGATGTTCGCCCGGCCGGCGCGCAGCGCCTTCACTTCGGTGCCCAACAATTGGATCCCGGCCTCGAGGGTCTCCTCGATCAGATAGTCGAAGCGCGCGCGCCGATTTTCCGCGACGAGCTTGGCTGCGCCCTTGCTCTCGCTCATGCGTTTATGTCGATCCCCGCCGCCTGCATCGCCGCGCGCACCTCAGCGCGGCCCGCTTCGCTGAGCGGCGCGATCGGCAAGCGCGCTTCGGGCGAGCACCAGCCGCGCAGGGAGGCGGCGTACTTCGCCGGCGCGGGGCTTGCTTCGCAAAACATCGCGCGATGCAGCGCCACGAGGTTGGCGTTGATCTGTCGCGCGCGGGCGTAGTCGCCGGCATGGGCGGCGGTCTGCGCGAGCGCGCACGCCTCCGGCGCGGCGTTCGCCGTCACCGAGATGCAACCGTCGCCGCCGGCCGCGTTGAACGCCAGCGCCGAACCATCCTCGCCGGACAGCAACAAAAACGCCTCGCCGCACAAAGCGCGGTGCCGCGCCACACGCTCGAGATCGCGGCTGGCGTCCTTCAAGCCGATCACGTTGGGCAAGGCGGCCAAGCGCGCGACGGTTTCCGGTAAAAGATCGACGCCGGTGCGCGACGGCACATTGTAGAGAATGATCGGGATCTGCACCGCGGCGTTGATGGCCGTGTAATGGGCGACCAGTCCTTCCTGCGTCGGCCGCACATAATAGGGCGTCACGATCAGCGCCGCATCGGCGCCGACGCGCTTGGCCGTGCGCGCGAGCGCGATCGAATCATCCGTCCCCGGCGCGCCGCATCCGGCGATCACCGGAATGCGTCCCCGCACAGCCTCGACCGCACACGCGATCACACGTTCGTGTTCCGCATCGGAAAGCGTCGTCGCTTCGCCCGTCGTGCCGACGACCACCAGCCCGTGCGACCCCAGATCGACATGGCGCTCGACCAGGCTGGACAAGGCTTTTTCGTCAAGTGCGCCATTGCGCATCGGCGTGACGAGAGCGGGAATCGAACCATGGAACATTGATGTGGAGACCAGGGAGGAAACGTTGGATAAAGCCGCGATCCTGCCGCACAAAGGCGCGGGGATGCAGCCAGGGTCGCGGGCCGCGGCGAACGCAGTGAAGCGATCATGCTTAGGCGGTCCCGCGGGCCCACGGCAAGCGGAGGCGATGCAATGAGGCCATGGATTCGCCGCGCGGGTTTAGGCGCCGGCCTGGCCACGATCGCGGCCATGGCGGCGCTTCTGGCCGCCAGCGTGCCGGCGCGCGAGGCGGCCGAGGCCTCCGACGTCGCAACCGTGGGCGCGGCCTTCGAGACCGGCCCCCGACCGCCGGCGGCCGATCTCGCGCGCCTGCGCGACGGCCTCGCGGCGGCCAGCGGCGGCGACTGGGCCTCCGTGCGGACGCTGGCGCAGAACGCCGACGACCCCCTCGTGCGCCGTATCCTCGAATGGCGCGCCATCGCCGATCGCGGCGCCCCTGCAAGCTTCAGCGCACTGTCCGCAGGGCTCGATCAATATCCCGAATGGCCGGGGCGCACGACGATGCGCCAGCGCGCCGAGCAGGCGATTTTCGATTCCGCAGCGCCGGCGCAGGCGCGCATCGCCTTTCTCACCGCCGAAGGCGGCCCCCTCACCGGCGACGGCAAGGTCGCGCTCGCACGCGCGCACCTCGATCTCGGCCAGCGCGACGAGGCGCGCGCGCTGGCGCGCGAGGCGTGGCGCAGCAACGCGCTCACCCCGCGCGCTGAGGGCGAGGCCTTGGCGGCGTTCGGCGACATCTTCACCGCCGACGATCACGCCGCCCGCGTCGACATCCTGTTGTGGCGAGGCGAGCGTGCGGCGGCGCAACGTCTGCTGCCGCGGATCAGCGACGGACAGCAGCGGCTGGCGCGCGCGCGCATCGCGTTGCAGACGCGCCCGCGCCGCGGCCTGCAAGCCGCGGTGGACGCCGTGCCCGCCAGCCTGCGCGACCATCCCGGCCTGCTGTTCGAGCGCGCGCGCTATATCCGCCGCTCCGGGCGCCCGGAAGACGCCCTGCCGGTCGCTGCGCGCATCGCGCCGACTGAAGCGCCTGAAGCCGCGCGCGACGACATTTTCGCCGAGCGGCGCGTGTATCTGTCGCGCGCGCTGCGCAGCGGCGATTATCGCCGCGCCTATCAGTTGGTCGCCGATCACGGGCTGCGTTCGGGCGAAGCCTTCGCCGACGCCGAGTGGCTCGCCGGCTGGATCGCGCTGCGCTTCACCGGCCAGCCCACGGTCGCGGCCGAGCATTTCGCGCATCTTGACGGCGGCGTGTCGACGCCGGTGTCGCGCGCCAGGGCGCTCTATTGGCGCGCGATCGCGGCGCGCGCGCTCGGCAACGCCGACGAGGCGCGCCTGCGCCTGGACGAGGCCGCGCGCTTCGATTTCACGTTCTACGGTCAGGTCGCCGCCGCCGAACGCGGCGCGCCGCACCTTATCGCCATCGCCGCGAACGACGCCCCGTCGCTGGAGGCGCGCCGCCGATTCGAGTCGCGCGAAACCGTGCGCGCGCTGCGCCTGATCTCGCAGAACGGCTCCCGCCAGGATTTCGAAACCTTCGCCTATTTTCTGGATGACGCGCTCGACAACGCCGAAGAATTGGAGCTCCTCGCCGAAGTGGCGCGCGAGCAATCCTATCTACGCACCGCCGTGCGCAGCGCCAAGGCGGGCCTGCGGCGCGGCATCGTGGCGGGGAATGCGGCTTTCCCGCTGATCGCGCTGCCCGACAATGTGCGCAACGACGACAGCCCCGAGCCGGCGCTCGTGCTCGCCATCATCCGCCAGGAAAGCGAATTCGACCCGAGCGTGGTGAGTTCGGCGGGCGCGCGCGGTCTGATGCAATTGCTGCCCTCGACGGCGCGCATCACCGCCAACCGCCATGGCATCAGCTATACCGGCCCTGCGCAGCTCACGTCCGATCCTGTCGCAAACATCCAGCTCGGGGCCGCCCATCTCGGCGATCTGCTGGAGTCGTTCAACGGCTCCTACATTCTCACGATCGCCTCGTACAACGCCGGGCCCGGCCGCGCGCGCGAATGGATCGCGGAATGGGGCGATCCGCGCAATCCGAGCGTCGACGTGATCGACTGGATCGAACTGATCCCGTTCAGCGAAACGCGCAATTATGTGCAGCGGGTGATGGAGAACGTGCAGGTCTATCGCCATCGTTTGTCGGGCGCGCCCGCGCCGCTTCTGATCGCGCATGACCTCCGCCGCGGCGGCTGAAACTGCTCACCCCGCCAGCGCCGCAGCGAACGTCGCCGCATCGACATTGCCGCCGCTGGCGATGACGACGATCGTCTTGCCGCGCACCTCGATCGCGCCCGACAGCGCTGCGGCGAGCGCGGCCGCACCGCCCGGCTCGACCACGATCTTCACTGTCTCGAACGCGGCGCGCATCGCCGCGCGCACCGCATCATCGGTGACGGCAAGCGCGCCGGCGAGGTGGTCCTGCGCCAGCGCGAACGGCATGCGCCCCATGCGCTCGGCCATCAGCGCATCGCAGATCGAGCGCACGCCGGGCGCATTGGCGATGATTTCTCCGCGGCGCAATGATTGCGCGATGTCGTCATGGCCTTCCGGTTCGACGGCGAAAACCTGCGCGTGCGGCCAACGGTCGTGGATCGCCAGCGCGACGCCGGTCGCCAAGCCGCCGCCGCTGGCGTTGACGAGCACGAGATCCGGCGCGACCTCGACGTCCTCCGCGATCTCCAAGCCGCACGTGCCCTGCCCGGCGATGATGTGCGGATCGTCGAACGGCCGCACGATCGGCAGGCCGCGCGCCTGCGCGATGGCGCCCAAAATCGCCTCGCGATCCTGCGTGACGCGATCATACGGGACGATCTCGCCGCCGAGCGCGCGCACCTGATCGGTTTTGATCTGCGGCGCATCGGCGGGCATCACGATGACGGCGGGAACGCCGTAAGCGCGCGCCGCAGCGGCTACCGCGATCGCGTGATTGCCGGAGGAAAACGCGGCGACGCCGCGGCTGCGCTCTTCGAGCGTCAGCGAGGCGATCTTGTTTGTCGCGCCGCGCAGCTTGAACGAGCCGAAACGCTGCAGGCATTCCGCCTTCACCAGCACGCGCGCGCCCAGGCGCGCATTGAGCGCATCGCTCTCCAGGATCGGCGTGCGGCGAATATGCGGGGCGATGGCGGCTGCTGCGGCGCGCACATCGGCGATGGTGGGCACGTTCATGAGGCGGCGCCGTTCGGTTTTGCGCGCCGGGTGGGCGGCGCCGTGAGGGGATCATCGGGCCAGGGGTGCTTTGGATAGCGCCCGCGCAAGTCGGCGCGTACGGCGGCGTAAGAGCCGCGCCAGAACCCCGGCAGGTCGCGCGTCGTCTGCACAGGGCGATGCGCCGGCGACAACAGCCGCACCAGGAGCGCGACACGCCCGCGCGCGATGGTGGGATGCGAGTCAAGGCCGAACATCTCCTGCACGCGCACATCGATCGCAGGCCCGCCCTCGCAGACGTAATCGATCGCCGCGGAACCGCCGGCGGGCGTCTCAAAACGCGGCGGCGCCAGCGCATCGAGATCGCGCGCCTGCGCATAGGTCAGCTGCTGCAGGAGCGCGTCGCCGAGGCGCCCGTCGGCGAGGTCGCTCCAGCGCTGCGCGTCCTCCAGCGCCGGGGCGAGCCAATCCGCCATCGTCGCATCGATCGCGGCGTCGCTCCAATCCGGCCAGGCGCCGGGCTCGAGCCTGCGCAACAGAGCCACGCGCGCGCGCACTTGCGCATCGCGCTCGGCCCAAGGCAGCGCCGCGGCGCCGCGCCGCTGCGCTTCTCGAAGCAAGGCGGCGGCGATGGCCTCGCGCGGCGGCGCATCGAGCGGGCCTTCGCTCAAGACAAGCGCGCCGAGACGCCTTGTTCGGCGCGCGCGCACTGCGCCGGACGCCTCGTCGAAGCGGATGTCGATGCGGGTTTCGATGGCGGCGCCGAAAGCCGCCTCGATCGCGCCGACGTCGAGGGCCGCCGCCGCGAGGACTCGCGTTCGATCGGCGCGGCCGGTCGCATCAGCCACGACCAGGTATGGCGCTTGCGCCAACGGCTCGGCCGGGTCGAGGTTCACGCCGCGGCCATTGGCCATCAGATACTCCCCGCTTCCGGCGCTGCGCGCCTTGGCGATCCGGTCGGGGAAGGCGCGCGCCAGCGTCAGGCCCAGGCGATCGTCGCGCACGGCTCCGTCGCGCTGCGCGGTGAGTCTTGTCGCAGCATTGAGGGCGTTGCGCGCGCGTCGGCCGTCATCGCGGCGCCAGGCGAGCAGGCGCGCGCCGAGATCCGGGCTGCGTCCGCCAAGCCCCTGCTCCGACAACAGCATCGCGGCCTGCGCCGCCAACAGGCCGTCGCCTTCCGCCTCTGCAGCGGCGATCATGTGGGCCAGGATCGGATCGACGCCGCGGGTCGCGAGGCTGTGTCCATAGGGCGTCAGCCGGCCGTCGCCGTCGCGCGCGCCGATGCGGACCAGCGTCTCGACCGCGGCGCGCCACGCCTCCCGCGGCGGCGGATCGAGCCAGGTCAAGCCGTCGGGCTCCGCCAGGCCCCAGCCGCCGAGCGTCATCGCGAGGCCGGTCAAATCGGCGTCGAGAATCTCCGGCCGGTCATAGGGGGCCAACGCCCGCGTCTCGCCTTCGCTCCACAGCCGCCAGCAGACCCCAGGCGCGGTGCGCCCCGCGCGGCCGGCGCGCTGCGCGACGGCCGCCTGCGAGGCGCGCACCGTTTCCAGACGCATCAGACCAAGCCCGGGTTCGTACCGCGGACGCCGCGCCAGACCGCAATCGACCACGATGCGCACGCCCTCGATCGTAAGGCTGGTTTCCGCGATCGCCGTCGCCAGCACAATCTTGCGCCGCCCCGGCTGCGCCGGCGCGATCGCCGCATCTTGAGCCTCCGGCGCGACGGCGGCGTAAAGCGGGTGAATGTCGAGCGCGGGATCGAGGCGCTGGTCGCGCAGCATCTGCGCGACGCGGTCGATCTCGCGCGCGCCGGGCAGAAAGGCGAGAAGGTCGCCATCGTCTTCGCGCAGGGCGGCGCGAATGCAGGCCGCGCACGCCTCCTCCACCGACGCGCCAGCGTCGCGCGGGCGATAGCGGATATCGAGCGGAAAGGTGCGCCCTTCCGACACGATCACCGGCGCCTGATCGAGCGCTGCGGCGACGCGCGCGCCGTCCAGGGTCGCCGACATCACGATCAGGCGCAGGTCGGGCCGCAAGCCCTGCTGCGCGTCGCGCGCCAGCGCAAGCGCTGTGTCGCCCTCCAGACTGCGCTCGTGAAACTCGTCGAGCAGCACAGCCGAGACCCCATCAAGCGCCGGGTCGGCGACGATCATGCGCGTGAACACGCCCTCGGTCACCGCCTCGATGCGCGTGCGGGGCCCGATCTTGGAGTCGAGGCGCACCCGGTAGCCGACCGTCTCGCCCACCGCCTCGTCCAAAAGCCGCGCCATCTGCGCCGCTGCCGCGCGGGCGGCGATCCGTCGCGGGGCGAGCAGGATGATCTTGCCGCCCCGCGCCCAGGGGGCGTCCAGCAGCGCCAGCGGCGTGCGGGTGGATTTGCCCGCGCCCGGCGCCGCCGACAGCACCGCCGCGCTGCGGTCCTCGAGGGCGGCGCGCAGCGCAGGCAGAACAGCGTCGATCGGCAGCATCGTCGGCATGGGCTTAGCGGGCGGCGCAATCGGGCTCAACCGGAGCGCTGCGGCGGGAACATTGGCGGGCGCCTGCGCGATGCGTATAAATCATGACGGCGGGGGCTGGTGAGGCGATATGACGGGGTCAGTGACGAAGCCGTGGTCGATCGGCAAGGCGTTGGTCGTCGGCGCAGCCGTGCTGTCGGTTGCGGCCTGCGCGTCGCGCGGGCGCGGCGAGGAAAGCCGTATCGACGCAACGCGACGCGGCGTCACCGATGCGGCGGCCACGCCGCTGCGCGACGTCGGCCTGATCCGCACCGAAATTCCGCTCGTGCTGCGCCGGCTGAACTACCCGTACGCCTCCACCACGCTGCTCGGCGGCTGCCCGGCGGTGCAATACGAGATCGGCCAGCTCGACGCGGTGCTGGGCGTGGAATCCTACCAGCCCGGCGAGGATGAAAGCCTAAGCGAGCGCGGCATGGACGCGGCCCAGAACGCCGCCGTCGGCGCCGTGCGCGACACAGCCGGCGATGTCGTACCGTTCCGCTCCTGGGTGCGTCGGCTTTCGGGCGCGACGCGCGCCGAACGCGAAGCGCAGCGCGCGGTCGATCTTGGCGAAATGCGGCGGTCCTTCCTGCGCGGCTACGGCGCAGCGCTGGGCTGCCGCGGCGTCGTGCCCGCGCCGCCGCCGCCGGAGGAGCAGCGCCGGCGCGACGACGATGATGACGATCGGCGTACGCAGGCGCAGCAGCAGCAGCCCGTGTCCCCGCCCTGACGCCGCAATGGAGCGCGGACGACCGCGTCCGCGCTTTTGCTCCAATGGCGCAAGCAGGGACGAGGTCGTCCCTGCTCCAGAGCGCCGTGGCGTTTTCAGCGCTCCGCCGCAGCGAGCCCCGCGCGAAATGCGTCGGCGAAGGCGGCCATCGCGCCGTCGGCGATGGCGTGGCGAATGCGCGCCATGAGCCGCTGGTAATAGGCGACGTTGTGCCAGGACAGCAGAACCTGGCCGAGCAATTCCTCCGCCTTCACCAGATGATGAAGATACGCCTTGGAATAGTCGCGGCTGGCGGGACAATCGATCGTCGCATCGAGGGGCGCGGGATCTTCTGCAAAACGCGCGTTCTTGAGATTGAGCGGCCCTGCATCGCTCCAGGCCTGACCGTGACGGCCCGACCGCGTCGGCAGCACGCAATCGAACATGTCGATCCCGCGCAGCGCCGCCTCAACGAGATCGATCGGCTTGCCCACGCCCATCAGATAGCGCGGCCGCGCATCGGGCAGGAACGGCAAGGTCGTTTCCAAAGTGCGCAACATGTCCGCATGGCTTTCGCCCACCGCGAGACCGCCGATGGCGTAGCCGTCGAAGCCGATCCCGGTGAGCGCGCTCGCCGAGGCGCGGCGCAGGCCAGGATCGATCCCGCCCTGCACGATTGCGAACAGGTTTTGATCGCTGCGGTCGCCGAACGCGCGCTTGCAGCGCTCGGCCCAGCGTAGCGACGTCTCCATCGCGGCGCGCACGGTCTCGTGCGGCGCAGGCAGGGCGGGGCACTCGTCGAGCTGCATCACAATGTCTGCGCCGAGAAGATCGGCTTGAATCTCCATCGCCCGCTCAGGGCTCAGCATGTGCGCTGCGCCGTCGATATGGCTGCGGAAGCGCACCCCCTCCTCCGTGATGGTGCGCAGATTGGCGAGCGACATCACCTGAAAGCCGCCGGAATCGGTGAGAATCGGCGCGCGCCAGCCCATGAAGGCGTGCAGGCCGCCAAGCCGCGCCACGCGCTCGGCGCCGGGACGCAGCATGAGGTGATAGGTGTTGCCGAGGATGATGTCGGCGCCCGCCGCCTGGACCTGATCGACGAGCAGGCCTTTCACCGTCGCCGCAGTACCGACGGGCATGAAGGCCGGCGTGCGGATGCGGCCGCGGCGCGTTTCGATAAAGCCGGTGCGCGCCATGCCGTCGCGGGCGCTGATCGTGAAGGGAAAACCTGTCACGCGGCGCCCCGCACCGCATCGACGCGCTCGAACAGGCACGCATCGCCATACGAATAGAACCGATAGCCCGCCGTGATCGCATGCGCGTAAGCGGCATGCGCACGCTCCAGGCCGATGAAGGCGGCGACGAGCATGAACAGCGTCGAGCGCGGCAGGTGGAAATTGGTCCACAAGGCGTCGACGGCGCGGAACCGATAGCCGGGGCGGATGAAAATCGCGGTTTCGCCGATGGTCGGCTCGATCATGCCCGCTTCATCGGCAGCGGATTCCAGCGCGCGCAACACCGTGGTGCCGACTGCGACGACGCGGCGGCCTTCGCGGCGCGCCGCGTTCACTGCCGCGGCCGTCTGCGCATCGATCGCGCGCCATTCCGCATGCATGCGATGGCGCGCGGGATCGTCCTCCTTCACAGGCAGAAACGTGCCGGCCCCGACATGCAGGGTGATCGCCGCCGTGCGTACGCCGGCGGCCGCGATGCGGGCCATCAGCGCCTCGGTGAAATGCAAGCCGGCCGTCGGCGCCGCCACTGCGCCAGGGCGTGCGGCGAACATGGTCTGATAGTCCTCCGCGTCGCGTTCGTCCGCTGCGCGGCGCGCGCCGATATAGGGCGGCAAGGGCATTTCGCCCGCCGCCGCGATTGCTGCGTCGAGCGCGGGCCCCTCGCAGGAAAACCGCAGCAGCGCCTCGCCGTCGTCGCGCGCTTCGATCTCGGCCTCCAGCGTTTGCCCGAAGTGCAAAACATCGCCGACGCGCGCGCGCTTCAGCGGCCGAAGAAAGGCGCGCCAGCGGCGTTCGTCCTCGCGCTTGTGCAGCATCGCCTCGATGCGCACCCCAGCCCCATCGCCGCGCGCACGACGCAGCGCTGCGAGACGCGCGGGAATGACGCGCGTGTCGTTCACCACAAGTAGATCGCCGGCCCGCAACAGCGCCGGCGCATCGGCCACGACATGATCGAACAAGCCGCCGGCGCGCGGGGCGTAGAGCAGCCGGGCGGCCTCGCGCGGACGCGCGGGGCGCAAGGCGATGTGCGCCTCCGGCAGGTCAAAATCGAACTGGTCCATCGCCATGGGCCGCCGATCTAGACCGAAATCGCGCAGCGCGGAATGCGACGGCGCCTCTCAGGGGAAGCGCTGAGCGGCGCGCCGGGCGGCGCGCTATGCTCGGCGCCATCGTGACGCTCCTTAGCCGCCTCTCCGCTGCGCCCAATGCGGCCGGCGCGCTCGCGCTCGGACTGGCGCTCGCCGCCTGGCTGGGCGCAGCGCTTCCCGCGGCCGACATGATCAACGCGCTGGCGCCGGCGTGGTGTGCGGGGTCGGCGGCGGCCGCGGCCGTGCTGCGGCTTTGGCGCCCGGCCGCCGGCGATGCGATCCGGGCCTGCATCGCGGCGTCCGCGATGCACGGCGCGCTGATCGTCCCCGAGGCGTTCGCAGCGCTTGCGCCCAAAGAAGCGTCGCAGCCGGCGCAGGCAAGTGTGCGCGTCGTCACGCTCAATGTCTGGGACCTCAACCCCGACCCGTCGCGCGCGGCCGCGTATCTGGCCGCGAGCGATGCGGATTTCGTCATCCTGCAGGAGATGGGCGACGACACGCTCGCAGCGCTGGCGCCGCTGCGGGCGCGGTATCCGTATTGGACGCGGTGCACGTCATGGCCCTATTGCCGGCTGACGATCCTGTCGCGCACGCCGCCGCGCGACGAGGGCCGCGAGACGCCGACGGGGATGTTCGGCGTGCGCGCCCATCGCCATTATCCGCTGCTGACGCGCCTTGTCGCTGCGACCTACACGCTGGAGAGCGGCGCTGTAGTGCGCATCATCGGCGTGCATGCGCGCCGGCCGCCGCCCCTGTTCGCCCAGACGCGCGATACGCGTTTTCTGCTGCGCGAGCTGCGGCGTTTTCCGCGCACGCACACGATCGTCGCCGGCGATTTCAATCTCACGCCGTGGTCGTTCGGATTGCGCCGGCTCGATGCGGAGAGCGGGCTGCGCCGCCACACGCGCGCGCTCGCGACCTGGCCCGTACCGGTCGCGGCGCTGCCGATCGATCATGTCTATGCAGGCGCAGCGTTCGCTGCGCTTGACGTGCGCGCAGGCCCCGACGTGGGTTCGGATCATCGCCCGATCGAAGCGCGCTTCGCGCTGCGATGACCGCTCAGGCCACGCGCATCGTGACGATGCGGCCCGGCTGGCGCGGCGGTTCGCCCTTCGGCAGCGCGTCGATATGCTCCATGCCGGAGGAGACCTCGCCCCAGACCGTGTATTGGCGGTCAAGAAAACGCGCGTCGTCGAAACAAATGAAAAACTGGCTGTTGGCCGAATTTGGATCGTTGGTGCGCGCCATGGAGCACACGCCGCGCACGTGCGGCGCGGAGGAGAATTCAGCCGGAAGGTTCGGCTTCTTGGAGCCGCCGCGACCGGTGCCCGAAGGATCGCCGCCCTGCGCCATGAAGCCGTCGATCACGCGGTGGAAGACGACGCCGTCATAAAAGCCTTCGCCAGCCAGCTCCTTGATCCGCGCGACATACCGCGGCGCCAGATCGGGGCGCAGCGTGATGCGCACCTCGCCCGTCTCCAAGGTCATGATCAATTGATCAGCGGTATGATCGACCACCAGCGACGCTCCCTGTCTGAATCGCCCGGCACGCGGGCGGGAATTTGCACGTCGCACACCGAGAAGTCCGCGCCGCGCTCGCGCCGCTGCCGCTCGATGAGTTGACGAAAATCGGTTGAATCCGAGCGCAGCACGAAGATCGGCGCGCGCTCCTCCGGCGGCAGATCGGCGGCGACGCGAACCTGCAGCATGCGGTCGGGCTGCGGCGGCGGTTCGCCGACGGCGAGCGCCTGCGCCGCCTCCATACCCCACACGACGCGGCCCCAGATCGTGTAGCGCTTGTCGAGCGAGGGATAGGAGGCGCGCATGATGAAGAATTGGCTGTTGGCCGAATCCGGAGAATCCGCCCGCGCCATCGAGGTCACGCCCGGGCAATGCAGACCCCACGCCGAGGCGCGCCCGTCGCGCGTGACGGCCATCTGCTGATCCGGCTGCGTTTCGATCGGCATGGTCTTGTAGAAGCCCTGGCGCGCCCCGCCGCGGAAGGTCGCTTCCACGAACGGCATTTCCGGGCCGCGCCGGAAGAGAAATTCCTGCGGCAGATCGGGCAATTGCGAGGCGCCTTCTCCAGTGCCGAGCGGATCGCCGCCCTGCGCCATGAAGCCGTCGATCACGCGGTGGAAGGTGAGCCCGTCATAGAAGCGCGCGCGCGCCAAGGTCTTGACGCGCTCGACATGGCGCGGCGCGATCTCGGGATACATCTCGACCACGATGCGACCGTGGCGCGTGTCGACATAGAGCGTGTTGTCCGGATCGAGCGAGCGCCACTTGGTGGGATCGGGCGCGCGCTGCGCGTACGCTGCGCCGGCGATCGCCAGGAAAAGGCCGCAGATCAGTGCGAATAAGCGCATCAGGATTTCCCGAGTTTGAGCTTCAAGCTGCGCTCCACTTCTGCGGGCACAAACGCCGACACATCGCCGTCCAACCGGGCGATCTCCTTGACCAGGCGCGAGGCGATGGCCTGGCATTGCGGATCGGCCATCAGGAACACCGTTTCGATGGCGGGGTTGAGCTTCTGATTCATCCCGACCATCTGGAACTCGTATTCAAAATCCGAGACCGCCCGCAACCCGCGAACGATGACGCGCGCGCCCAGCGTCTCGGCGAACTTCATGAGCAATGTGTCAAAAGGACGGACGAGAATGGCCGCATCCGTGATGTCGGCGCATTCGCGCTCGACCATCGACACCCTCTCCTCCAGCGAAAACAGCGGCCCCTTGTCCCGGTTGATGGCCACCCCGATGATCAGCGTATCGACCAGCTTGGCCGCCCGCCGGATGATGTCGAGATGGCCGTTGGTGATCGGATCGAAGGTGCCGGGATAAAGTCCGATGCGGGGGTGGCTCATGGGGCGTCGCTCCCGTCCTCGTCGCCGACATCCTCAATGCGCTCGGCCGCCATGACATGCTCGTCCGCCTCGGTGCGGATCAACGTCACCCCTTGCGTCGCGCGCCCGGCGATGCGGATCGCCGCGATCGGCATGCGGATCAATTGCCCGCGATCGGTGACGAGCATCAGGTCTTCGCCGTCATGCACGGGGAAGGCTGCGACGAGCCGTGCGTCGGATTTCTCCGGGATGCGGTGCGCGATGAGGCCTTTGCCGCCGCGCCCCGTGGTGCGGTACTCGAACGAGGACGCGCGCTTGCCGAGGCCGTCGGAGGTGACGGTGAGGATGAATTGCTCTTGCGTCTTGAGCCACGACAAGCGCTCGAACGGCACCTCGGCGTCGCCAGCAACCTCCTCGTCGCTCTCGGCTGCGCCCTCGTCGCGATCGGCCGCGTCCCACTTGAAATAGGCGCGCGCCTCGGCCGGCTCGATGTCGATGTGCTTGAGCACGGCCATGCCGATGACGCGATCGCCCTCCTTCAGATCGATGCCGCGCACGCCGGTGGATTCGCGGCCCTTGAACACGCGCACGTCGTCCACGCGGAAGCGAATGCACATCGCGCCTGCGGTGGTGAGCAGGATGTCGTCGGCGTCGGAGCAGATCTCCACCGCGACGATGCCGTCGCCCTCATCCGGCTTCATCGCGATCTTGCCGGCGCGGTTCACCTGCGTGAAATCGGAGAGCTTGTTGCGCCGCACCTGTCCCGAGCGCGTTGCGAACATCACGTCGAGCCGATCCCAATCGTGCTCGTCTTCAGGCAGCGCCATCAGCGAGGTGATGGTTTCGCCCTGCTCCAGCGGCAGCATATTGACGAGCGCGCGGCCTTTCGTGCGCGGATCGCCCTGCGGCAGGCGCCACACCTTCTCCTTGTAGACCATGCCTTTGGAAGAGAAGAACAGGATCGGCGTGTGCGTCGAGGCCACGAACAGGCGGGTGACGAAATCCTCGTCCTTGGTGACCATGCCGGCCTTGCCGCGCCCGCCGCGCCGCTGGGTGCGGTACAGCGCGAGCGGCGTGCGCTTGACATAGCCGCCGTGCGTGACGGTGACGACCATCTCCTCGCGCGGGATCAGCGCCTCGTCGTCGATGTCGCCATCCGCTTCGGAGAACGGCGTGCGGCGCGGCACGCCGAATTGCGCTTTCACCTCCGCCATTTCCGCCTTGATGATCGCCATGATGCGGTCGCGCGAGCCCAGGATGTCGAGCAGTTCGCGAATCTGCTCGGCGATTTCGGTCGCAGCCTTGGCGATGTCTTCGCGGCCGAGGCCGGTGAGGCGTTGCAGGCGCAGATCGAGGATCGCGCGCGCCTGCTCTTCCGACAGCCGGATCGCATCGCCTTCGTCGATCACCGAGCGCGGGTCGGCGATCAGCGCGATCAGCGCGCCCATGTCCGCCACCGGCCAGGCGCGGCCCATCAAGGCCTCGCGCGCGGCCGCCGGATCGGGCGCGTTGCGGATGACGCGGATCACCTCGTCGATGTTCGCCACCGCGATCGCAAGACCGACGGTCTCGTGGCCTTTCTTGCGCGCCTGGGCGAGGCGATGTTTCGTGCGCCGCGTGACGACGCTTTCGCGAAAGCTGACGAACGCCTGCAGCAGGGCGCGCAGGCCCATCTGTTCGGGCCGGCCATTGTTCAGCGCCAGCACATTGTAGCCGAACGACGATTGCAGCGCGGTGAACCGGTAGATCTGGTTCAGCACGACATCGGCGACCGCGTCGCGCTTGAGCTCGACCACAAGGCGGATGCCGAACCGATTGGATTCGTCGCGCACCTCCGCGACGCCCTCGATCTTCTTCTCCTTCGCCAATTCCCCGATGCGCTCGTACACGGCGGCCTTGTTCACCTGGTAGGGAACCTCGGTGAACACGAGCGCCTCTCGGCCGCGGATGGTTTCGGTGGTGTAGCGCGCGCGCTGCACCACCGAGCCGCGGCCCGTCAGCAGCGCCATGCGCGCGGCGGTCTTGCCCAGCAATTCGCAGCCGGTCGGAAAATCCGGGCCGGGAACGATGTCGAGCAGGTCGAGATCGGGGATGTCCGGCCGGTCGATCAGCGCGATCGCGGCGTCGATCACTTCGGCGAGATTGTGCGGGGGAATATTGGTCGCCATGCCGACTGCGATGCCGCCGGCGCCATTGACCAGAAGGTTGGGAAAGCGCGCCGGCAGAACCTGCGGCTCGCGCCGGGAGGCGTCGTAATTGTCCTGGAAATCGACGGTGTCCTCGTCGATGTCCTCGAGGAGGAACATGGCGGACTTCGCCAGCCGGCTTTCGGTGTAGCGCATCGCCGCCGGGCTATCGCCGTCGATCGAGCCGAAATTGCCCTGCCCGTCGATCAGCGGCAGGCCCATCGAGAAGTCCTGCGCCATGCGCACGAGCGCTTCATAGATGGCGCTGTCGCCGTGCGGGTGATAACGCCCCATCACCTCGCCGACGGTGTTGGCGCTTTTGCGGTAGCTTTTGTCGGGCGTATTGCCGGCCTCGTACATCCCATAGAGAATGCGCCGGTGCACCGGCTTCAGGCCGTCGCGCGCGTCCGGCAGGGCGCGCGAGACGATCACGCTCATCGCATAATCGAGATAGGAGCGTTTCAGCTCGTCCTCGATATGGATCACGGAAACGCCTTTCGGCGGCGGCGCCGCGATGGGGTCGGCGGGGTCGCCCGGGTCGGTGGTGTCAGTCATGTGATGGAGAAAACGCGCAAGTCTGGAGGGGGCGGCTTTGCCGCCGACAGAGTCGCCGGAACGTTACACGCACCCCATAGTTTCGCAACCGCAGGAGACTTCGCATGCGCCTCTGGAGCGCCTCGCTCGCCCTCGTTCTGGCCCCCGCCCTCGCGCTGGCGGCCGGCTGCGCCACGTCGGCGCCGGCCCCGCACGATCACGGGAGCCCGCCCGCGCCCGTGACCGGGCCGGTCGGCCTGTCCCGCGAGGCGGCGATCGTCGCCGCCGACGGGGCCGAGATCGGCCGCGCCGTGCTGACCGAGGGCCCGCGCGGCGTGCTGATCCGGCTCAATCTCAACGCCGGCGCCCTCACCCCAGGCTGGCATGGGGTGCACTTCCACCAGATCGGAACCTGCGCGGATTCCGGCGCCGGCTTCACGGCCTCCGGCCCGCACGTCCGTCATCTGCCGGCCGGCGTGCATGGCCTGTTGAACGCCGAGGGGCCCGACGCCGGGGATTTGCCCTCGCTCTATGCGCCAGCGGCCGGCGCCTTCGGCTTCGAGGCGTTTTCGACCTTCGTGACGCTCGCGCCGGCGCCGGTTGGCGAGCGTATGGCTCTGGCCGACGCCGACGGCGCAGCCCTCGTCATCCACGCCAACGCCGACGACCAAACCACGCAGCCCATCGGCGGCGCAGGCCCGCGCGTGGCGTGTGCGGCCTTCAGCGCCTCAGCCGGGTGACGCGAATCCGGTCGGCCAGCGCGGTCGCCGCCACGCCCGCCAGCACGATCGCGCTGCCGATCAGCGTCTGAACCGTCACCGCGTCGCCCATCAGGGCTGCCCCCAAGGCGAGGCCGATCACCGGCGACAGGAACATGAACGGGGTCGTGCGCGACACCTCATATTTCTGCACCAGCGAAAACATCAGCGCATTGGCGAAGATGCTCGATCCGATCGCGGCGAACGCGATCGCAGCGATCGGCCCCCAGCCGGCGGCCGCGATTGTGGGGCCCGGCGCAGGCTCGCTCGCCAGCGACGCCGGCGTCAGCAGCGCGAGGCCGATCAGCGCGACCCAGGCCTGATACGCCAACGGGTGCACTGGCGGGCTGCGCCGCACGATCACCGAAGCCGCGCCATAAATCACCGAGGCGAGCGCCACGAGGGCGAAAGCGCCCCATTGCCGCGCCAGCGTCGGCTCCGCCGCCAGCACGACGACGCCCAGCATCGACACCGCGACGCCGACGATGCGCGCCGGGCCCATGCGCTCGCCCAGGAAGATCGAGGCGAAGATCGCCGTCGCCGGGATCCACAATTGCATCGCGATCACCATCGGGCCGACATCCTCGGCCAGCCACAGCCCGACGCTCTGCACCGCGAAATGCACCGCCGTGACCGCGCCAACGAACGCCAGCGGCTTGAGCGCGCCGGGCGCGGGGCGCCAGAACGCCGCCAGCGCCAGCGCGGTGATGGCGAAGCGCAGGCACGCCGCCATCAGCGGCGGCAGGTGCATGAGCGCATATTTGGTGGGGATCGCGTTTGCGCCCCAGATCGTCGCGATCAGCAGGAGCGCCGCAATGTCGCGCGTCGGCAGACGCCCATCTCCAGCCGCCGCCCCCGCCATCGCCCCCTCCCCGCCGCCGCCCGCGCGGCGCGCCTGTGCAGCGTGACGTCGGACACGGCGCGCGCCGATCAAGCATGTCGTCTTCGCCGGGACAACGCCGTCGCCGCCGCGGCGCTGGGCTGCTATGCAGACCGCGGCAACAGGGAGGCACGCATGCGCAGGTCTTTGGTTCTGGTCGCGGCGGCGGCCGCGCTGCTGGCCGCGTGCGGGCGCGAAACGGCGTCCGGCCCCGCCACGGGCGCCGAAGGCTTCCCCACGGCGACCGCGCGCTACGCGGCCGACTACGAAATGCGCGACAGCGCGACGGGCGCAGTGACGATGCAAGGCAAGCTTTATCGCGACGGCGCCGAGCGCATGCGCTTCGACATGGTGCAGAACGGCCGGCCCGTCGCCGTCGTGTTCGACGCCGCCAATCGCCGCTCGCTGATGTTCCGCACCGGTCCCGACGCGCCGCGCGCAGCGCTGGTGATGCCGCACCAGGATGACGGCCTGTTCGATCAGATCGGCCGTTGGGACGATTGGGGCAACGACCCCGAGGGCCCGCCGACGAAGGTCGGCGAGGATACCGTAGCAGGGCTGCGCTGCGAGGTCTGGCGGTCGCCCGCCGCCGAGGGCGAAGCCGCCCATGAGGCCTGCGTCACCCGGGACGGCGTGCTGCTGCGGTCCGGAACGGTCGGCGCCGCCCACCCGGACATGATCGCCACGCAAGTCACCCCCGGCGCGCCCGACGCGGCGTTGTTCGCGGTCCCCGCGGGCTTCGAGGTGATCGATTACAGCCCGTGCATGGCCGCCCAGGCCGCCGCGATGGAGGCGGCGAAAGCCGGCCAACGCCCCGACATGGCGCAGATGCAGCAATGCATGGCGCTGGGCCAGCGCGCCGCGGAAATCATGGGCGGCTTCGGCGAGTAACGGAGCGCGGGCGCCCCGCCCGCGCGTCCGGTCGGTTGTTGCATTCGCCTCTACGCAACCTCATCGCCCCGGACGACCGAAGGTCGATCCGGGGCCCATGTTTCCCGTATGCCAACACATGGACTCCGGTCTTCGCTGCGCGAAACCGGGGTGACGGAAGGATTTGCGAACTACACCAACCTGCTCTGCTCCACCGCCGCCGCGATGAAGCTGGCGAACAGCGGGTGCGGTTCGAAGGGGCGGGATTTGAGTTCAGGGTGGAATTGCACGCCGACGAACCAGGGGTGATCGGCGCGCTCGACGATTTCGGGCAACAACCCGTCCGGGCTCATGCCGCTGAAGCGCAGGCCCACGCCTTCCAGCGTGTCGCGGTAACGCGCATTCACTTCGTAGCGATGGCGATGGCGTTCTGAAATGCGCGCCCCGCCATAGATCGCCGCCACGCGCGAGCCCTCCGCAAGATCGGCCGCATAGGCGCCCAGACGCATCGTGCCGCCGAGATCGCCGCCGGCCGCGCGGCTCTCCAATTCATTGCCGCGCATCCATTCCGTCATCAGGCCGACGATCGGGCTTGCGGTTTCGCCAAACTCCGTCGAACTTGCGTTGGCGATGCCGGCCTGATGGCGCGCCGCTTCGATGCAGGCCATCTGCATGCCGAAGCACACGCCGAAGAACGGCACGTCCCGTTCGCGCGCGAACTTCACCGCAAGGATTTTGCCCTCCGAGCCGCGCTCGCCGAAACCGCCCGGCACCAGCACGCCATGCACGCCCGACAGGGCGTGCGAGGCCTGATCGTCTGTCTCGAAGGTTTCGCTCTCCACCCAGCGGATGTCGACGCGCACATTGTTCGCCACGCCGCCATGATGCAGCGCCTCGATCAAGGATTTGTAGGCGTCCTTCAACTCGGTATATTTGCCGACGACCGCAATCGACACCTGCCCGTCCGGCGCCTTGATGCGGCCCGCGATCGTCTCCCATTTCGACAGATCCGGCGCCGGCGACATCGTCACCCCGAAATGACGCAGCAATTCGCCGTCGAGCCCGGCGGCGTGATACGCAATCGGCGCCTCGTAGATCGTCTCCAGATCGCGCGCCTCGATCACGCTCGATTCCCGTACATTGCAAAACAGCGCGATCTTCCGCTTTTCGTCTTCCGGAATCGGCCGATCGCAGCGGCACAGGATGATGTGCGGCTGGATGCCGATCGAGCGCAGCTCCTTCACGGAATGCTGCGTCGGCTTCGTCTTCATTTCGCCGGCGGAGGGAATGAAGGGCAGCAGCGTCAAATGCACGAACACCGCCTGCTGCGGCTCGAGCTCCTGGCCCAATTGGCGGATCGCCTCGAAGAACGGCAGGCCTTCGATATCCCCCACCGTGCCGCCGATCTCGCACAGCACGAAATCGGCGCCGCCATGGTCCGACAGGATGAAATCCTTGATCGCGTTGGTGACGTGGGGAATGACCTGCACGGTGGCGCCGAGATAATCGCCGCGCCGCTCTTTCGCGATGATCTCCTGATAGATGCGCCCGGTGGTGATGTTGTCGGCCTTCGTGGCCGAGACGCCCGTGAAGCGCTCATAATGGCCGAGATCGAGGTCGGTCTCGGCGCCGTCGTCGGTGACGAACACTTCCCCGTGCTGATAGGGGCTCATCGTGCCGGGATCGACGTTCAGATAGGGATCGAGCTTGCGCAGACGCACCTTGTAGCCGCGCGCCTGCAGCAACGCGCCGAGGGCGGCGGAGGCGATGCCCTTCCCGAGGGAAGACACCACCCCGCCGGTGATGAACACATAGCGCGCCATGGTTTCTAACCGCCCCCGCGAATCATCCACGCGGCGGCATCATGACACGGCCAGCCGCCCATGCGGGACCGCGCCTATTGGTCCGGCCCGGCGCGCGGGCGCAGGACCGGCGGCGGCGGGGTCTGGGTTGCGGCGGGATCGGCGGCCGGCTCGGCCGCAGGTTGCGCGGGACGGGTCGTCGTGCGCGGCGGCGGCGTGGTGCGGGCGGGCGCGCTGGCCGGCTGGGTGGCGGCGGTCTGGCGCGGCGGGGCCGTCGTCGTAGTCGTCGTCGAACGCGGCGCCGGCGCAGCGGCCGTCGTGGTGGGGCGCGCCGGCGTTTGCGTGGCGGGCGCGGCGGCGACCGTGACCGGGGGTCGGGCGGACGCCGCAGGCGCGGCGCGCTGCGTCGCCGCGATCGGCGGGG
>JANRIR010000094.1:0-3594 GCA_033764725.1 Hyphomonadaceae bacterium
CGACACCACGACTGGCCTCGCGTCGTGCCCGACGGTCGGCAATATGTACGACAAGCTGATCCCCAAGGGCATCTACGGCATATTCGGCGAGACCTCGGAGATCACCGGCGCGGAGCATCTCGCCAAGGCGCGTGCGATCAATGCCAAGGTCGGCGAAAAGTGGATGAAGACCTGGCAAGCCTACGAAGACGACGTGATCCAGGCGCACAAGACCGACGATCTTTCCGACTCGCAGCCGACCAAGGGCAATATCGCCGGCGGCCTGACCACGATCGAGGAAAAGGCGCTCGGCAATCTCGAAAAGATCGGCCGCACTAGCCAATACATCGACGTGCTTGAACCGGCGGAAGCGCCGCGCAAGGGCCCGGGGCTCTACTATATGGATACGTCGTCGGCGGCGGCGGAATGCGTGACGCTGATGGCGGCGGCAGGCTACGTCGTCCACACCTTCCCGACCGGGCAGGGCAACGTCATCGGCAATCCGATTGTCCCGGTGATCAAGATCACCGGGAATCCGCGCACCGTGCGCACCATGTCCGAGCACGTCGATCTTGACGTGTCGGGAATTCTGCGCCGCGAGCTGACGATCCCCAAGGCGGGCGACGCTTTGATCGACATGGTCGTGCGCACCGCGAATGGTCGGCTGACCGCGGCGGAGTCTCTTGGTCATCGCGAATTTGTGCTGACCAAGCTCTACCGCAGCGCCTGACCCTCGCCTCGGCTGCGTCCCACGAACGCAGTCGAGTGGCTGCGTGCAAGGAGCGAGGGCATGGCCGCGGTCGTGATCTCCGAATTCATGGACGAGGATGCGATCCACCGCCATCTCGGCGGTTTAGACGTGCTCTACGATCCTGCTCTCGTCGACAAGCCGGACGCTCTCTCCGCCGCGTTGGCGAACGCGCGTGCGCTGATCGTGCGCAACCGCACGCAAGTGCGCGCGGCGCTGCTGGCAGCCGGGCCGCGGCTTGAAGCGATCGGTCGTCTCGGCGTTGGGCTTGATAACATCGAGGTTGCCGCCTGCCGCGCACGCGGCGTTGCGGTCTATCCGGCCACTGGCGCGAACAACCTTAGCGTTGCGGAATACGTCATTGCGGCGGCGCTCGTTCTGCGCCGCGGCGCTTACGCCGCGACCGCCGAGGTGATCGCGGGCCAATGGCCGCGCACGCGCCTGATGGGCAGGGAAGTCGCTGGCGCGCGGCTCGGTCTCGTCGGCTATGGCGCGATCGCGCGCGAAGTCGCGCGCCGCGCTCTCGCCATGGGGATGATCGTCGCCGCGCATGATCCCCATGTCGGCCGCAGCGATGCGGCATGGCGCACGCCGTGGGGCGAGGTCACGCCGGCTAGCCTCGGTGACCTTCTCGCCGATTCCGATATCGTCTCGCTGCACGTTCCGCTGACGGCGGAGACGAGTAATCTCCTTGATCGCGCCGCGCTAAAGCGCATGAAGCGCGACGCCATCCTCATCAATGCCGCGCGTGGCGGCGTTATCGACGAAGGTGCGCTCGCGCAGGCGCTTAAGGCGGGCGCGCTCGGCGGCGCCGCGCTCGATGTCTTCTGCGAGGAGCCGCTGACGGCGTCGCGCGCGGGGATATTCGAGGGCTGTCCCAATCTCATCCTGACGCCGCACATCGCCGGCGTCACGGTCGAAAGCAATGTTCGGGTGTCCAATCTCGTGGCGAAAAAAATCCGCGATCATCTGCAGGGTAAGGAGTGACGCATGCCGGTGCTGACCCTTTCAGCCGCCGAAAACCTTGCAGCGACGACGCTGACGCGCTGCCGCACCGGCGAGGCCAATGCCCGGGTCGTCGCGCGCGCGCTCGTTGCGGCAGAAGCCGACGGCCTTAAGGGCCACGGCCTGTCGCGGCTGCCGAGCTATGCCGCGCAGGCCAAGGCCGGCAAGGTCGATGGTTTCGCCGCGCCGCAAATGGAGCGGGCGAGGCCGGGCGTTCTTGCCATCGACGCTGCCGATGGCTTTGCCTATCCGGCGATCGCCATGGCGGAAAGGGCGCTCCCCGACTGCGCAAGAGAATGCGGCGTCGCCGCCGCCGCCATTCGTCGCTCGCATCATTGCGGCGCGGCGGGACAACCGGTCGAACGGTTGGCGCGCGGTGGGTTCGTCGCGCTCCTATTCGCCAATACGCCGGCAGGAATTGCGCCGTGGGGCGGTGCGCGCGGCCTTTTCGGAACGAACCCGATCGCCTTCGCCTGTCCCAATCCGGGCCGCGATCCCGTCGTCGTCGACCTCTCATTGTCCAAGGTCGCGCGCGGCAACATCCTCGCCGCCAAACAAAAGGGCGAGCGGATTCCCGAGGGCTGGGCGCTCGACGCCGCCGGCCGTCCGACCACCGATCCCGACGCCGCGCTGGTCGGCACGATGGTGCCGTTGGGCGACGCCAAGGGAACGGCGCTTGCCCTGATGGTCGAGCTTCTCGCCGCCGGTCTCACCGGGGCCAATTTTGCAGCCGACGCCTCGTCGTTCCTCAACGCCGACGGCCCGCCGCCGGGAACGGGGCAGCTCATCATCGTGTTCGATCCCGCGGCATTCGCCGCTGGCGCGCTCGATCGTTTCGCCGAACTAGCGCGAGCGATCGAAGCAGAAACAGGCGCGCGGCTCCCCGGTGCGCGTCGCCTCGCCGCGCGCGCCAAGGCGGCGAAAGACGGGCTTGCAATCGCCGACGCGCTCTACGCTGAGATCGAGGCGCTCTAAACGCGCCAGCAATTGCGCGTTCGGATTCCTGTATTTGACGCGATTTCTACGGCGAACCAGTTCCAACTTCGCCGGAAAGCGCTCTCATTCGGCGGGCCGCAGCGAAGTGGGCGTGGTCGCGCTGCCGGACAACTCCGCGCGCGAGCGCCTTCCCCACAAGCGCCCGTGCAGCTTGTCGAGCATGAGATAGATCACCGGCGTCGTGTAGAGCGTGAGGATTTGCGACACCAGAAGTCCACCGATGATGGTGATGCCGAGCGGGCGACGAAGTTCCGATCCGGGTCCGGTTGCGATGATTAGCGGCAGCGCGCCAAGGAGGGCGGCGAGCGTCGTCATCAGGATCGGCCGGAAGCGTGCGACGCAGGCGGACTGTATCGCCTCAAGCGCGCCCACCCCGCGCTCGCGCTCGGCGGTCAACGCGAAATCGACCATCATGATGCCGTTCTTCTTCACGATGCCGATGAGGAGAATGATGCCGATGAACGCGATAATCGAAAGTTCGGCGTTGAACATCTGCAAGGCGAGCAGCGCGCCAAGTCCGGCCGACGGCAAGGTCGAGATGATCGTGAGCGGATGTGCAAGGCTCTCGTAGAGCACGCCGAGAACGATATAGACCGCGATCACTGCCGCAAGGAGCATCAGGGGCTGCGCGCCCGCGGACTGCTGAAAAGCGCGGGCCTCGCCGGCCGCCTCCGCGCGCAAACTGTCGGGCAAATGCATCTCGGCGACCGCCCGTGCGATCGCCTGCGACGCGACTTCGAGCGGCATATCGGGCGCAAGATTATAAGTGATCGTCACCGCCGGAAACTGCCCTTGGTGATTGATGACCAGCGGAGCCACCGTGCGGGAGACGCGGGTCACGGATGACAGCGGCACGACGCCGCCGC
>JANRIR010000023.1:0-1708 GCA_033764725.1 Hyphomonadaceae bacterium
GTGGGCGCCCTGACCCTCCCCGGCGCCTCTCCCCTCGCTTCTTCGCGCCGTGTGGTGCTGAAGGTCGGGTCCGCGTTGCTGATCGGCGCCGACGGCGACGCCGCGCAGGACTGGCTCGACGCGCTGGCCGCCGATGCGGCGGCGTTTCGCCGGGGCGGGCGGCAGGTGATCGTGGTCACGTCGGGCGCGGTGGCGCTGGGGCGGCGCGTGCTCCGGCTGGCGGGCAAGCTGAACCTCGAGGAGAAACAGGCCGCCGCCGCTGCGGGGCAGACCCGCCTGATGCGCGCCTGGGAGGCGGCGTTCGCGCCGCACGGTCTGCCGGTGGCGCAAGCGCTGCTGACGCCGGAGGACACCGAGCGCCGCCGCCGCTGGCTCAATGCGCGCGCGACGCTGGAGACGCTGTTGCGCCACCACGCCGTCCCCGTGATCAACGAGAACGACACCGTCGCCACCCAGGAGCTGCGCTACGGCGACAACGACCGACTGGCCGCCCGCGTGGCGCAGATGATCTCCGCCGACGCGCTGATCCTGCTGTCGGACGTGGACGGCCTCTACGACCGCGATCCACGCACGCACGCCGATGCGCGGCACTTGGCGGAAGTGCACACGATCACGCCAGAGATCGAGGCGATGGCGGGCGGATCGAATGTGACGGCAGGGGTAGGCTCCGGCGGGATGCGCACGAAAATCGAGGCCGCGAAAATCGCCACCGCCGCCGGCTGTGCGGTGGCCATCACGTCAGGAGTGGCGCCCGCGCCGTTCGCGCGGCTGGCGAGCGGCGGGAAGGCCACGTGGTTCATGGCCGCCGGCCCGGCGAAGGCCGCGTACAAGGCGTGGATCGCCGGCAGCCTCGATCCGCAGGGGTCTTTGGTCGTGGACGCCGGCGCCGCGCGCGCGCTGATTGCGGGCAAGAGCCTGCTGGCGGCGGGCGTCACCGACGTGCGCGGCCGATTCGAAAAGGGCGACGCCGTGCGCCTGATCGACGACAGCGGCGCCGAAATCGGCCGCGGCCTCGCGCGCTACGACGACGCCGACGCACGGCGGATCAAGGGCTTGAGAAGCGACGCCATCGAGACGACGCTGGGATACGACGACGGCGCCATGCTGGTGCACGCGGACGATCTGGCCCTGACCGCGAGGGGGTCATGACACGCCATGGTCACCTCCTCGCAGCGCTTGCGCTTGTCGCCTGCGCATCGGGGCCCACGCAGCAAAGGTCATCGTCCATGGACAATCCCATCCGCTACGTCGAAATTCCCGTCACCGACATGGCGCGCGCCATAGCGTTTTATGAGCGTGTGTTCGACCTCGACCTCGAGCGCGACATCGTCGATGGCTACGAGATGGCGTTGTTTCCGCTGGCGGACGGGCCGGGCGCGACCGCGGCGCTGGCCAAGGGCGATGTTTACATCCCGTCCAAAACCGGGACCATTCCCTACATCCGGGTTGGAGACATCGAGACGGCGCTCGAGAGGGCGCTGGCCGCCGGCGGCTCGGTGCTCTATCCCCGCAAGGCGATCGGCGCACAGGGTTTTGTGGCGGAAATCGAGGACAGCGAGGGCAACCGCATCGCACTTCACCAAGAGTGACCGGGCGACTGCGGCGGAGACATGAAATGGATTCAGGCGACGGCGATCTACAAACTCTGATGAACGCGCTCGGCGCGCGCGCCCGCGCCGCCGCCGCCGCGGTGCGCGAGGCCGCTCCG
>JANRIR010000037.1:0-1708 GCA_033764725.1 Hyphomonadaceae bacterium
GATCGCCAGACCAAGGCCTGCGCCCTTCGCTCGCGTCGTCACATAGGGCTCGATGAGGCGGTCGCGATCCTGCGCGGGAAAGCCTACGCCGTTGTCGATGACCTCGACCTGCACGCCGTAATCGAGATCGCGCAGGCGCAAAGTGACGCGGCCGTCCTTCGGCTCGCCGTCGCGCGCGCGCCGCGCCTGCACGCTTTCGGCGGCGTTCTTGACGAGATTGGTGAGCGCCTGGCCGATCAAGCGTTCGTCGCACACCAGCGGCGCCGGGCGATCGACGCCCTGCACCTCGATATCGATGTCGGCGAAGGCGAGGCGCTGGCCGAAGGCCACATCGCGCGCGACATCGCGCAGATCTGCATAAGCCATGCGCGGCGCCGGCATGCGTGCGAAGGCGTTGAATTCGTCCACCATGCGGCCGATGTCGGCGACCTGGCGCAGGATGGTGTCGGTGCAGCGCTGAAAGGTCTCGCGGTCTGAGGTGATCTCCTCGGCGAATTTGCGCTGCAGACGCTCGGCCGACAATTGGATCGGCGTCAGCGGGTTTTTGATTTCGTGGGCGATGCGGCGCGCGACGTCCTTCCAGGCCTCTTGGCGCTGTGCGGCGATCACCTTCGTCATGTCGTCGAACGTCAGCACAAGGCCGCCCTCGGGGTCGCGCGTCATGCGCACGCTCAGCACCGCCGCCGCGCCATCGTCGCGCACGAGCTCGACGCGCTGTGGCGCGGACTCGCCCTGATTGGGCGCGTGGTTCAGCATGTCGGCGAAGGCGGGCGCGACATCGACGAGCCGGCGTCCCTCCAGGCTTTCCTCGCCCAACTCCAGGAGCGCGGCCGCGGAGCGATTGGCCGCCACGATGCGCCCATCGCGATCGACGCCGATCACGCCGGCGCTGACGCCGCCGAGCACCGCGCGAATGAAGCGCGAGCGCGTTTCCGCATCATGCTGCGCGCGCATCAGGGCGCGGCGCTGCGCATCGAGCTGCGAGGTCATCTGGTTGAACGCGACGCCCAGCGCATCGACCTCGTCGCGATCGGCGCCGACGCGCACGCGGGCGCCGAGATCGCCGGCGGCGACCCGTCTCGCGGCGCCGGCGAGCATGCCGATGGGCGCGGAAATGCGCGTGGCGAGCGACAAGCCCACCCACACCGCGCCGAGCAGCACCAAAAACGCAGTGGTGAGATAGGACAGCGCAAACAGCGTCTGCAATTGCGCGCGGCTGGTCTCGGTGACGCGATAGGCCGCGACGCTGTCGTCGAACGCCGCAAGGCGCGACAGAAATTGCGGATTGATCGGCCGCACGGCGTACAGATAGGCGTTGTCATACGCCGACAGGCGCGTCAGCCCGCGGATCACGCTTTCATTGGCGAACAAGCGATCGACCACCCCGCCGCGATCGGCCTCGGTGAAGGCGTCCGCCATCGGTGGCGTGAACGGCGGCGCCTGGGCGGTCTCCGCACGCGCGAGCACGGCGCCGTTGCGGTCGATCACATAGGCGGCGGTGAGAAAGCGCTGCTCGGCCTGCGTCGCCAGAAAGCGGCCATAGGTGTCGGGGTCGCTGCGCAAGCCTTCGGCGGCGCGATTGAGATCGCTCGCCATCAACGACAATTCCTGCTGCACGGTCGTGCGTTCGCCGTCGACGACATAGCGTCCCACCGCCGCGCCGTTCTCCACCAGGGAGCTGACGCGATCGGAGAACCAATCCTCCACC
>JANRIR010000057.1:0-1548 GCA_033764725.1 Hyphomonadaceae bacterium
CATGCGCAACGCTGCGGCGTCGGCGCGTCAAGCGGCCATGCAGATCGAGCAGGCCTTCGCCGGCCTAAGCGCCAGCATGGCGCGGGTCGGGCCGCAACTGACGCGGCCGGTGGCGACCTTCGCCGGCGAGATGGAGCGCGCGGAAACGCGCGTGCGGCGGTCTTCCTATGGGATGATCTCGTCGCTGCGCGGGATGGGCCTGCAAATGGCTGCGTTCGCCGCAATCACGGGGACGATCGCTTCGGGCGGCGCCTTTGTGTCTACGACCGGGGGGTTCGAAGAGACTTTCGCCCTGATCGAAGCGGAATCCGGCATCGCTGGCGCGGCGCTGGATCGTCTGCGCAACCAGGCGATGCGCTTGGGCGCATCCACCGCGGCCTCTGCGACAGACGTCGCGACGATGCAGCGGGAACTCGCCAAGCTTCGCCGAACCGCGGCCGAGATCGAAAACCTGACGCCCGCGCTCACGAACTTCTCCATTGCCAGCGGCTTGCAGCCTGAGGCGGCGGCTGAGTTTGCAGGCGCGCTGACCGACCAGTTCCGGATTCCTGCGTCAGGTATGACTGAGGCGCTGGACATCATCACGGCAGCGGCCAACGCCTCGGCCGCCGACATCGACGAGTTCGTCTATTCGTTCAAATATGTCGGCCCGCTTGCGGAAGCCGCCGGCTACGATCTGCGCCAGACGGCCGCCGCACTGGCGCTGATGTCGAACGCGGGGATCGACGCGTCGATGGCCGGCACATCGCTGCGCTCGATCCTCAATGATTCTCTCGCGCCCACCATGCGCGGCGCTGCGGCGATGGAGCGGCTGGGCTTTGTGACTAAGACCACGACCGGCGAAATTTTGCCGCTGGTGGACCTGCTGCGCCAAGCCGAAGAACGCGGACTGACGGTAGGCGATCTGTTTCGCCTCGGCTTTGAGGTCGATAGCGCCAACGCGATCACCGCGATGCGCGGAATCCGCGAACAGCTTGATGGGCTGTTCACCCGCATCGACAACAGCGCCGGCGAGACCGATCGCGTGGCGTCGGCGCGCATGGCTGGCCTGACGGGCGTCATCCGAGAACTCAGCGGCGCTTGGGAGACGTTTCTGCTGAAGCTTGGCGACGCTGGCGGTTTGGCCGGGTTGACGAACTTCATTCGCGGCATGGGCGACGGCGTCCGCGCTGCGACGAACTTCATCGGCGTCATGCAGGACCTGCACGCCGCGATGAGCATCAGCCCGGAATTCGACTGGCTGGATTGGCTCATCGAAAAGATGCGCGAACTCTGGCGCCTGGTTAAGAACATCGCCCAGGGCATCGCCAGCTTCGCCGTCGGCGCGCTGCGCAGGATCGCGCCGGAAACCGCAGCGCTGTTTGACGCCAACCGCAGCCGGCGCGCGGCGCAAGAGCAGGCCCTGAACGATCAAGCGCCGCCGCCGCTGGGCGCGCCGCCGCCCCGCGCGCGACGATCGGCGATGCCTGTGGTGCCGCAGATGATGATGGCGGGTGTTCTGCCCTCCAGGCAGCGCGCCCAAGACCTCGCCAATCTCCGAGAACAGGC
>JANRIR010000065.1:0-11786 GCA_033764725.1 Hyphomonadaceae bacterium
CCCAAGCAAGACCAGATTTTCAAAGTTCGCACCGAGGGTCGCCGACAGGTACGAATATAGATTGTCGACGCCGCCGCCGGCTTGTTCCTGAAGTTCATCCGAGGTGTCGCTGATGACATAGGTGTCGTCGCCGGCTCCGCCCATAAGCGTGTCGATGCCTCCGCCGCCATCGAGATAGTCGTTTGCATCGCCGCCCTGAAGAACATCGTTTCCGTCGCCGCCTGTAAGTGCGTCGGCCCCAGCATCGCCGATGAGAGTGTCGTCGCCGCCCCCTCCGGTGATGAAATCGGCGCCGCCGAGTCCGCGCAGGACATTGCCGCCGCCGTCGCCGAGAAGCGAATCGCCGAGCGTCGAGCCTTCGACCGCTTCAATCGATGTGAAACTATCGCCCGCCGCCTCGCCGGTGTTCTGCGCCAAAGCGCCGAGATTGACCGTCACGCCCGCCGCAGCCGTCGCATAAGACGCCGTGTCGAAACCCGCGCCGCCGTCGAGCGCGTCGGCGCCGGAACCGCCGATGAGGATGTCATCGCCGCCGGAGCCGTTGAGCTGATCGTCTCCGCCAGCGCCGCTCAATCGATTTGCGCCGCCATTGCCGGAGAGCGTGTCGTTCGACGAGGCACCGATGAGCGCTTCGATCTCGGTGAGCGTGTCGACGTCGCCCGTCGCCACGGTTTGCGCCGTCGTGACCGCGAGGCTGACGGCCACAGGCCCTGTCGCATAGGCGTAGCTGGCCGTATCGAAGCCGTCGCCGCCGATCAGCGCATCATTGTCGCGCCCGCCCTCGAGCGTATCGTCGCCACCACGGCCGTTCAGTTCGTCGTCGCCGTCGCCGCCGCGCAGCAAATTGTTTGCGCCATCCCAACGTATGACATCCCCAAATGTCGACCCGATCACGTTCTCTATTTCTTCGAAGACAACGGCCTTTGCCACGCCTGTCGAAGAAACCTGACCATAGGGATCGCCTGGATCATCTATTGTAATCCCATTTGATGCTTCTGAAAAATCAGCCGTATCAATCCCTTGGCCCCCATACAGCGTCCGGCCAAATCGCCCATCGTTAACGTATAGACGAAAGACGTCGTCGCCAGCTTCCCCGAAGAGAGCGCCTTGAACACCTCTATTGTCATTAAAAGTGTCATCGCCAGCGCCTGCCCAGAAATTCGTTTGACCTTGGAAATTTATGGTATCGCCCCTGCTGGTGAGGAGCGTTGGGTTGGTAATGAATTGCTCCACGGATGCGTTAATCGCGCTGAGGTCAACGAGGCCATCGACTGGTGATTCAGGAGTTGGTGGCCGACCAAAGACAAGCACTGGACCAGGTCCTACTTCAATGGACCGAACAGCTCCTGAGGGAGGTGCATCGACTCCCGTCGATCCATATGTGAACGTGCCCACTGGAAAAAAGGTGACGCTGAGTACGGATTGATCTGGGTCCGTGCTGGAGGTGAACGTGACCGTCCATGACGAGGAAGAGCCGCCAACTTGAACCGCGCCCGCTCCGATGGGGAGGGTCCCTGTGTCGAGCCATAGCCTTAGGACATACAAAAAATTGAAACTGTCCTCCTCTGCGGCATTGAACGTTGTGCCATTTTGAAAAACACTCACCGTAGGCATTTTTCGACTCCACAAGTCATCGCATCAATCAGCGTGTTAGTACAACGTACTCCAACTCCCCGAACGCCGTGCCCGATCGCCCTGCGCTTTCAGCGGCCTTGGCGCCATCCAACGCCCATTGCGTCGTTTGCGCTGTCGGGATCACCGCGATTCCCCGCGTTCGGCGATTTTCCTCGATGACAGGCGCGAGGGCGCGTTCGGGGGGCAGGACGAGCGCGATAAGCCGCGAAGAACCGGCGGGCGCGGACGCCACGAACTCGAACCCATGTTCGGGAAGCGGAAGACGGAGCGTTTCTCCCTCCCTGACCAACAGGTCAGCGCTCGCGCGCGTCAGCCCGTTCGGAAAAATTTGCGTCTGAACGCCGCTCGACGCCTGGTCTATAAGAATGAGGCGTCCGGCGACCGGCGATGTAATGGCGATCTGCACGGCTTCGCCGACAAACACCTGTCCGACATCGCAGATCGCTTGCGGCGGCGGCTTGCACAACGTCACCTGCGCCGCTGAAGCGCCTTGTCGCAAGGCCGTGAACGCCGGAGAACCATCACCGCCGCTCTCGACCGCGTGTTTGGGCGCAGCCCCACTGTCGCTTGGCGGCGCCACGGCGTTTTCGAGCGGCGCCGGCGGCGTCTGACGCACGATGACTGCTGCGGCGATGATGAGCGCAATAGTCGCCGCAGCGCCGAGCAGAACGGTTCGTTGCATACGGGGCGCGCGCGGCGCGGCGCCTGCCGTGTCTTGCAGCAGCGCGCCGCCGCCCAGGATCGCGCCGACATCTGCGATGAGACGCCGCCAGCGCGGGTCCTGCTCGTCGCCAGTCCAAGAGATCAAGTCGATGGTGTGCAGCTTGTTGTGCGGCAGGGGTGGGCGCACGTCGTCGATGCGCACGGGCAACAGCTTGCCAGCGCCTTCGTCCGCTTCAGCGCGCACCCATTGCGATTTCACGGATTGTTTCGACCAGATCGGCATGACGATTTTCGCTGCAGCGATCTCGCGCTGAATGACTTCGCTATAGTCGTCGCCGCCGATGAGCGCGTGGTCCCACCACACCGCAAAGCCTGCAGCGCGCAGTCCGTCCGCGATGGCGCGAACCGCTTCGCGCTCATTGCTTTTGTAGGATATGAAGATGTCCGCCACGCAAGGCTCCCTAAAGTCCGACATAGACGAACGGCGCCCAAAAAGCTGGATGCGCACTCCACACATAGCCGCGATGGTCGCGCAATCTCGCGATCGCTTGCGCCTGCGCTTCGGGCATTTCAACGCCGCGGGCGTAGGCATCCATTGCGGTTGTCGAGAAGAGGAGCGCGGCTTCGGAGTCCAAGCGCCAATGCGTGCCGACGACGCCGCGCGCTCCCGCCAGCAGGAATGCCCGCGCCAATCCTGAAAATCCTTCGCCATCGGGCGCGCCATCGGGGCCCGCCGTGTTGCAGGCGGACAGGAGGGCCACATCGGCGTCGAGCCGCCAGCGCGCGATTTCGCTCGCGCCGAGATACCCGTCATCGGCAGACGTCGTGGATGCGGGCGGGGTCAACAGAAGTCCCGGCTCTGCGCGCGCTTGCCACTCGCCGCTGAGGACGGCGTGCGTGGCGAAGCCGATGACGCGATAGCGGCTGAGCGCCAGCGCGCCAAGGCGCGTTTCGCTGGCCTCTGCGCCGAGCAGAAGGTCGCTCTCAGGCGCGCCGAAGGCGTCGGCGATGGTGCGCAGCTCCGTTCGCGTTTCGGGGAGGGACGAGACGGCGGCGATTGGATTGTCCTCGCGGCGGACGCCGGATGGGAGCGGCCTGACGCTTATTCCGCGCGATCCTCCCATACGCTGAGGCCCGAATTGCGCGGCCCCGACGCCAAGAAAGGCGCGATCGCCGCGCGATCGACCCGCCACGGCCCGAAGCGCCGGCAGAGCGCTCACGGATGGGAGCACAATGAGCGCGCGCTCGCCGCCGCCCAGCCAATCCAACGCCCGGTAGGCGTCTGGCGTTCGCGGCGCCGCCGCCGGCGCCGATCGCAACAGCGCGCCGAACGGCAGCGCCGACACCGCGCGATCCACCACGATCAGGAGGCGCGTCTTCCCTGCCAGCTCCGGCTCAATGATGCGGAACAGCTTTTCGTAGAGCGCAAAGGCGGATTGGGTGCGAAACGGCGTGGGACGCGAGGAAGAACGCCAGGTATCGATCTCCAAGCCTGTGCGCATGTCGCTGATGAGCCGCGACGCTTCGTCATTGGAGATCTGCAATTCATGGGCTGAGGCGCCGGCGTGGCGGACAACGATAGCCCAGCTTTGGTGTTGCCCGAGAATGAACACGATCATCGCTTCGCTGGGTCGCAACAGCGCTTGCGCCTCTCGAAGGGACAGCGGGCGCATGGAGGACAGCCTCGCGAAATCTCGGTGTTCCGCGGCAATGCGTGCGTCGAGCGCGCGCAAATCCGCTTCCACCTGCGCAAGGTCCAGGAACAAGGCCCGTCTGACCGGCGACGCATCGCCATCGGTTAGGGATCCGCCAAGCCGGACGTCCGCGGCGCTCCACTGCGCCAAAAGTTCATCGCGTTGGGCGAGCAGCTGGGCGAGCGAAGCGTCGCCGCCCATGCGATCCGCGGCGCGGACGAGGGCGACGCCCGTGCGGCTCGTCAAGGCGAGCTGCGCGGCCAGAAATGCGCGCTCCGGCGTGGCGGCGGTTAGCCGCCCAATCGACATTTGCAATTCGGATTCCAGGATCGTGCGTGCTTGACGCAATTCACGCTGCTCGTCGCTCGACAACGCATGAGCGCGCACCGCCAGTCGCGAATTGACGATCGCCACGGCTTCCGCGCTGTTGACGAGCGCCGCCTCATGGGCGCCAGCACCCCATTCGGCGCGGGCGAGGAGCGCATGCGCGCGCGCCGCCGCGATTGTCGTCAACGCGCCCGCGCTGCGATAGGCCCGCAGGGCTTCCGCCAAGGGGCTGCGGGCGCCGTCAAAATCTCCCATATTGAGACGGGAGTGGCCGATTTCGATCAAGCCGGGCGCAAGATCGACCGAGGCGGCGCCGGTGCTACGGGAGAACAGCGCATTGGAGTTTTGAAAGGCTGCAAGCGCGTCTGCGGCGGCGCCTTGGGCGCTGAGCGCCAGTCCAAGGGCGGCGTAGGCGTTGGCCCGGTCGCGATCTGTGCCAATATTTTGTGCCGTAAGAACGCCAAGACTTTCTCGGGCCAAGAGGGCGGCGCCGGCGCCGTCTCCGCGATCGACGCGCATAAGCGCGTGCTCAGAGGTCGCTCGCGCCGTTTGCACTGCGTTGGGCCCGTAGGATTGGGAAAACAGGGCGCGCGCTTCCGCGAAGTAGCGCTCGCTCGCGTCGTAGTCGCCATCGAAACGCGCCGCAGTAGCCAGCCCATGCAGAACAGCGGCGCGTCGATGCGGCGTAGCCCACTCTCGAGAATCGTAGGCGTCCAACGCCCTAAGAAAGGCTTGCCGCGCAAGATCGGCTTCCCGGCGCATGAGGTGGATGTTTCCAGCTGCGACGGCGATCGACGCTCCAAGCAATGGCTGGCAATCGCCACTAGCGACGCTCTGCGCTTCGGCTTCGCGCAGCAAGCGCGCCGCGTTGGCCAAGTCCAATCGATCCGCATGGCTTGCCGCGAGAACGGTCAACACTTCCGGCCTTGTGCGCACCGGCGCTGGGAGGGACACGAGGCTCTCGATCGACCCCAGCGCATCGCCGCTCGCGCGCAAGGTTTCAGCGCGTTGGATTAGGGCGTCGAGAGCCAAGCCCTGATAGCGCGGGTCGAGATCGCGTGCGGCGCGCAGCGCTTCCGATGACAGCGCCAGAGCCGGTGCGAGATTGTTGCGATGCCGGTCAAGCTCGATTTGCAGAAGGTGTATCGCAATGAGTCGATCCGGCTGCCCTTGCGCGCGCGCAGTGATTTCCGCAGCGTGCAAGGCCGTGTCCGCTTCGGCGAAGCGCCCAGCGCGCATCAGCGCGGCGCCCTGATTGCCCTCCAGAACGGCGCGCTCGATGGGCTGTGCGTTTGGCGCGCCGCGAATGAGAGCGACGGCTTCGTTGGCGTGGACGATTGCGTTTCCGAGCGCGCCGGCGCCCGCCAAGGCTTTGGCCAAGTCGTCAATGAAGAAGGCCAATTCGCGCGGACGCGCGGCGAGCTCTTGTCGTGCGCCCGGCAAAGCGGTTGCGAGAACGGATGCGGCTTGGTCATATCGGCACTGCGCCGCGAGCGCGCGGGCCTCGGTGATATGGGACAACGCCGATGGCGTGGCGCGGCTGTGCGTTACTGCGAGCAGCGCGCAGGCGAACGCCGCCGCCGCTGCCGCCCGCCGAAGAAGGATTGCGGCGCCGCGCATCTCACGGCGACGGTGCGATGTCGCCGCCGAAGGTTCCGACAGCGGAGTAGGGCGCAGACGAGGGAAGATTCTGGATGGCGAATTGACCGACGCTTCCGCCGGGAAGAGCGTTCGGCGTCAAGCCGACGAGAACGCCATTGACCACGCCGTAGCGGTCGCCGTTCGCTGCACCGAGGTAGCCGCCATAGCGCAAGTCTGTCGCCAAATCATCGAAGCGCAGCGAAGCGGCGCGATAATCTGACCCGTCGAACATCAAGTCCATGGCGCCGGTGCGTGCGTCAAGGTTCCACGTTTGGGAAAAGGTTCCAACAACCATTCGGACCCCGTTCTGGTCGATGGCCGAACCGATCGCGTGGCCGGTGTAGCGCGCAGAACCGCGCAATTGGTATTGGCTGGGGGCGAGGATTTGGCCGGCGGCCCACGTCGCCAAATGGGCGTGCCTTGACTGTCCGCCCTCTGCGGGCAGGTCGCCGAAGAAATAGCCCCAGTGCACATAGTCGTAGTGCGCGATGTCTTCAGTCGCGTCCGTCGTCGCGGAAGCGCCGGAAACAAGTGCGAGCGCATGTTCGGCGTCGCCGCGAGAAGCGGCGCCGAAGATGGCGGCGGCGCCGCGTGCGTCCTGGATCGCCGCGCTCGGACCGCTGTCCGTCGTCAATCCGCCCAATGCGATTGCATCGCGTTCATCGGCATCGCCGACGCGCAAAAGCGCCTGCGCGGCAACGCGATTCAAGCCGGTGTCGACCTCAATCGACAATCCCCGAGGGTCATTGTTGTCCCCGCCCGAGTCGAATGCAGACACCGTCACGGCGCCGGTTGCGTCTTCGATCTCCAGCAAGCCCTGCAGGTACCCGCCATACAGGGTCCTTTGTGGCGTCGCATCAGTGCGGTAGTCGCTGCCGATCGCGACGCGGAGCAGCCCGTATTGCGCGGTTTCGCGGGACCCGAGCGCGCGCGTGACGCCGCCGCTGAAGGCCGACGCGCCGGTGAGATCGTCATCGGGCGGCGGCAACGTCGAGGCTACGTTTTCCAGAACCAGATAACTCGCGGCGCCGCTGCGCGCGCCGTCGCCGCCCCAGTCGCCGCCGCCGCCGAACGCGGTGTTCGTGAGCGGGCTGCGCAATGTCGTCGACGCCGCGCCCGGCGCGCGCGAGGTGCCGATCGTGCGTCCAAGCACAATCGCCGATCCGGCGCCGGGAGCGCTTTCGGCATAGCGAATTGATCCCAGCGTCAGGGCGGCTGCAGTGAGCGCTCCAGTTGCGCTCCATCCGAGGTCGAAATGCAGAAAAGCGTTCTGCGCATTGGCGGGGCCATTGAGCGAGGTGGCGACGAGCAACGGCGAGGCGGCGTATCCGCCTGCTCCGTAAGCGGCGGCATCGCCGGGCGCGAAGGCGCGCATGCCGGCGCCGGAGAGCCCGCCTGTCGAGAGCCCTCCAGGCCCTGTCAAACTGCTGTAAAGCGAATAGGCGTCGATCGTGTCGCCTCCCGTCTGCGCGGCTGAGAGCCCGCCTGTTGCAAAGAGAAACGCGCCGACGTCGCCGTTGGGGGGAGGCGCTTGGATCATCAAAAAATGATCGGCGGCGCGCAAGACGCCATTCCCGTCGGCGTCATCGATGTCGAAGCCTGCTTGCAGCACATCGACTGCAACCGCGTTGGACCTGATGTCGGAAGAGATTCCTGTGTTGCCGATTCCGCCTGAAGCCGTCGACGGCGACAAGCCTGGCGCAACGAAAAATCCCGTGGCGGGCACGCTGGCTTGCAATACGCCCGAGCGCGCGCCGCGCAATGTCTCCCGCGGCAGGCTCAAAATTTGATTGGTCGCCGTCAGGTTTGACGTTTGCGGCGCGCCGGGAATGAACGTCGCGCGGCCCGAAACCGATCCAAGAACCAGGCGCAGATCGTCGCTGTCCTGCAGCACGCTGCGGATAAGCGCCGCCAATTCTGCGCAGCCTGCACTCTCGCACAATACAGGCGGGGTCTGCGGATCGCCGTCGGCGTTCTGGATCAATCCGATGCGCGTCAAAGCCTCGCGCACATCGGCGTCGTCGTAAGGCGGGACAAGTCCGGAAAAGGTGGCGATTGGGCTCTGCGACAAGGCGATCGGCGCCGAGATCACATAGCTGAGCGAAGCGTTTCCATCCGTGCGACCATAACTGGGCCCGATGCCGCCGGAATAATGGTACGTCGATCCGGAGGCGACAATACGATTGGTTGTCCGCGGCTGCGCCAATCCCGGCGGCGCGGTCGCGCCGAAGTCCCGCGCCAAAACCCCGCCGGCGAGGGTGATCGGCTGCGCGGTCGATGCGCCCAACAGTGCGGTGAATTGGGCGTTTCCGGACAGGTTTTGATTGGCGATGTCGACAAAGCTTCGAGCCGAAGCGCCCAGAACGATTTCGCCGCCCGACAATTGCGTCAAGGCGGTGCGATCGAGCGGCGGCGGCGCGGGCGCTTGACCCAGAACTCTGTTGTCGTCGACCGCCGCATAATCGCGTGCGCCGCTGGCTCCAGGTTGCGGCGACGTGCGCCCGGCTCGCGGAACGCCGAAGCGATCGAGGTCGGCGTACACGGTGGACCTGTCGCGCGTACGGACAACGCCCACGTCGGCGTTGGGGCCCCAAAATATTTCGGTGTTCGGACGCTCGACGGAGACCGTTCGCTCTCCGTGCCTCATCAGCAAAGGACCGCCATAGAGCAACGTGGCGCGCAGCGCATCGCCCTCTCGGGTGATGATTGCGGCGCCCGCGGCCAGCTCGACGATGCCGCCGTCGAAGCTCGTGGCAACGCCGCTGGAGGCGAGAGGCGCAAATACTCTCAGCGCGCCGTGCACCAGATGCGTACGGGGGCTCGGCGCAGCGGCGACATTGTCGACATACTCGACGCGCGCCTGGGTGCGCTCGGCGAGCAAGATCGATGCGCCGTTTGCCGACGCAACTTCCACGGTTTCGGCTTCTGCGGTGGATAGCGTCGTCGGCGTGTCCGAGACAAAGGATACCTGCGGCGCGCGAAGCGCTTCGCCGCCAATGCGCATGACCGGCGCATCGGCGTGCGCGCCGATGGCGCTCAAGCCCAGGGAAGCGGCTGCGAGCGTGACGCCTGTCGCGCCGGAGGATGCAGCAGCGCCGCGCAGTCGACGTTTTCCCATTCCAGCCTCCTGCAGCGCGATCGGCGCTAAAAGCGTGCGCTTAGGCCGACAAGCAGACCCGTATTGTCGTAGCGATAATTGGAGATCGTCGCCCGGCTCCACGTCTGCTCGGCGCGCGCCTCGACGGCGATGCGCCGCGTGATGGGCGCAGTCGCTTCAAGCGACAAGACGTAACGATCCTCGATGCGGCGTTCAGCAGGTGAAACGACGGGATCCGGCGCGTCATAGACGGTGTGCCGGAAGCGTCCGCTCGCGCCGAAACGCATCGGGACGCCCGCCGCAGCGCCGACATGGACGAAGCGATGGAGACCGGCGACGACCTCAAGACTTTCCCGCGCTTGAAACGCGGCGTCGGCGTCAGCCCTTTCGACGACGCCTGACGCGGACACGCGCCAACGCTCGCCGAGCGCGGCCGTTCCTTGTAGTCCAAGGGCGAGCAGATCGCCCGATTGATCATCGGCGGTTGGTCTCTGCGCGCTGGCGACGAAGTTTCTGCGCCGCCATTCCGCGACAGCCGAGAGCGAAGCGCCGACGCCAAGCCGCCGATCGGCCACGATCCCGGCGCCCCAATCCGTAAAGTACGTGTCGCCATTCAACGACAATCCTGACGCCGCGACGTACGGGCGCCAGATCGTCGCCGGCGCGAGGCGCTCACGCGGATACAGGCGCGGCCCAACGCGCAGCCCAGCGCCAAAGGCGTTGAGGGATTCCGTACGGTCGTAGAGTGACGCGCTCAGTTCTCCATCGAGGACGAATTCCGGCGCCGGGCCCCCGTCGAGCCGAATGCGCAACGCCCCGGACGCCGAGGCGACCAGTGCGACATCGGCTTGTTCGTCGACCGACAACTGATCGCCGGAAAGCCGCACCACCTGCCCGCGAAATGGATCGACAAGCAATGCGCTGCTCGGCGCCGCTTCCGGATTGGACTCGCCGCGCACGCCGGCGAACACATCGCTGCGAAAGGTTATCCGGCTCGTCGCCTGTTGGGCGCTTGCGAGGGCGGCGCTGGCGCGGTCGCGCACAAAATCGGGCGCGTCCGGGGATGTGAGCGCCGTCGACAGAAAAACACGCGCGAGATCGGGCTGTCCGACCCTCAAATACAGTAGGCCCAATTCCAGTCGGACATTATCGGCTTGCGGCCGCAGCCGCAGCACGCGCTCCAAAGCCGTGATCGCGGCGCCGAAATCGCCAGCGTGGGCCGCCGCCTGTGCGAATGCGAACGATGCTTCCGGATCGTCCAGCCGGGCGAGCATGCGGGACAGCGCGATCGCATAATCCTGGTCGCGCGCGGCGGCTGGCGTCCACGTTCCGCTATCTTGCGCAAAGCCCGCGGTAGCAGCGCCCACCCCCGCCCACAACAAGGTGCAGACCGCGAGCGGATGCACGCCCTGCGATCTCCGACGCCGTCCCATAACAGCCTAGCCTCGCAAGCCTACGAGCCTGACACCCCACGTCGCAATCCTCGCACGAAGGCGATAAGTTAACAATACGTAAAGCAATGCGGCGACGAACGGGGCGGCGCAGACCGACGCCAACGCTAGAATTGATGGCGCCGGCGAGGCAGCTAGAACCGACAGCGCCGTGCTTCCGATGCCGCGAAAGTTCAGCTTTGTCGGTCAGCGGTTCAACGGTCGAGGATGTTGTGCGCGATGCTGCGTTTCAGGCCGCCAGCGGGGCTTGCGGCGAGGCGGCAGCCGCCTCTGCCGACATAGATCACCTGTTGCAAAGGCAGGGATCGCTTGAGGGCTCAATGCTGAGTGCAGGTCCCTGCAGCGTTGTACCGTATCCGACTCCGCCGAGCCAAATAGGCGAGGTATCTGGCCAAAGGGCTCGCGCGATAGTCACCGCAGCGGAACCGCGGCTAGACGGTCTATCCGAACGGCGCAAGGGGAACCTGCGCGTGAAGCGCCGCATTCGGATAGTTTTGTTTGCTCTTCTGGGACCGGCGCTCTTAACCGCGTTGTTCGCCGCGATCACTCTCATCCCGTTGTCGTTGATCGGAATCACCTTTCCACCAAACCGTATCCAGGCGGGGATGATACTTTATTTCGCTTTCTGGCAGATCCTTGCGATCTGGTGGTTTCAGAAACATTGGCGCGGGTGACGGTCTGAACAACAGAATCCGGATGCACCATTAAGCGAAGCGCACCACGATACTTGCCTGACATGCTTTCACTGCTTCGCAAAAATCCAATGCGTGAAGAAGTGCGCGCATTGTGCGTGCAATGGGCAAACAGGGCGCGCTCGGTTGGCCACGATCACAATCATCATTTTGCGCAAATGGTGCGAAGGGAAATGAGCGTGGAGGCTCGTCAACGTCCGCGCACTGTTTTGTGACAATGACCGACATTGCCGGCTTCCCTGCCGCAACGGCACGGGCACTCCAAGAAGCGGGCGAAAAACCCAAGCTAAACGTGCAAAATCAACTGATTACGAAGTGGCTCTGGTGGCGGGTGAGGGACAAGATCCGAACTGGGAGCCGCGCGCGCAGGGTTGGCGTGGCTGCTACGCACGACGCACAGTGGCGGACAGAGAGGGATTCGAACCCTCGATAGAGTTTCCCCTATACACGCGTTCCAGGCGTGCGCCTTCAACCACTCGGCCACCTGTCCATACCGGCAGTCTCCCGCCCGGGGGCGGGGAAGGAGGGGGTCATAGCGTATTCGCGGCGGATTGGAAGCCGGGCGCGGGGCGCGATGCTGGGGGCG
>JANRIR010000066.1:0-72501 GCA_033764725.1 Hyphomonadaceae bacterium
GCCTGCGCGCGCAGCATCAAGCCGGGCTTCGGAAACCGCTCCGTCGCGAACAAGGCCGCGATCGCATCGATCAGCGCCGCTTTCGCGTGCGACCAGAGCGCGTCGAGCGCAGTGCGGGAGAGGATGGCGATCACGCGCGCAGTGTAACCTGCGCTGAGAGGCGTCGGATAAAATTCGCTGGGGCCGAGCGGGGGAGGAGATTGCGCTTCAGAGAAAACATGGACCCCGGATCAGGCTGCGCCTGTCCGGGGTGATGGAGCCTCCATCGCCCCGGGCGACCGGAGGGAGGCCCGGGGCCCATGTTTGCGCGCGCTTGCACTCATCGAAAACGCCTCGCCGCTCGGGCGTGGCGCAGGCCGGGGCAAGCCAGGGATGTGCTTGCGTTTTGTTGAAACATTGACCCCGGATCAGGCTTCGCCTGTCCGGGGTGATGGAGCGTCTATCGCCCCGGGCGATCGGAGGGAGACTCGGCGCCCATGTTTGCGCGCACTTGCAATAACCAAAAACGCCTCGCAGCTCGGCCCCGGCGCCAGTGTGCGCCGGCGGTCGTGTGCGGCGGTCAGTTGCGGCCGGGGCGGCGGCCTTGTTCTTCGTCGTCGACGCGGATCGGCGAGCCGCGGCCGACATTGCCGAAGATTTGTTCGAGGATGCCCAGTTCGCGCCCGCGCGTCGGCGTCACGGTTTCGTTGTAGGCGACGATGCGCCCGCGCTCGAGGCCGAAGCGGTCCACCGCGGCGACCTGATCATTGGCGTCGAAGCGCACCACGATGACTTCTCGGCTCACGGTGCGCGGGTGCAAGAAAGCGATGCGCTCCTGCTGGCTGGCGATGTAATACCACGCCGATTCATCCAGCGCCGCCATCGTCGATGGCGAGCCCAGCCGCGCAAGGACGGTGTCTTTGGTGTCCACGCCCACTTCCACGGTCGTCGCTTGCGGCGAATCCGCCACGAAGCCCGCATGGGTCTGCACCGGCGTGCAGGCCGCAGCGCCCGCCAGGAACATCGCCGCCGCCGCCGTGAACGCCGCACCCTTCATGGGTCACCTCGAGGTCAGAGTCAGGGAAAGCACGGGTAAGGCTCCGGGCGCCTGCGGGCAAGGGGGGCGTGCAGCGCATGACTGAACGATCGCGCACACGCGGCCTTTGGCCGTTCGGAACGCCGCGCGCGCCGCGCCCGGCCGAGCGCCTGCTCGAGGCTGTCGCCCAGGCCGCGCGCGCGCCGGCGCTCTATGGCGAAGGCCGCGTGCCCGACACGCTCGACGGGCGCCTGGAGGCGATGTTCCTGCACGCCGCGCTGGCGCTGATGCGGCTGCGCGCGGCGCCGGAGGCGGGCGGGCTGGCGCAGGAGTTCGCCGATCTGTTGTTCCGCCATCTCGATGAGGGCCTGCGCGAGACCGGGGTGGGCGATCTCTCCGTGCCCAAGACGATGAAGCGCATCGCCGGGCGGTTCTATGGCCGGCTGCAGGCCTATGACGGGGCGCTGGCGGAGGCGGGCGAGACGGCGCTGGTCGACGCGCTGGCGCGCAATGTGTTCAACGCCGCGCCGCAGGATGCGCCGTTCGCCGCGACGCTGGCGGCCTATGTCCGCCGCCAGCAGGCGGCGCTTGCGGCCGCGCCGGCCGAGGCGCTGCTCGACGCGGCGACCTGGGCGGCCGCGCCGTGAGGCGCGCGCGCTGACGCGGGGTCTGCCTTGCGCACGCAGCGGTTCTCTGGCCTAGCCTTGCGGCTATGCTAGGGAACCGCGCGCGGCGCGCGGGCCGATCCCTGGCCGGAACCATCCTTGACCGACATGCTTGAGAGGCGGGCCGCATGGCCGAAGGGCTGATCCTTTCGATCGACGCGATGGGCGGCGACCATGCGCCCGGCATCGTGGTCGACGGCGTCGAGATCGCCGCCGCGCGCCACCCGGGCGTGCGCTATCTGCTGCACGGCGACGCCGCCGCCATCGAAGACCTTTTGCGCACCCGGCCCAAGGCGCGCGCAGCGTCGCGGGTGCTGCCGGCGTCCGGGTCCATCGGCATGGAGGTGAAGCCCAGCCAGGCGCTGCGCCAGGGCAAGGGTTCAAGCCTGTGGAACGCCATCGCGGCGGTGGAGGAGGGCGCGGCCCACGCCGTCGTCTCGGCCGGAAACACCGGCGCCTATATGGCGATCGCGATGTTCCGCCTGCGCACCGCGCCGGGCGTGCATCGGCCCGCGCTCGTGGCGATGTGGCCGACCATGAAAGGCGGGCGCGTCGCGGTGCTGGATGTGGGCGCCAACGTCCAGGCCGACGCCGAACAATTGGTCGATTTCGCCATCATGGGCGAGGCCTATCACCGCGCCATCACCGGCGCCGCGCGGCCGACTGTCGGGCTGCTGAACGTCGGCGCGGAAGAGCAGAAGGGCCATGAGGAAATCCGCGCCGCCGCCCGGCTGATCCGCGAGTCCGGCGTGAGCCTCGCGTTCCAGGGGTTCGTGGAGGGCGACGACATCACCAAGGGCGCCATCGATGTCGTGGTGACGGATGGATTTACCGGCAACATCGCGCTGAAAACCGCGGAGGGCACCGCGCGGCTGGTCGCGAGCTTCCTGCGCGAGGCGCTGTCGAGTTCGCTCCTGTCGCGCATCGGCGCCGCGATCGCCTATCCCGCGTTGCGTAAGCTGCGCGACCAGATGGACCCGCGCAACGTCAATGGCGCGGTGTTCCTGGGGCTCAACGGGCTGGTGGTCAAAAGCCATGGCGGCGCAGACGGGCCGGGCTTCGCGTCCGCCATCGAGGTCGCGATCCGGCTCGGCGAAAGCGATTATCGCGACGAGATCGCGCGCAATTTCGCGCGCCTCGCCGCCAACGCCGCGCCCGCGGTCGGGGAGGCGTCATGAGCGTGCAGCACGGCGATCGCGTCTCGGTGCTGACCGGCGTGGGCGGCTATCTGCCCGAGCGCGTGCTGAGCAACGACGAACTCGCCGCGCGCATCGACACCAGCGATTCCTGGATCCGCGAACGCACCGGCATCCGCCAGCGCCACATCGCCGCCGAGGGCGAAAAAACCTCCGATCTCGCCGTCGCGGCCGCCCGCCGCGCGCTGACCGACGCAGGGCGCACGGCCGACGATGTCGACCTCATCATCGTGGCGACCGCGACGCCGGATCTCACCTTTCCCGCAACGGCCGCGCGCGTGCAGGCGGCGCTCGGCGTGACGCGCGGGGCGGCGTTCGATCTGCAGGCGGTGTGCTCCGGCTTCGTCTTTGCGCTGGCGACGGCCGACAACGCGCTGGTGCGCGGCCAGGCGCAGACCGCTCTGGTGATCGGCGCGGAGACGTTTTCGCGCATCCTCGACTGGGAGGATCGCGGCACCTGCGTGCTGTTCGGCGACGGCGCCGGCGCCATCGTGCTCGAGGCCAAGCCGGCGGCGGAAGCGGCCGGGCGCGGCGTGATCTCGACCTTCCTGCGCACCGACGGGCGCATGCACGACCTGCTCTATGTCGATGGCGGCCCCTCGCAGACCGGCACGGTCGGCAAGCTGCGGATGCAGGGCAACGCCGTGTTCCGCCAGGCGGTGGAGCACATCTCGGGCGCGATGCTGGAGGCGTGCGCGCGCGGCGGCGTGGCGCTGTCAGCGGTCGACTGGTTCGTGCCGCACCAGGCCAATCAGCGCATCCTCGACGGCGTCGCCCGCCGGCTGGGCATCGCGCCGGAGAAGGTCGTGTCCACCGTGGCGCTGCACGGCAACACGTCGGCCGCCTCGGTGCCGCTGGCGCTCGACCAGGCGATGCATGACGGGCGCATCAAGCCGGGCGATCTGGTGCTCGTGGAGGCGCTGGGCGGCGGGCTGACCTGGGGCGCCGGCCTGATCCGGGTTTGACCTAAAGGCATCCCGCACCTAGGGTTTTGGCGTTAGCTTCGGAGCTGGCGATGACCACGCCCAAGACCGTGACCCGCGCCGACCTAATCGATTCCGTCGCCCGCAAGGCGGATTTGCCGCGCGCCGACGCCGCCGCCCTGGTCACCGAAGCGCTCGACCGCATCGCCGCGAGCCTGGTCGAGGGCGAACAGGTGAAGCTCTCCCGCTTCGGCAATTTCGTCACCCGCGCCAAGCGCCAGCGCATCGGGCGCAACCCCAAGACGGGCGAGGAAGTGCCAATCACGCCCCGCCGCGTGGTGACCTTCCGCCCCTCGCAATTGCTGCGCGAGCGCGTCGAAAGCGCCAAGACCCGGCGCTGAACGCCATCGACAAGCGCCGCCGGCGCCGCTAAGCCCACGCCCTGTTCGGAGCGTGGCGCAGCCCGGTTAGCGCACCAGTCTGGGGGACTGGGGGTCGTGGGTTCGAATCCCGCCGCTCCGACCAGATTGCGCCATAGCCAGCGGCGTCGCGACAATGACGCGACGCAGGACGGCGCGACTGCAATTGCGTGAAGGCTCTTGATGGACTAATGTTAGTCCACCAGGAGCCTTGCGTGACCATCGTCAACGTCCACGCCGCCAAGACGAATTTCTCGCGCCTGGTCGACCAGGCTGCGGCGGGAGAGGAGATCATCATCGCCAAGGCGGGCGAGCCGGTGGCCAGGCTCGTGCCCCTCGCTGCGCCCCGCCGTGAGAAGCGTCGCCTTGGCCTGCTCGCCGGGCGTGCGGTCATTCCGGCCGACTTCGATGCGCCGCTCCCCGACGACATGATGGACGCCTTTGAAAAGCGCTGAACGTGCGCATTTTGATCGACACGAATGTGCTCATCCGCGCCCTGATAGACCCGGCGCGCTTGAGCACGGCCGCACAAGCCGTGATCGAGGATCCGGAAAATGAAATCCTGTTCAGCAGCGCAAGCATTTGGGAGATCGCCATTAAGTCCGCCATCGGCCGCGCGGACTTCAACGTCACGCCGGGCGATATCGTCGATGCGGCGACGGCGAGCGGATTTATCGAATTGCCGGTTCGCCACCCCGCCGCACTGATCGTCGCGACTCTGCCGCCGCTCCATCGCGACCCGTTTGACCGCATGCTCGTCGCCCAGGCGATGAGCGAACCCGCACGGCTATACACCACAGACGAGTTCTTGATCCGCTACTCGGAATTGATCGTGTGCGTGTAGGCGGCGATTGCGCGGGTTTGGCGTTGCGCCGCTGCGCGCCGCACTTGGCGATATGTGCAGCTCCCAGCCGATGGATCGTCATCACGATGGAGCGGACGCGATAAGCGGGCACGCTGAGCGGACTCTGGCCCATCGCTTTCCGCCGCCGCCCCCGTGACCCCCGTCACCGCGAGCCGCAGCGGGCGCGCCTAGTCTCCAACCTGTCGGCGCGAGGGCCGACATGGATGGAGCAGTCCCGATGAAAACCGTGTTCGCCGCCGCCGCCGCAGCGCTTGCCTTGATGGCGTTCGCCGCACCCGCCTCCGCCGCGCCGCGCGGCGCGCAAGAGGTGAGCATCGTCGTGTCCTACGCCGATCTCGATCTCAATCATGAAGCCGGCGCGCGCCGCCTGATCCAGCGCGTCGAATCCGCGGCCGAGCGTGTGTGCGGCTATGACAATGGCGTGCGCGGTCTGAGCGCGCGGCGCGCCTATCGCGCCTGCGTGCAGGAAACCATGGCCGACGCGCTGGCGCCGATGTCGCATCCGGTGGTGGCGCAACTCTTCCGCAGCGATCGCGCGCGCGGCTGAGCGTCAGCGCAGTTGATTGCGTATTTCTGAAAACATGCGCGCCGATGAACATGATCGACAGCGCTTCAGGCTCGGCCCCGGCGAAAGCCGGGGCCCATCTTCGTTTGGAAAAAAAGCAAACAGTGCGCGATTATGGGTGCGCCATGGGCCCCGGCCACCGCCTGCGCCGAGCAGCGGTGGTTGCGCGCATATGAAAGCATCGACCCCGGATCTCGCTTCGCCTGTCCGGGGTGATGGGGGAGCGCTCAGCGGCGCAGGGTGAGGCCGATCCAGGCGATGTTCTGCTCGTAGGAGCGGTCCTGGCCGGTGACGACGGCGTCGTTGGAGTCCTGCTCGGCGCGGGTGTAGCGGCCATTGATCGTGGCGACGCGGTTGAGCAGCCAATCGATTCCGGCCGTGTATTGCGTGCGGTCGTCCTCGCGCTGGGCGATGGTCGGGGCGGCGTTGGTTTCGTTGTATTCGTCGCGGATGAAGCGGCCTTCGCCGATCAGCACGATGTTGCGGCGCAATTCGTGATCCACCCGCACGCCGTAATCGGCGCGCGTGATCGAGCCGACGCCGGCGACGCCCGCCTCCTCGATGTTGCGCGCCGCCGACAGCGCCACCGTGGTCAATTGCGTGGGGAACCAGTCCACCTTGCCGCTGACCGAAAGGCCGTTGGCTTCCGGATACGTGGCCGCGTCGTCGAACGTGGCCCACGAATAGCCGACGCCGATCTCGCCGCGCAGCAGGCGCGTGATGTCGAACGAGGCGCCGGCGAGCGCCTGCGTCACCTCGAAATCGCGATTGCCGCCGAAAGCCGGGTCCTTGACGTCATAGCTGCGCCAGCCCTGCGAGCCCGACACGAACAAGGCGGTGTCCGGCGAGAGCGCGAAATCGACGCGGGCGGTGATGTCGGTGGCGTCGAGGTCGCGGAAATCCTGCGCGAACACCGCGCCGCTCGACAGCCGGCCATTGTCGAAATCGACCTGCGAGGCGTCGGCGTCGAGCGCCACGCGCACGCGGTTGAGCTCCGCCGTCACGCCGAGCGAGCCGGCCTTGGTTTCGTATTCGATGGGATCGACCAGGCGCGAGGCGCCGCCGGCGGTGCGCGGATCGTTGACGCCGCGCGCCTCGAAGGCGCTGCCATAGCTCAGCGCGCCGTCGATGCGCACCGCGCGCGTCACGTCGAGGCGGCCGTCGGCGCCGAGCGAATAGCTCGAGGTGTCGTTCTGGCTGTTGTCGGAATATTTGTCGGTCGCGGCGGCGGCGGTCACGTTGAAGGCGTGGCGCGACCAGATCGAGCTGAACCGCGCCGAGCCCGCCAGCCGCGCAATGGTGTCGGAGATTTCGTCGGCGGCGTCAGCGAAGACGTTGTCGTTGGATTCCGCCGAGGCCGTGATGGACGGATAGAAGCGGAAGCCGCCGGCGGGCATGCCGGAATTTTCGTATTCCGGGCGCGGCCGATCGCGCACGCCCTGATTGTTGCCGCGGTCATAGGGCGCGCCGCGCTCCTGCGCCATGGCGGCGCCGGCGTTCAACAGCGCCGTCAGTCCCAGAAGGACGCCGCCCGTACGCTTCAGGCCGCTGAACTTCATCCCCAACTCCCCCAAGCCTTGCGCCGGCGCGCTTCGCGCATCCGACCGAAGGGCGGATCACGGCTGCGGCGCTTCTGCAGCGCAGCGGGCTCGCCCCAGAGCCGTTAACCTGCGTAAACTCGTCGCGTCCGGTTTGGAAGGGGGGCGCGCACGAGACCTCCCCCACCGCGGCGCGGAGGACACGCATGATCGACGCCGCAAGCGCGCCCGAGGATCAGTCGAGAAGCGGCGCCCGCGCCGCGCCAGCCGCCATCGACCGCGGCGCGTTCTCATGGGCCTTGTTCGAGTGGGCGCGCAATCCGTACGTGATCCTGTGCGTGATCTATGTGTTTGCGCCCTATGTCGCCACGACCGTGATCGGCGACCCTGTGCGCGGCCAGGAGACGATCTCGTCCTGGCATAAGATTTCCGGCTTCGTGGTGGCTTTCACGGCGCCCTTTCTCGGCGCCGCGGCCGATCGGATGGGCGCGCGCAAGCCGGCGCTTGCGGTCGTGCTGGCGCTGCTGGCGCCGGCGGTGCTGATCCAGTGGTGGGCGATGCCGGGCGAGGGCGGTCTGCCGCTCTGGGCCGTGGGTGCGGCGATCGTCGTCGCCGGCATAGCCTTCAACTGGACCGAAGTGCTGCACAATTCGATGCTGACGCGCGCCTGTACGCCGGCGGCGCTGCCGCATGTGTCCGGCCTCGGGCTGGCGCTCGGCAATGCGGCGTCCGTGCTGCTTCTGGTGTTCGTGCTGCTCACCATGGCGCTGCCGGGGCAGGTGGATTGGGCCTTCGTGCCGGATGCGCCCTGGTTCGGGCTCAATCCGGCCGCCCATGAGCCGAGCCGAATCGTCGCGCCGCTGTCGGCGCTGTGGCTGGTCGCGTTTGCGATCCCGCTGTTCCTGTTCACGCCGGATCAGCGCGCGACCGGCGTGTCGTTCCTGGCGGCGGCGCGCGACGGCGTGATGGGCGTGGCGCGGACGATTTCGAAGCTGCGCGACCACCGCAACGTCGCGATGTTCCTGATCGCGCGCATGCTCTACGCCGACGGCAAGACCGCGATCCTGATTTTCGGCGGCGTCTATGCGGCGGGCGTGCTGGGCTGGGAGCTGGTCGAGATGCTGGCGTTCGGCGTCATCCTGTCGATCTTCGCGGTGTTCGGCGGCTTCGCCGGCGGCTGGCTGGATGACGCGATCGGGCCGAAGAATGCGGTGGCGCTGGAGATCGGCGTGACGCTCGCGTGCCTGATCGGCATGGTGTCGATGGCGCCGGACGCGATGTTTTTCGTCATTCCGGTCGATCCCGCCGCGATCGTGTGGTCGGGGCCGGTGTTCCAGACCGCGCCGGAGCTCGCCTATATCGCCATCGCCATGCTGATCGCGATCTCGATCACGGCGGCGTACGCTTCGAGCCGGACGCTGATGGCGCGGCTCGCGCCGGCCGGTATGGAGGGCGAGATTTTCGGGCTCTATGCCTTGTCTGGCGCAGCGACCGTGTGGCTCGGGCCGCTGCTGGTGGAGGAATTCACCCGCGCCTATGACAGCCAGAAGATCGGCTTCGCCTCGATCGCCATCCTGCTCGTCGCGGGGTTCGTCGCGATGCTGTTCGTAAGGCCGCCGGCGCCGGCGCGCTGAGCGCGGCGACTACAAATGAGTGCTCCCTCTCCCCCAGAGATGGGGGAGAGGGCGGGGTGAGGGGGCCGCGCCGGCGCTTGAACGATGCGCGTCGGCTCACCCTGCACCATTTGACCGTTTGCGCCCCACCCTCACCCCAGCCCGCTCCCTCCTCGCGGAGGGAGAGGGAGCGCCGTTCTCCTTCTCCTATACGGGGAAAAGGAGAACGGCGCTCACGGCGCCTTGTTCATCCAGTCGAACAGCGGCTTGAGCGGCAGGCCCCAGGCGGTTCCCGCGATCCCGTAATAGAGCGCCAGCACCCAGGGGGCGGCCCCATGCAGGCGTTCGCCGACGCTCACCGCCGCCACGATGTAGAGCGCCAGGAAGCCGAGGATGACCACCGACCCGATCGCGCGGCGCGTGCGCCCGTTCATCGTCGCCCTCCAGCGGCGCTGCGACGCAATCCGCCGCCGCCGCGCTGCGCTATGTAGAGCGGCGTGGGAGCCTGCAAGCGATGAGCGCCGCCGTCTCTGAAAAAAATGTCGAGCCGCTGGCCGCGGCCTGGTTTGCGACGCTGGCGACCCTGGTGGTGGCGATGATCCTGGTCGGCGGCGCGACGCGGCTGACCGATTCCGGGCTGTCGATCACCGAATGGGATCTCGGCAAGGGCTTGACCCCGCCGCTGACCGCCGCGCGCTGGGCTGAGGAGTTCGCCCTCTATCGTCAGACCGCCGAGTACCAGCTGCAGAACGCCGGCATGAGCCTCGCCGCCTTCCAGACCATCTATTGGTGGGAATGGGGGCACCGTTTCCTGGGCAAGGTGGTGGGCGTGGTGTGGGCGGCGCCGTTCGTGGTCCTGCTGGCGACCGGCCGGCTTCGGGGCCGCGTCGGCGCAGCGCTGGCGCTGGGCGCGCTGGGGGGGCTGCAGGGGGCGATCGGCTGGTGGATGGTGGTCAGCGGGCTCGAGGGCCGGCTCGACGTCAGCCCGCACCGGCTGGCGACGCATCTGGGCATGGCGTTCGTGATCCTGGGCTTTGCGCTGGCGCTGACGCTCGATGCGGCGGGCGCGCGCCGCAACCCCGGGCGGCTGGGCGCGCCGCGCTGGGCCGCCTTGGGCTTTGTGGGGCTGTTGTTCGCCCAGATCGTCGTCGGCGCCCTGACCGCCGGGGCCGACGCCGGGCGCGCCTATGACGATTGGCCCACGATCGGCGGCGCCTGGCTGCCGATTGCGGAGCCCTTGGCGCAGCTGCAATTCGCCCACCGCACGTTGGGCTACGCCGTAGGCTTGGCCGCGCTGGCGCTGGCCGCGGCGGCCTGGCGCGGCGGGCAGGGCCGGACGCGGATCGCGGCGCTGCATGTCGGCGCCCTGGCGCTCGTCCAGGTCGCGCTCGGCGTGGCCGCCGTCGTCACCGGAGCGCATCTGGCGATCAGCCTGATCCATCAGGCCGGCGCGATCCTGCTGTGGGGCGCGGCCGTCGCGACCGCGGCCTTCGCCTTGAGTAACCCGATACCGCATAGTCAAGCTATTGAAAACAAGAGGACATTTGCGCCGGGTTGACAGGCTTTCGGTCCTGATCTTTAAGCCGCGCCTTCGCGTGCGCGGGCATCGCCGCGCACGCCCAAAGGAAGCCCCATGCGAACCCTCGTCACGCGCGCGGCCAAGCCGGCCGACGTGCAGCACAAATGGATCGTGGTGGACGCCGAGGGGGTCGTGGTCGGCCGCCTCGCGTCGTTCATCGCGCGCCGCCTGCGCGGCAAGCACCGCGCCGATTTCACCCCGCACACCGACACCGGCGACCATGTCATCGTGGTCAATTGCGAGAAGGTGGCGTTCACCGGCAAGAAGCTGACCGACAAGGTCTATTATCGCCACACCGGCTATCCCGGCGGCGTGAAGGAGCGCGTCGCCGGCAAGGTGCTCGCGGGCAAGAACCCCGAGCGCGTGCTGGAGAAGGCGGTCGAGCGGATGATGCCGAAGGAAAGCCCGCTGGCGCGCAAGCAGCTCGCCAAGCTGCGCGTCTACAAGGGCCCGGCCCATCCGCACGAGGCCCAGCAGCCCGAAATCATCGACTTCAAGAGCTTCAACCGCAAGAATGCGAGGATCGCATGAGCGAGACCTATCCAGGCCTGGAATCGCTCGGCGGCGCGACCGGCCAGGCGCCGGCGCCCCAGAACGAAGCCGTCATGCGCGAGCAAAAGCTCGACGCGCAGGGCCGCGCCTACGGCACCGGCAAGCGCAAGAACGCCATCGCCCGCGTCTGGGTGAAGCCCGGCAAGGGCGTCATCACCATCAATGGCAAGACGCAGGACGTGTATTTCGCGCGCCCCGTGCTGCGCATGATGATCAACCAGCCGTTCCGCATCACCGATCGCGAAGGGCAGTATGACGTCGTCTGCACGGTGACCGGCTCGGGCCTGTCGGGGCAGGCGGGCGCGGTGCGCCACGGCATCTCCAAGGCGCTGTCGGACTACGAGCCCGCGCTGCGATCGGCGTTGAAGCACGCCGGCTTCATGACGCGCGACAGCCGCGTGGTGGAGCGCAAAAAGTACGGCAAGGCCAAGGCGCGCCGCAGCTTCCAATTCTCGAAACGCTGAACGATTTCGGGGTATGGCGCCGGCGGGCGCTTCGGCGACGAAGCGCCCGTTTTGCTTTTCGCAGCGCCCCTTCTCCCCTTGTGGGAGAAGGTGGCGCGAAGCGCCGGATGAGGGGTGTTTGCTCAACATTGCAAATGTTTGCGCCGACACCCCTCATCCGTCTTGTCGCTTCGCGACAATCCACCTTCTCCCACAAGGGGAGAAGGGGCGTTGGAGATAGGCCATGCGACCGATCGTTTTCATCGACGGCGAAGCCGGCACGACGGGGCTTCAGATCCGCGAGCGTCTGGCGGGGCGCGGCGATCTCCAGATCGTTTCGATCGATCCCGACAAGCGCAAGGACGCAAGTGCGCGCAAGCGGCTGCTGAACGACGCCGACGCGGTGATCCTGTGCCTGCCGGACGACGCGGCGCGCGAGGCCGTCGCGCTCATTGAAAACGAGGCGGTGAAGGTGATCGACGCCTCCACGGCGCACCGCACGGCGCCGGGCTGGACCTACGGTTTCCCTGAAATGGCGCCAGGCCAGCGCGAGGCCATCGCCGCGGCGCGGCTTGTGTCCAACCCCGGCTGTTATCCCACCGGCTTCATCGCGCTGGTGCGGCCGCTGGTCGAGGCGGGGAGCGTGCCGCGCGGCTGGCAGCTGACCTGCCATGGGACGTCCGGCTATTCCGGCGGCGGCAAGGCGATGATTGCGGAATTCGAGGACTCATCCGCGCCGACCCATACGCGCGCGCCGTACCGCATCTATGCGCTGGGCCAGCGCCACAAGCACGTGCCGGAAATGCAGCGTCATGGCGGGCTCTCCCGTCCGCCGATCTTCATGCCCGCGGTGGGCCGCTATCGGCAGGGCATGATCGTGGAGGTTCCGCTGGCGCTGATGGCGCTGCCGCAGCCTACGACGCTTGCGGCTGCGCACGAGGCTTTGGCGCAGGCCTATGCCGGCGCGCGTTTCGTGCGCGTCGCGCCTTTGGCGGAGGGCGCCGGGCTCGCCACGCTTGAGCCCGAGAGCTTGAACGGAACCAACCGGATGACGCTCTACGCGTTCGGCCACGACGAAGAGGCGCGGCTCGTCGCAGTGCTCGACAATCTCGGCAAGGGCGCGGCGGGGGCGGCCGTACAGAACCTCAATCTGATGCTCGGCCTCGACGAAGCCGCCGGCTTGGACTGACCGCAGGCGAGCTTGTGCGACCGGCGCCCTTGCCGGCGCGACAAGCGGCGTCATATGACTTTCGCAAGACAGGGAGCCGGCGCTTGCGCTGTCGCGCGGGGCGTTCGCTTCGTTTGATGGGGTTCCGCATGAAGAGACTGTTCGCCCTCGCGTTGGCGATGGGTGTGGCGTGCCTTGCGCCGTCAGCCACTGCACAAACCCAACCCGCCGCCGCCCAGACCGGCGGACCGATCCCGATCCCCGCGGAGGCCTTCATTCGCGAATGGGCGATCCGCAGTCCCGCCCTGTCGCCGGACGGCCGGCACCTCGCCGCGATCACCAGCCTCGACGGCGAGACCCGCGCCTTGTCGATCTGGCGCACGGACGCGCTCAATCAGGCGCCCACGCGCATCGGCATGGGCGGCATGGCCGCGCGCCAGGAAGTGCGGATCGCCAGCTTCACCTGGGTCGCGAACGACCGCATCTTCCTGCAATTGGTGCAGCCGGTGATCGCGGGCTCGGGCGCGGAGAACAAATTCTACACTGGCCTTGCGCGCATCGTGGATCTCACGGGGCGTTCAATCATAGAGCCTCTCGCCGCCGGCGGCGCCCGCAGCGAGCTTGAGGACTACGCCGACAAATTCCTCCAGCCCTCCGTGTTCGATCAATTAGCGAACGACGATCAGCACATCCTGATGGAGCGGCGCACGCTCGACGACACCTCGATCTGGCGGGTCAACGTCTATACCGGCCGCGGCCAGCGCATCGCGCAGGCGAGCGAGCGCGAAGATATCCTGTCGATCGTCGACGACGAGGGCCGCATCCGCGTCAAGCAATTCGCCGAGCTGCGCGGCGGCGATTGGTGGATCGGCTACGAGATTTTCAACACCGCCAACAATCAGTGGGAGCGCCATCCGCTCCTGCAATATCCCGCGCGCGAACGCCGCCTGTTGTCGCCGCGCGCGTTCGATCCGGAAAATCCCGATCTTCTGATCTTCGTCGACAATGAGGGATCGAACCTCGCTTATGTTCGGGCCTATTCGGTGACGCAGCGCGCGTTCACCGAAACGCTGTTCCAGCATCCGCGGTTTGAAATCACCAACATCCTTCAGGCGTCGGTGGGCGACGAGGAGACGCGCATCGCCGGCTTCCGTTATTACGGCGACGCCGAGCGCAACTTCTACACCGACCCGACTTATGCGGCGATCCAGAGCCAGCTCGAGGCGCGCTTCCCTGGCCAGTATGTGCGCTTCACGGGCTTGCGCGGCGATTTCCGGCTGGTGACCGTATCGAGCTCGCGCAACCCGCCAGGCTACGCCCTGATGCGGGAGAACGGCGAGCTGATCCCGCTCGGCGTGTCCATCCCGCAGGTCAATCCCGCCGGCCTCGCGCCGTCTGAGCTGATCTATTACACCGCGCGCGACGGGCTGCAGATCCCGGGCATTCTCACCCTGCCGCGCGGCTTCCGCCGCGGCGTCGATGCGCCGCTGCCGACCCTGATCATGCCCCACGGCGGCCCGTGGAGCCGCAACAACACCGATTGGGGCAATGGCGACGTTCCCTACGCGCAATATTTCGCCTCGCGCGGCTTTGCGGTGCTGCAGCCGCAATTCCGCGGCTCCGAATTGTTCGGCGACCAGCTCTGGAAGGCTGGCGACGAGCAATGGGGCGCCAAGATGCAGGACGACAAGGACGACGGCCTGGCCTGGATGGTGTCGCAGGGCATAGCCGATCCGCAGCGCGCGGTGATCTACGGCTTCTCCTATGGCGGCTTTGCCGCGATGGCGGCGGCGGTGCGGCCCAATCCGCCCTATCGCTGCGCCATCTCGGGGGCGGGCGTTTCAAGTCTTGAGCGTCTCGGCACCCTGTGGCGCACCAACCGCATCCAGCGCCAGCTGCAGGGCTGGACGCTGAAGGGCATGGATCCGCTCGAGAATGTGCGCAATTCGTCGATCCCGATCATGCTCTATCACGGCGATTACGATCAGACGGCCACGATCTGGCACTCCGAGCAGTTCGCCGCCGGCCTGCGGGCCGCGGGCAAGCCGCACGAGTACCATGTCCTGCGCGGCTATGATCACGGCGGGGGCACGCCGGCGCATTCCCGCCAGGAGCTGACGTTGATCGAAAACTTCCTGCGCGGGCCGTGCGGCCTGTCGTACTGAAGCCTTTGATCGGCTTGTGAAAATGAAGGGCGGGGCCGGTCGGTCCCGCCCTTTGCGTCAAAGGCGTGTCCAACGCGCGACATATCCTGCTGTTTTGCGACAAAAAGCGGTCACAATCGTTGACCGGCCTTTAAACTGCGACTTACGGTGCGCGTTAACGGGGCGCTCACGGGGGAGTCGCGAGCGCCGACCAACCAGATGAGGCGCATCACATCATGAAGAAAGCGGATAAGACGCGGCTGCGGTCGACGGTCGCCTGGGCGCTGTTCGCCGGCCTGGCGGCCACGGGCGGGGCCTTCGCGCAGACGCCGGAAACCCCGGCCGAAGGCCAACCGGCAGCGGAAGGGCAGCAGCCCGCCGCTGCGCCTGCCGAAGACGACGCGATCGTCGTCACCGGCTCGCGCATCCGCCGCTCTGAGTTCAACTCCACGTCGCCGGTGCAGGTGCTGCAGGGCGAAAGCGCGGCGCTCGCGGGCGTCGTCGACACTGCCGAGTTCCTGCAGGGGTCCTCGCTGGCGTCGGGCTCGGCGCAGAATGACGCCACGATTTCCTCGGCCTTCGTCACCGATGGCGGTCCGGGCTCGGCGACGTTGTCGCTGCGCGGCCTCGGCGCCAACCGCACGCTCGTTCTGCTCAACGGGCGCCGTCTCGGCCCGGCCGGCGTGCGCGGCGGCGTCTCGGCGGTCGACCTTAACGTCATCCCGCAGAGCATGATCGACCGCGTCGAAATCCTGAAGGACGGCGCCTCGTCGATCTACGGCTCCGACGCCATCGCCGGCGTCGCCAACATCATCACCCGCCGCAACACCGACGGCATCGAGCTCGACGTGTTCGGCAACTACAATTCCGACGGCGGCGGCGAGGAATTCCGCGCCAACGCCATCTGGGGCACGACGTTCGACCGCGGCTATTTCAACGTCCTCGTCGATTATTTCCGCCAGAACGAACTGAAGCTGAAGGACCGCGACTACCTCACCTGCTCGGAAAGCTACACGTTCTCCGCCGCGACGGGCCTGCGCAACGACCGCATCGACCCGCGCACCGGCCGTTTCCAGTGCGCTGGCGACACGCTCGCGGGCCAAGTTTGGTTGTACGAGTTCGTGGGCGGTCCGAATGGCGGGCCCTGGGCCACCGGCGGCGCGTTGAACTCCCCCGGTGCGCAGGTGTTCGTCCAATATGACGGATCGGGCCAGATCGGCACGCTGCTGCCGCAAACTGTGTTTCCCACCCCTGCGGCCGGCAACCCGTTCGGCTGGCCGACTGCGCCCGCCGGCTGGTTCGCGTTGAACCGCACGCAGGCTGGCCCGGCGTCGGTCATCAATTACGGCGGCGACCTCTATCTCAATCAGTCGCTGATCCCGGAGATCGACCGGTACTCGTTCTTCGCCCAAGGCGCCTACGACATCACGCCGAATGTCGAAGCCTATGCGGAAGTTCTGTTGAACCGCCGCGAGAGCCGCACGGTCGGCTTCCGCCAAGTCTGGACGTACCTCTATTCCTATGACCTCGGCGACTCGACGCTCGATCCGGCTTGGGGCGGCACGGCGATCTACAGCCCGACCGCGGTCACCGATCACAACGACGCGGAACAAGTGGTCGATTACATGCGTGTGATCGGCGGCCTGCGCGGCGAATTCGGCGGCTTCAACAATCTGGGCTCCATCGCCTGGGATGTGACCGGCCAATTCAGCCGCTCGGACGGCGACTATACGCAGGACGTCATCCTGCAGGACGCGGTCTATTCCGCTGACGGCCGTTCGGATTTCGGCACGGTCGGTCTCTTCAACGCCAACTCGATCCCGCGCGCGACCGCCTCTTGCGTCGGCTTCCGCACGCCGATCTCCAACCGGCCTTGCGTCGACGTCGACTGGATGAGCCCGGGGCTCATCGACGGCAGCAATCTCAGCGCGGCGGATCGGGCGTTCCTGTTCGACACCGAGACCGGCAACACGGTCTACGACCAGTGGTACATCGAGGGCTCGATCACCGGCGACATCTTCACGCTTCCTGCCGGCAATGTCGGCGCGGTGCTCGGCGTGGTGTATCGCGAGGACGAGATCAACGACGTGCCGGGCCGCGTGACTCTGGCGGGCAATTCCTGGGGTCTGTCGAGCGCGGGCGTCACCGCCGGCTCGGACACCACGCAGGAAGCGTTCGCCGAAGTCGAAATCCCGATCCTGGCGGGCGTTCCGCTGGCCGAGAGCCTGACGCTGAACCTGTCGGGCCGTTACACGGATGTGGAAAGCTCCGGCGAGGCCGACACCCACAAGATCGGCCTGTCCTGGCAGATCACGCCGGCTTGGCAGCTGCGCTATTCGCAGGGCACCTCGTTCCGCGCCCCGGCGCTGTTTGAGCTGTATCTGGCCGACGAATCCTCGTTCGCCAGCCAGCGTGCGGTCGATCCGTGCATTCAGTGGGCGACCAACCTTGCGGCCGGCACGCTGCCGCAACGCATCGCGGACAATTGCGACGCTGACGGCATCCCCGGCGACTATGACGGCGCCGGCGCCTCGGCGACCGCCCTGCGGGGCGGCGGCCTCGGCTTGCTGGAGCCGGAAACCTCCGATGCGATGACCGTCGGGCTCGTCTTCACGCCGAGCTTCGCGGACCTGTCGATCGCGGTCGATTACGTGGAAATCGAAGTGAACGACCAGGTCGCCACGCTCGGCGCGGCGAACATCGTCGTGGGCTGCTACAATTCCGAGACGTTCCCGACCGATCCGCTCTGCTCGCTCTTCACGCGCGGCGGCGGCGGCACCGGCCTTCTGATCACGGAAATCCGCAACAGCTTCCTCAACATCAACTCGCAACAAAACCGCGCCATCGACGTGACGACGCGGTACGATCATGAGTTCGCCTGGGGTGACTTCTCCATCCAGGGCCAGTTCACCTGGCAGTTGGAGGACGTGATCTCGCTGTTCGCCGGCAACCCGATCGACACAAACGGCGATGTCGGCGAGCCGGACTGGGTCGGCAACATCGACCTGCGCCTCGATCGCGGCGACTGGACCTATTTCTGGGGCATCGACATGGTCGGGAAGGCGTCGGAAGCCGAAGATATCGGCGACCGCAACGCGGCCGGGACGACGCTCTACAAGGTCCACACCGAGTTCACCGCCTATCACGATGTCTCGGTGCGCTACACCGGGGACCAGTGGTCGATCTCGGGCGGCGTGTCGAACCTGTTCGACGAACAGCCCCCGACCGTCACGCGCGGTGGCATCACCGGCCAGTATGCCACGCAAGGCCTGGCGATCTTGGCCTCGCAATACGACTATGTCGGCCGCAGCGCCTTCGTGCGCCTCACGCGGGCCTGGTAGGCGCCATTAACTGCGACAGCATCGGCGGCGGGGTTTGCAGCCCCGCCGCCTTTGTTTTTACAGTGCCGCGCGCACGCCCGGATGTGCGGCCCAGAGGCGACACCCCGTGAACCAGCCCGTCCGCATCAAGATGAAGGCCGACACGCTGCATGAGGACATGCAGCGCTTCGCCATGGCGCCGCTGAAGGAAAGCGTCTTCCTCAACAGCGTTCCGAAATCCGGCACCCACCTGTTGCGCAATATCGTGCGCATGTTCGTGCCGGCCGAGCAGCAATATCACCGCGACTTCATTCAGTTGCCGAACCTGCACCTGCACTTGGCCGCGTTCGCAGGCCAGCCGCCCGCGGTCAGCTGGGGCCATCTCCTGTTCGCCGATCCGAGCGCGGTGGCGCTCAAAGGCGTGCGCCAGGTGGTGCTCGTGCGTGATCCCTATGATTGGGTGCTGGCGCGCGCGCGCTTCTATCTTTCGGAAGAATTTCAAGGATCCTTGAACAACATCAAAGGCGGGGCCGCGGCGATCGACGACGTGCTCAACCTGATGATCTTCGGCTCGTTCCAGAAGGCGCCGAGCCTGCTCGACATCTACACCTTCAACGCGGTGGCGTGGATGAACGGCGCGACCTTCATGGTCCGCTACGAGGACATCGTGCGCCATCTCAAGGCGCTCGACGGCATCGCCGCGAACGCCTTCTTCGCCGAACTGCTCGGCGCCTGCGGCATCGATCTGCCTGCGGATTGGCGCGAGCGCGTGCGCATTGGTTCCGATCGCAAGCATTCCGCGACGGCGCGCGAGCATCTGTCCAACGACGTCGCCGTGCCGGACGATCTGCCCGAGCGCCAGAAACGCCTCGTCGATTTCGCCGCGCCGGGTTTGCGGGCGATGCTGGGGTATGGGTGACGGCGTCCTATAGGGCGCCGATTCCGCCCCTCCGACTTGCGCCTTTGGCGCAAGCCGCCTCCCCCTCTCGGAGACCTCTCCAATACGCACGATACGTGCAGGTCCATCGCCCCGGTCTCGCTGGAAGCGAGGACCGGGGCCCATGTTTTGAAGGGTTTTTGAACATGGACCCCGGATCAGGCTCTGCCTGTCCGGGGTGATGGCGCGGGAGAATGCTTTTCGCAGAGGTCCCTCGCGGGGGAGGACGGGCGTTGACGCTTCAAACGTCCTCCCCCGCGACGGAGGGGGCGGCTGCGGCCGCGCTCACATCTTCAGCCGCAATTGCCCCAGATAGTCGCGCTTGCCGAGCGGCACGCCCTTGGTGCGCAGGATGTCGTAGGCGGTGGTGGCGTGGAAATGCAGATTGGGTGTGGAGAAGGACAGCAGGAACCCTTCAGTCGTGAACGGTAGTTTGAAATCGCCAAGCGCGAACACCATGTCGCGGCCCTCGAGCGCATTCACCTCGTCCGGGTTGAGCCCCTTCAGCGCCGCGAGCGCGTCGGCGACCGCCTTTTGCAGGGCGGGATAATCAAGATTGGGCGTCGCGCCCGGCGGCGTCATCAGGCCCTTCTTGCAGGCTTCGACCGCGCCGATCGAATGCGCCACCGTCGACAGCACCTGGAAGCGAAAGGGCAGCATGTCGGGGAACAGCCGCGCCTCGACGATCTCGTTCGGATCGATCCCGTTGTCGGTGCAATGCGACAGCCCGCGGTCGAGAAATCCCGACACCGCGCCGACCGTCTGGATGAAGCCGAGCACGGTCGCGTCGTACAAGGATATGGCCATGATGTTTCCTCTTACTTGAAAAGATTACGCAGCGGAGCGCACGCGGACATAGTCGCCCGGCGCGTCGCCTAGCGGCTTGAGTTTTCCCGCTCCCGGCGTGCGCGCAGGGACCATGGGGCCGGAAATCCGCCCCATCCAGGCGCGCCAGTGCGGCCACCAGGAGCCTGGATGTTCCGCAGCGCCCGCGATCCAGGCGTCGAGGGAGGCGGGCAGGGCGGGATTGGTCCAGTGCTGGTATTTGTTGGCTGCGGGCGGGTTGATCACGCCGGCGATATGGCCCGAGCCCGCCATCAGAAACTCCACAGGCCCGCCGAACAGTTTCGCGCTGGCGTAAACGCTTTTGGCCGGCGCGATGTGGTCCTCGCGCGAGCATTGCATGAAGATCGGCGTCTTGACGCGCTTCAAGTCGATGCGTTCGCCCAAAAGCGTCAGTTCGCCCTTGGCCATGGCGTTGTCGTGATAGAAGCGGCGCAGATAGAACATGTGCAGCGCGCGCGGCATGCGCGTCTGGTCCGAGTTCCAATAGAGAAGATCGAACGGCGGCGGCTTTTTGCCGAGATAGTAATTGTCGACCACATAGGACCAGATCAGGTCGTTCGACCGCAGCGCGTTGAACGTATCGGCCATCGCCTGCGCATCGAGCAGGCCGCCCTGCGCATCGACGCGATCCTGCAGATAGCGGATGCCGGCGTCGTCGGTGAACACTTTGAGATCGCCGGCGAATTCGAAATCCGATTGCGAGGCGAAGAAGGTCGCGCTGTTGATGCGGTCGTCGCCTTGCGCGGCCATGTAGCCCAGCGTCGCCGCCAGAAGCGTGCCGCCGATGCAATAACCGACCGTGTTGACCTTCTCCACGCCGGTTGCGTCCTGCACCGCCTGCACGCCGGCGAGAATGCCGTCGCGCATGTAATCCTCGAAGGTTTTCTCCGCCATGTCGGCGTCGGGATTGATCCAGGAGGCGAGAAACACCGTCACGCCCTGTTCGGTCAGCCATTTGATCATGGAGTTCTTGGGCTGCAGATCCATGATGTAGAATTTGTTGATCCAGGGCGGAAAGATCAGCAGCGGCGTCTCGAGCACCTCGTCGGTGGCGGGCGCGTATTGCAGGATTTCGATCAGCCCGTTGCGGAAGATCACCTTGCCCGGCGTCGTGGCGATGTTTTCGCCGAGCGTGAAGGCGTCGAGATCGGTTTGGGTGATCGCCAATTGGCCGTGGCCGCGCTTCAGGTCCTCGGCGAAATTCTCCATGCCTTTGACCAGGCTTTCGCCCTGCGTCTGCAGCATCGCCTTCAGCGCTGCGGGATTGGTGATGAGGAAGTTCGACGGGGAGGCCGCATCCACCGCCTGCTTCATGAAAAACGCCGCCTTGCGCTTGGTCTCCTCATCCACGCCGTCGGCGTGTTCGACCAGCGTGGTGAGAAATTGCGAGGTCGCGAGATAGGTGTCGCGCAAGAGCGCGAAGGCGGGATTGGCGCTCCATTCGGGATCGCGGAAGCGCTTGTCCTTGAGGCTCGCATCCTCGCCGGCCTGGCCGAGCATGAGGCGCTGGGCGTGGCGCTGCCACACCTCGAGATAGCGCCGCCACAAATCCGCATGCGCCTCGCGCAGCGTTTCGGGTTGCAGCGCCAGCTTGCCCCACACGGCGGAGAGCGCGCCCTGCACGTCGAACGGATCGGGCCGCCAGGGCAGGTTGGCGCCGTGCGCCGCATCGAGGAAGGAGGTGGCGAAAACGGTGTTCGCCCGCGCCATGGCCTCGGCCAGATTGCGCGACAATTCCGCGATCGCTTCCGGCGATTGGCCGACCAGCAGATCGGGCAGGGTGGGAGCGGCGGCGGCCGGAGCGGGGGGCTTGGCGGCGGTGGCGGGCGCAGCCGGCGGCGGCGCGGGCGGGACGGTCGGCGCCGGCGAGACGGCGGCTTCGGGGGCAGGTTGGGCGGCGGCGACGGCGCGCCGGCGGCTGCGCTTTTTCGGCGCCGGTTTTGCGGCTTCGGCGCCGGCCTTGGCGCCGCTGGTGTCGCTCATCGATCGTCTCCGCCCCGGCGCGCGTCCTTGGGCGGCCCGCACGGGGCCGACATGCGCACGCACCGCGCGGATGGTGGCACAACAGCGCCGGCTGGTATAGGACGAGTGCCTTCTCGCCGCGCATCAGTTCCAAGGAGCGCCGTCCCGTGACGCCTCGACGCCTGCCGTTCGCCGCAGCCTGCCTCGCCGTCGCCGCGGCCAGCGCGTGCGCATCCGCCGGCGGGGCCGGGGCCGAGACAGCGCCGCCGGCCTGGTTCGCCGCGCGCGACGCGGAATTGCAGGCCGAAGGCTTCCCCAACCTCGCGCGCGCGCCGCTCGCCCCGAAGGGGCAGGTCGATCCCGCGCACTGGAACGCCGTCGCCGCCGAAATCGTGGCTGCAGAACAGGCTATGCGCGCGCATCCCCGGTCGAGCCAGACCTCGGATGCGCCTGCGCCGCAGCGCTTCGAGGCCGAAGCGCGCGCCGCCCTCGAGACCGCCGCCACCCCGCGCTAGAGCCTGATCGCTTCAGATTGAATCAATGTGAAGCGTGAATCAGGCTCTAAACCTTAGAATGAGAGCGTGATAGCCGCCAAAACCGGTATCCACTTTTGGCTATCACGCTCTAGAGCGGCCCTGTTCCAGCCCCGCCTTCGGGCGGATAATTGCGAATCTCACCATGTCCGAAGACTTCTACAAAACCCGCCGCCTCCCGCCTTACGTGTTCGAGGAGGTCAACAAGGTCAAAGCCCGGCTGCGCGCGCAGGGCGCCGACATCATCGATTTCGGCATGGGCAATCCCGATCTGCCCGTGCCCGAGCACATCATTGAGAAATTGTGCGAAACCGCAAAGAAGCCGCGCACCAACCGCTATTCCGCCTCGCGCGGCGTGCCAGGCCTGCGGCGCGCGATGGCGGGCTATTATGAGCGGCGCTTCGGCGTGAAGCTCAATCCCGACACCCAGATCGTCGCAACGCTCGGCTCCAAGGAAGGCTTCGCAAACCTCGCCCAGGCGATCACCGCGCCCGGTGACGTGATCATCGCGCCGAACCCGTCCTACCCCATCCACGCTTTCGGCTTCATCATGGCCGGCGGCGTCATCCGCCACATCGAGGCGCATACGCCGGAGCAATATCTCTCCGGCCTCGGCCGCGCGGTGCGCCATTCCGTGCCGCCGCCGATCGCGATGATCCTGTGCTATCCCGCCAATCCGACGGCGCAGGTGGTCGATCTCGATTTCTACAAGGACGCCATAGCGTTTGCGAAAAAGCACAACATGTTCGTGCTGTCGGACATGGCCTATTCGGAAATCTATTTCGATGGCGTTCCCCCGCCGTCGGCGCTGCAGGTCGAAGGCGCGACGGATGTGTGCGTGGAAGTGAACACGCTGTCGAAAACCTATTCGATGGCGGGCTTCCGCGTCGGCTTCGCGCTCGGCAATGAGCGCCTGATCGCTGCGCTCGCGCGGGTGAAATCCTATCTCGATTACGGCGCCTATACGCCGATCCAGGTCGCCGCCACCGCCGCGCTGAACGGTCCGCAGGATTGCGTGGAGGAGATGCGCCAGACCTACAAGCACCGCCGCGACGTGCTCGTCGAGACCTTCGCCAAGGCCGGCTGGCCGATCCCCGCGCCGGCCGCCTCGATGTTCGCCTGGGCGCCGCTGCCGGAGGCGTTCAAACATTTGGGCTCGGTGGAGTTCGCCAAGCGGCTCATGGAGGGCGCCGAGATCGCGGTCGCGCCCGGCGCCGGCTTCGGCGAGTACGGCGACGCCTTCATCCGCATCGGGCTTGTGGAAAACGAACAACGCATCCGCCAGGCCGCCCGCAACCTGAAGCGCTTCCTGCAATCCAACTCCGCCCCTGCAGCGGCGACGGCGGCGGAATGACTCACCTTTTCCCCCGCAAGCGGGGTGGGCGTGCGGGAACCCTCTCCCCCAATTGGGGGAGAGGGCAGGGTGAGGGGGTTGCGCGAGGCTTGATGCGTTTTCAATACACCCTCACCCCAACCCTCTCCCTCCTCTCGGAGGGAGAGGGAGTATGGCGGTGCGCTTCCGCCGCCTTGGGCGATCGCGTTACGCTCCATCGTGTCGGATGACGCCCCCCGCATCTCGCCGCGCGATTTTGCTCGGGTGCAGCGGCGCACGCAGAGCGCGGCCGAGACGGCGCTGTGGGACCTGCTCCGCGACCGCCGCCTGGGCGTGAAATTCCGCCGACAGCACCCCATCCCGCCCTACACGGCGGACTTCGCCTGCGTGGACAAGCGCGTGATCGTCGAGGTCGATGGGCCGTCGCATGCGATCGCTGACGAGCGCGCGCGCGATGCGCGGAGAACGGCGGCTCTGCTGGCCGAAGGCTGGCGGGTCATCCGCGTGCGTGACGGCGAGGTGTTGGCCGATCCCTCGGGCGTGCGGCGAAGGGTTCTCGCAGCTCTGGCGGAGGCTTCTCCGCGAAAGTCGAAGAGGCGCGACGATTGAGACGTTTGCGCTCCACCCTCACCCCAGCCCTCTCCCTCCACATGGAGGGAGAGGGAGCGCCGGAAACCCTCTCCCCCAATTGGGGGAGAGGGCAGGGTGAGGGGGTTGCGCGACGCTTGAAGCATGTTCGCTCCACCCTCATCCAAAACCCCCTTCCTACCCGCGGAGGGAGAGGACGTGCGGTGCGCTTGCGCTTCTGCGCGCGCGCACGCATGGGAATGCCGCTATGAGCGCCCGACCTCCCCATAACCCCCTCCGCATCGGCATCGCCGGGCTCGGCACGGTCGGCGGCGGGGTCGTCAAGTTGGCGCAGGAGGGGCGCGTCGGCGCGGGCGCGGTGGAGATCGCGGCGGTCTCGGCGCGCGACCGCGGCCGCGCGCGCGCGGTCGACATATCGCACTATCGCTGGGTGGACGATCCTCGCGCGCTCGCGGCCGATCCCGCCATCGACGTGCTGGTCGAGGTGATCGGCGGCGCCGATGGGCCGGCGCGCGACGCGGTGGAGATCGCGCTCAAGCGCGGCGCCCATGTGGTCACCGCCAACAAGGCTCTGTTGGCGCTGCACGGGGCCGAGCTGGCGCGCCTGAGCGAAGCGCAGGGCGGCAAGCTGTTGTTCGAGGCGGCGGTCGGCGGCGGCGTGCCGGTGGTGAAAGCGCTCAAGGAAAGCCTCGCCGGCGCCGACGTGCGCGCCATCGCGGGGATCCTGAACGGAACCTGCAACTATATCCTCAGCGAGATGGAGGCGTCCGGCCGCGCCTTCGCCGATGTTCTGGCCGACGCCCAGCGCCTGGGCTACGCCGAGGCCGACCCCACCACCGACATCGGCGGCTTCGACGCCGCCCACAAGATCACGCTGCTCGCGGCCATCGGCTTCGGCGCGCTGCCCGATTACGAGCACGTGAAGATCGAAGGCGTCGATCTGGTCACGCTCGACGACATCCGGCTCGCTGGCCGCTTGGGCTATCGCATCAAGCTGATCGCCAAGGCCGAGCGCATCGACGGGGCGGTGTCGATGCATGTGGGCCCGGCGCTTGTGGCGATGGATCATCCGCTGGCCGCAGTATCTGGCGCGCTCAACGCCGCCGTGATCGATTCCGACCCCGTCGGCCGGCTGACGTTCGTGGGCCGCGGCGCCGGCGCGGGGCCGACCGCCGCAGCGGTGGTCGCCGACCTCATCGACCTCGCCCAGGGGCGGGCCGGCCACGCCTTCGCCCGTCCGGTCGCAGCCCTCCAGGCCGCCCCGCGCGGCGCCCCGGCCGAGCGCGGGCGCTTCTATATGCGCCTCCTGGTGCGCGACCGCCCGGGCGTGATCGCGGCGGTGTCGGACCAATTGGGCCGCCAGAGCGTCTCGATCGAAAGCTTCCTGCAGATGCCGGGCGGCCAGGCCCCGACAGTGCCGATCGTTCTGACCACCCAGGCCTGCGCCCGATCGGCCCTTGACGCCGCCGCCCTCGCCATTGCAACGCTCGACGCCGTCGCCGAGCCCCCGCGCGTGTTTCCCATCGAGGAAGCCGACGACCGCGCCCGCTTCTGGAGCTGACACAACCCATGCCCAGCGTCATCACGGACGATCTCGCGGCCGCCGCCGCCCGCGTGGCCGAATGCGCCGCCATCGCCGCCGCCAAGCTGATCGGCAGGGGCGACGAGAAGGCCGCCGACCAGGCCGCCGTGGACGCCATGCGCACCGCGCTCAACGCGCTGCCGATGCGGGGGCGCATCGTCATCGGCGAGGGCGAACGGGACGAAGCGCCGATGCTCTATATCGGCGAGGAGGTGGGGACGGGCGCGGGCCCGGAAATCGACATCGCGCTCGATCCGCTGGAAGGCACCACGCTCACCGCCAAGGCGATGGCCAATGCGCTCGCCGTGATCGCGTTTGCGCCGCGCGGCGGGCTGTTGCATGCGCCCGACACCTATATGGACAAGATCGCCGTCGGGCCCGGCTATGCGCCGGGCGTCATCGATCTCGACCGCAGCGCGGGGGAGAACGTTCTGCGCTTGGCGGAGGCCAAGGGCGTCCCGCCGAGCGATATCGGGGTGTGCGTGCTCGATCGCCCGCGCCACGCCGAGATCATCGCCGCCCTGCGCACGGTCGGCGCGCGGGTGCATCTGATCTCGGACGGCGACGTCGCCGGCGTGATCAGCACCACCGACGCAGCGACAGGGATCGATCTCTATGTCGGCTCCGGCGGCGCGCCGGAGGGCGTGCTCGCCGCGGCGGCGCTGAAATGCGTCGGCGGGCAATTCCAGGGCCGGCTCGTGTTCCGCACCGACGACGAACGCCGCCGCGCCGAGCGCACCGGCGTCACCGATTTCGACCGCCGCTACGATTTGAACGAATTGGCCACCGGCGATGCGATTTTCGTGGCCACCGGCGTTACCTCCGGCTCGCTGCTCGACGGCGTGCGCGTGCGCAACGGCAGCGTGACCACGCACACGTTGGTGATGAATTCCGCCACGGGAACCGTGCGCGAAATCAAAACCCGGCGCCGCGTCTAGCGCGCCCCAAACCTCTCCCTTCAGGCGGAGGGAGAGTCCGCGCGGCGAACCCTCTCTCCCTGCGAAGGGGGAGAGGGCAGGGTGAGGGGGCTGCGCGACGATTGACGCGTCAACGCTCCACCCTCACCCCGGCCGTTCGGCGCTTCGATTGCGTTGCAATCGATCCCGCTGCGCGGGACCGCACCTCATCCCGCCAATTGGAGGGAGAGGGAGAAGGAGACGGCGGCGAATCGGGCGATAAGCGGGGCATGCCTGCGCTGCGCAAATCGACCGAGCCGGAGGCGGCGCGCGCCTTTTTGAGCGTCGAGCGCTCCCTATCCGGCAAACGCTGGCGCGCGCGCGCGGCCGATGAGGCGCTGGTAGAGGCGCATCGGCGCAGTCTGCACCTGCCGGAGATCGCCGCGCGTCTGCTTGCGGGGCGCGGCGTGTCCGCCGCCGACGCGCCGGGCTTTCTTAATCCGACGCTGCGCGATTTCTTTCCCGATCCGTCAACTTTCGCCGACATGGACAAGGCGGCCGCGATCATCGAGGACGCGATCGTTTCGGGCAGACCAACCGCCGTGTTCTGCGATTACGACGTCGACGGCGCGACCTCCGGCGCGCAGCTCGTGCGCTATTTTCGTGCGCGTGGAAGGGATTTGCGCATCTATGTGCCCGATCGCATGACCGAGGGCTACGGCCCCTCCGAAGGCGCGTTCGCGAAACTGAAGGCCGAAGGCGTTTCGCTCGTCATCACGGTGGATTGCGGCGCAGCCGCGGAAGGCCCGCTGACGGCCGCGGCCGCCATGGGGCTCGATGTGGTGGTGCTCGACCATCACCTGATGAGCGGGGCGCCGCCGCCGGCCGCCGCCGTCGTCAATCCCAACCGCCCCGATTGCCCATCCGGGCAAGGCGCGTTGACGGCCGCCGGCGTGGTGCTTGTGGCGCTTGCCGCGATCAATCGCGAAGCGCGCAAGCGCGGCTCGATCGGGTCGAACCATCTGCCCAATCCGCTCGACAATCTCGATCTTTCCGCGCTCGGCACGGTATGTGATGTGGCGCCCTTGCGCGGCTTCAACCGCGCCATCGTCGCGCAGGGGCTGAAAGTTCTCGCCAAGAACAACAATATCGGGCTCGCCGCGCTGGCGCGCGCGGCCGGACGCGAGACCTGTTCGAGCGTCTATGACCTGGGCTTCGTGCTCGGCCCGCGGATCAATGCGGGCGGGCGCATCGGCGATGCGTCGCTCGCCACGCGGCTGTTGAGCAGCGACGATCCGGCGGAGGCCGAAGGCATCGCGCTGCAGCTCGACGCGCTCAACGCCGAGCGGCGCAAGCAGGAGGCCGACATGCTCGCCGAAGCGACGGCGATGGCCGAAGCGCAGGCGCGCGATCGGCCGATCGTCATCGTGGGCAGCCCGCGCTGGCATCCCGGCGTGATCGGCATCGCGGCGGGCCGGCTGAAGGAGCGCCTCCTGAAGCCCGTTATCGTGCTGGGCGGCGTGACGCCGGACGAACCGGCCAAAGGCTCGGGCCGCTCGGTGCCCGGCGTCAATCTCGGCGCAGCGGTCGCGGCGGCGGCGCGCGACGGCGTCGCGCTCGCGGGGGGCGGCCACGCCATGGCGGCGGGGCTGACCGTGGCCTGGGACAGGGTGGACGCGCTGCGGGATTTCCTCTCGGCCCAGATCGCCGACGCGTGCGCCGCGGCGGAGGGCGACGCGCGCACGCTTGAGATCGACGCCCAGGCCGGCGTGGCGGCGCTGACGCTCGACCTCATCGCCGCGCTCGATCGCATCGGCCCTTACGGCCCCGGCCACCCCGAGCCGGTGCTGGCGCTGAGCGATGTGCGCGCGACCTATACCGGGCCGACCAAAGGCGGCCATCTGCGCTGCGTGCTGGAGGACGCGCGCGGGGCCAAGATCCGCGGCATCGCCTTCCGGGCCGAGAACACCGCCCTCGGCGAGGCGCTGCAGCGCGGCGAGCCGATCCATGCGGCGGTGAAGCTGAAGAAGAACGAATGGGGAGGCGCGGCGCGGGCCGAGATCGAGGTGCTCGACGCGGCCAAAGCCTAACGCGGCGCGTGGCAGGCCCTAGGGGAGTCGAACCCCTCTTTTCAGGTTGAAAACCTGACGTCCTAACCGATAGACGAAGGGCCCGCAGCGCGAGACGCGCGGTATAAGCAGCCCCGCCCCGCGTGGCAAGCCGCGGCGGCGCGACCCTCCAGGCGGTTTCGCCCGCACCCCTCATCCGGCCGCTACGCGGCCACCTTCTCCCACAAGGGGAGAAGGAGGATTGCCGCGAAGCGGCAAGACGGATGAGGGGTGAATGCGCAACCGCCCGGCATCGCCCGGATGACCTTGCGGCGCCCCGCCGCCCGCCTTGATCTCGTCACGGCGAACGGCCAATCAGGCCGGCGAGGGAGTGGAGAGACGGTCATGAGCATCGATCTGCCGCGGCGTGCGGCGGTGCTGGGACTGCTCGGCGCAGGGCTCTCGGCGCCGGGGCTCGCGTTCGCGCAGCGCGCGCACAGCGAAATCCTGGTCGAGCGGGAATCCCCCTACAACACGATCTATGTCGTACGCGAAGGCGATTACATCGCCATGCAGTTCGGCGTGAACCGCCGCATCTTCCACCAGAGCCTTTATAATCCCCGCGATCCGCGCGAATTGATGTTCGCCTATACGCGCGCGATGACGGTCGCGCTCGCCTATACCAGCACGCTCAACGCCATCTGCGAGATCGGCCTCGGCGGCGGGCGCACGGCGCAATATCTGCACCTGCACGCCCCGCGCGTGACGATCACGGCGGTGGAGCTCGATCCCGAAGTCATTCGCCTGGCGCAGCAATATTTCGGCGTGCGTGCGGACGAGCGCCTGCGCCTCGTCGAGCGCGACGGGCGCATGCATCTGCGCCAGACCCGCGATCGCTATGACGCGATCTTCATCGACGCCTATCGCGGCACGTTCGTGCCGTTCCACCTTTTGACGCGCGAATTCTTCCAGATCGCCAAGTCGCGCCTGACGCCCGGCGGCGCGGTGGTGCAGAACATCGAGCCGTCGACGATGCTGTACGATGCAGCGATCGCCACGCTGAAGGCGGTGTTCGCCAATGTCGACACCTATCAGGCCGACGGCAACATCGTCGCGGTCGCCTATGACGGCCCGGCCAAGACGGCCCAGCAATTGCGCGCGCGCGCCGATGCGCTGCAGGCGAGCTACCGGTTCCGCCATCCGCTGCCGGCGCTGTTGGCGGGGCGGCGCACGGTGACGGGGCGCCTGCGCGGGCGCGTGCTCACCGATGATTTCGCGCCGGTGGAAAGTTTGCGCTCGATCGAGCGCCACAACGCGCGGCAATAAAGAGAAAGCGACGCGATCATGCAATGGCGCGCACCGGCGATCCTCGCCATCGGCTTTACCTTGGGCGTCGCGCTGATGGGCGTGCAGATGGCCGCAAGCCGCCTGCTCACCCCCTATTTCGGCAGCGGCATCGAGGTCTGGGCCTCGCTCATCTCCACCGTGATGTTTTCGCTGATGGCGGGCTATTACATCGGCGGGCGCGTGGCGGATGCGGCGCCGCGCAGCCAGGTGCTGGGCGTCTGCGTGATCGTGGCTGGCGGCTTTCTGGCGCTCACCCCGCCGCTCGCCACGCCCGTGCTCGACTGGACGCTCGATACGCTCGGCGACGGCGTGCTCGCCACCTTGTTCGCCGCCGCCGCGATCATGTTCGTGCCGATGACGCTGTTGTCGTTCTTTTCGCCGTACGCCGTGCGGCTTCTCCTCGCAGACGCCGCGCACGGCGGGCGCGTCGCGGGCGCGGTGTATTCCATCACCACGATCGGCAATATCGTCGGCACGCTGGGCACCGCACTTTATCTCATGACGATCCTGGGCTCGCGCGACATCATGCTGCTGTTCGCGGGCGTGATCGCGGCGTGCGGCGTGGGTCTGGTTCTGTTGCGCGTGCGCGGCGATGCGGACGCGTAGCGCGGCAGGCGTGCGCGCCGACACCCCTCATCCGGCGCTTCGCGCCGCCTTCTCCCACAGGGGGAGAAGGAGAGGCGCCATTTCCTTCTCCCCCTGTGGGAGAAGGTGTCGGCGAAGCCGACGGATGAGGGGTGCGGGCGAAACCGTTTGCAAAAAAGTCCAACACCTTTTCGTTCTGCGCCTGCTCGCACTCCTCGCGCTCGCAACAGCTTCACCCCTCGCGGCCGCGCAGGCCGATCCGCCTCGCAGCGTCGTCATCGACCGCAACGCCTCCTATCCCGAAGGTCCGCTCTGGCGCGACGGGCGGCTTTACGTCGCCGAAATGGGCGCCGATCGCGTGTCGGTCTATCGCAACGGCGCGAAGGCGGATTTCTTCGTGCAGCGCGGCTGCGGGCCGACGGCGCTTGCGCCCTATGGCGAAGGGTTCGCCATTTTGTGCCACATCGCGCGCACGCTGGTGATCGTCGACAGGCAGGGCGCGCGCGTGCGCGTCATCGCCGCCGACGGCGCGGGCCGCGCCTTCCAGGATCCCAACGACATCAGCGCCGACGATCGCGGCGGCGCCTATTTCTCCGATCCGGGAATTTTCTCCAGACGCATCCCCGCTTCGGGCGCGCTCTATCATCTCGACGCGCGCGGACGGGCGCGCCGCGTGGCGGAGGGATTGTGGTATCCCAACGGCGTGTATTTCGATCGCGCCGAGCGCGCGCTCTATGTCTCGGAGACCTTCCGCCATCGTGTGCTGCGCTTCGCCGTCCTGGAGGATGGCGCGCTCGGCGCGCCCAGCGTCTTTGCGACGTTCGACTTCGCCGCCGCGCCGTTCGGGCGTTACCGCGACGTTTATGACGAGCGCGGCCCCGACGGTCTGGAGCGCGCGCCGGATGGGCGTCTGTTCGTCGCGATCTATGGCGAAGGCGTCGTCGTCGCGCTCGACCGCGACGGCCGCATCGCCGCTGCGCTGCCGCAGCCGGCGCGCTACACCACCAACATCGCCTTCGCGCCGGACGGCGCAGCGATCGTCGTCGGCGCAACGATCAACGACCGGCCGCCCTTCACCGGCGAAGTCCGCCGCTTTCCGCGCCCGTGAGCGGCTTTGCACCGGCGCGGAAGCGCCGTATGGAAGCCGCTTGTGTCGGGGCGTAGCTCAGCCTGGTAGAGCACCTGCTTTGGGAGCAGGGGGCCGTGAGTTCGAATCCCACCGCCCCGACCAATCGGCCTCAGTCGAGCAAACGATGCGGCAGCGCCGCGAGATAGCGCCCATAGGCGCTGTCGCCATAGTGCGCCGCCGCCGCCGCCAGCGCCTCGGGGTCGATATAACCGAGGCGAAAGGCTATCTCTTCCGGGCAGGCGATCTTCTGGCCCTGGCGGCGTTCCAGCACGCGCACATATTCGGCCGCGTCGAGCAGTGCGTCGGCGGCGCCGGCGTCGAACCAGGCGAAGCCGCGGCCGAGCTTCTCGAGCCGCAGGCGCCCGCGCGCCAGATAGGCGTTCAACACGTCGGTGATTTCGAGTTCGCCGCGCGCGGAGGGGGCGAGGCCGCGCGCGATGGCGGGCGCTTCGCCGTCGAAGAAATAAAGCCCGATCGCAGCCCAGTGCGACGGCGGAAGCGGCGGCTTCTCCTCGATGCCGATGACCGCGCCGTGCGCGTCGAAGCGCACGACGCCATAGCGCTCCGGCGCGTCGACATAATGCGCGAACACGGTCGCGCCCTCTGCGCCGGCGGCGCGCGCCGCCGCGAGGCGCTCGGGCAGGCCGTGGCCGAACAGGATGTTGTCGCCAAGCGCAAGGCATGACGGCGCGCCGTCGAGGAATGTCTCCGCGATGATCAGCGCCTGGGCGACGCCGGCGGGTTCGCGCTGCTCGGCGTAGCGCAGCGAAAGGCCCCATTGCGTTCCGTCGCCGAGGAGACGCCGATAGGCGGGCGCGTCCTGCGGCGTGGTGATCACGAGGATCTCGCGCAGGCCCGCCAGCATCAGCGTCGTCAGCGGGAAATAGATCATCGGCTTGTCGTAGACCGGCAGCAGATGCTTCGACGTCGCCGCCGTCAGCGGCCGCAGCCGCGTGCCCAAACCGCCGGCAAGGAGAACGCCGCGCATCACGTCTGCGCCGCGCCCGCGCCGAGCCGGCGGCCGGCATAGAGGCCTTCGCGGATCGGGCGCCACCAGGCTTCGTTGGCGATGTACCAGCGCACCGTCTCGCGCAGGCCGTCCTCGAAGCGTTGCTGCGGCGCCCACTCAAGCGCGGCGCGAGCCTTGGCGCTATCGGCGGCGTAGCGCCGATCATGGCCCGGGCGATCGGGCGCCAGCGTGATCAGGTCGGCGTGCGGCGCGCGGCGGGGCTGTTCCGCATCGAGGATCGCGCAAATCGCGTGCGCGACTTCAAGGCTCGTGCGCTCGTCGCCGCCGCCGAACAGGTAGGTCTCGCCGACGGCGCCGCGCTCCAGGATGGCGAACAGGCCGGCGACGTGATCGTCGACATGCAGCCAATCGCGGCTGTGGCCGCCATCGCCATAGATCGCGATCGGCTTGCCTTCGAGCGCGTTGAGGATGCTCAGCGGAATGAGCTTTTCGGGAAACTGATAGGGCCCGTAATTGTTCGTGCAATTCGAAACGATCACCGGCAGGCCGTAGGTCTCGCGCCAGGCGCGCGCCAGATGATCGGACGCCGCCTTCGACGCGGCGTAGGGCGAGCGCGGGCGATAAGGCGAGGTTTCGGTGAACCGCCCCTCGGGCCCAAGCGCGCCGAACACCTCGTCGGTGGAGACGTGCACGAAGCGAAAGCGCGCGCGCCGTTCGTGCGGCATGGCGCGCCAGACGCTGCGCGCGGCCTCCAGCAGTGCATGCGCGCCGACGATGTTGGTCCGCACGAACGCGTCGGCGGCGTCGATCGAGCGGTCGACATGCGTCTCGGCCGCCAGATGCAGGATCGCGTCGGGTTGAAAGGCCGCAAGCGCATCCTCGACGCGGGCGCGGTCGGCGATGTCGGCGTGCAGAAACGTGTAGCCGGGCCGGCCCTCGAGCATGGCGACGTTTTCACGCCGGCCGGCATAGGCGAGCGCGTCGATGTTCAACACGCTCCAGCCCCGCGCATCGACCGCGGCCCGGCATGCGGCCGAGCCGATGAAGCCGCACCCGCCCGTGATCGCTAGGCGCATGGGCGGCGCGCGGCTGGGGTGGCGCAGGCGGAGCTCATGGACCTTGCTTAGCCGCAAACCCGGGCGACGCGAAAGCCGCCGGCGCGCCCGTCATGCAGACGCATCGCCGCCGCGTGCGGCGCGGGCGTAGCGGTCGACGGCGGCGAACAGGAACGGATTGAGCGCAATCGAGAGGAGCGCTGCGGCGAGGATCAGGTTCGCGGTCGCTTCGCTCATGACGCCGAGCGAGCGGCTGAGGCTCGCCAGCACGAACGAGAATTCTCCGATCTGCGCCAGCGCGGCGGCGACCAGAAGGCCGGACGCCGGCGCCAGGCCGAACGCCGTGGTGATCGCCAGCGCCGCGAGCGCCTTGCCCACGATGACGATGGTCACCACGGCGGCGACCGACAGCGGCTGCTCTGCAATGATTCCGGGATCGAACAGCATGCCGACCGACACGAAGAACAGCACCGCGAACGTGTCGCGCAGCGGCTGGCTGTCTTCGGCGATCTTGTGGGTGAATTTCGTGCTGTTCAGCATCACGCCGGCGAGAAAGGCGCCGAGCGCGAACGAAGCGTCGAATAGCGTATAGGCGACATAGGCCATGCCGAGCGCGATGGCGAGCGTGCCGAGCGACATGAGCTCGCGCGATTTCGTGTGCGCGATCTGCACGATCAGCCAGGGAAACACGCGCGCGCCGACCACGAGCATCAGCGCGACGAACGCCGCGATCTTCGCGATCGTTTCGATCACGCGCAGCGTCGCTTCCGGCGACATGCCGGCGTCGAGCGAGGTGAGCGTCGGCAGCAACACGATCGTCAGCACGATGGCGATGTCCTCGACCACGAGCCAGCCGATGCAGATGCGGCCGTTTTCGGTCTTGAGCAATTTGCGCTCTTCCAGCGCGCGCAGCAGCACGACCGTGCTCGCCACCGACAGCGACACGCCAAGTGCTAGGCTCTCGGCCGGCGGCAAACCGATCAGGGCGCCGAAGCCGTAGCCGAGGCCCGTCGCCGCGGCCATCTGCACCAGCGCGCCCGGCAGCGCCACGCCGCGCACCGACCACAAATCAGCGAACGAGAATTTCAAGCCGACGCCGAACATCAAGAGGATCACGCCGATCTCGGCCAATTGCAGCGCGAGATCGGCGTCGCCGACGAAGCCGGGCGTATGCGGCCCCACCGCGACGCCCGCCATCAGATAGCCGACGATCGGCGACAGCTTCACGCGATTGGCCAGAAACCCGAACACGAACGCCAGCGCCAGGCCGATGACGATCGTGGAGATGAGCGCGTAATCTTCCATAGGGTGGGTGTGGGGCGCAGCGCCGGCCGGGTCAAATCGGCTTTTGGCGGTCGCTGCGCCATGCTCAATTGCAGGGCCGCTATGCGCCCTGCAACGGAACCGGGTTCCAGCGCTTTGGCGCAGGGGCGGCGCCAGCGACGGTTTTGTGACGGCGGACCCCGCAGAATCTCAATTCATTGAACGCGTTCAGCCAACTAAGGCGCGCAGCATCGCTGCGCCGGCGCCGGGGTGCGGCGCGTGCGCGCAGCGGCGGCGCGGCGGCGCGGCGCTCGCCGCCGGCGCGCACGCCATGGACAATACGCCCCGCCATCGCCATATCGCCGCCTCCTGAAGCGCGTAGGGACGCGAGCGCGGACAGGTCAGCGCCGCGGTGGAGACCGCAGCGCCGGGCCACGGGGCGCACCAGCAGGGACACAGACCGGAAAGAGCGCCGGGCGTGTCCGGAAGAAGGATCGAGATGGAGCACGATTTCTGCACGGTCGACGGCGCGCGGCGCCTGAAGCAGCGGATCGAGGAATACTGGCGCGAGCGCGGCTACAATGTCGACGTGAAGCTCGTCGACGCCGGGTTCGTGGCGGCCATGCGCTCGGCCCGCACGGATGTGCGCAGCGACATGGTCAATGGTCTGCCGTCGCGCGACGCCGATCCGGCGCCGGCGCGCAAGGGCTCGCTGGAGAACGCCTGACGCGCTTCAGCGCGCGCCGAACACATGCGCCGCCGTCGCGGGGATGTCGGAAAAATGCGACACCACCGCGTCGGCGCCCAGCGTGGCGACGTCGACGTCGGCATAGCCGAAATCCACCAGGATGACGCGCACGCCCGCGGCGCGCCCCGACTGTGCGTCAGCCGAAGAATCCCCCACCATCGCCGCACGCTGCGGCGCGCCGCCGATGCGCGCGATCGCGTCGCGCACATGATCGGGATGGGGCTTGCGGTTCGCCGTCGCATCCGCGCCCACCACCGCCTCGAAGAACCGAGCGAGATCGAGCGCGTCGAGCAATCGCCGCGATAGCTCGGTGCGCTTGTTGGTGCATACCGCGAGGCGGGCGCCGGCGGCGCGCAAAGCCTCCAGCGCCTCGACGCAGCCTGGAAACGGCCGGCTCTCGGCGGCGATGTCGGCGCGGTAGAAATCGACGAAGGTTTCGGTCAGCGCGTCGAGCTTATTCGGCGCGAAGGTTATGGACGCCGCGGCCGCGGCCCGTTCGATCATGCGGCGGGCGCCATGGCCGATAAAGCTTCGCATCGCCGGCAGCGATGCAGGCGCCATGCCTTCCAGCGCCAGTGTGCGGTTGAGCGCGCGCACAAGATCGGGCGCAGTGTCGACGAGCGTGCCGTCGAGATCGAAGGCGATCGCGGCGCCGGAGAGGGCGGTGAGCGCGGGGGACTGCATCGGCGGCGTGCGTTTCCTTGAAGCGGCGAAGCCGATGCTGAATAAACGCGCTGCGAGGCCGTGGCGACAGGGGGGCCGCAGTGACCGCAAGTGCGCGCATCGCAGTGGTGATCGCCACGACAGGCCGCGCGGCGATCGTCGATCGGACCGCGCCCTTATGGCTGCGCCAGACGCGCCCGTTCGATCGGCTGATCCTGTCGGCGGCGAGCGAGGCCGATATCGGGCCTCAAGCGCGCGCCATTCCCGGCGTCGAAATCCTGGTTGGACCCAAAGGCAGCTGCCACCAGCGCAATACGGCGCTCGACGCGGTCGGCGCGGATTGCCCGATCGTGGCCTTCGCCGATGACGATTACCTGCCCTCGCGGCGCTTCCTGGCGCTGACCGAGGCGATCCTGGCGGCCGAGCCCGACATCCATTGCCTCACCGGCCACGTCATCGCCGACGGCGCGCGCTCGCAGGGCATCGCCTTCGATGACGCGCTCGCGATCATCGATGCGTCGGACGCCAGCCCGGCGCAGGAGGGCTTCAAGCTCATCCCCGCCGCGCACGGCTACGGCTGCAACCTGGTCGCGCGGATGGCGGCGGCGCCCGCGGTCCGGTTCGACGAACGCCTGCCGCTCTATGGCTGGATGGAGGACCTCGACTTCTCCCGCCGCGTCGCCGCGCAGGGGCGCATCATGCGCTCGATGGCGCTCCTGGGGGTGCATATGGGGGTCAAGTCCGGCCGCCAGCCGGGCGTGCGCCTGGGCTATTCGCAGGTCGCCAACATCGCCTATCTCGCCGGCAAAGGCTCGATGCCTTGGACCGAGGCGGCCGCGCAGATCGGGCGCAACGTCGCCGCCAACGCCGCCAAGGCGCTGTTTCCCGAGCCCTGGGTCGACCGCAAGGGGCGGCTGCGCGGCAACGTTATCGCCTTCGGCGACGGACTGGCCGGACGCCTGCGCCCCGAGCGCGTGCTCGAGCTTTAGCCTTAACGCCGCGGCGCGCCCGGCGCCGCTTTTGCTTCCCGAGGCCTGTGCGGCCTCATCGGCGCCTTTCGCCCGGCCGCGAGGGATGGGCGCGCATGCGCATTGCAGTCGTCATCGCAACCACGGGCAGGCCCGACATCGTCGACCGGACGGCGCCGCTCTGGGCGCGCCAGTCGCGCCCGTTCGAAGCCATGATCGTCTCGGCCGCCGCCGCGGGCGATGTCGGCCCGGCGGCGCGCGCCATCGCCGGGAGTGCGGTCGTCGTTGGGCCCAAGGGCCTGTGCGCGCAGCGCAACACCGCTTTGAACGCGCTCGCGGGCGCCTGCGACGTCGTGGTCTTCGCTGACGACGATTACGTCCCCTCGCAGCGCTTCCTGGAGCAGACCGAAACCATCCTCGCCGCGCACGCCGATATCGTCGCGCTCACCGGTCATGTCCTGGCCGACGGCATCAACACCGCCGGGCTCTCTTTCGAGACCGCCCAGCGCCTGGTGGAGGAGGCCGACAGCGCGCCGCCGCCGCGCCGCTTCACCATCATTCCCGCCGCCCACGCCTATGGCTGCAACATGGCGATCCGCGTCAGCGCGGCGCCGGATCTGCGCTTCGACGAGCGCCTGCCGCTCTATGCGTGGATGGAGGATCTCGATTTCTCGCGCCGCATCGCCCGCTTCGGGCGCGTCGCGCGCGCGATGGAGCTATTAGGCGTGCACATGGGCGTAAAGTCGGGCCGCCAATCGGGCGTGCGGCTCGGCTATTCGCAGGTCGCCAATCTCGCCTATCTCGCGCACAAGGGCTCGATGCCGTGGAGCGAGGCGCTGGCGCAAATCGCGCGCAACGTCATCGCCAATTGCGTGCGCGTGCTGAAGCCCGAGCCTTGGGTCGACCGCCAGGGGCGTTTGCGCGGCAATCTGTTGGCGTTGCGCGACGGCATCGCAGGCGTTCAATCGCCGGAGCGCGTGCTGGATCTGTAATCCGCCGCGCCTCCTTCTCCCCTTGTGGGAGAAGGTGGATCGACGCGGAACGCGTCGAGACGGATGAGGGGTGATTGATCAACTCGCAAATGTTGGCGCCCTCACCCCTCATCCGGCGCTTCGCGCCACCTTCTCCCACAAGGGGAGAAGGAGAGGGCGCGTTTTATTTATTCGCTGCGCTTCAATCGTCGTCGCGTTCGGTTTCGACTTCGTATTTCGGCAGATCGGCGCGCAGCGTCTCGTAGAGGCGATCGACGAAGCGATCGGCGTCTTCGTCGACGAAGTCGTCGAAATAGTCCGCAAGGCTCGATTCGAAAATGTATTCGCCGTCCTCTGCGAACACGTAGCCGAGCTCTTCTTCCGAAGGCGAATGCACCACGAGGATCGAGGTGTCGTCTTCGTCGTCCTCCGAGAGGGAGAAGGTCAGGCGGCGGCTTTTGATCTTGCTTTCGATCTTCGGCAGGAGCGCCTTCAACGCGCCGAGCGCATCGAAGCTTTCGGTTTCGTCCTCCTGAATTTCCGCCTCGAAGCGCTTGCGCGCGGCGTCAACTTCATCGTCGAATCCCATGTGCTTTCGCTCCCGCGACTTGAATGAATGGTCCGGCGCCCGGCTTACGCTGCTTCGAGCAGGCTTTGAAAGATGGGCCAGCCCCCGAGGCGGCCGAGGTCTGGATCGCATTCGCGCTCGGGATGCGGCATCAGGCCCATCACATTGCCGCGCTCATTGACGATGCCGGCGATGTCGCGCGCCGAGCCGTTGGGATTGTCGAGATAGCGCAGCGCAACGCGGCCTTCGCCGTCGAGGCGGTCGAGCGTTTCGGCGTCGGCGACGTAGCGGCCGTCGGCGTGCGCCACCGGGATCGTGGTTTCGCGCGTCTCGCGGAAGGCGCGGGTGAAGCGCGTATTGGCGTTGGCCACCGCCAGCCGCACCGGCCGACACACGAAGCGCAGCCCGATATTGCGCATCAGGGCGCCGGGCAGCAGGCGCGCTTCGGTGAGGATCTGAAAGCCGTTGCACACGCCCAGCACCAGGCCGCCGCGCGCGGCGTGTTCCTTGACCGCGCGCAGGATCGGGCTGCGCGCCGACATCGCGCCGGAGCGCAGATAATCGCCAAACGAAAAGCCGCCCGGCAGCAGCGCGAGATCGAGGCCGTCGGGCAGGGCGGTTTCGCCGTGCCACACCATCGCCGGCTTGGCGCCCGTGACGCGCTCCAGCGCGGTCGCCGCGTCGCGATCGCAATTGGAGCCGGGAAAAACGATGACGGCCGCCTTCATGGGCCTTTCCATAAGCTGCGTCGCCGGCGAATTAAAGGCGTACGCCGACGCCGGGAGACACAGATGCCGCCGCTGCTGATCGCAATCATCGTCGTCAGCGTGCTCCTCACTGGCGCGCTGACCTATGCCCTGTTCCGCGCCCAGGAGCCGCCAGAGGGGTGAGGGGGGGGTAAGGTCCCCCCCCCCCACGGGGGGAGGGTGTCGCCGCAGGCGACGGGTGGGGGAAACCGCAATGACGGACCAGATCGCCAAAGCGCGCCGCTTGCGCAAGTCGATGACGCCGCAGGAGGTGACGCTATGGCTGCATCTGCGGCGCTACGCAGCGCGGGGCTGGCGGTTTCGCCGGCAAGCGCCGGAGGCCGGATACATCCTTGATTTCGTGTGCCGCGCGGCGATGCTGGTCATCGAGTGCGACGGCGCTCATCACGGCGCCGATGAAACGCAGCGCGCACACGACGCTGCGCGCGACGCGGTGTTGCGCGCGCGGGGATTTGCGATCCTGCGCTTCTGGAACAACGACATCGACGCCAATCTGGAGGGCGTGCTGCGCCGCATCGACATGCACCTTCAGGCGGCGGACCCCACCCGTCATGCTGCGCATGACACCCTCCCCCGCCGGGGGAGGGAAGGCGGCGCGCGCTATCGTGGGCTGACGCGCCTTGGGCTGCGACGCAAGCCGCAGCGCTAAACGATGCGGATGTCGTAACTCTCGATCACGGTGTTCGCGAGCAGCTGCTCGCACATGTCGCGCACCTGCACTTCGGCGACGTCGCGATCGACGACGCCGTGCAGGTCGAGTTCGATGACCTTGCCCACGCGCGCGTCATCCACGGTGGGAAAGCCCAATTGATGCAGCGCGTTGGCGACCGCCTTGCCCTGCACGTCCAGCACGCCGGCCTTGAGGCCCACCGTCACGATCGCTTTCATCAATGCACGCTTTCCCCGCCCGCGGCCGCCGCCTGCTGCTTCAAGATGCCCAGACGACGCGCCACCTCGACATAGGCCTCGGTGACATTGCCGAGATCGCGCCGAAACCGGTCCTTGTCGAGCTTTTCGTTGGTCTGCACGTCCCACAGGCGGCAAGAATCGGGGCTGATCTCGTCGGCCAGCACCGTGCGCACCATGTCGCCCTCATAGAGCCGGCCGAATTCGAGCTTGAAATCCACCAGCCGGATGCCGACCGCGCCGAACATGCCGAACAGGTAGTCGTTGACCCGCAGCGTCAGCGCCATGATGTCGTCGATCTCCTGGGTGGAGGCCCAGTTGAAGGCGGTGATGTGCTCTTCCGCGACCATCGGGTCCTGCAGGCCGTCGTTCTTGTAATAGAATTCGACGATCGAACGGGGCAGCGGCGTGCCCTCCTCGATGCCCAGCCGGGTCGACAGCGAGCCGGCCGCGACATTGCGGCAGACCACCTCCAGCGGGATGATCTCGACCTCGCGCACGAGCTGTTCGCGCATGTTCATCTGCTTGATGAAGTGCGTCGGGACGCCAATGGCGTTGAGGTTCTGCATAATAAAGGCAGAGATTTGGTTGTTCACCACGCCCTTGCCTTCAAGGATAGCTTTCTTCTGGGCGTTAAAAGCCGTCGCGTCGTCCTTGAAATACTGGATCAAGGTGCCCGGTTCAGGCCCCTCGAACAGAATTTTTGCTTTGCCTTCGTAAATTTTCTTGCGACGGGACATGATCGCGTCCTCCAGGCCGCTGCGGATATTTGGATCGAGCCCGACGCCTGCGCGCGTGCAGGCCGGGGGGAGACTCAAGTGTTTGTCGCGCGACGGAAGAACCTTACTGGAATCTCAGGGGGGCCACAATGACGAGGCGCCGCGCCGCAGCATGCGGCCGCCGGCCCCGTTGATCGGGCCGCGGCGTCTCCTTAAGGAAGCGGGCAGGACCGAGTGGAGCCGCCATGACCCAGTTCGACGACCGCGAGCGCGCCGAGGAGAAGCGCTTCCAGCTTGACCAGGAACAGGAATTCAAGGCCCAGGCGCGCCGCGCCCGGCTGTTGGGGGAATGGGCCGCGGCCCTGATGGGCAAGAGCGCCGACGAGGTCGCCGCCTACGCCAAAAGCGTGGTGCTGTCAGACCTGGAGGAGGCCGGCGAAGAAGACCTGTTCCGGAAAATCCGCGCCGATCTGGACGCCGCCAAGGTGGCCCAGACCGACCATCAGATCCGGGTCAAGATGACCGAATTCCTCAACGAGGCCCGCGCCCAGGTGAAGGCCGGCGGCTGAGGCGCGCCGCGGCTGTCGTTCGCCGTTCCGCAAGGCTTTTCTGGTACGGCGACGGGCATGAAGGCTCTCGCGCTCGCCTGTCTTCTTGGTCTCGCCGCCGCCGCATGCGCCCCTGCGCCCATGCCGATCGCGCAGGCCGAGGCCGCGCTCGCCCGCTTGGGCCGCCTGGGCGCGGAAGACGCGCTGTGCACGCCCGAAGGCCGCACCCAGTTCCGCGCCGCGGTGCGGGCGGTGGCGAAGGCGCGGGCGGCCGAGGGCGCGGAATGGCCGAACCTGCGCGGCATGCTCGACGGCGCCCACACCCCCGATGCGCTCGAAACGACAGTGCTCGCCGCAGTGGCGGCAGGCGTGGCGTCGCCCTCCGACCTGCAGGGCGAGGCGCGCGCGGCGGGGCGGCTGTTCACGCTGGCGGCGTTCCTCCACGGCCAGGGCGACACGCTGCGCAACGGGCTGCGCGCGGCCTGCGTCGAGGTGATGGCGCTGCACCGCACGCTGGTGCGCGCCAGCGTCGACATGAAACGCATGGAGCGCGCGATAGAACGCGCCGAACAACGCGGCGACCGTGCGCGCCTCGCGCGTCTCGCCCGCGATGCGCACGAAGACCACGAGCGCTTCCGTCGCGAGCTGGAGCTCGGCGTGGCGCGCATCAAGGCGAAACTCGACGCCGCGAACGCGGCCTGATCAAGCAGACCCGAACACGCGCGCGAAAATCACGTCCACGCGCGCATAATGGTGCGCGTCGTCGAAGCAGGCGGCGAGCTGCGCGTCGCTCAACGCCGCGCTGATCTGCGGATCGGCGCGCAGGCGCGCGTGCAGCGCGTCGCTGGGCCGCGGCGGCGGCATGCGCCACACCGCCATCGCGTTGCGCTGCACGAGGGCGTAAGCGTCTTCGCGGCTGACGCCGGCCTGCGTCAGCGCCAGCAGCACACGCTGCGAATTGTGCAGCCCGCCGAGGCTTTCGAGATTGCGCGCCATGGCGTCTGGATAGACGACGAGCTTCTCGATCACCTCCGCCAGGCGGTGCAGCGCGAAATCGAGATGGATGGTCGCGTCGGGGCCGATGCCGCGCTCCACCGAGGAGTGCGAAATATCCCGCTCGTGCCAGAGCGCGACATTTTCCATGGCGGGAATGGCGGCGCTGCGCACCAGGCGCGCCAGGCCGCAGAGGTTCTCCGTCAGCACCGGGTTGCGCTTGTGCGGCATGGCGGAGGAGCCCTTTTGCCCTTCGGAGAAATATTCCTCCGCCTCCAAAACTTCCGTGCGCTGCAGATGGCGGATTTCCGTCGCCAGGCGCTCGACGCCGGAGGCGACCACGGCGAGCGCGGCGAAGAACGCGGCGTGGCGGTCGCGCGGTATGACCTGGGTGGAGATCGGCTCAGGCGCGAGGCCGAGCTTTTCGGCGACATAGGCCTCAACGCGGGGATCGATCTGCGCAAACGTGCCGACGGCGCCGGAGATCGCGCAGGTCGCGATCTCGAAGCGCGCCATGTGCAGCCGCTCGAGGTTGCGCGCGAATTCGGCGTAATGGCCCGCGAGCTTGAGGCCGAACGTCGTCGGTTCGGCATGGATGCCGTGCGAACGGCCGATGCAGGGCGTGGTTTTATGGTCATGCGCGCGCGCCTTCAGCGCCGCCATGACGCGTTCGCAGCCGGCGATCAAAAGATCGCTGGCGCGCGTCAATTGCACCGCCAGGCACGTATCGAGCACGTCGGAGGAGGTCATGCCCTGGTGGGCGAAGCGCGCGTCGGGGCCGACATGCTCGGCCACGTTGGTCAGAAAGGCGATGACGTCGTGCTTCACTTCGCGCTCGATGGCGTCGATGCGATCGACCTCGAAGCGTCCTTTTTCGCGATAGGCGCGCGCTGCGCTTGCGGGAATGACGCCGATCTCGGCCATCGCCTCCATGGCGAGGGTCTCGATCTCGAGCCAGATCGCAAAGCGGGTCTCGGGCGACCAGATCGCGACCATGTCGGGACGGGCGTAGCGGGGGATCATGGGCGCGCAGCCTTGGCGTTGAAAGCGGGAACACCCCTTCCTAAGCCTGATTCAGCGCCGCCTCCACCCTGCGGAGGGAGTCGTCCAATGGCGGCAGGTCCTGGGTGATGGTGCGCCACACGAGGGGCGGAAGCACGCGATCGTCGTATTCGTGCGCGAGAAAATTCCGGAAGCGAACCGGATCGATCCATGGCCCGTCAGGGGCGATCGCGTGCACATCGATCGTCGCCATCAAATCCTTCAGCGCCTCGCCCAGAGCGATAAAGGCCCGTTCGCACGCGAATTGCGTGCGCTCGTCTGCTTCGTAGGCCTCGGCGTCAAGATCGGCCGTCCAGGCGCGAATGCGCGCGATCTGCTTGCGCGCCTTGGCCGCGATGTCGCGCGGCTGACGCCGCAGCGGCCGTTCAGAAGACATCGATCAGGTCGGCTTCGATGCTGCGCTGCAGCTCCGGCGCGCGCGCCAGGCCCTCGCGCGCGATGACGTCGACCTTGCGCTGTAGCGTCGTCTCCAGAAGAGTTTGGACGCGGACGAGGTCGAACAGGCTCAAGCGGCGCGGCGACACCCCATCGATCAGCACATCGACGTCGCTGCGCGCCTGCAGCGCATCGCGCGCCGCGGAGCCGAACAGGCACGCGCTGCCCACGCCCAACGCACGCAGCGCGGGCTCCTGGGTGCGAATAAGATGCAAGATGTCGCTGCGGTCCATAACGCCAGCCTAGCACGAAAGCCGCGTCAACTCACCATGTCGCGCCGCATGGTGCGTCCGGCGAGGAGGAAGTGCAGGCCGCCCCAGGCGTAGCCGCACACCCCGATGATCATCGCCCATTGCAGGCCTTGCGCGCGCGCGGCGCCGCACGCCTCTCCGCCGGCGGCCATGTCGCGGCAGGCTTCGGCGTAAGGCGCTGCGGCGGCGGTGAGGTCAGCGTAGGTGGAGGCGGCGAGCGCATCGCTGAGATAGCCGACGAAGGGCGGCCCGAGCGCGTAGCCGATGAGGTTGACGATGAAGAGCAGCAGCGCCGAGGCGGTGGCGCGCATGCGCGGCTCCACCAGGCCCTGCGTCACCCCGAACATCGGCCCCAGATAGAAGTAATGCAGGATCGCCGCCGGCACGAGCGCGGCCAAGAGCACCGGCAGGCTCGGCGACATCAGCCCGCCGACATAAAGCGGCGCAGCGATGATGAGCCCAACGCCCGGCACCCAGGCGTAGGACGTCGGCGAGCGCGGCGCGAAGCGATCCGACAGGAAGCCGCCGAGGAACGTGCCGATGGCGGCGGCGACGCCGCCGACGATGCCGAAATAGAGCGACGCTTCCAGCGGCGTCAGCCCGTGCGTGCGCATGAAGAACGAGTTGAGGAACTGGCCGACGCCATAGCCCACGAAGGAGGTGACGGCGCCGCCGAGCGCGACGTTCCAGAACGTCCATTTGCCGCCCAGCGTGCGCAGCGCCGCGCCGAAATCGGGCGCCTCGGCATGACCGCCGCCGCGCGGCGGCTCGCGCACCGTGGCCACAAGCACCAGCGCCAGCGCCACGCCCGGCAGGCCGAGCCACAGGAACGCCGCGCGCCAATCGACGTTCTGCGCAAGCCAGCCGCCGCCGACCGCCGAGAGCATCGACCCGATGGGAATCCCCAGCGCATAGACCGACAGCGCCGAGGCGCGGCGTTCAGGCGGGAAATAATCCGAGATCAGCGAGTGCGACGGCGGCGAGCAGCCCGCCTCGCCGATGCCCACGCCGATGCGCGTCATCAGCAAGAGCCCGAAGCCGGCGAACCCGATCGAGGCGAAATAGCTCGGCATGAAGGCGCTCGCGCCGACCGCGAAGAGGACCAGCGCAGTCGACACCCACATGCGGTGGAACACGAACACCAGCGCCACGGGCGCCAGGATCGCCAGATAGATGGCGATATGGAGCGTAGTGTTGAGCTGCCCGGCCATGCCGCACAGCACGGTCATGATGCTCCAGATCGCCAGCGCGGCGGCGACGATGAAAACGCGGTTGAAGCGCTCGGCCAGGCGTCCGATCGGCAGGCCGAGGAAGGTGTAGAGCACCGCGAAGGCCGGGCCGCCGAGCAGGCCCATCATCGCATCGGTGGCGTTGAAGGCGATCTTGATCGGCTCGTTGAGGACGCCGACGAGCGTGCGGTCGATGAAGTTGAACGTGTAGACCAGAAGCAGCGCGCCCAGCACGTAGGAGCGATAGCCCCTGGCGGCGGGCGCGGCGGCGGGGGCTGCTGCGTCGGCGGCGGTGGTCATGGCGTCTCCCAGGCGGTGCGCGGGTGGGCTCCCGCTTCGTCGCATGCGCGCACGGTAGGGGCCCAGCCCCGCAAGGCAAACGATTTCCTCCGCCGCCGCAGCGTCACCCCGGCTTCAATTCGCGCCCCAGGTGCAGGCTTGCCCGCCAGAAGAAATAGGCCGGCGCGACGCCCATCACGGCTGCGCCCACCAGGACGTAGCGGATGCTGTCGATGCCGAATTGCGGGCGCAGCAGATCGGAGATCATGCCGAACACCAGCGGGCCGAGGCCCAGCCCGATCAGGTTGATGATGAACAGCATCACCGCGGCCGCGGTGGCGCGCGTGCGCGGGCTGACCAGCCCCTGCACGCAGGCGAACACCGGCCCGTAATAGAGATTGTTGGCGATGGTGGGAACGAACAGCAGCGCCAGCGCCAGCATCCAATCGGTCGACAGATAGCCCATGGTGAGGATCGGCGCGGTGACCGCCATGCCGATCGCGGGCGCGGTGAGATAATGGCGCGGATCGCGCTTGGCGAAGCGATCCCCGACATAGCCGCCGAGCCACACGCCGGCGATGCCGGCAGCGCCGGTGACCAGGCCCAGCCAGAGGCCGGTTTCGGTGGAGCTGAGCCCATGCACGCGCTGGAAAAGCGCCGCCGCCCAGAACGCCTTGCCATAGCCCAGAAACGCCACGAATGAGGCCGCGATCGCCATCAGCAGGAACGCCTTGGATTGCGCGATCTCGCGCAGCGCCTCGCCCAGGGGCGCGGCTTCGGGCGCGCGCGTCTGGCTCAACGCGGCGCGCATTTTACGCGGCTCGCGCAGGGTCAACAGCACCACCAGCGCCAACAGCAATCCCGGCACGCCGACCAGGAAGAAGGCCATGCGCCAGCCGAACTGGTCGTTCAGCCAGCCGCCGATCACCAGGCCCATCAGCGAGCCGATCGGAATGCCGAGGCCATAGAAGGCCACCGCCGAAGCGCGTTTCTCCTTGGGCACATAATCGGCGATCAGCGAATGCGCCGGCGGCGTGCAGCCGGCCTCGCCCACGCCGACGCCAATCCGAGCCAAAAGCAGATGCGCGTAGGTCGCGGCCATCCCGCACAGCGCCGTCATGCCCGACCAGATCGCCAGCGCGGCTGCGATCACGCCGACGCGGTTGGTGCGCGGATTGTCGGCGTAGCGGGCGATGGGGATGCCCAGCACGGTGTAGAACAGCGCGAAGGCGAGCCCGCCGAGCAGCCCCAATTGGGTGTCCGAAAGGCCAAGCTCGCGCCGGATGGGCTCGGCCAGGATGGTGACGATCTGGCGGTCGAGAAAATTCAAAATGTAGACGACGAGCAGGATCCACAGCGCATAACGCACATAGCCCGGGCTCAAGGCCGCCGGCGCGGCCGGTTCGGCGTCGGTCGCTGTGGTCACGTTGTCCTCCCGGGGCGTAGTTTTTGCCTCACCCTAGGCGCGCAGCGCCCGGCTCACCAAGCCCCCTCGCGCGATGGTGAAGAGGCCGCGCGCCCTCTCCCTCCGCGAGGAGGGAGAGGGTTGGGGTGAGGGTGGGGCGCAAACGCTTCAAACGTCGCGCCGCCCCCTCACCCTGCCCTCTCCCCCTTTGCAGGGGGAGAGGGTTGCTGCCCAGGAAGCGCGAGACGCCTCAAAACAGGCCGAGGCTCTTGAGGCTGGCTGCGCCGTGGCGGCCGATCACCAGATGGTCGTGCACGCGCACGCCGATCGCGGTGGCGGCGGCGACGATTTCCTTGGTGATGGCGACATCGGCGGCGGAAGGCGCGGGATCGCCGCTGGGGTGGTTGTGGACCAGGATCACCGAGGCCGCGCTCAGCTCCAGCGCGCGGCGCGCCACTTCGCGGGGATAGACCGGCGCATGATCGATCGTGCCCTCGTTGAGCACTTCATCCGCCAGCAATTGATTTTTCGAATCGAGAAACAAAACCCGGAATTGTTCGCGCGGCGCATTGGCCATGGCGAGCTTGCAATAGGCGACCAATTGCGACCAGGAGCCGATCACCGGACGGCGCGCGATTTCCGCGCGCGCGGCGCGCTCCATCACCGCCTGCAGCACCTTGATCTCCAGCGCGGCGGCGGGGCCGCAGCCGTCGACCTCCGCCAGCCGCTGCACCGGCGCGGCCAGCACGCCGGCGAGATCGCCGAAGCGGTGCAAAAGCGTTTTGGCGAGGGGCTTGGTGTCGCGGCGCGGGATGACGCGGAACAGCATCAGCTCGAGCAATTCGTAATCCGCCAGCGCGTTCGGGCCGGCGGAGTCGAACTTCGCCCGCAGCCGCGCGCGATGGTCGTGATAATGCGGCTTGGTGGGATCTTCGGGAAAGCCGCTGCGCAGGGCCGCGGCGATCGCCTGATCGGCGTCTGGGCTGATCGGGCGCGCGTCTTCGCTGAACAAAAGGCGGGTGGCGTCCTCCACCGCGTTGCGCAGGATTTCGCGATCCTTGGCGCGGCGCGTGCGCGGCGGCGTCGCCTTCTCCGGCATCAGGCCGCCGGCGCCGTGTGCGGCTGATGGAGGCCTGCGGGCGACAGCGTGAAGATTTCGCACCCCGTTTCGGTGACGCCGACGCTGTGCTCGTATTGCGCCGAAAGGCTTTTGTCCTTGGTCACGGCCGTCCAGCCGTCATTGAGGATTTTCACGCCCGGATTGCCGGCGTTGATCATCGGCTCCACCGTGAACATCATGCCCGGCCGGAACGCGGGGCCTTCGCCGCGCTTGCCGAAATGCAGAATATTGGGCGCGTCGTGAAACACTTGGCCGACGCCGTGGCCGCAGAATTCGCGCACCACCGAAAAGCGCTGGCTCTCGGCGTAGCGCTGGATGGCGTAGCCGAGATCGCCCAAGGTCGCGCCCGGCTTGATGACCGCAATGCCGGCCATCATTGCCTCATAGGTCACGTCCATCAGGCGCTTGGCTTTCACTTTCGGCTCGCCGACGGCGTACATGCGCGACGTGTCGCCGTGCCAGCCGTCGACGATGACGGTGACGTCTATGTTGAGCACGTCGCCGGGAACGAGCGTGCGCGTGCTGGGGATGCCGTGGCAGACCACGTGATTGACCGAGGTGCAGATCGTGTGGCGGTAGCCGCGATAGAACAGGCACGCCGGCAGCGCGCCGTGGTCGAGCACGAAGGTGCGCGCGAGGTCGTCGAGGTATTGCGTGGCGACGCCCGCCTTCACGTGCGGCGCCAGCATGTCGAGGCAGGCCGCCGCCAGCCGGCCGGCGCGGCGCATGCCGTCGAACGCTTCGGCGGGATGCAGCTTGATCTCGGCGGTGGCGCGCACCGGCGCGTCGAGGGCGGCGATATAGGTCATGGGACTCAAGGTTTGGGGACGAACGCACAGGCAATAGCACGGTCCCGCCCGGAAGCGCGAGGGCGGGAGGCGGTGTGCGCGGTCCGTGAGGCCGCCCCCTTCTCCCCTTGTGGGAGAAGGTGGATTGCCGCGAAGCGGCAAGACGGATGAGGGGTGTTTGCGCATCCTTGCCAAGGTTGGGGCCGTCACCCCTCATCCGCCCCGGACCAAGTCCGGGGCACCTTCTCCCACAAGGGGAGAAGGAGGTGCTGCCACGAACTACGCTCGCGTCCCGGGCTATCCAGGCGTTTGCGCGGCGCACTAGGATCGTGGCGCAGAACAAGGAGCGCGCCATGGCGGATTTCGACGGCAAGGTCATCCTGATCACCGGGTCGGCGACGGGCCTGGGCGCGGCGATGGCTGTCGGCGCGGCGCGGCGCGGGGCCAAGGCGATCATCCTCAATTGCACCAAGTCCCTGGCCGAAGCGGAAGAGACCGCCGCCGCCGTCCGCGCCGCCGGCGCCGAAGCCGCGATCGCACAGGGCGATGTCGGCGACGACGACGCCTGCCGGTCGATCGCCCAGGCGGCGGCGCGCTACGGCAAGCTCGACGCGCTCGTGAACAATGCGGGGATCACCAAGCACGTGCCCAACCATGCCGATCTCGATGGCCTCGCGAAGGAGGATTTCCTGCGCCTCTATGCGGTCAACACGGTCGGCCCGTTCCAGATGATCCGCGCCTGCCGCACCCTGTTGGAGGCCGCCGGCCGCGCCAGCGTGCTCATGGTGTCCTCGATCGCGGGCGTGACCGGCATCGGCTCGTCGGTCGCCTACGCCGCCTCGAAGGGGGCGCTCAACACCATGACGCTGTCGCTCGCCCGCGCGCTTGCGCCCAAGATCCGCGTCAACGCGCTGTGCCCCGGCTATATCGACACGCGCTGGTTTCCCGACGCCTTCGGCGAAGCGACCACCGCGCGCATCCGCGACAACGTCGCCAAGTCGACGCCGCTGCAGGTCGCCTCGCAACCCGAGGACATCGCCGATGCGGGCCTGTTCCTGATCTCGGAGGCCAGCCGGCACGTCACCGGCGAAACGCTGCTCGTCGACGCGGGATTGCATCTTGGCTACGCGCCGCTCGCGGCCCGGTAAGCGCAGGCGCCTCTTTTTGCAGCGCAGCAGATCAAACGACGCGCAATGCGCGCGCAACATTCTGCTTGTCCGCATGACAATGCAGTCATGCGCGCATCGGTCGCCGCTTTTCGGGCAAATTTATGCTTCCATTAACCAAATGTTGACGCTGAGGGGTCAGCCTCGCTGCGACGCGGCGAGAACCGCGGAGATTGAGGGGATGAAGAGAATGAAGAAACTTCTTGGGCTCGCAGCGCTCGCTGGCGCTGCGGCCATTTCGGTCGGCACGGCGTCGACGGCGTCCGCCGAAGCCACGTTCTCCGGCAATGTCGCGCTCACATCGGATTATGTGTTCCGCGGCATCTCGCAATCCGACAGCGACATCGCCATCCAGGGCGGCTTCGATTACGGCAACGACATCGGCGGCCTGCCGGTCTATGCCGGCGTGTGGGCGTCGAACATCGATTTCGGTCTCGACGGCACGGTCGAGGTCGATCTCTATGGCGGCGTGAAGCCGCAATTGGGCCCGATCACGCTCGACGCCGGCTTCGTCTATTACGTCTATCCAGGCATCGACGACAGCTTCAACGCCGATTATCTCGAGTTCAAGCTCGGCGGTTCGGTGTCGCCGGCGGAAGGCCTCACGATCGGCGCCGTGGCCTATTACGCGCCCGAGTTCACCTTCACGGACGACGATTCCGGCCTCTATGTCGAAGCCAACGCCGCCTACACGATCAATGATCTGTTCGCGGTCTCCGGCGCGGTCGGCAACCAAAGCGTCGACGTCGACAATTATTATTTCGCCGCTGGCGACAATTACACCACGTTCAATGTCGGCGGCACGCTGTCGGCGTACGGTTTCGGCATCGATCTGCGCTATTACGACACCGATCTCGACCCCGAGCTCGTCGGCCCCTCGGGCGACGAAATCTCGGACGGCCGCGTCGTGCTGACGTTCAAGCGCGCGCTGTAAGCTTTCTCCAGTCTACTGGGTTTGGGTTTGACGATCTGGCCGCCGTGGTCTCCACGGCGGCCATTTTTTTCGTTTCTTCTAGCGGCAGGCGTCGCCGGGCGTGCGCGGATTGACGACGCGCGCGCGCTCGAGCTCCAGCGCAGAGAACGCCGACAGGCCGCGCGTGAGCCGCTCGCCGCAGGCAAGCCGCATCAGCGCGCCGGTGGTTTGCGTCGTCAGCCGCACATCCCAGATGCGCGCTGCGCCGTCTTCCGACGCGGTGATCACGCGCAATCCGTCGCGATCGAAGGCCGCGCGGCGCAGGGACTGGGCGTCCGGCCCGCGCAGCTGCGCGATCTCGCGGCCGGAGGCCGCATCCCACACGCGCGCCGAGCCGTCGGTCGCCGCCGTGAGCACGCGCGCCCCGTCGCCGCTGAACGCCGCATCGAGAATGGGGTTGGCGTGGCCGAGCAGGGTGATCAGCAGCGCGCCGTCGGCGGCGTTCCAGATGCGCGCGACATTGTCGTCGCCGACTGTGACGAGACGCGCGCTGTCGGGGCTGAAGGCGAGGGCGCGCACGGCGGCGTCGTGGCCGGCGAGCATGGCCGATTCGGTCCAGCCTTCGGTCTCGTGCAGGCGTATGGCGTTGTCGCTCAACGAGGCGAGTCGGCGCCCGTCAGGGCTGAACGCCAGCGCGACCACCGAGCCGAGATGGCCGTACAGAACCGCCGCTTCCCGGCGCCGGTGAAGATCCCAGATGCGCACCGTGGAATCTTCGCCGCCGGTCGCGAGCCAGGCGCCGCTGGGATCGAGCGCGGCGGCGGCGACCGCGCCGTCATGACCGAGGAGCGCGGCGCGCTCGGCGCCGTCGACGGCCGACCAGATGCGCACGTCGCCGTCGCTCGAGGCGGAGATGACGTCGTCGCCGTCCGGCGTGAACAGCGCCAGCGTCGGCGAGCCGACATGGCCCGCGTACTCAACCATCGGCGCGCCGCTTTCCCCGTCCCAGATCCGCACCTTGCCATCGACGCCCGCGGTGACGATTCGGGTTTCGTCCGCGCTCCAGCCCGCCGCGCGCAGCGGCCCGTCATGGCCGTCGAGCGCGGCGATCAGCGCGCCGTCCGCCACGCGCCAGATGCGCGCGACGCCGTCGTCCGAGGCGGTGAGCGCGCGCGCGCCGGCGCGGTCGAACATGGCGCGCTCGACCGGCGCGCCCGTGCGCAGCGCGCCTTGCAGCGCCGGCGCGCGCACGCGCCACAGCCGGGCGGTGCGGTCGTCGGATACGGTCAAGAGCGTGTCGGCGTCGGTGCTGAAGGCGACCGCGCCCACCGGGCCGCGATGGCCGACAAAAGCGGCGATGTGCTCCCCGCTCGCCGCATCCCACACATGGGCGGTGGAGTCCTCCGAAGCGGCCGCGATCAACGCGCCGTCGGCGCTGTAGGTCACGCCCCAGATGGCGCCGAGCGGCCCGACGAGTTCGAACAAGCGGCGCCCGCCGGCCGCGTCGAACACGTAGAGATAGCCGGCATCGTCGCCGGCGACGACGGTGCGGCCGTCCGGGCTGAACTGGATCTGCCCCACCGGCGCGTTGAAGGCGCGCACGGTCGCGCGCAGGCGGCCGCTGCGCGCGTCCCACAGGCGCAACAGATTGTCGTCGCCGCCGGTCGCTGCAAAACGCCCGTCCGGGCTCAAGGCGACCGCGCGCAGCGACCCGCCCGCGGCCCGCAGCCGCGTGCGCAGGCGCCCGTCCGGCATCGACCAGATGCGCGCGATGCGATCGTCGCCGCCGGCGATGAGCGCGCTGGAATCGGCGCTGAAGGCGGCATGGTCGAGCGCGCCCTCATGGTCGCGCAGCGTCGCCCGCACCGCGCCGTCCGGCGTGCGCAGCACCACCGCGCCGTCGGTCGTCAGCGTCGCCAGCGTCCGGCCGTCCGGGCTGTAGCTGATCCAGGCCGCCGACGTCCCGCTCTCGGCCAGCGCAAGCGGCGCGCTGTCGCGCCCCATCGGCCAGAGGCGGAGGGCGCCGTCCTCCGAGACGCTCGCCCCCCAGGCGCCGTCGGGACTGAACGTCGCCGCCCAAACGGGCGCGGCGTGGCCCTGGAACGTGCGCACCTGACGCAGGCTCGCGCTGTCCCATTGCGTCAAGGCGCCGTCGCGCCCCCAGGCGGCGAAGCGCGCGCCGCCGGGCAGAAACGCTGCACCATACAGCGCGCCGCCCTGCACCGGCGTCACGCCCACGGCCTGCATGCCGTAAAGAGCCCGCATCAGCTCGGCCCGCGCATGCACGGGATCGAAGGCGCGCAGCGGCGCGTCGTGGCCGCGCAGGCCGGCCAGCGCCAGGCGCGCAGCGGAATCGGCCTGTCCAGCGCTATTGGCGCTGGCGGCGAGATTGGCGAAGGCGTCGGAGCGCGCCGCCGCCACGCGCCGTTCGCCACCGCTCTGCACGCCCGCCACCACGCCGCCGGCGCACAGCGCCGCCAGCGCCGCAAGCGCGCCGCGGATCCACCATTGCCGGATCGCTTCGCGCCGGCGGCGCTGCCACAGCTGGTCGAACGGCACATTGAGCAGGCCGGCGGCGATGCGGGCGCACACGCGCTGCATCCCGTCGATGCGCAGATCGATCCCGACCGGCTCGACCGGCATGTCGTCGGGATGCAGATCGGGCCCGGCGTCGAGGCGCAGCGACGGCGGAAAGCATTCCTCCGCCGGGTTCTGCGCGTTGGGCGTTCCCTCGATGATGACGGCGAAGATGCGATCATGCCGGCCGGTGAGGCGGAAATGCTGCACCTCGGTGTCGACCCAGCGCGAAGCGGCCGAGCGCGGCGAGCACACCACGATCAGGCTTTCGGAATCCTCGATCGCGCCGCGCACCGTGGCGCTGATGTCGGCGGCGGCGCTCATGTCCTCCGTGTCGCGAAAGAACTTTCCCAACAGCCGCCGCTTCGACTGGATCGCGTCGGGCGCGACGCCGAGCGGCACGCGGTAATTCTCCAGCGCGCGATGCAGGCGCTGGGCGGTGGTCATGTCGCGCTGGCTGTAGCTGATAAAGGCGCGGTAGCGCTTGCGCTGGGTCTGCATGGGCCCCCCCGGGCGGGCCGCGCGCTCGCGTGCGACGGCGGCGACGGTAGGGCGGAAGCGGGCTTGAGCGCAACGCTGGCGCAGCGCATGGATTGGCGCGTGCGCCGGCCAATGCCGCGCACGCTCGGGGGGAGCAGCGTGACGACAGTGCAAGCGCCGCCGGCGCCCGTGGCGCGGTTTTGCGTCGGCGTCACCGGGCATCGGCTGAACCATGCCGGGCTGCAGACGCAGGCGGCGGCCGTGCGCGCAAGCCTCGCCGCGCTGCTGGCGCAGATCGATGCGCGTGCGAAAACCTTCTCCAGTTCGCCGCCGCGGCTGCATTCGATGCTTGCCGACGGGGCCGATCAATTCTGCGCCGACGCGGCCTTGGCCTGCGGCTGGGAGCTTGTCGCGCCGCTGCCGTTCGGGTTGGCGCTCGCCGGCGCCACCGCCGAGGATTGGCAGGGCGAGGCGGCCGCGGCGGCCCTCGCGCACGCACAGGCGCGCGCCGACGGCGCCGGCGCCCCGGACCCAGCCTTCGCGGCGGTGGATCGTTTCTTCGACTATGCAACCAAAGCGCAAGTCTTCGCGCTGGCCGAACGTGACGCGCAGATCGAACGGCTCTATCGCCAGCGCGCGCACGGCGACGGCGAGGCGCAGGCGGCGTTCGCCGCGGAGACCTCGCACCGCTACACGCTGGCCTCGCGCGTCATCGTGGAGCAATCCGATCTTCTGATCGCGCTATGGGACGGCGTCAGCCGCACCGGCTTCGGCGGCACCGGCCACACCATCGCCGCAGCGCTCGAGAGCGGCGTGCCGGTGGCGTGGATCCGGCCCGACGCGCCGGAGGTGTGGCGCATCCTGCGCACGCCGGAAGATCTGGCCGACCTCGACGCCGCGCGCCGCGACAGCGAGCCGGAGGCCGCACTGGCGCGGATCGTGGAGGACGCGCTGCGCGCCGATCGTCCGCCCGGGCACGGCGATGCGCACGCTTCGGCCGGCATGGCGGAGTTCCTCAAGGAGGCGTGGCCCGAAAAGAGCAACCGCTTGTGGCACGGCTATCGCCGCATCGAGGCGATGTTCGGCGAAAGCGGCAATCCGTTCCGCAGCCTGACGCAGACTTATGCGCGGCCCGATCAGATCGCCGACGGCGCCTGGCGCGACCTGATGGCGCGCATCGGCGCGCTGCCGGGACTCGCGGAGGATTTCGTTGCGCAATTGCGCAACAGCATCGCGCCGCGCTTCGCCTTCGCGGACGGCATCTCCACGCATCTCTCGGACGCCTATCGCGGCGGCATGATCCTGAACTTCGCGCTGTCGGCGGTCGCGGCTGTCGGCGGGCTGACCTACATGCCCTTCTTCACCTATTACGAAAAACCGGAATTCGCGATTTTCGAACTGACGATGCTGTGCGCCATCGTGCTGGTCACGCAGATCGGCGGCAAACGCCGCTGGCACGGACGCTGGTTCGAATCGCGCCGCGTTGCGGAATATCTGCGCCACAATCCGATCCTGCTCGCGATTGGGGTGGCGCGGCCCGCGGGGCGCTGGCCGCGCGGCGTTGAGACGTCCTGGCCGGAATGGTATGCGCGCCAGACCTTGCGCGAGATCGGCCTGCCGCGCGCGACGGTGACGCCGGCCTTTCTGCGCGCCGCGCTGGAGCTTGTGCTGCAGCCGCACGTGGTGTCGCAGCGCGACTATCACCTCGCCAAGGCCAAGCGGCTGCGCAACGTGCACGACAATCTCGATAAATTGTCGATGGCGCTGTTCATCTGCGCGATCGTCGTGGTGGCCGGGTATGTGACGCTGAAGGGCGTCGAAATGCTGCCGGGCGTCGGAAGCCTGGTGTCGCCGCGCCAGACGAGCCAGTTCACTTACTTTGGCGTCGTGCTGCCGCTGCTCGGCGCCACCATCGCCGGCGTGCGTTATTTCGGCGATTTCGAGCGGTTCTCCTCAATCTCGGAGGTCGCCGCCGAAAAGCTCGACGCGATCGCCGCGCGCATCGCCGCGCTTCTGCGCCTGAGCGACGCCGACATCGATTACGAGGTCGTCGCGCGCCTCGCCCACGCGATCGACGACGTCGTCGTCGGCGAGATCGAAAGCTGGCAGGCGGTGTTCGGCGGCAAACACATCACCATCCCGGTGTGAGGCGCGGGCGCGCGTTCGCCCCCTCAGTCACGCGTGCCGCGTGACAGCTCCCCCGTGAACGGGGGAGCAAACTGCGCCTCTTTCCTCCCCCGTTTACGGGGGAGGTGGCCGCGAAGCGGACGGAGGGGCGCGCGCGCTTTACGCGGTCTTACGCGTGCGCCAGAGCGAATAGGCCATCGACCCGCCGATCAGCCCCGCCGTGGCCGCCAGCGACCAGTGCGGTTCGAGATAGGGCACGAGATCGAGGCTCTTCGACAGGCCGAAATTCCAGATGATCTTGACGCCGATCAGCACCAGCACGAGCGCGAGCCCGTATTTCAGGTACTGGAAGCGCTCCACCGCGGCCGCGAGCATGAAATACATCGAGCGCAGGCCGAGAATGGCGAAGATGTTTGACGTGTAGACGATGAACGGATCGCGCGTGACTGCGAAGATCGCCGGCACGCTGTCGATCGCAAACACGATGTCGGCGCCCTCGACCATGATCAGCGCCAGGAACAGCGGCGTGGCGAACAGCGCAAGCTTGCCCGTCTTGGGATCGATGCGGCGCACGAAGAAATTGTGGTTGGGGATGTCGTCGGTGACGCGGATGCGCTTCTTCACGAAGGCGAGGAATTTGTTGTCCTCGAGCTTCATGTCGTGGCCGTCGCCCGACACCATCTTCCAGCCGGTGTAGATCAGGAACGCAGCGAAGATGTAGAGCACCCAGGTCCACTCATTGACCACCGCGGAGCCGAGCGAAATGAAGATCGCGCGGAACACGATGGCGCCGATGATGCCCCAGAACAGAACCCGATGCTGATATTCGCGCGGCACCGCGAAATAGGTGAAGATCAGCGAGATGACGAAGATGTTGTCGAAGGCGAGCGCCGTCTCGAGCAGATAGCCGGTGAAATACTGGATCACCGCCTGCTGGTTGAGATTGTCGGGGCTGTCGTAATAGGCGGGATCGGGCTCGTAGACGAAACCGACATAGGCGCCGAACAGCACCGCAAGCGATGCGAACGACGCCCACATGATCGCGCTTTTCTGGGCGGAGACCACCCCGTCCTTGTTGTTCAGGACGCCGAGATCGAGCCACAACAACACGCCGATGAAGCTCAGAAAAGCGAGCCACAGCCACACCGGCTGTCCGGCGTACACGAGCGTCAATATCTCCATCGCGGAGGTCCCTTGCGGTCTGGGCGGCGCCGCGTGCGCGCCTCAAACCCCGCGAGGCCGCGGGATCAGGGGAGATCCGACATCGCGCACGCCGCCGCGTGCGCCAGAGGGGCCCGGACCGGTTAAGGTGCCGCGGAGCTAGGGTGCGTCGATTTGAAAGGGAAGAGGCCGGCGATCACGCCTGCGTGAGCTTGGCGATAACGCCGTCTTCCGGCCCGATGGCGCCGGCGACTGCGTCGCGCCAGGCGGCGCGCACGGCGTCCGGCCCGGCGATGCGGCGCACCTTGAGCCAGCCGCGCGCGAAGGCGGTGAAGGCGGAGGACGCGCCGGCGAGTTTGTCCTCATAGGCCTGGCGTCCCCATTCGGCGACGCGCGCCTTGATCACGTCGGGCGCAAAGAAGAACGCGGGCTTGGCGCCGGGCAAATCGTCGGGCGTCGGGCCGCCGGCGCTCCAATCCGTGGCGCCGACAATAGTGTCGCTGACGAGGGCAGCGCCCAGCCGCCTGTGCAGCGCCGTGCGCAACGCGGCTGCGCCGGCGAAATCGACATAGGCCGTGGGCGCAGCGTCGAGAGCGGCGACCTCGCCATAGGTTTTGACGTCGCTGTAGATATCGAGCGCGCGGCAGAAGGCGACGTTGGCCGGCGAGGTGAGCCCGAGCACCGGCACGCCCCGTCGATGCAGCAGAAACGCCAGCCCGATCGCCGTTTTGCTCGACGCGCTCGACAGCGCGACGCGTTCCGCGCCGAATTGGGTGGCTTCCGCAAGATGGGCGTCGAGCACGAACGAGGTGGTGAACAGGGGCGCCAGCAGCATGCGCAGCGCTTCGGCCTCGGCGTCGGTTTTCGGGACGCGGAAATACCCATTGTACACCGGCGCCAGATGCTGGCGATGCGCGCTCGCGTCGACGAAGCCGCCCTCGTTCACCCGCGTCGGCGCCACGATCAGGTGGGCGCCGATCGGCACATAGCCGTAGAAGCGGTCGCCGACGGACACGCCGTCTGCGTTGCTTTCAATCACGTCGGCGAAGCCCCAGGCTGGCGGTCTGCCGTAACCCTCGGCGTCACTGGGGAAGAAATCCCAATAGCGCATCATCTCGCCAAACGCCGCGTAGGTGACGGTGTTGGCGGTGATCGCCAATGCATCGACGCGCAACAGCGCCTGGCCCGGGGCGAGCGCGGGCAGGGCGGGACGGGCGACGTGCGCCTCGCCGATGGCGCCGCGCTTGACCAGAAACTGGACGTCTTCGCTCATGACCGTCTCCCCCGTTGCGGCCTAGTCTTCCCGACGGCGCGCCCGCTCTGGTGCGGACGGCGGGACTTGAACCCGCACTCCCGTTTCCAGGAAGCGGATTTTAAGTCCGCTGCGTCTACCGTTTCGCCACGTCCGCGTCGGCGGCGATCTATGCGCCCTCGGCCTTGGGCTCGTCCACTTCTTCCGGCTCGGCGCCCAGATCGCGGGCCAGCGCGAGGATCGCGTCCGCCGCATGCGCCACCGCGCCCGCATCGGCGCCGCGCGCCACCAGATGCGCGCCGTAGCCGTCCGGCCGGAACCAGGGATAGGAGCCGAGCGACACGCCGGGATGGGCGTCCTCGATCGCCTTCAGCCGCGCCGCAAGGTCGCCCTCGCGCACGCCCGCGGCGCGGATGGTGCGCGTGATCACGACCGCTCCGCCTGTGAGCCGCGGGCCGACATCCTCCAGCATGCCGCGGGTGATCGAGGGCACGCCCGCCATCACGAACACATTGCCCAATTGGAAGCCCGGCGCTTTCGACACGGGATTGGCGATCAGGCTCGCGCCCTCCGGAATGCGGGCCATGCGCAGGCGCGCTTCGTTGAGGTCGGTCGTCTTGTAGTGCGCCTCCAGGATGGCGCGGGCGTCCTCGCGGACATCGATGGAGACGCCGAACGCCGCAGCCACCGCGTCGGCGGTCTTGTCGTCATGGGTGGGGCCGATGCCGCCAGTGGTGAACACATAATCGTACGCCGCGCGCAGGGCGTTGATTGCGGCGGCGATGCGCGCGGGATCGTCGGAGACGACGCGCGCCTCGGCGACCTGCACCCCCAGCGGGGCCAGGAATTTCGCGATCATCTGGAGGTTCACGTCCTGCGTGCGGCCGGAGAGGAGTTCATCCCCGATCAGCAGGACGGCGGCGGTGACGGCGGTGCTCATGGCCGCTGATGTAGCGGCTCCGTGCGGCGAGGCCAGCAAAACCGGCGGGCGGCCGGCGCTGCGCCTTGTTTCGGTCGCCGCGCGCCCCCACGTCCCCGGGCGACGCGCCGCCGGCGTGCGACGGGGGATGCGCGCCGTGACGCTCCCGCCGGCGAAGAGCGATGGGAGACGACGATGACCGACGCCGCAGACTATGTTCCCCCGAAGGTCTGGACCTGGAACAAAGAGAGCGGCGGGCGTTTCGCCAGCATCAATCGTCCGATCGCTGGCCCCACGCACGACAAGGACCTGCCCGTCGGCAAGCATCCCCTGCAGCTCTATTCGCTGGGCACGCCGAATGGCGTGAAGGTCACGGTGATGCTGGAGGAATTGCTGGCGCTGGGCCACGCGGGGGCCGAGTACGACGCCTGGCTGATCCAGATCATGCAGGGCGAGCAATTCTCCTCCGGCTTCGTCGCCGCCAATCCGAACTCGAAAATCCCGGCGCTGGTCGACCGCTCGGGCCCCGAACCGATCCGCGTCTTCGAGAGCGGCTCGATCCTGATGTATCTGTCCGAGAAATTCGGCGGCGCCTTCCTGCCGACCGCGCCGCAGGCGCGCGCCGAAGCGCGGTCGTGGCTGTTCTGGCAGATGGGCGCAGCACCCATTCTCGGCGGCGGCTTTGGCCATTTCTACGCCTATGCGCCGACGAAAATCGAATACGCCATCGATCGCTTCGCCATGGAGGTGAAGCGCCAGCTCGACGTGCTCGACCGTCATCTCGCCGACAACGACTACATGGCGGGGCGCGAGTATTCGATCGCCGACATGGCGATCTGGCCCTGGTATGGCGCGCTGGTGAAAGGCGTCGTCTATGACGCCGGCGAGTTCCTGCAGGTGGACAGCTACAAGAACGTCATCCGCTGGACCGACCAGATCGCCGACCGTCCTGCCGTGAAACGCGGCCGCATGGTCAATCGCGTCATGGGCGATCCCGCCAGCCAATTGCACGAACGCCACGACGCCAGCGATTTCGATCTGCGCACGCAGGACAAGATTTTGGCCGCCCAATCTTAAGGCATTTGCGCGTTAGGGACTGCGTAACCACTGTGCAAGATAGTGTGTCCCGCTTTCGTACGGGATGGCTATGGTCCATGTCGCTCACGACGCCAACGCTGACATACTCGCTGCGCTCGACCGCTCTCTGGCGATCGTCGAGTTTACGCCGATGGGCGAAATCGTCTCGGCCAACGGCAACTTTCTAGCCATGCTTGGCTACGAGCGCGACGAAGTCATCGGGCGTCACCACGAAATGTTCGTCGATCCGCTCGAGGTGAGCGAGGAACGGCATCGCGTGTTCTGGCAGCGGCTCGCCGCCGGGGCGTATCAGGCTGCGGAATTTCGGCGCGTCGGCAAACATGGGCGCGAAGTCTGGGTTCAAGGAACATACACCCCGCTCTATGACGCCGACGGCGTGGTCCACAAGATCGTCAAAGTGGCGATGGACGTCACACAGATCAAACTGCGCAATATCGGCGATCAGGCGCGCATGTCCGCGATCGAGCACACCCAGGGGGTGGCGGAGTTCGAGCTGGACGGCGTCATCAGCGAGGTCAATGAGAATTTCCTGCGCATGACGGGCTATGAGCGCCATGAATTGATTGGGCGTCACCATAGCGTGCTTGTCGATGCGGAATACCGAAAGAGTTTGGAATACGTCACCTTCTGGAACGGGTTGCGCCGCGGAGAGTTCAAAACCGCCGAATTCAAGCGCGTGAAGAAATCCGGCGACCCGTTCTGGCTGCACGCGACGTACAGTTTGGTGCTCGATCTGAGCGGGCGTCCGTACCGCATCATCAAGATCGCCTCCGACATTTCGGATCGCAAGGAATTGGAGCACAAGGCGCGCGCTTCCCAGGAGGCGAAGGAACTCTTTTTGGGGAGCATCAGCCACGAAATCCGCACCCCGCTCAATGGCGTTTCTGCAATGGCCGCTCTCTTGGGCAAAACAAATCTCGACGCGCGCCAACGCGAAATGGTCTCCCTAATCCAGGGCGCTGGCGAAACGCTTGACCGTCTCGTTTCCGATCTCCTCGATCTTGGCCGGATGAACGCCGGTGCGATGAGCCTTGATGTCCAGCCTATGGATCTCGAGCGGGAGGTCGCGGTGGTTGCTGCGCTCGTGCGCGACCAGGCGGAGAGCAAGGGTCTCGCTTTCGACGTTATCTGCGAGTTGGGCGGGCGGCGCCATCGGCTGGGCGACGCCACGCGTTTACGCCAGATCGTCCTCAATCTGCTTTCGAACGCCGTCAAGTTCACGCAGGTAGGCAGCGTCGAGCTGCGCATCACCGCCTCCGCTTGGGACGATGGCGTCGAGTTCTGCGTGATCGACACGGGCGTCGGGTTCGATCAGGCGTGCGCCGAGAAAATCTTCGAGCCATTCGAACAGGCGGACGTGACGATCAATCGCCGCTATGGCGGTTCCGGTCTCGGCCTCTCCATCGCCCGACGTCTTGCGCGTCTCATGGGCGGGTCGTTGACTGCGGCGTCACAGCCCGGGAGGGGCAGCATCTTCACATTCCATGTGATGCTGCAGGAATGCGAGCCGATCGTGCTGGAGGAAGCGGCCGAGAACATCGAGGCGGGCAGCCTTGCAGGGCTCTCGGTGCTGGTGGTCGAGGACAACATCGCCAACCAGCGTGTGGCCTCTCTCATTTTGGACAGCTGGGGCTGCGAGGTCATTTTGGCGAGCGACGGGCGCGAGGGTGTGGAAGCGCTCGCCACGCGGCGCTTCGACGCCGTGTTGATGGACATGCAGATGCCCGGGATGGACGGCTTCACCGCGACGCGGCTGATGCGCAAGGTCGAGGCGCAGCAAGGGTGGCGGCGTACGCCCATCATCATGCTGAGCGCGAACGCCAGCGAGGCGCGCGTCGCCCAGGCGCTCGCCGCAGGGTGCGACGCCCACGTGGAGAAGCCCTTGTCCCTGTCGAGCCTCTATGCTGCGCTTGCCGCCCTGGCTCCCTCCGGGCGCATCGCCGCGAACGACGTCTGCGCGGCCTAAGCCTTCAAGCAACGCTCGCATCGACCGCAGGCGGCGTGCTAGATGCCCGCCTGACGCCTCAGACGCCCGATGACACACTCTCTCACCCAACTCGGCGCGGCGAGCGCGATCCCGGCGAGCCCTGAGGCGGCCGTGCTGGAGCGCGCGCGCAATCCCCATCCCGATGCGCTCTATTGCGCGCGCTTCACCGCGCCGGAATTCACCTCGATATGCCCGGTCACCGGCCAGCCCGATTTCGGCGTGCTCGTCATCGACTACGCCCCGCGCGATTGGATCGTGGAATCCAAAAGCCTCAAGCTGCTCCTGCAATCCTACCGCAATCACGGCGCCTTCCACGAAGCCTGCACGATCGACGTCGCCAAGCGCATCATCGCGGCGATCGATCCGGTCTGGCTGCGCGTCGCGGGCTATTGGAATCCGCGCGGCGGCATGCCGATCGACGTGTTCTGGCAGACCGGCGCGCCGCCGGCCGACCTGTGGCTGACCGACCCGGGCGTCGGGCTCTATACCGGCCGGCGCTGAGCGTCGCAGCCGCTTGCATCGGGGCCTTGCGCTGTCTATGCCTGCGCCTGTGCGCCGCCTTAGCTCAGTTGGTAGAGCACCGGCTTGTGGTGCCGGGTGTCGTTGGTTCGAGCCCAACAGGCGGTACCACCCGCGGATGCGCCCCAGCGGGCTTAACCTTCTGCCTTAACGAGATCCCGTGAGTGCGTCCGACGCCGCCGCGCCGCCGCCGCGAAGCAACAGCCACGCCCGGTTCGCCCGCCGCACGGCGGCGGCGCTCGGCTACGCGTTCCGCTCGCTCGACGGCGCCGACGCCTATCTCTTCGAGGTGCACGACGGGGCGCGCAGCGCGGTCTTCGCCTGCGGCGCAGCGACGCCGTACGCGCTGAATCCCGCGCACGCCTATGGCTTGGCGCGCGACAAGGCGTTCGCCGCGCAGGTCTTGGCGCAGGCCGGCCTGCCGACGATCCCGTCGCGGCTGTTTTTCGCCACCACGCGCCACGCCGCGTTCCGCACGCCCGGACGCGAGCCGGCCGATGCGCGCGCCTTTGCGCAAAGCGCGCCATATCCCGTCTTCTGCAAGCCGAACGCAGGCTCGCGCGGCGAGCTCGCCGAAATCATCGGCGATGCGGCGCAGTTCGAGGATTATCTCATGCGCGTCGCGTGGGCGCATGACGCTTTTCTCGTCCAGCCCTATCTGCGCGGGCGCGAGCATCGCGTCTTCGTGCTGCACGACCGCGCGCTGTTCAGTTACGAAAAATCGAAACCTTTTCTGATTGGAGACGGCCGCTCGTCGTTGGCGCACTTGCTGGCCGCCCAACAGCAGCGCGCGACAGGCGCTGCGCCGTCGCCGCCGGAAAGCCTGCGCTATTTCGATCCCGAGGGCAGGGCGCTTGCGCCGAGCGATCGTCCTGCGGCGGGAATGCGCATTCTCGTGGAAGGCCCCGCCAACCGCGCCGCGGGCGGGGACGCCGTGCGCGTGATCGACGGCGCGAGGCCCGCCTTGGCGCAGCTGGCGCTGACGGCGGCGCGCGCGCTGGATCTTCGGCTGTGCGCGCTCGACGTGTTCGATCTGTCGGCCGAAGGCGATTTGAGCGCCTTGTGCGTCATCGAAGCGAACGCCAGCCCCGCCATCGAGACGCTCGAGGCGCATGACCGGTTCGATCTGATCGAAACCATTTGGGCTGCCAATTTCGCTGCGGCGCTGCGATGACTATCTCCGCCTATCCCAAATTCGGCGCCGGCGATCAGACGCTGCGCGTGCGCGGCGCGGCGGCGCTCGCGGGCGTTGATCTGGACGCGTTTGCGGCGCGCTCCTGCGTGATCACGGGCAGCAACGGCAAGGGCTCCACCGCCGCCATCCTGCAGGCCGCCTTGATGCGCCGCATGCCGCGCGTCGGGTTGTTCACCTCGCCGCATCTGCTGAGCATTCGCGAGCGCTTCCGCATCGACCATGACGATATCGGCGCCGCGGATTTCGCACGTTGCGGCGCACGCGCGGATGCGGCGGCGCGGTCTTATGAGCGCGCCCATCCGGGCTGTGCGTTCGGCGCCTTCGAGATGCTGTTTCTCACCGCTTCGCTTTGGTTTCAGGAGCGGGCGTGTTCGTTCGTGGTGTGGGAGGCGGGCATCGGCGGGCGCCATGACGTGACGCGCCTCGTCAACGCGCCCCTTGCGGCGGTGGTCTCGCTCGATCTGGAGCACACCGCGCTTTTGGGGAACACGCTGGAGGCCATCGCGCTGGACAAGATGGACGTGGTCGCGCCGGGCGGGTGCGTCGTGTTCGGCAAATCCTGCCAACCGCGGCGCGGCGCGATCGAGGCGCATGCGCAGGCCCGCGGCGTGTCGACGCTGTTCGCCGACCCTGCACAGCCGCCGGCGGGGCTGGCCGGCGCCCATCAGCGCGAGAACGCCGGCGTCGCGCTGGCGCTGGCGGCCCGGATCCACGCCGGTCTTGGCCCCGCCGACATCGCCGACGCCGCAGTCCGCTGGCCAGGCCGGCTGGAGACGCTCGGCGCCGATCCGCTCCTTGTCATCGATGTCGGCCATACGCCGGCCGCGATCGCTGCGGCGCTGGACGGGTTCGCCAGCCTCGCCGCCGGCCGCCCTGCGGTGCTGATCACGGGCTGCTCGATCGACAAGAACGCCGCCGCCATGCTCGACCGCCTGGCCCCCGCCTTCGACCGCATCATCGCCGCCCAGGCGCCGCACAAGGGCCGCCCGGCGGCCGAGATCGCCGCCGCCGCCCAGGTGCGCAACCCGCGCGCGCATGTCGAGATCAGCGCCGACATCGCCGACGCCCTGCGCCGCGCGCGCGACACGGCGGGCGCGGGCGGGGCGGTCTATGTCGCCGGCGGCCTGTTTCTGGCCGCAAGCGTCAAGGCGGCTCATCTGGGCCTCGACCCCGCAGGTCTGGCTTTCTTTTGAGGGACGCATGCCGGTAAAGCAGGGGGAACCAGAACGGGGACCGCCATGGCGATGACGCTGGCCGAGCACCTTGCGCCCGAACCCGGGCCGAAACGCATCCTGGCGCTCGACGGCGGCGGGGTGAAGGGCATCCTGACGCTGGGCATGCTGGAGCCGCTGGAGGCCGAGCTGCGCCGTCGTTCGGGCGATCCGAAGCTGGTGCTGTCGGATTATTACGACCTCATCGGCGGCACCTCGACGGGCGCGATTATCGCTTCCGGCCTCGCGTTGGGCATGAGCGTGGCCGAGCTGATCGAGATGTATTCCGATCTCGGCCCGCAGGTGTTTCACCGCCGCCGCTCATCCGGCCTGCTGTTCCGCTCTCAATATGACCACACCGCCCTGGTGCGCGCGCTCGAACCGGTGATGGGCCAGGTTCTGCTCGGCGACCGCGAGCGCATCAAGACCGGCCTCTCCATCCACATGAAGCGCATCGACACCGGCTCGGCCTGGACGGTGTCGAACAGCCCGAACAATCCGTATTTCGACCCGCCCGATCATTCCGACACGATCCCCAACGCGCATTATCCGCTGATCGATCTCGTGCGCGCCAGCGCGGCCGCGCCGACCTTCTTCGACGAGGTGACGATCAATACGGAGTGGGATGAAAATCGCGTGCCCACCACGCCGGGCTATTTCGTCGACGGCGCGGTGAGCGCCAACAACAATCCCAGCCTGCAATTGCTGATGACGGCGCTGACGCCGGAATACGGCTTCGCCTGGAAGGCGGGCGCCGACGCGCTGATGATGACGTCCCTCGGCACCGGCCTGCGCCGGCCGCGCGCCAAGCGCGACGGAGGCGTGCAACTGGCGGGCGTCAAGGCGATCGCGGCGCTGCGCGCAATGATCTACGACACGCAGGTGCAGGCGGTGAAGCTGATGCAGACGGTGTCGGATCCGAAAATCGCTTGGCGCATCGATTCCGAAATCCAGGACATGCGCGGCGTGCAATACGCCGGGCCGAACGCCGGCAAGCAGGTGCGCGCGCGCCCCTTCAGCGGCGTAGCGCTGCTGGATTACCAGCGCATGGACGTCGATCTCTCGCTGCGTCCCGCCGCGTTGAAGCGGCCTTCGCGCAAGGCGCCGGAGACCCCGCCGCAAGAAGAGGCGGAAATCGTCTATGAGGGCGGCTTCCTCGGCATCGGGCGCAGGCGCATGCGGCCGTCCTCGGTGGAGACGCTGCTCGGCCGCAAGCTCAGCGCCAAGACCATCCTGCGCCTCGACGAACTCGCCAATGGCGACCCCGCAAACATGGCGCTGCTGTTGGAGATCGGGCGCACGGCGGGCGCACGTTATGTGTCGGCCGCCTATCCCGATCCGCGCTTCAATTTTCCTGGATGGAGCGCATAGAGACTCGTGAGCGTCCGCACCGTCATCGTCGCCGTCACCGGCCATCGCCTCAACCAATTGCCCGAGCAGGAACGCCCGCGCATCGACAGCGAAATCGCGCGCGCGCTCGACGAGGTGGAGGATGCGAGCCGCGACGTGACCGACGGCCCGGTGCGCATGACGTTGTGTTCGGCGCTGGCGGAGGGCGCAGATCGCTTGGCGGCACAGGCTGCGCTGGTGCGCGGCTGGCGGCTGGTGACGCCGCTGCCGTTTTCGCCGGAGCGTTATGTTCTCGATTTCGAGAACGAAGCCTCGGTGCGCGAGTTTCACAATTTCCTCAAGGCGTCGCGGCGCGTGAGCCCGGTGCCGGAGGCGGCGGTCGCCGCCCTTGGCGGGGGATCGGCTGCGCCCTACGCCGCGGTCGGCCGGGCGCTGATCGAACGCGCCGACGTGCTGCTCACCGTCTGGAACGGCATGCCGCCCAAGGGGCCCGGCGGCACCTCGGAGGTCGCCGCGCTCCAGCTGGAGAAGGGCGGGCTGGTGTTGTGGGTGCCGGCCGCAGAGCCGAAGCCGGCGCGCCTGGTGCCGCCCGCGCCGCTGCCGCGCGCGAACACGTTTCGACGCAAATTGTACGATGCGCTGACCGCGCGGTTCGAGCGCATCGCGCGCCCGCCTGAAATGCGCGCGGCATGAGCGCGGCGCGCGTCACCGTGATCGGCGCCGGCGCGGTCGGGCTGATGTGCGCGCTGCGTTTGGCGGAACGGGGCGCGGCGGTCACCGTGATCGAAACCTTGAGCGAAGACGCCATGCGCGCGATCGCCAATGGCTCGCTCGCCGCCGCCGGCATGCTGGCGCCGATCGTGGAGACGCTCGCTGCGCCCGATCCCGATCCGGATTTCGCCGCAGCCGCCCTCGACAGTTTCGCGCTGTGGCGCGCCCATGCCGACGCTGCGCCGTGGGCCTCGAGCGTGCGGTTCGAGGGGGGAACCTACGCCGCGGCTGATCCTGCCGAGCAATTCGCCTTCCTCGCCGCCGCCCAGGCGCTCGGCGCCGATGCGCGGCCGGTCGAAACGCGCTGGGCGCGCTGCGGCGTGGCCTTGAGCGCGGAGGGCGCGCTTGATCCGCGCTCGGCGCATGAGGGGCTGATCGCTGCGGCGCGCGCGGCGGGCGTCCGTTTCGTTTTCGGTGAAATGTTCGATCCCAGGCGCCAGCGCGGCGCCGATGTGATCGTGGCGGCGCCCGGCGGCGCGCGCTGCGCGGCGTTGAAGCCGCTTGCGCCGGCCCTCGCCTTCATCCGCCCGGCGAAGGGCCATGTCGCGCTTGTCGTCGCGCCCGAGGCGCCGCACGGCAATGTCCATGCGGACGGCCTTTATCTGTGCCCGCGCGGCGGCGGCGCCCTCGCGCTCGGAGCCACGATGCAATTCGACCGCGCCGACACCGCCGTCGATCACGCGCTGGTGGAGGAGATGCATCGCGCCGCCAACGCCGCCTTCGGCGGATCGCTGGCCTTGACGATGCGCGCCTGGGCCGGCGTGCGCGCCATGGCGCCGGACTGGGCGCCCCTGATCGGCCCCTCGGGGCGCGACGGCGTGCTCGTCGCGTGCGGCCATTCGCGCAATGGCTGGCTGTTGGCGCCGATCACCGCCGAGATCATATGCGCCCACGTGTTCGGCGAGGCGCTGTCCCCGGCCTGGGCGCCGTTCCGTCCGGATCGTTTCCAAACCAAAGAAGTGAAAGCCCATGACGCTCGCCATTGACCTGACCGACGCGCAAATCGCCATCAAGGACCAGGTGGAGAAGATCTGCGCGAAGTTCGACGATCCCTATTGGCGCAAGGTCGACGATACGGGCGATTTTCCCCACGCCTTCGTCGACGCCATGGCGGACGGCGGCTGGCTCGGCGTGGCGATGCCGGAAGAATATGGCGGCGCGGGCCTCGGGCTCACCGAAGCCTCGCTGATGATGCAGACGGTGACGCGTTCCGGCGCAGGCTTTTCCGGCGCGAGCGCCATCCATCTCAACATTTTCGGCCTGATGCCGATCGTGAAATTCGGCACGCCGGAGCAGAAGGAACGCTTCCTGCCGCGCGCGATGAGCGGGCAGGACAAGGCGTGCTTTGCAGTCACTGAACCGAATTCCGGCCTCGACACATCGAGCCTCGAAACCAAGGCCGAGCGCACAAACAGCGGCTATCGCATCACCGGCCGGAAAATCTGGACGACGAACGCGCAGCGCGCCGACAAGATCATGATCATCGCGCGCACGACGCCGAAGGATCAGTGCCGAAAGCCGACCGAGGGCTTGTCGCTGTTCTACACGGATTTCGATCGCGGCAAGATCGAAGCGCAGCCGATCCCGAAAATGGGCCGCAAGGCTGTGGAGTGCAATACGCTGTTCATCGACGGGCTTGAGGTTCCGCGCGAGGATCTCGTCGGCGAGGAGGGCGCGGGCTTCAAGATCCTGCTCACCGGATTGAATCCCGAACGCGTGCTGTTCGCCGTCGAGGCGATCGGGCTCGGCCACGCGGCGCTGGCGCGCGCAGCGCAATACGCCAAGGAGCGCGTCGTGTTCGGCCGGCCGATCGGGCAGAACCAGGGCGTGGCGCATCCCCTCGCGAAGTGCTGGGCGGAGTTGGAGGCGGCCAATCTCTTGGCGTTCAAGGCGGCCGCGCTGTTCGACGCCGGCAAGGAATGCGGCGCTGAAGCCAACGCGGCGAAATATCTCGGCGCGGAGGCGGGCTTCAGCGCCTGCGAAGCCTCCGTTCTGGCGCATGGCGGCATGGGCTACGCCAAGGAATATTATGTCGAGCGCTATTTCCGCGAAGCGATGATCGCACGCATCGCGCCGGTGAGCCGCGAGATGATCTTGAATTTCATCGCCGAGCGCGTGCTGGGCCTGCCGAAGAGCTATTGATCGCGCGCAAGCATCGACCGAAGGCTTCGCCTAAACGGTGAAGCGCGCACGGCGCGGCTCCGACTCTGTTATGGTCGCCCAAAGCGCGCGATCGCACAGCGCGCAGGGAGGCCAGCCGATGCGGATCAATGGGCATAATGTGTGGGCGATCGCCGTTGCGGCGGTTGCGATGTACGCCATCGGGGCGCTGATCTATGGCGTGCTGTTCTCAGCGCAATGGATGGCGTTGTCCGGCTACTCGAAGGACGCCTTCGCCGGCGAGGAATGGCGCATGGCGCTATCGCCGATCATGCCTGTGCTGATCGCCGTCGGGCTGTCGCTGACGATCAAATGGCGCGCGGTCTCCGGCTGGCTGCCTGGCGCGCTCACCGGGTTCTGGATGGGCCTTTTGTTCAGCTTCGCCGCCAGGATGTACAATTTCACCTATGGGACCGAGCAGCCGGGCCTCTTGGCGATGGATGGGGCGCACTTGATCCTCGCCGCGATGGTCGGCGGCGCGATCCTCGGCGCATGGAAGTAGCGCGCAAGACGCGCTAAGAACGCGCATGCGCATCCTTTGCACCAATGACGACGGCGTCCATGCCCAGGGCCTTGCGGTCCTCGAGCGCATCGCGCGCACGATCAGCGACGACGTCTGGGTGATCGCGCCCGAGACCGAACAATCCGGCGCCTCGCGCGCATTGACCTTGTCGGCGCCGATCCGCGTGCGCGAGGCGGGGCCGAAGCGCTTCGCGGTGAGCGGCACGCCGACCGATTGCGTGCTCTTGGGCGTGGAGGAATTGATTCGCGACGGGCGGCCCGATCTGGTGCTGTCGGGCGTCAATCGCGGCCAGAACATCGCTGAGGACGTGACTTTCTCCGGCACGATCGCCGGCGCCATGCAGGGCATGCAGTTGGGCATTCCCGCCATCGCCTTGAGCCAAGCGCGCGATTTCCGCGACGGCGCGCAGCCCATCCCCTGGGAGACGGCCGAGACCTTCGGCCCCGGCATCGTGCGCGCGCTGTTGAAGCAGGGCTGGCCGCAGGGCGTGGTGATGAACGTCAATTTCCCCGATCGCCTGCCGGAGGACGTGACGGAAGTGGAGGTCACGCACCAAGGCTTTCGCGATCAGCATATCGTCTACGCCGACCGGCGCACCGATCTGCGCGGGCAGCATTATTATTGGTTGGGCTTTCGCGGAAAATTGTCGAACCCGGAGAAGGGCGCCGATCTGCGCGCGATCTATGAAGGGCGCATTTCGGTGACGCCGCTCCACATCGATTTGACGCATCGCGAGACGATCCACGCCTTGAAGGGAGCGCTCGGCGGCGCGCCGCCAAAGGCGTGAGCGCGCTCGATCCCGCGCGCCTGATGCGGTTCATTCTGGACCTGCGCCAAAGCGGGGTGACCGACGCGAAGACGCTGGCCGCCATTGAGCGCACGCCGCGCGCGCACTTCGCGCCGGCGCATCTGCAGTCCCTGGCGCTGGAGGATCGCGACCTGCCCCTCCCGCACGGCCAAACGATGACGCGCCCGGCGCTCGCCGCGCGCGTGGTCGCAGCGCTTGACATTGCGCCCACGCACAGCGTGCTCGAAATCGGGACGGGCTCGGGCTATCAGGCCGCCGTCATCGCGCGGCTGGCGCGCAAAGTGGCGACGCTGGATCGCTGGGCCGATCTGGTGACCGCCGCGCGCGCCCGCATCGGCGAGGCGCGCCTGATGAATGTCGCGCTGCATTGGCGCGACGGCGCCGACGGGTTCGGCGACGGTGCACCCTACGACCGCATCGTGATCAACGCCGACATCGCCGCACTTCCCGACGCCCTGCGCGCGCAAGCGACCGACGATGCGGTGATCGCAGCGCCGATGCGGGGCCGCTTGATGCGCTGGCGCGCCGGCGCGTGCGAGGATTTGGGCCCGGCGCCGTTCGCGCCGATTGCGCACGGCCTGGGCGTTCCGGAATAGTTGTGAATTACAGCAAGGAAACCCGTCCCTCCCCGCGAGGGGAGGGTGTCATGCGCAGCATGACGGGTGGGGCGGCGGCGCCGACGTCTGCAAGGTCGAGTCGCGGCCCCCCCCCCCGCCCGGGCGGGCGGCACCCACCCCCCACGGGGTGGGGGGCCGCTGTTGGTGGGCGCCATGAGGACTGACCGC
>JANRIR010000083.1:0-4253 GCA_033764725.1 Hyphomonadaceae bacterium
AACTGGCTCTCCGCGTAATTGCGTCCGCCGACCAGCGCGCGCACCGCGCCCTGCGGCGTCATCGCGAGGATCGCGCCCTGCTCGACATCAAACTTCGCGGCCTTCTGCGCAAGCTCGGTCGTCAGCGCCTTCTCCGCCGCCGTCTGCATCGCCGGGTGAATGGTGGTTTCGACCACGATATCCTCTTCGACGCGGCCGATGAGGTCGTTGACGGCGTCCATCACCCAGTCGGCGACATAGCCTGACGATCCGCCCGCGCTTTGCTTGGCGAGGCGCGGCGGCTGTGTCATCGCCGATTTCGCCGCGGCGTCGGAGATGAGCTTGGCGTCGGCCATTGCCGCGAGCACGACCTGCGCGCGGCGCTCGGCTGCCGCGAAATCGCGAGTGGGCGCGAGCCGGGTCGGAGATTTGACGACGCCGGCCAGGAGCGCCGCCTCGGGTAGCGTGAGCTTGCGCGCCGATTTACCGAAATAGCGCTGCGCCGCCGCCTCGACGCCGTAAGCGCCGGCGCCGAAATAGATGCGGTTGAGGTAGAGTTCGAGAATCTCGTTCTTGCCGTGCTTGCTCTCCAGCCACAGCGCGAGCGCGGCCTCCTGGAGCTTGCGGGTGAGCGTGCGCTCCTGGGTGAGAAACAGGTTCTTCGCAAGCTGTTGCGTGATCGTCGAGCCGCCCTGCGACACGCCGCGGCGAAGAATGTTGGCATAGGCGGCGCGCGCGAGCCCAACGGGATCGAGCCCGCCATGGGAATAGAACCGGCGGTCCTCGATGGCGATGAAGGCTTTGGGAACGTAGCCAGGGAGTTCGCGCAGCGGCACCGCCACGCCGCCCATTTCGCCGCGAGTGGCGAAGGTCTCTCCATCCGCGCCGAGAATTTGGATCGACGGCGGCCGCTTGGGAATTTCGAGCGCCTGGATCGGCGGCAATTGAAGGACGATATAGGCGGCGAGGCCGCCGCCGGCAATCAACGCCCAAAGGCCGACGACCAGCGCCCAATAGACGATTCGGCCGACGCGGGAGCGCTTGCGGCGCTTGCCGCGCCCGCGTCCGCCCCCACGCCCGCCATGGCCTCCGCCGCTGCGCTTGCGCTTGCGCGGCGGCTCCGGCGGGTCGTCGTCGTCATCCTCGTCCGCCTCGTCCTCGTCTTCAGTCTTGGCAGCCTTGGCGGCTTTCCTGCCGCGCTTGGCGGTCGGGGCTTCGTCACGGACGGGCGGAACGATGCGCAGGCGCGCCGGCTTGGTGGGCTCGCCGCCGTCCGCCGTCTCATCCTGCGGCTCTGGAATTGCGTCGTCGTCGGGCTCGTCGGCACGCGCGGGCGCGGCGCGTTCGGCCATGCGTGCCCTTGCCCCCGCCATGTGATGTCCCCGGAAGGCCGGCCCGTCCCGGCGCGGCATATGACCGACGCTAATTGCGGCGGTTTAAGGCCCGGTTAAGGATCACCTCTCACGAGGCGCGCTCGCGCGCGATCGCCTGCCAGCCGATATCGCGGCGGCAGAAGCCGCCCGGCCAGCGAATCTTGTCAACCGCTGCATAGGCGGCGGCCTGAGCGTCGCCGACCGTTTTTCCGGTCGCGCAGACGTTGAGGACGCGCCCGCCATTGGCGCGGATCGCAGCCCCGTCTGCGATGGTGCCGGCGTGAAAAATCTCGACGTTCTCGATCGAAGCGGCTTCGTCGAGCCCCTCGATCGCGCCGCCCTTCTCGTAAGCGCCGGGATAGCCCGTGCTCGCCATCACCACGGTGAGCGCTGCGTCGGCATACCAGCGCAGATCGAATTCCTTGAGCATACCATCGCGCGCGGCAACGAGCGCGGGCACGAGATCGGACATCAGCCGCAGCATGAGCACCTGGCACTCGGGATCGCCGAAACGGACGTTGTATTCGATCAGCTTTGGTCGATCGGCCGTGATCATCAAGCCGGCGAAGAGGACGCCCTTGAACGGCGCGCCCATTGCCTTCATCGCGGCGACGGTCGGGCGCACGATCTCGTCGAGGGTGCGGCGGGTCATCGTCTCTGTCATCACCGGCGCGGGCGAATAGGCGCCCATGCCGCCGGTGTTTGGTCCCTGTTCGCCGTCGAAGACGCGCTTGTGGTCCTGCGCCGAGGCGAGGGGCAGGACGTGCTCGCCGTCGCAGAGGGCGAAGAATGACGCTTCCTCGCCGCGCAGAAACTCTTCTATCACCACCTCCGCGCCCGCCGATCCGAGGCTGCCGAACACCATGTCGATCGCGGCCAGCGCTTCCTCGATGGACTGCGCGACGACGACGCCCTTGCCGGCGGCAAGCCCGTCGGCCTTGACGACGATCGGCGCTCCCTGCGCGCGCGCATAGTCCTTGGCGCGTGCCGCATCGGAAAAGCGCTCATAGGCGGCGGTCGGAATATTGTTCGCGCGACAGAGGTCCTTGGTGAACCCCTTCGAGCCCTCGAGCCGCGCCGCCGCGCGGGTCGGCCCGAATGCCTTAATCCCGGCGGCTTCGAGATCGTCGACGATGCCGGCGCAGAGCGGCGTTTCTGGCCCCACTACGACGAATTCGATCTCTTGGTTCGCGCAAAAGGCGATCACCGCCGCATGGTCGGCAAGGTCAAGCGCGACGCATGTCGCCTCCTTGGCGATGCCGGCATTACCCGGCGCACAGAAAAGCCGGTCGCAGAGCGGACTGGCCGCGATCTTCCACGCCAGCGCGTGCTCGCGCCCGCCCGAACCGAGGAGGAGGATATTCATGGCGGTGGCGGTCCTTCGCGTTACTTGGCGCGTCGGTAACGGCCGCAGGCGCGCCCCGCAAGGGGCTTTTCGCCGCCATGGCGACGTTTCCACCGGTGCGGCGAATGCGGTATTCATCGCCCATGGACGCGCCGCGCATCAACACCCCGGAATGGACCGTCTCCGAACTTTCGGCGGCGCTCAAGAAGACCGTGGAGGACGCCTACGGCTTCGTGCGGGTGCGCGGCGAACTCGGCAACGTGAAGTACCATTCAAGCGGCCACGTTTATCTCGACCTCAAGGACGACAAGGCCTCGATCGCCGGCGTGATCTGGCGCGGCGTCGCGTCGCGCGTGCGGGTCAAGCTGGAGGCTGGGCTCGAAGTGATCGCCACCGGGCGGCTCACCACCTATCCGGGCCAATCGAAATACCAGATCGTGATCGATTCGATCGAGCCTGCCGGGCTCGGCGCGCTGATGGCGCTGCTCGAACAGCGCAAGAAGGCGCTCACCGCCGAGGGCCTGTTCGATCCCGCGCGCAAGCAGCTCCTTCCGTTCCTGCCGCGGGTGATCGGCGTCGTCACCTCGCCGACCGGTGCGGTGATCCGCGACATCCTGCACCGCCTCTCCGATCGCTTCCCGCGCCATGTCATCGTGTGGCCGGTGCGCGTGCAGGGCGATGGCTCGGCGGCGGAAGTGGCCGCCGCGATCCGCGGGTTCAACGCGCTGCCGGATGGCGGCCGCATCCCGCGCCCTGACGTCATCATCGTGGCGCGCGGCGGCGGCTCGCTCGAGGACCTGTGGTCGTTTAACGAGGAGATCGTCGTGCGGGCGGCCGCCGACAGCATGATCCCGCTTATTTCGGCGGTCGGTCATGAAACCGACGTGACGCTGATCGACTTCGCCGCCGATGTCCGCGCGCCGACGCCCACCGCCGCCGCCGAACTCGCCGTGCCGGTGCGCGCCGACCTCATGCTTCAGGTCGAAGGTCTCGCGCGCCGCTCGCTCGCGTGCTGGCGTCGCGGGCAGGAGGCGCGGCAGACCGAGCTGCGCGCCGCAGCGCGAGCGCTGCCCACAGCCGAAGGCTTATTGTCCATCGCCCGCCAACGCCTCGACATTGCGGCTGACCGCATGCCGCGCGCGCTGCGCGCCAACGCCCAAATTCATCACACCGCCTATTCGCGCATCATCGGCCGGCTGACGCCCCATGTGTTGCACCGTCGGGTGAATGACGAACGCCGCACGCTCGTCCTCCTTGGGCAGCGATCGGCACGGAGCCTCCTTGCGCAATCGGAGCGGCGGCGGGAGCGCTTCGACGCGCTCGCCAACCGGCTCTCGGTCGCCTTGCGGGCGAATGCGCAGGCGCGCCGCGATCTCGTCGCCCGCTCGCGCGAGCGCATCGCGGCGTTGAGTGCACGGGCTTCGTTGGCAATGCGCGCGGGGGCGGAGCGTCGCGTGGCCCGGATCGGTCGCGCCGCGGGTCTCCTTGAGGCCTTGTCGCACCATGGCGTACTCGCGCGGGGCTTTGCGCTCGTTCGCGGACCCGACGGCGCGATG
>JANRIR010000085.1:0-11541 GCA_033764725.1 Hyphomonadaceae bacterium
CAAACGCTCGCGGCGGCGACGCCACCAGACTCTCCATAAGTGTTCGAAAAAATGGAACCGTCCGCATTCACCTTTCACCTATTCACCTTTCACCTCGCCAAAGACCGTTAGTGACGCGAAAATGGAACCGTCCCCATTTCGACGGACGAGCTTTCCTGAAAAATGAACCTGTCACACCAGTAATGCTGGACACGCTCCCCCCCCCGTACGGCATACGCCATTTGCGCTGATGACCTGTCATCGGCCACGACTATGATGCAGAGCGTGGTACGCTCGCGATGAGTAAGCCTATAGTTTGGTCCGGGAGGATCGCAGCCTACAACAGCTACATCTTCTATCGCTTCACCGCGCTGTATTGCAAAGCTGCAGTACTGAGTGATGCCTTCGATGTACTCGCTCACACCCGGTAGTCGCAGCAATCCAGCATGCAGTTCAAGAGCGGTACAATTGCCCAAGCGTTCGAGCGCTGGGCAGAGAGGCGGGTTGAGGGGCGGTCTTACAAATGTACATCCGGACGGCCGATCTACAATTGTCGGCCGGCCAAAAGTTGGGGCGTCGAAGCAGTATTGCGCATAGCGTTCGTGCGCGCTTTGCCCTAGCAGCTCGAACAAGTGCTCATTTATGGGGACGGTGATGTAGAGGTTTGTTGACAGCTGCGCATTGCGATCCCAGCTGAGTAGGTTGAAGAAAGAAGCGCTCCAGAGCATGGTCAGCGAGAGTCCGAGAAACACAACAATCGACAGGATCGACCACAGGATCGGCCATGGTGTTCTTTGGTTAGTTGGCGCTTGAACCACCCCCCTACCTCTCCCGCCCCGCTTCCTCGACCCGCCGTGCGATCGGCGAAAGCAGGAATTCAATAATCCGTCGTCGTCCCGTCATAATCTCCGCCGTCACCGCCATGCCGGCGGTGAGCGCGCGGCGTCGTCCGGCTACCGTAACGTGCTGTTGCGACAATTCAATCCGCGCGGGAAAAACCAGGCCTAAAGTCTCGTCATCAATGGCGTCGCGCGAGAGAAAAATCAGCCGCCCTTGCACGACGCCGTAGCGCGTGAACGGAAACGCTTCGAGCTTCACGCGCACGCTCTGGCCTTCGCGCACAAAGCCGTTCGACGGCGAAATGTCCCCCGGACATTTCGCTTTTCGTCTCACCCCGATTGAGCACATTCACTTCCACGATCAGGCGCGCGCCCTCCGGCACGATGATCAGCAGCGGATCGGCAGGCCGCGCGACGGCGCCGATCGTCGTCACCTGCAATTGCTACACAATGCCGGCCGCCGGCACCGTCAACAGCGTGCGGCGATTGCGATCCTGCGCGATCGTCAATTCCTCGCGCCGCACGCGCGCGGTCGCATCGGCTTCCTTGAAAGCATCGAGCGCTTCGCGGCGAAACGTCGTGTCCAATTCCGCGAGGCGTTGGGCCACGGCGGCCTCCGCCGCTGCGCCCCGCGCGATCTCTTCGCGGCGGATGATGAGGTCGTGCCGCAATCCTATGGCGCGCTCCTTGAACTCCGCCACGCGCAGACGCGGCGCAAAGCCCTGCGCCTCCAAATTGCGAAACGCCTGCAATTGCTGCTCGACCAGCGTTGCGGAAAGACAGTGGAGGGTTTGCGAAAAGCCGGCGATGTCTTGCCATGACCAACTGACTTAGTCATAGTGCGCGGATGACTGACGCCGTCAATGTCGCCGAGGCGAAAGCCAAATTGTCCGAACTCCTCGCCCGTGTCGAAGCCGGCGAGGAGATCACCATAGCGCGGGCGGGAAAGCCGATTGCGCGGTTGGTGGCGGCGCCGGCGCCCGAGGCGCAAGCGCGCAAAGCGGGGATGTGGCGTCATGTTTTTCCGGAAGATTGGAATCCGGCCGACGCGCTGGACGAGGATGATCCGGCTTACTGGGGCGAAAGCGGCGCGGCGTGAGCCTGCTGCTCGACACCAGCACTCTGATCTGGTTTCTGGCGGGTGATGCGGCCTTGAGCAGGCGGGCGCGCAACGCCATTGAAAAACGCGACGCGACAATCGTCGTCAGCGCGGTCAGCGGCTATGAAATCGAACTGAAGCGCACGCTCGGGAAGACCATGCCGGCTCTGCCGGCCGATCTGCCGCAGGCCCTGCGTGCGGCTGGCTTCACGCTGTTGCCGATTTCGTTTGCGCACACGTGCGCCGCGGGACGGCTGGCCTTGTCGCATAAGGACCCGTGGGATCGCTTGCTGATTGCACAGGCGCATGGTGAAGGCCTGCCGATTGCGTCGCCGGACCCGGTTTTCGCGGCGTTCGGCTGCCGTGTGATCTGGTGACCCCCACCTTGCCAAACCGCCCGCGACTCTCTACCAGCCGTCCATGGAAATCCGCGATGCGCTGACCTTTGACGACGTGCTGCTCGAACCGGGCGCGTCCGAGGTGTTGCCCGCCGAGGCCGATGTCCGCACACGGCTGACGCGCACGGTTCAGCTCAATATCCCGCTCATCTCCGCAGCGATGGACACCGTCACCGAGGCGCGGCTGGCCATCGCGATGGCGCAGGCCGGGGGCTTGGGCGTCGTGCACCGCAATCTGGCGCCGGCCGAGCAGGCCGAGCAGGTGCGCATGGTCAAGAAGTTCGAGAGCGGCATGGTGATCGATCCGATCACCATCCACCCCGATCAGCCCATCGCCGAGATCGTCGAGATCAAGCGCCAGCGCGGCGTCGGCGGATTTCCGGTGGTGGCGCGCGGCTCGAAGAAGCTCGTCGGCATCCTCACCAATCGCGACATGCGCTTTGCGGAGGGTCACGAGCGCGTCGCCGATCTGATGACGCAGGATCGCCTGATCACGGTGCGCGAGGGCGCCGATCAGCGCGAGGCGCGCGCGCTGCTGCACAAGCACCGCATCGAGCGGGTGATCGTTGTCGATGAGAAGAATAATTGCGTCGGCCTGATCACGGTTAAGGATTTCGAAAAGGCGCAAGCGTTTCCACATGCCGCCAAGGATGAGCAGGGCCGTCTGCGCGTCGGGGCCGCCTCAACGGTCGGCGATGACGGCTTCGAACGCTCGCTGGCGCTGATCGAGGCCGGCGTCGACGTGCTGGTGATCGACACCGCGCACGGCCATTCGCAATTGGTGCTCAAGGCGGTCGATCGCGTGAAGCGCCATTCCAATCGCGTGCAGGTCATCGCCGGCAACGTCGCCACCCATGACGGCGCCAAAGCGCTGATCGATGCGGGCGCGGATGCGATCAAGGTCGGCATCGGGCCGGGCTCGATCTGCACCACGCGCATCGTCGCCGGCGTCGGCGTGCCGCAGCTGACCGCGATCATGGATGCAGTCGCCGCCGCGCAGAAGGCCGACGTGCCGGTGATTGCCGATGGCGGCATCAAGTTTTCCGGCGATCTCGCCAAGGCGCTCGCGGCCGGCGCAGAGGTCGCGATGATCGGCTCGCTGCTGGCGGGTTCGGAAGAGGCGCCGGGCGAGGTGATCCTGTTCCAGGGCCGGTCCTATAAGACCTATCGCGGCATGGGGTCGCTCGGCGCCATGGCGCGCGGCTCGGCCGACCGGTACTTTCAGAAGGAAGTTTCCGATCAGATGAAACTGGTGCCCGAAGGCATCGAGGGGCGTGTTCCGTTCAAGGGCGGGGTTGCGAACATCCTGCACCAATTGGTCGGCGGCCTGCGCGCCGCAATGGGCTATACCGGCGCGAAGACGCTTACGGATTTGCGCAACAACGCCCGCTTCGTGCGCATCTCGGCGGCGGGCCTGCGCGAAAGCCATGTCCATGACGTCGCCATCACACGCGAGGCGCCGAACTATCCCTTGGGCGGGTAACATGATGAATAACCGCAAATATTCGATCGCAGTCATTGCATTGATGGCACTTGCACCTGTACCAAACGCGCTTTCGCAAACGGAGGCACCGTGGCTGCAAGAGTATTTGCAGATTAGTCGCTATCGCATCACCAGTTGCGATGATCGAGCGCCACATGATTTGATTGCTGCTTTTTCGCTAAAGTACGAATTTGGTGATAGGCTGCAAAAGATTCCAGAGGTCAGCGCAATAGTAAACCGTCCCAATATCCTAATCGCTGACCGATACTTTGGCATTGGCTGTTTTGCAGTGGCGGAGCAGCTGTATTACGAGGCCATTTCTAACGGGGCTGATGGCACAGATTTGAATACTGCGCAGGCCGGATTGGCCAGGTCTCTAGCTGGTCGACGTTGACGTGCGTCCCGGCGCGCGGCTGCGGGCCGCCATCGACGTTCTAACCGACATGGAGGCGCGCAAGCGCCCCGCCGCAGACGCGCTCAAGGATTGGGCCCTGACGCACCGGTTCGCCGGCTCGAAGGATCGCGCCGCGATCGGCGATCTCGTGTTCGGGAGCCTGCGCTGGAAGGCGTCGAGCGCGTGGCGGCTCAAGGCCGATACGCCGCGCGCCTGGGTCTTTGGCGCCGCGCGCTGGGGTTTCGGCGCGTCGGCAGAAGACCTCGAAGCGCAATGCGCTGATCCGCACGCGCCTGAAGCCCCAAGCGCAGAGGAGATGGCGCGCCTCAAGGGCGGAACGCTCCAAGACGCGCCGCCTTACGTGCGCGGCGATTATCCCGAATGGCTCGACGGCAGTCTCGCACGCGCCTTCGGCGACGCGCGGGCTGAGGAGGGCGCAAGCCTGGCCGCGCCCGCGCCGCTCGATCTGCGCGCCAATGCGCTGAAAACCGATCGCGACGCGGTGATCGCCGCGCTCGCCAAAAGCCCGCGGCTCGCCGAGCCGCCGCAGCCTGCGCCCTATGCGCCGCACGGCGTGCGCATCCCCTGGGCGCAGGGACGATCCTTTCCGTGGGCGAGCGAGCAGGCGTTCGTGAAGGGCTGGTTCGAGGTGCAGGACGAGGGCAGCCAATTGGCGGCGCTGATGTGCGGGGCGCAGGCGGGCATGCAGGTGGCCGACGTCTGCGCCGGCGGCGGCGGCAAGACGCTGGCGCTCGCTGCTATGCTGGGCAATAGCGGCCAGATCTACGCCTTCGACATCGACGGACGACGTCTTGCGCCCCTGAAGGAGCGGCTGGACCGGGCGGGCGTACGCAACGTGCAGATCCGGGCGCCGGCGCGCGATCGCGATGTTTTGGCGGATTTGAAACAAAAGGCCGATATCGTTCTCGTCGATGCGCCCTGCACGGGATCGGGCACGTGGCGGCGCGCGCCGGATTCAAAATGGCGCCTGCGTCCCAATGCGCTGGCGATGCGCCAGAGCGAGCAGCGCGCCGCGCTTGCGCTGGCGGCGCCGCTGGTCAAGCCCGGCGGGGCGCTCATCTATGTGACGTGCTCGGTCCTTCCCGACGAGAACGAGGACCAGATCGCAGCCTTTCTGGGCGCCGATCCCGCCTTCGCGCACGCGCCGTTCGACGCGGTTCCCGCGCCACACCATAAGCGGGCGCACGGCGTGCAGTTCACGCCGCTGAAGACCGGCTGCGACGGTTTCTTTGTGGCGCGGCTGCGGCGCGCCGGTGCGTAAGCTGTCGATCGCGATTGCGGGGATCGGCGTCGGCGGCTTGGCAAGCGCTGCGCTGTTGGCGCGGGACGGCCATCGCGTGGTCGCGTTCGACCAGGCGCCCGCGCCGCGTCCTGTGGGGTCTGGCCTCATCGTCCAGCCTGTCGGTTTGGCGGTGCTGGCGGCGCTCGGCGCGATCGCGCCTGCGCGCGCCCTTGGCGCGCCGATACGCCGGCTTCTAGGTCGCTCCATGCCGCGCGGCGTCACCGCGCTCGACGTGCGCTACGACGCGTTGGCGCCAAGCGCGCACGGTCTCGGCATGCACCGCGCCGCACTCTTCGACACGCTGCACGACGCCGCGCGCGGCGCCGGCGCCGAGCTTGTTTTCGGGCGTGCGGTGACGGGCTGTACGGCGGATGCTTCCGAGGCGCGGCTGACATTCGCCGACGGCGCCGCCAGCGCGCGGTTCGATCTGGTGGTCGATGCGTTGGGCGCGCGCTCGCCCTTGTCGCGCCCGGCGCCGCCGCTGTCCTATGGCGCGTTGTGGGCGAATGCGCCTGCCGATGCGGCGGCGCATGGCGAGGATCGTCTCGAGCAGCGGTATGTCCGCGCCGCGAAGATGGTGGGGGTGTTGCCGATCGGCAAACGGGTCGCCGGCGGCGGTGCGCAGGTTTCCTATTTCTGGAGCCTGCGGCGGAACGACTACGCCGCGTGGCGCGCCCGGCCGCTCGACGCATGGAAAAGCGAGGCGCTCGCCCTATGGCCGGAGACCGCGCCGTTTCTTGAGCGCCTTACGCATCACGACGATTTCGTCTTCGCCGCCTATGCGCACCGCACGCTGCGCCAGCCCGTTGCGGGCGCGCTCGTTCATCTCGGCGACGCCTGGCACAGCGCCAGCCCGCAATTGGGGCAGGGCGCGAACATGGCGCTGCTCGACGCCTATGCGCTGTCGCTTGCGCTGCGCGCGCAGGACGATCTGGCGACGGCGCTTGCGGAATATGCGCGCGTCCGGCGCTGGCATGTGCAGCTGTATCAGTGGGCGTCTTGGGCGCTGACGCCCGCCTATCAATCCGACGGCGCGCTCTTCGCCTGGGCGCGCGATGCGCTGGCGGGGCCGGCCGCGCGGCTCTGGCCGGGCCCCCAGCTGTTGGCGGCGCTTGTAACCGGGGTGGTCGGCGCGCCCCTGCATGCGATAGAAGCGCTGCAGGGGCGTGCGCCCTCTTGAGCGGCGCTGCAGCGCCTCTTACGCCCGCGTCAAGGAGACCTCATGCGTCGCGCAGCCCTCGTCGCCCCGGTGCGAACGCCGGTGGGAAAATTTCTGGGAAGCCTGAAGGATATCCCCGCCGAGCGTCTGGCCGAGGCGGTGATCCGCGAAACGGTGAAGCGCGCGGGCGTCGATCCTGCACTGATCGAGGATGTCGTGTTCGCGCAGAGCTACGCCAATTCCGAGGCGCCGTGCATCGGCCGCTGGGCGGCGTTGGCGGCGGATTTGCCGATCGAGGTTCCCGGACTGCAGATCGACCGGCGCTGCGGCGGCGGGCTGCAGGCGATCGCCACCGCCGCGATGATGGTGCAATCCGGCGCCTGCGACGTGGTCCTTGCGGGCGGCGCGGAAAGCATGAGCAACATCGAATACTACACCACCGCGATGCGCGGCGGCGCGCGGGCGGGCAACGCGGTTCTTTATGATCGCCTTGAGCGCGGACGCGAGCGCTCCCAGCCGGAAGAACGGTTCGGCGCGATCTCCGGCATGATCGAAACGGCGGAGAATCTTGCGCGCGAGCATCGGATTTCGCGCGAAGCCGGCGACGCGTTCGCGGTGGAAAGCCATGCGCGCGCGGTCGCTGCGCAAAAGGCCGGGCGCTTCGATGCTGAGATCGTTCCGCTTTCGATCAAGCAGCGGCGTGGCGATCCGATCGTCGTTGCGGCCGACGAGGGCGTGCGCGCCGACGCGACGCTCGCCTCGCTCTCCGCCCTGAAGCCGCTGATGAAAGACGGCGTCGTCACCGCTGGCAACGCCAGCCAGCAGAACGATGCGGCGGCTGCGGTCCTGGTTGTGGCCGAGGACCGCCTCGACGATCTCGGGCTGCGGCCGATGGGTTTTTTCGTCGGCTGGGCGGCGTCGGGCTGCCATCCCGCCACGATGGGAATCGGTCCCGTGCCGGCGGTCGCGAAACTGTTCCGACGCACCGGCCTCGGTTGGGGCGATATCGGCCTCGTCGAATTGAACGAGGCCTTCGCGCATCAGGCGCTGGCGGTGCTCAAGGGGTGGGATTGGGACGACCGCGCGATCCTCAACGTCAATGGCGGCGGCATTTCGCTCGGCCATCCGATCGGCGCCACGGGCGTGCGACTCTGCGTATCCTTGTTGCATGAGATGCAACGGCGCGAGGTCCGGTATGGGCTTGAAACCATGTGCGTGGGCGGCGGGCAGGGCGTCGCGGCCGTGTTCGAACGCGCCTAGATGACGAGCACGTTCGCTCCCGAGGCGCCTGCGCGCCAGACCCAGGCGACGACGGGCCTGAAGACGCAGATCGTCGTCGTCGGCGGCGGCGCGGGCGGGCTCGAACTCGTGCGCCGGCTTGGCGCGCGTTTCGGCCGCGCGCGCCACGACATCATCCTTGTCGAGCGCAACGCCACCCACATCTGGAAGCCGCTTTTGCACGAGGTCGCGGCCGGCTCGCTCGACGCCAACCTCGATGAACTCGGCTATCGCAGCCATGCGCGGCGTTGGGGGTATCGCTATTTCTACGGCGTGCTCGCGGGCGTCGATCGCGCCCGGCGCCGGGTCAAGATCGCGCCGCTGGTGGACGAGGACGGCCGCGAGATCATGGGCGCGCATGAAATTCGATATGATTATCTCGTGCTCGCGATCGGCTCGGTGTCGAATGATTTCGGCACACCCGGCGTGGCGCAACATTGCATTTTCCTCGACAGCCGCGTGCAGGCGGATCGGTTTCGCCAGAGGCTGTTGAACCAGTGCCTGCGCGTGTCGCGCCAGATGAGCGCGGACCCGAGCGCCGATGCGCGCGTCCGCGTGGCGATCGTGGGCGGGGGCGCCACAGGCGTCGAACTCGCTGCGGAATTGTACAATGCGGCGGCGGGCCTTCGCCATTACGGGCTCGAAGTGTTCGACGAATCCCGTCTCGAAGTGACTCTGATCGAGGCGGGGCCGCGCCTGTTGCCGGCTTTGCCGGAAAAGCTTGCGCTGGCGGCGCATCGCGAATTGGAGACGCTTGGCGTGCGGGTGATCACCGGCAAGCCGGTGGTCGAAGTGCGGCCCGACGGGATCGTGTTCCAATCCGGTGATGTCATCCCTGCGGATTTGCGCGTATGGGCGGCCGGCGTGAAGGGCGCGCCGGTGCTCGCCGATCTCGACGGCCTGGAGGCCAATCGCAACAATCAGCTCGTCGTGCGCCCGACGCTGCAGACCACGCGTGACGACCGGGTCTTTGCGCTCGGCGATTGCTGCTCGTGCACGCCGCCCGGCGAAACGCGGCCCGTGCCGCCGCGTGCGCAGGCCGCGCACCAGATGGCCGATCTCGTGTTCGACAATCTCTGCCGCGCGATGGAGAACAAGCCGCTCAAGGAATTCGCCTATCACGACCACGGGTCGCTGGTGTCATTGAGCCGATTTTCGACAGTGGGCAGTTTGATGGGCAATCTCGTCGGCGGACGCATGGCGGTGGAAGGACGGCTGGCGCGCTTCGTCTATGTGTCGCTCTATCGCATGCATCTGCTGGCGATCCATGGCTGGGTGCGCGGCGCCTTCATGATCTTCCTCGGCCACGTCAACCAGATCGTGCGCCCGAAGCTGAAACTGCATTGAGGGAGTGCGGCATGCGCGCAGGTCTTTTGGCTTTGGCCCTGTTGGCGGCGTGCGCGCCTGCACCATCCCCCACAGCGCCCGCGGAGAACCCGCCGCCCGCGCCCGATCCCCTGGCTGTGCAGGTCGCGGTGAGCGTCGACGGCCAAGCGCTGGCGCACGTCGCAGGCTTGCGCGTCACCGGTCCTGATATTGCAGTGATCGAGGTGCGCACCGGCGCCGATCCGAGCGCGAGCCAATGGCTGCCCGGCCGGGTCGGTCCAGTGCTTCTCGATCTGCGAACCAATTGGGCGGCTGGAGAACAAACCATCGAGATGTGGCGGCGCGCGTTCATTGCGCCGTCCCAGGGCGCCGCGCTCGCGCCGGCGCGGCGGCCAGTGGCGGTCACGGTGACGCAAGGCGGCGCGAGCGCCGTCTATGCATTCGAACGCTGCACCCCAGAAGGGCATGTGCTTGACGCGTCTGCCCAAGGCGCGGTCGCGGTGCAGTCCTGGCGCATCCGCTGCGAGGCCGTGACGCGTACGCCGTGAAGGGGTGCTGCTCCCCCATTGACGGCGCGTCCAAACCTCCTCAATTCCCCTCATGGCCGAACACGACCGCGTTCTCATTATCGATTTTGGGTCCCAGGTGACGCAGCTGATCGCGCGCCGGGTGCGCGAAAGCGGCGTCTATTGCGAAATTCACCCCTATAATCGCGCCGGCGACGTGCTGGCGGCGGGCTTCGCGCCCCGCGCCATCATCTTCTCCGGCGGGCCGGCGAGCGTGACCGAGCCCGGCAGCCCGCGCGCGCCGCAGGCGGCGTTCGATCTGGGCGTGCCGATCCTGGCGATCTGCTACGGGCAACAGACGCTGGCGGTCCAACTTGGCGGCGCCGTCGAAGGCGGCCACGCGCGCGAATTCGGCCGCGCCGACGTGACGGTGCATGCGCCGAGCCCGCTGTTCGACGGGATATGGACGGAAGGCGGGCGGTATCCGGTTTGGATGAGCCACGGCGACCGCGTGACCCGTCTGCCCGAGGGGTTCCGCGTCGCTGCAACGTCGGAGAACGCGCCGTTCGCCGTGGCTGTTGACGAAACACGCAAATATTACACCGTGATGTTCCATCCCGAAGTGGCGCATACGCCGGATGGGGCTAAGCTTCTGCGCAACTTCACCCATCGCATCGCCGGCTGCCGCGGCGATTGGACGATGGCGGCGTTCAAGCAGGAAGCGATTGCGCGAATCCGCAAGCAGGTCGGCGCCGAAAAGGTCATCTGCGGCCTCTCGGGCGGCGTCGATTCCAGCGTCGCGGCCGTGCTCATCCACGAGGCGATCGGCGACCAGTTGACGTGCGTGTTCGTCGATCACGGCCTGATGCGGGCCGGAGAGGCGCACGAGGTGGTCGCGCTGTTTCGCGATCACTACAATATTCCGCTTATCCATGCCGATGAGCGCACGCGCTTTCTCGATGCGCTCGCGGGGATCACCGACCCAGAGCGGAAGCGCAAGACGATCGGGAAATTGTTCATCGACGTGTTCGAAGAAAAGGCGAAAAGCGTCGGCGGGGCGGCGTTTCTGGCCCAAGGCACGCTCTATCCCGATGTGATCGAAAGCGTCTCGGCCATCGGCGGGCCGTCGGTCACGATCAAGTCCCACCACAATGTCGGCGGCCTGCCCGAGCGCATGAACATGAAGCTCGTCGAGCCGCTGCGCGAGCTGTTCAAGGATGAAGTGCGCGCGCTGGGGCGCGAACTCGGTCTGCCGGAGGCGTTCGTCGGCCGCCACCCCTTTCCCGGCCCCGGCCTGGCGATCCGCGTGCCGGGCGAGATCACGCCGGAGAAGCTCGACATCCTGCGCGCGGCGGACGTCATCTATCTGGATGAAATCCGCAAGGCAGGCCTTTATGACGTGATCTGGCAAGCATTCGCTGTGCTGCTTCCGGTGCGCACGGTCGGCGTGATGGGCGATGGCCGCACCTACGACCATGTCTGCGCCTTGCGCGCGGTGACCAGCACTGACGGCATGACCGCCGACTTCTACCCCTTCGACATGACTTTCCTCGCCCGTACCGCCACCCGCATCATCAACGAAGTGCCCGGCATCAATCGCGTCGTCTACGACGTCACCAGCAAGCCGCCAGGGACGATCGAGTGGGAATGATTCAGGGCTGATAGCTTTGACAGAGCGCCATCGGATTGCGCTCCGAGCGCCTTGATGTGCAACCGAGTCGTTTCGACCTTCGCTTTGTCTTTTGCCTTGCAGCGTCAGGAACGTTTGAACCGTTTC
>JANRIR010000045.1:0-3435 GCA_033764725.1 Hyphomonadaceae bacterium
CCAGGCGCAGAGCGCCGCGTGCAGCGCCTCGCCGATCGCGGCGCGCCTGTCTTCGCGGCCCGCCGCTTCCTGCGCCGCCGTCGCGAGCGCCACCATGACGCGCAGCATACCGGTCCATGGGGCGGATGGCATTTCGGCCCCCTCAAGCAGGCGCAGACGCGCGACCGCCAGCGCGGCCAGCGCATCGCGGTCGCACGGCGCCGCGCAGAAGGCGTCGGACGCGGCCAGAAAATCCCGGAGGCGATGCTGCTCACTCATTGCGCGCCCTCCGCAATCGCTTGCTGCACGCTCATCTTCGCGACCGGGAGCTGCTTCATGTAGAAATTCGTCGCCGCGACGATCTGGTTCAGCAGCGCATTTTGCACCGCCGGACCGTTGCCATGCAGCGTTGACACGAGCATGAGGGCGACGGCCTCGGCGACATCTTCGGTGCAGCAGTAGCCGTTTTCATCGTCCAGCAGCTCAAGCGCTTGCATCATTTTCGCCGCCACGGCGCGGATGCGCGCGATTTTGTTGCCGCTCATACCGCCCCGCCCTGCCGCATGATTTTAAGCGCATGCGCGTTGCGGCGTTCGAGGCGCTTCATTTGCAGGCTCACGATTTCCGCGGAGCGGTCGCGCACATAACCGCGCATCGACGGCGTGCACGGCGCTTGCGGCGGCGCGGCGTGAAGCGCCGCGCAAACCGCATCGAGATTGGCGAGCGTGCGCGCGATCATGCCTATCGCGCCGCAAATTGCACCAGAGAGCGCGAACACGATCACCGCCGCCAGCAGGGCGGTCGCGCCGCTGGCGAGAAACAGGCCGGCGCAGACAAGCGCGACCAGCAGCCCGAGACACAGCGCCGCGTCAGCGGCGCGGGCGATCAGCCTACGCATCGGCGCCATCCGCGCTTTCGGCGCCGGCGGCGGCGTTGTCGTTATCGGCGGCGCGCGCCTCGCCGAGAATTTCATTCCTGTCAGGACAAGCGAGCGTCACCCGCGACGGCTCGCTTTTAACCTGCACCGGCCTCGCGGCTTTTGCCGGCGCGGGGAAAACCTCGCCCCAGCGCGCCTCGTGCACATTGTCAAATGTGTCGCTCATGCAACGTTCCTTTCTTCGCGAATGATTTGATCGAGGCGGCGGCGCAGCAGGGCCTTTTCGGCGGCGAGGCGCTCCAGCGCATCGGCGAGCTTTCGCACCGTGGCGGCGCGGATGCCCCGGCGGCCGTTGATGGCTTTGGAATAACTGGTGGCGCTGACCGCGGCGGCGGCGCACAGGGCGGCGCGCGTCACGTCCAGCGCCAGCCGCGCCCGCTCAACCCTGAGCAGATCTGGCGGCGCGTCATTCGCGGCGGGCGACGGTGCCATTGACAGTTCCTTTTATCGGCGCAGAGTTGCCTAGGCACTTTTCATGATGGTGCTTCGGTAATGGCGTCAAGAGGGCAAAGGCAAAATGCTGGCGGTTGCGACGCATGCGATAGCAATCGCCATGACTTCGCCACGAGAACGACAACTTGTATGGTTGCGTGGGGTGCTTGACCGCTCCGGCCTGAAGCCCTCCCAGCTCGCGACCCGCGCCGGCATGACGGCGCCGAACCTCTACAAGTTTCTCGACGACGACAGCGGGCGCACACTGCGAAAGGAAACGATCGTCAAGCTGGCGCGCGCAGCCAATGCGCCGCCGCCGGACGATCTCGTCGGCCTGGCGGAGAATGAGGGTCGGCGCTTCGATTATGATCCGCGCCTTTTCGCGACGCCGGATAATGCCGAGGAACCGCGCATTGTCTCGTTCGAGATCACGTCGGACGCGCTGCGCCTCGCCGGCTTCGAGCCCGGCGACATCGCAGTCGTCGATACGCGGCGCGCGCCGGAGCCAGGGCAGATCGTCATGGCGCAGGTGTACGATTTGCGCCTCGGCTCCGCCGACACGGTGTTCCGCTATTTTGAGCCGCCCTATCTCGTTTCGGCGTCGACCGAGCCGGACGCCCGCAAGCCGATTTTGATCGACAGCCAAACCGTCGCCCTGCGCGGCGTCGTCATCCGCCAGCTCCGATCGCGCGAACTGGCGCCCCAGGAATGATGCCCGAAAGTTTCCATTTCTTGATTTGGAACTTGCCGGGCCCTTGCTTTTTGAGTGGAACGCAAGCAATTCTGACATTGAAGTCACTGGACGCCAGCAGATGGCCGGTTTTGCCGATGTCGAAGATCTCGCGTTTCTCCGCGCGCGTGATGTCGCGCGGCGCATGGGGTTCTCGCGCTGGTCGAGCCTTGCCCGGTGGCTGGCGGCGCGCGGATCGCCCCCTCCCCCCTGCATCCGTCGCGGCTGGTACAGGGCCGGCGACGTTAAGGACTGGTTCGCCGGGCTCTCCACCAGCCCGGCGGACGCGACACCGGCGGCGGGAAATCAGGCGATCGAGGCGTTTCCCGCCGCCGCAGGCGGCGCTTTGCCAGGCCATGCCGCCGCTTCCGTTCATTCCATCGCCGCCGCGCGCATGCGCCGGCGCATGGGCCTTTAAGGATCATCGCTTATGAGCCGCAAGCACGCGCCCAACTTGTCGATGCGGCTGGTCGGCCCGGCCGACGCGAAGATCCATCTGTATCGCTGGTCGCCGGGTCCGGCGCTGCGCGCCGGCGGCTTCAAGGGGCTCGATTTGTGGACGGACGGTCCCGCGCTGTCGCTCGCCGACTGGCGCGCCGCGGGTTTCGCCGCGCCGGCGAGCGACGAGCTGCGCGCCAAGGGTCCGCGCGCGCGCCCGATGGGGCCGACGCCGGCGGCGCGCGTCGCCGCCGCGCTGACCGATGCCGCGCGGGCGGCGCTCGCAAACGCCCGAATGACGCCGCAGCCGCGGCGATCGGCCATTCGCCGCGCTGCGCCGGCGCGGTTCACACTGGCGCGGCTGCTCGACGATTTTCTCGCGGCGAAGGCCAAGACCCTGCCGGCCAAGACCCTCGTCAATTACCGCAGCCACCTTGTGCCGGTGCGCGCCATCGCCGGCGACGAGCTCGCCGCGGCGCTGACCAAGGACCTCATCCTCGACATGCACGAGGCGCTGGAGCCGCGCGGCGCCCATGCGGCCTACAAGGCGATCCAGACGCTGCGCACGGCGCTGATATGGGCGCACGGGCGCGGCGAATGGCGCGGCGGCGCGATGCCGGCGCGCGAGGACTACACCATGCTGGGGCTATCCAAGCCCGCCCCGCGCTTGCGCGTCGGCACGCCGGAGGAGATGGACGCCTTGCGCCTCGCCTTCGACGATCCGCACGCGATCTACGCGATGACGCAGGCGCCGGCGCACGAGCGCACGCTGGCGCCCCGCCTCTCGGGCGGCGACGCGCTCATCATGCTCTTGTGGACGGCGGCGCGCGTCGGCGACGGCCTCGCCATGCACGAGGGTCATTTGCGCAGCGAGAGCGGCGCGGACTGGCTCGCCTACCGCCAGGCGAAAACCGGCGCG
>JANRIR010000050.1:0-2330 GCA_033764725.1 Hyphomonadaceae bacterium
CGCGGTCGGACGGGCAGCCGACGTTGAGATTGATCTCGTCATAGCCGAAGTCGGCGGCGATCCGCGCCGCCTGCGCAAGCTCACGCGGCGACGACCCGCCAAGCTGGAGCACAACGGGATGTTCGCAGGCGTCATAGCCGAGAAGCCGCCCGCGGTCCCCGCGCAGCACCGCCGCCGTCGTGATCATCTCGGTATAAAGAAGCGCACGCCGCGTCAAGAGGCGGTGGAACGCCCGGCAGAGCCGGTCGGTCCATTCCATCATCGGGGCGACGGAGAAGCGGTGCGCGGGCGTCACTTGCGGCATCAAGGGCTTATCGGCTCATTCGGACAATGTTAATGCGGCGCGCTGGGTGCGCACCCGGACCGAGTTGTGGGGGACTTCGCGCTCCGGCGCAAGTCCGCTGGACGCGCGGGCGACATTCGCCCGGCGTGCCCTTAACGCGCGGTTGTCAGGCGATCGTCGCCCAAGCGAGGCCGCGACGCAGAAACACGCTGCCGGGATCGGCGGACTTGCCCATCTGGCCGAGGAGCGTGACCCATTCCTCGTCGCCGGCCGCGGCGGCGTAGCGGCGAAGCGATGCCGTCGCGAACTTGCCTTCGCTGACGCCCTCGCGTTCCGCCGCCGCGCGCACGCGCAGCGACAGGCCAAGGTCGCCGAGCGCAAGGAGCGTCTCGGCGGCCGCCGCCTCGTCGTCGAAACGCCGCAGGAGACCGGCGAGGAGGCCGTCTCCCGTTCCCGGCCGTGGCTGCGGCCGCGGCTGCGGCTGCGGCAATTCCGTCCGCGGCGGCCGCGCGCCGGGCGTCGGCTCTCCCGGCGCAAGCTCGATCCCGATTATCTCCGCCTTCGCAGCAAGCCGCGCGACATAATCGGCGATGGCGCGGCGATGGTCGCGGCGCGCGATGTCGTCCCCCTCGAGGCTTAGCGCCTCGCGCTCGATCAGCGCGCGGACCATCGCCTCCTCGGCGAGTTCGCGCCGGCCGTCCTCCTCGTGCGGCACGGCGTCGATGCCGAGCCGCCGCGCCTCCTGCACCAGAAGTTCGCGCACGACGAGCGCGCGCGCCGCCGCCTTCAGCGCTTCGGCGAGCGTCGGCGCAGGATGATGCTGCGCCTCGGCCGCGATCGCCTCGCGCGCAATCGCGACGCCGTTGACGCTGACGCCCTGCCCTTTCGGCAGCGTCACCGTATGGACCGCGCACGTCATCGCCGTCACTCCGCCGGGACGGCGCTCGCGCGCCGCGCGGGCGCGGCCGCCGTGGTTTTACGGCTGCGCACGACCTGATAGCCGCGCCGGCCGAGATACCAGACCGGCGCGCTCCATACGTGCACCAGCCGCGTGAACGGAAACACCAGAAAGATCGTCATGCCGAGGAGAAGATGGAGCTTGAAGATTGGGTGCGCGTCGGCAACGAGCACGGAGACGCCGGGCTGGAGCGTGAGGACGCCCTGCGCCCAGTTCATGAACTTCACCATCTCGTGTCCGTCGAGATGGCCGAGCGAAACCGGGATGGTGGCGAGGCCGATAAGAAGCTGCGCGTAGAGAAGTAGAAGGATCGCGATGTCGCCGAACGAGGATGTCTTGCGGATGCGCGGATCATAGAGCCGGCGGTGGACCAGAAGCGTCATGCCGACGAGGCACATTGCGCCCGCCACTCCGCCAAGCACGATCGCCAACCACTGCTTGAACGTATGCGAGATGCCGAGCGCGTCGAACACGGCGATGGGGGTGAGGAGCCCGACGAAGTGGCCAAGGAAAATCACCAGGATGCCGACGTGGAACAGGTTCGATCCCCACATCAGTTGGCGCCGGCGCAGAAGCTGGCTCGATCCCGAGCGCCAGGTGTATTGCTCGCGATCGAAGCGGATCACGCTGCCGACGAGGAACACAGTGAGGCAGAGATAAGGATACCAGCCGAACACGATGTGGTTGAGGGCGTCACGCATGGGGGCCTCGCGTGTGAGTGACGATCGGACGAGCGGCAGGCTTCACCGAACGGCCCGGAGCGGGGCGGCGGTCAGCGCGCACGCGCGCGATAATGCCGTCCTTGCAGGCATCGGCCGCGCCGGGGCCAAACTCGACCGGCGCGTCTTCCCACGCCTTGTCGAGCGCGGCGAGATCGTCGGGTTGCGGATCGGGCTCGGCGAGAAGCGCCGTCACTGCGTCGTCCTTCGGCCGCGCCGCTGCGAGCGCGACAAGCGCGCGAAATACGGCCTCATAGGGCGTTCGCCGCTTGCGCAGCCGTTCGGCGAGCGCCGAGAGGATGTGCACCGGCTGGCCGAGGAGTTCGCACGCCGCCGACGGCGGCCGCGTCGAGAGGAATTCGAGGAACAG
>JANRIR010000055.1:0-3483 GCA_033764725.1 Hyphomonadaceae bacterium
GTCACGTCGGTCGTCAGCGACGTCAAATCGCGGATCGGATAGGGTGGCGAACAGCGACCCACGATCTCAGGAGGATGCCGGCGCGGTGCAGCGCGCGGTCGGTCAGGCGCGCGCCATCGCCGCGTCGATGCCGCGCCTCGTCCTCGAAGCACGGCGCGTCGCCGCGACCATCATTCACGGACTGCATGGTCGCAGGCGCGCCGGTCCGGGCGAGAATTTCTGGCAGTATCGGCGCTTCGTCTCGGGCGAACCGGCGGGCCGCGTCGACTGGCGACGCTCGGCGCGCGACAGCCATCTCTATGTCCGCGAGCACGAGTGGGAAGCCGCGCATACGGTGTGGATCTGGCCGGACCGTTCGCCATCGATGGCGTTCTCGTCGGCGCTCGCCTTAGAGCCGAAGCTCGACCGCACCATCGTCGTCGCGCTCGCGCTCGCCGAAGTGCTGGTCCAAGGCGGCGAGCGGATCGGCATTCCCGGCTTGATGCGCTCGACATCGAGCCGCAACATCATCGAAAAGATCGCGCAGGCGATCGTGCACGATCCCGGCGAACGGGCGAGCCTGCCGCCGAATTTCGCGCCGTCGGCCTTGTCCGAGGTCGTCGTGCTGTCCGACCTGTGGTCGCTGACCGAGGAGGTGCTGCGCATGGTCGCGCAGCTTTCATCAACCGGGGCGAAGGGTCACGTTGTCCAGATCGTCGATCCGGTCGAAGAAACCTTCCCCTATTCGGGGCGGATTGAATTCGTCGAGCCGGAAGGCGCGGGACGCGTCACCGCCGGACGGGCGGAGACCTGGCGCAACGATTACGAGGCGCGGGTTGCGCGCCATCGCGCCGATATCCGGGCGGAGACAGAACGGCTGGGCTGGAGCTTCATGATCCATCGCACCGACCGGCCCGCAAGCGAGCTGTTGCTGGGCCTCCATACGCGGCTGAGCGCGAGCGCAATCCTGAGCGGGAGCGCCGCATGATTGCCGGGCTTCCGCTCGCCTTCGCACAGCCGCTCATTCTCCTTGGCCTCATCAGCCTGCCGGCGCTGTGGCTCCTCTTGCGGCTTATTCCGCCGCGGCCGCGCCGCATTCACTTCCCGCCGACCCGGCTTCTGTTCGATATCGCGCCGCGCGAGGAGACCCCGGCGCGGACGCCGTGGTGGCTCACGCTCCTGCGGCTCACCCTCGCGGCGCTGGTCATCATTGCCGTCGCCGGCCCCTTGTGGAATCCACCGATCGCGACGACGGAACGCTCCGCGCCGCTCGCGCTCCTCATCGACGACGGCTTCACCGCCGCCGCCTCGTGGGATGCGCGCATGCGCGCCGCCGAGGACCTGATCGCACGCGCCGAGCAGGACAATCGCGGCGTCGCCATCATTCCCCTGTCCGACGCCATCGCCGACATTTCGCTTGAGACCGCGAGCGCCGCCCGCGTGCGCCTCAAGGCCGCGCAGCCCAAGCCCTTCGCGGTCGAACGCGCCGACGCGCTCCCCGCGATCACCCGTTTCCTCAATGCCGCGCCGGGCGTTGAGATCGTCTGGCTCTCCGATGGCAGCGACATCGGCACGGCGCAGCGTTTCGTCGAAGGGCTGGCCCGCGTGCGCGGCGAGCGGGCAATGACCATCGTGACGGGTGGCCTTGCATCGGCGCGCGCGCTGACCGCCGCCGAGAACGCTGCCGGCGCTCTCAACGTCAAGGTCTTGCGCGGCGCTGCCGACGGCGCGTCGAGCGGCCTTGTGCGCGGGCTCGACCTGCGCGGCCTGCCGCTCGGCGAAGCGACCTTCGCCTTTGCCGGCGATGCGCGCGAGACGCAGGCGCAATTCGATCTGCCGGTCGAGATCCGTAACGACATCGCCCGCATCGAGATCGTCAACGAGCGCTCCGCTGGCGCGGTGCAGCTTCTCGACAAGCGCTGGCGCCGTCGCGCCATCGGCGTGATCACGGGGGCAACCGCCGAGACCGCGCAGCCGCTTCTGGCCTCGACCTATTATCTCTCGCGCGCGCTCGGGCCGTTCGCCGACGTGCGCCTTGCCGAGCGCACCTCCCCTGCGCAGGCGGTCACGCAGTTCATCGAGCAGAAACTGTCGATGATGATCCTCGCCGATGTTGGCACCGTCGCCGGCGAGGCGAAGGATGCGCTGACGCGGTGGGTCGAGGACGGCGGCGTTCTCGTGCGTTTCGCGGGCCCGCGGCTCGCCGCCGCGGACGACGACCTCGTTCCGGTGAAACTGCGCCGTGGCGGCCGCATCCTTGGCGGGGCGCTGAGCTGGGACCAGCCGCAGCCGCTCGCCTCCCTGTCGCGCGACGGCGTGTTCGCCGGGATGCCGGTCCCCAATGATGTCACGGTGACGCGCCAGGTTCTTGCCGAGCCGGACGCAAACCTCGTCGAGCGCACCTGGGCCTCGCTCGCAGACGGCACGCCGCTCGTCACCGCCGCCAAGCGCGGCAAGGGATTGGTGGTCTTGTTCCACGTCACCGCCGACACCCGCTGGTCCAACCTGCCGATCTCGGGCGCCTTCGTCGACATGCTCAAGCGCATCGTGGCGGTCGCCGGCACTGCGCCCGCCGCGGAGGCAACCGACGCCGGGACCGGCGCAAGCACCGGCGCGCAGGCGACCCGCGAGGTCGTGCCGCCGACCCGCCTTCTCGACGGCTATGGCGCATTCGGCCCGCCGCCGCCGACCGCACGCCCGGTGGCGACAGGCTATGCGGGCCGCGCGCGGCCCGAACATCCGCCCGGCTTCTACGGGCCGCCGGAAGGTCTTTTGGCGGTCAACGCGCTTGCGCCCGCAGACCGGCTCGCGCCGATCGATTTTGCACCGCTAAATGCGCGAATCGAGGCATACCGGTTAAGCGAACCCTTGGACTTGCGCGGTCCGATCATGCTCGCAGCCCTGGCGCTCCTATTCATCGACGCCCTGGTGGTGTTCTGGCTCGCCGGCGGGTTCTATCGCCTTGTTCCGCGCAGCCGGGCCAGCGCGGCGCTGTTCCTCGCCGCCGTGCTCGGTCTTGGCGCGCAGGCGCTCACGACCACGCCCACGCAAGCGCAGGGCCAAGGAGCCGCCGAGGATTTTGCCAAGCGCGCGACGGTCGAGACCCGCTTCGCCTATGTCATCACCGGCGATGCCGAGGTCGACGCCATCAGCAAGGCCGGGCTGACCGGCCTATCGGTCTTCCTCGCCCAGCGCACCGCGCTCGAAGCCGGCGACCCGGTCGGCATTGATCCGGCGCGCGACGAACTGGCGTTCTTCCCGATCGTCTACTGGCCGATCGTGCCCGGCGCCGCGACGCCCTCGCAACAGGCGCTCACGCGCATCGACACTTACATGAAACAGGGCGGGACGGTGCTGTTCGATACCCGCGACGCGGTCGAAGCCCCCGCCGGGCCGGGCGGCGAGACGCGCTCTCCCGGCATGATGAAGCTGCGCACCATTCTCGCCTCGCTCGACATTCCCGAGCTTGAGCCGGTGCCACGCGACCACGTCCTGACCAAGACG
>JANRIR010000034.1:0-11022 GCA_033764725.1 Hyphomonadaceae bacterium
GGCAGGCATGGCCGCCGCCGGCGGCTGGGCGACGGGCGGCGCCGCGGGGCGGCGGGGCCGCTGCGGCGCTTGTGCGGGCTGGGACTGCGCCTCCAATTCGTTCAGGCGCAATTGCGCCACTTCGGAGAACGCGCCGTCCGGCCCGAACCGCGCCAAATGCTGGAGGAAATCTTCCGGATTGCGGCTGTGGCGGATCTGTTTCCAGTTCTGCGCCTCCGCTGTGACGACGTCCGCGGCCGGGGCGACGGGCGCCGCGCGCATCGGCGCGGGTTGCCGCGGCGAGGGATCGAAGCTCGGCGCCGGCGCGGGCGCAGGCTGCGGGGCGTTGCGGGCCGTGCGAGCGTAGGGCGGGGGCGCGGCGGCGACGGTCGCTTGCGCGCGCGGTGTGGCTGCAGCCGCAGCGGCGGCGAGGCCATGATCGGGCGCGGCGGCCGGGGCGCCGGCGCCGCGCGCCTGGGTCACCATGCGGTCGACGGCGAAGAACAGCGGGTCGAGCGCGGGATCCTCGGCGTCGCCGGACCAGTCGCGCAGATCGAAACAGGGCGAATTGTTGATGCTCGCCGGCGGCGGCGGATCGATCATGCACGCGATCACGGCCTTGCCGGCGTTCACGGCGCGCTGGGCTGCATCGAGAAAAGCGCGCGAGCGGATCGACGCCTGGGACCAGATCACCACCGCCGCGCCGCTGCGGCGCAGGTCCGCGTCGGCGCTGGGCGCGCCCCCGACGTTCAGGCCGGCGCGCTCGAACATGTCGGCGAACGCCTTCGCCTGATGCTCGTCCTCACGCACACAGACAATGAGCACGTCCGCCATGGCGTCTCCCAACGGCCCCCGCAGCGCCGCACCTGATGCCCCGGGTGCAAGGACGCAAGCGGTCCATAGCACGGCGCATTCCAGACAACACTGGGGTGATCAAGAATTAAGCTTATTTAGGGCAGCAGCGCGAAGTCGTTGATCGCCGGATCGAAGATTTCCAGCCGCCCGGACACGATGTCGAAGCGCGCGCCGCGCAGATGAAGCGCGCCGGCCGCCACCGCCGCCGCAACGAATGGGAAGGTTTGCAGGTTTTCCAGCGCGACCTTGATGGATTCATGCTCCAGCGCGGGGGCGAGGCCTTCGCGCACATGCGCGATCCGCGCCTTCGCCGGCTCCAGCAGGCTGATCCATTTCGCCAGGAAGGAGCCCTGCGCGACAGAGCCCGGCGCCAGCGCCGCAGCGCAGCCGCCGCAGCGTGCGTGCCCCAGGACGACGATTTCCTCGACCTGCAGCGCCTGAACGGCGAATTCGATGGCCGCGCTGGTGCCGTGATAGCCGCCGCCTTCCTCGAAGGGCGGCACGAGATTGGCGACGTTGCGGATGACGAACAGCTCGCCCGGGGCGGCGTCGAAAATGGCGGCGGGATCGACCCGGCTGTCCGAACAGGCGATGACCAGGGTGCGCGGCGATTGGCCCTCGGCGAGCTCGGCGTAGAGGTCGGCCATGCGCGGCCAGCGCCCGGCGCGAAACCGCCGATAGCCTTCAAGCAGACGATCCATCGCCCGGTTTGAGCGGAAATGCGCGCGCGAAACAAGCGAGCGGCGTCGCGCCGGCGCATCGCGCCTGCTAGACTGCGCCGCATGGGCAAGCGGCATCTGGCATTGGCGATCGCGTTGGCCGTCGCGGGGTGCGGCACGGCGCCGTCGCTTCCCCTCAGACGCGAAACCCTCGCGCGGCAGATCGCCGACGACGCCGCCGCCTTCAACGAGGCCTATGGCCGGGCGGTGACGGCGCAGATCCTGCTCAACGTGCTGCGCTCGCGCGACCGGCTGCCGCGCTTCTATCTGGCGATGACCGGCATCCAGGATGCGCCGTCATTGCGCTTTCGCGAAAACATCGGCGTCGGCTCGATCCCGATGGGCGAGGGCGCCTCGCCCTGGGGCTTCGGCAATTTCGGTCTCGAGCGTGAAACCATCTCGCGCCCGACCTATGCGGTGCAGCCGTTCTCCGCCGATACGCTGACGCGCACCGCCTTCCAGGCCACCGACCCCGACGTGTTCGAGCATTATTGGCAGAGCGGCTGGCCGCGCGATCTCTTGCTGTTCGTGCTGGTCGACGGCCTCACGCGCATCGAAACGCTGCCGGACGGCCAGACGCGCGTGACCGACCTCACCAACGAAGCCAATGACGTGCGCGAGGATTGCGCGCCCGCCATCGACTCGCGCGGCTGCGCCTTCGTGCGCGAGGCGCGCAGCTTCCTGCGCGACATCGCCGGCCGCGAGCCGGTGCGCGGCGCGCCGGCCGACGCGCGCGGCGTGTGCGGCCTGATCGCCGCGTACGCGCCCGCCCAGCCCGTGCGCCGCGCCGACGTCGCCGGCCAGCGCTGCGAGCCGCGCTTCATCGTCGGCGCCGTCACGTATGTACTGCATCTGCGGTCGCTCGATGACGCGGTGTATTATGTCGGCGAGCTGATGCGCGCCGACAGCATGCGCGGCGAGGACGACATCGTCGCGCCGATCACGGTCTTCGCCGCCGGCTTGCGCGGCGGCGGCGCGGGCGTGCCGCTGTTTCGCATCACGCGCGAGCACGACCGCCGCCGCGCGCCTTATGCGGCAAGCGTCGATTATGCCGGCGAACGCTATTGGGCGGGGCCGGCGATCGGGCGCTCGTGCGCGGACGCGCAAGCCTCGGGCGCATGCGTCGACGACGCCGAGAACGGCGACCGCACCTCGTCGGTCATTTCGCTGCTTGCGGAAATATTGGCGCTCAACCAGTCGCCGGATTCGATCCGCGCGCCGAACCGCTTGATTGCGGAATAGCTATTCGTTGAGGTCGCGCTTCAACGTGCGCGCGGCGAGCCAGAAATGCGCCGCCGCCCAGATGTTGAACAACGACAAGATCAGGATGGCGCGGCGAATGCCTGCGGCTTCGGCGGCGCTGCAGGCCTCTCCGGCGGCGGGGCAGGCGGCCTGGAAGCTTGCGCCTGCGTTGGCTTGCATGTGCGCTGCGGTGAACGCATCCGACAGAGCGCCCGCGAACACCGGCCCTGCGCCCATGCCGATTAGGCTGGAGATGAAAATGAAAATCGCCACGGCCATGGCGCGGGTCTGCGGCTTGGCCAGGCCCTGCACGGTGGCGAAGGTCGGCCCGTAATAGAACGTTGCGGCGAAGGTGGGCGCAGCGATCAGCGCGAGTGCGGCCCATTTGTCGTCGATGACGAGACCCCAGGCGAACAAGGGCGCCGCTGCGATCAGCGCAAGCGCCGGCAGCCACAGCGTCGCCGCGACGCTTTTGGTGCGGAAGCGATCCGCCACCCATCCGCCGCTCCAGGCGCCGAACGCGCCGGTCAGCCCCACCATCGCGCCCAGCCCAAGGCCGAGCTCGCCGTACGACATGCCGTGGATGCGCACGAAGAACGCGCCGTAGAAGCTGCCGAAGCCATAAGCGACGAACGCCACCAAAGTCGCCGCAGCCGCGAGGTTCCAGTAGGCGGGCTTGGCCGCCAATTCGCGCAACGCCGCGCCGAGCGTCTGGCCATGCTGCGGCTTCGCCGCCCCGACGCGCGGTTCTTTCACCGTGAACGCAACCAAAAGCGCGATCACAAGTCCCGGCGCGCCGGCGAGGAAGAACGCTTCGCGCCACGAGAAATTCTGCACGATCCAGCCGCCGCCGGCATAGGCGATGAAGGCGCCGACGGGAATCCCGAGGCCATACCAGCCGAACGCGCCGGCGCGCTTTGCCGGGGGAAACAGATCCGACAACAGCGAATGCGACGCGGGGCCCGAGCCCGCCTCGCCGACGCCGACGCCGACGCGCGCGAGAAACAATTGCGTGAAATTCTGCGCCAGCCCGCACACGATCGTCATCGCCGACCAGATCGCGATGGCGATGGCGATGATGCGCGGCCGGTTCCAGCGATCGGCCAGCCAGGCCACCGGAATGCCCAGCGTCGTGTAGAGCAGCGCAAAGGACAGCCCCGCGGTGAGCCCGACTTGCGAATCCGTGAGGCCCATGTCGCGTTTGATCGGCTCGGCCAGGATCGCGATGATCTGCCGATCGAGGAAATTGATCAGCGCCACGCCGGTCAGCACGGCGAGCGCGTAGCGCGCATACGCCTCGCTTGCGGGCGCGGCGGCCTCGCCGCCCGCGCCGACTGCCTGCACCATCGCCTTCCCTCCCGCGCCGGACTCCGAAAAAGCCGGACGGCTTGTTTTCTTTTCGAGGGCAATCTGCGCCGCGGTCGCAATCTCCGCAACCGCCAAACAAATGCGCGGTCCAATAGGAGCGGTTCAAGAGCAGTCCGGCGCCCGCCTGGGGCCTGCGTTTACTTCGCTTCGCTGAAATATTCCGCCACGAACTCTACGAAGTTCAGGTATTCGCGCGCCTCCGGCAGCGTCTGCCGAGCCTGTTTGGCGAGCGACGGAAGATCGGCGCTGAAGGCCTCGTAGTCTTGGGCGATGGCGCTCGCCCCAGGGCGTCTTTCCCCTCCGCCTTTGAGGAAGTCGCGAACGTGCTTGATGACGGTGTGTGGATCATCGTTGTGGAATTGCGGGTCCAGGCCTGACAAATCCGAGACGCTGGGTTGCCATTGGCCGCGGTTTCGGGCGAGCACCAGCAGCTGCTTTCGGCGCTGTCGCCGTCCGCCGAACCGCGCAGCGCCAACGGAAACGCCAAGCTCGAAGGGCATGTTGAAGCGGGGCGTTCCGGCAGGCTCGCTCAACTCGATGCGCGACAGGTCATGAATGCCGCGGTCCGCAGATGCGATCAATTGCGTGAGAGTGTCGAGGCGCAAGGCTCCATTGGGTCCGTGCTCCAAGGCGCAACGACTTCGGAAGCCGCAGGCGTGGACCGTGAACACGATCGCCCGAAACAGTTCGCCGTAGGCTTCGTCAAACGGGCAATTGATGAAAACGTCGCGATTCAGAGTCGCGCTAGACCGAGCGGCGCGCGGCATAAAACGCCTTTACCGCTTTCCGGATCGACGCCGCCTTCTTCGCGCGCTTCGCCGGCCGCGCAATCTTGACGGTTACGCCCCCAATGCGGGCCGTGGACTTTCCCGCTGTCTTTTTCGCTGTTGCGGTTTTCGCGTTGGCGCGCGTGTTCGGCGGCTTGCTTCGCCGAACACTCTTGCGTGCGGGTTTTTTCGCCGTGGCGGCGCCACGGCTCGCCTTGACGCGCGGAGTGGGGCCTGCGCCGCTGCGTTTCGTTCTCATCGTCGAAGTTTGCACCAATGTGAGGCGCTTGTCCAAACGAACTGCGCGGGCTCAGACCGCTTGACGCTGTTCGCCGCGCGCAGGGGCGACCTGGTCAGCCAGGTCATCGAAGGCGGCGAAGAAGGCCGCGCGGAGTGCGTCGGTCTCCATCATCAGCTCGTGATAGGCGCCGGGCACGGTGACGTGTTTGGCGTTCGGGAGCACGGCGGCGATCGCCGCGTGGCTCGCATTGTCGACCAGCTTTTCCTCGCCGGCGCTGACCACGACGACCGGCAAGGTGAGGTGCGACAGCGCGCCCGGCGCCTGGAATCCCTTGATTGCGGCAAGCGCGGCCGACAGCCATCCGAAGGTGGGGCCGGCGATGGCGAGTTTCGGATCGGCGGCGAGAATGCGCTGGCCGCGCTCATGGCGCTCGCGCGAATGGGTGACGACCTGCGCCTCGAACGGCTCCGGCGCCCAGGCGGTCGCGCGGCCCGAGACGAATGTTTTTCCCGCGCCGATCGCGGTCATCGTGCGCGCCAAAGCCGCTGCGCCGCGCGGCAGTTTCGCGATGCCCCACATCGGCGCCGAGAACACGGCCGCAGCAGGGTGTAGGTAGCCTTGCTGCAGACCGCGCAAGACGATGCCGCCGCCCATCGAATGCGCCACGATGATGCGTGGGCGCGGCAGGCGATGCGTCCAGCTGCGGATCGCGAAGGCGAGGTCTTTCGCTGGCTGGTCGAGCGAAACCAGGTGGCCCTTCATGCGGTTCGCGGTGGCGCGATCCGACAGGCCCTGGCCGCGCCAATCGACGCACAGCACGCAAAATCCGCGCGCCTGAAAATCTTTGATCGCTTCGAAATATTTCTCGATGAATTCGGTGCGGCCGGGACACAGGATCACTGTGCCGCGCGGCGCATCGGGACCCGGCGCGAACGCAAAGCGCAGCCGGGCCCCGTCGCGGCTCGTCAGCCAAAGCTCCTCCACGCCCTCCGGCGCGGCGTTGCCCTCGGCGCGAACGAAGCCCATGCCGGATCAGCCGCGCAGCTTCGCCATCACGCTTTGCAATTGCATCGCCACGCCCATGTCGCCGACGACCTTGAGCTTGCCTTGCATGAACGCCGAGGTCGGGTCGAGTTTGCCTTCGGCCATGGCGATGAAGTCTTCCAGCTTCACCTGCAGCGTGGTGTCGGCGGCGGCGTCATCCTGGCTGACTGCGCCGGCCACGCCGTCGAGGAAGATTTTGCCGGCGTCGCCGAAATCGAACTTCACCTTCTTGCCTGCAACCGTTGCGCCGGCGCTGGAAAAGCGTTGGAAAATGTCATCGAACGTCATGTGCGTCTCCTCTGGGTCCGCGCCCTGCGGGCCCTCGTTACACACCGTCCGAAGGCGTTCGGCAAGCTGACGCCAGCGTCACGCTTTTGCGATCAGCCGAAGGACGCCGCGGTCGGCGGCTGCGAGAAGACGATGGCTTCCGCGCCGGTCAATTCTTCGGGGACGGCGGCGAAGCCGCGCGGCCCGAGCGTCAGCGGTCTTTGTCCGCCATTGGCGAAACGCGCGGTCGCGCTCGCGCCGGGCGGCAGCGTGAAGACCACCGCGCGCAGCCGAAGGGAGCCAAGCCCGGCGGCGGCGTCGGCGGCGGCGACGGCGGCCTGCGCCTGGGTCAGGGCGCGGGCGATGTCGGCCACGGCGATTTCGCCGGTCAGCGGCAGATTGGGATCGAGGGTCGCTGCGGCGGTGAGGCGCCCGTCCGCCGTCGCCACGACCAGCTGTGCGCCGGCGATGTCGGCGGCGGTCGGCAGGTCGCGCACGCGCCCGGTCGCGTCGAGCGCAAGCGTGCGGCGGACGCCGTCGCGCACCAGCGCCGGCGCGACCGTCACCGGCGAGCCGTCCTCGCGGGTGATGGTGTAGCGCAGCGCAATATGGCTGCGCGTCTCCGGCGCCAGCGCTTCGTACCCGGGAACCAGCCCGAACACGCGCAGCGCATCGATGCTGCGCTCGGCCTGCGCGTGCGCGATCGTGGCGCTGGCGAGCGCCGCGAAGGCGGCGATCAAGAGCGTTCGCATGGTCTATCTCCAAGCCGCGTCTGAGAAAGTCACTGAACCGCCGCATCGCCCCGGACAGGCGGAGCCTGATCCGGGGCCCATGTTGACAAGCGGATCGAAAAACATTGGCCCCGGTTCTCGCTTGCAGCGAGACCGGGGCGATGGGGGGCGTCGCGCACTTCGAACAATCGACCCGATCCATGCCGCACCCGGCCGCAGTGCAGAGATTGGCCGCCGGCGTAGGCTTTCAAGACGGGTCGACGGCGTCTTCTTCCGGCTCGGTCGGGGCCGCTTCGCCCGGCATGCGCTTGCGGAATTTCAGCGTCATGCGATCGCTTTCGCCTATGGCGGCGTAGGGGCGGGTGTCGAAGGCGGGATCGTCGGGCATGCCTGGCGGCGCGGTGCGCAAGGTCGGCGGCAGCGTCCAGACGCCGAACGGATGGTCGCGGTCGTCGTTCGGATTGGCGTTGATGTCGCTGGCGGACACGAAATCGAAGCCGACCTCCGCGGCCAGCGCCTTGACATAGGCTTCCTGCACATAGCCGCTGCGCGCCAGCGGATCCTGTACGCCATTGGAGGGCGCGCGGTGCTGCTCCACGCCGAGCACGCCGCCGGGCTTGAGCGCGGCGAACAGGTCGGCGAACGCCTTCTCGGCGAAGCCGCCGGCCATGAAGGTGTGCACGTTGCGCGACACGATCGCGAGATCCACGGTTTCGGGCGGCGCGATCGGGCCGGAGCGCGAAGACAATGCGCTGCGGGTGATCTGGCCGAACAGGTCGGGATCGCTGACGAAGCGGGATTCGAACGCGGCCATGGTGTCGAGCTGCGCCGGCCCGGCCTCGTCGCGCGGCCATTCCGCGACGATGAGCCGTCCTGAATTGCGCGCCAGGTACGGCCCGAGGATCGCCGTCCACCAGCCCAGGCCAGGATAGACCTCAAGCACCGTCAACGCCGGCTGCAGGCCCCAGAAGGCGAGGGTCTCGAGCGGATGGCGCGCGGCGTCGCGCGCGCGTTCGGTGGCGGAACGCCAAGGGCCGGCGATCGCCCAGGCCAGGGAGCCGGGCGCGGCGCCGGAGCCGCCCGGGCTGACGCGCCCGCAAGCGGCCAGGCCGGCTGCGCCAAGGCCAGCGGCGACCGCGCGGCGGGTGAGGTCGAACGTCATCGCCGCGCTTTGCCTCTCGCCGCCGCCCGCGTCAAACGGCGCCGGTCGTTGTTGGCGCTTTGACGACGCGCCGAGCTGACGCCGCTGGCCGTTCGCCGCAATCCTTTCATCTGCGCGCGGTGAATACGCCATGGATCAGGTCGTGGAACATTGCGGACGGAAGCGCCCTTTTCAGAGTCAGCAGCGTGGCTGCATCGCTACCGACGACATTCAGGAAGCGCGGCGTCTTCCGCCGCACGATCCGCATCATGACGCGCGCGACGACTTCGGGACGCGAGCCCGCCCAGTCGACTGCCGATGTCAAGGCCGTCAATCGTCTGAGGCTCGGCGCGTAGAGCGCACGCCGTTCAGCGTCCAGGTCGTGTAGCGCCGCATCGGCTTCAGCGCCGCTCTTGGCGATGAATGGGGTTTTGATCCCGCCAGGGCACACCGCGCTAACGGCGATGTGTTGCCGACGAAGTTCATGGCGTAGGCTTTCAGAGAGCCCGATCACCGCGAACTTGGACGCGTGATACCACGGCTCCCAGGGAATGTCGATCAGTCCTCCAATCGAACTCACATTGACGATATGGGACGTTTGCGTGCGGCTTCCGTTCGCCCGAAGCTGCGGGATCAGAGTCTGAGTCAGCGACGCGAGACCAAAGACGTTCGTTTCCATCAGCGCTTGGGCTTTGTCCCGGTCAGACGCCTCGAAAGGCGCCACGTAATTGTGACCCGCATTGTTAATGAGCGCGAACAAACCTCCGTCGCGCTCGAGCGCCGACTTGGCGTTCGCAATGTCTTCTGGCTTGCGCACATCGAGGATCAAGGGCTGCAATCGCGAAGAAGCCTGGTCCTTGAGCGCTTGCGCGTCGGTCGCGCGCCGGACCCCGGCAAAAACGCGATATCCCGCCCGGTCAAACATCAACGCCGCCGCTCGGCCAATGCCGCTCGATGCTCCCGTGACGAGGATCGTTTGGTTCAGTGCGTTGCTCATGCCGACTCCCATGTCTGTCGGCCGACGTGCTACACTGTGCACTATAGTGCACAGTCAAGAGGGGCGCCTCATGCGGATCGGAGAATTGGAGCATGCGACCGGTCTCAAGCGATCGACAATTCGGGTTTACGAACGCATGGGTCTCCTTCGCGCTGACGAAGGTGCAGCGGGCAATGGATATCGTCATTTCGACGCCAGCCACGTCGAGCGGATCGGGGCCATCCGCCTCGCTCAGACGCTTGGCTTTTCGCTAAAGGAAATCGCGACGCTCATGGATGCGTGGGAGGGTGGGACCCTGACCAAGAGCCAAAAACTCAAAGCCCTTGATGCGCGATTGGCGGTTGTAGACGAGAAGCGGCGACAATTGTCAGCCTTATCGAAATGGCTGAAGCGGCTGCGCGCATGGGTGGCCGCCGGCGAGATCGGGCCAAAGCCACGGCTGCTTTAGCGCATGGCTTCGGCGGCGTCATGAAGGATCAAGGCGCAGCACGCGGCCGTTGCTGTCGTCGGTCAGCACGTAGAGCTTGCCGTCGGGCCCCATCTCCACGTCGCGCAAGCGACCCTGGCCGGAGAGCACGTTGATCGGCGACCCCACCACGGCGCCGCTGGCGTCGAGATCGATGCGCACGAGGCGCGATCCCGCCAGCGCGGCGATAAAGAGATCGCCCGTGAATTGCGGGAACAGCGTGCCGGTATAGAGCGTCATGCCCGACGGCGCGATGGCCGGCGACCAGAACACGAGCGGATCGGTGTACGCGGAATTGGTCGTCTGCGGCTGCGTGGCGCTGCCGCCAAGCGTGCCGCGGCTGACCAGCGGCCAGCCGTAATTCCGCCCGGCGATGATCAGGTTCAGTTCATCGCCGCCATTGGGCCCGTGCTCGGTGGACCACACCCGCCCCGTCGCGGAATCGACCACCAGGCCCTGCGGATTGCGGTGGCCGCGCGTGTACTCGGTCGGAGGGCCGACAGGCGCGCCGGGCGGTTGGGTGATCGCGGCGTTCGTCACGACGGAGCCGTCGCGGTTGATGCGATGGATTTTGCCGAAGCCGCTGGTCGCCACCTGCGCGCCGACGGGCGAGGGGCCCTGGCCGGCTTCCAGCGTATTCTGATCCTCGTGCCGGTCTCCGGCGGTGATGAGCATCGTGCCGTCCGCGAGGAAGGCGATGCGCCCGGAATAGTGGCGGTTGTCCGAGCTGGGCGTTTCGATGCGAAAAATCCGCTGCGCGTTTGAGATGCTTTGGCCGTCGGCGGCCAGATCGGCCCGGGCGACCGCCAGCCGCGTCGTCGACCCGGCGGTGCTTTCGCGCTCCACATAGGTGAAGAAGATGCGCCGGTTGGTCGCGAAGCTCGGGTCGAGCGCCACGTCGAGCAGTCCGCCCTGGCCTCCGGCGACGGCGTTGAGCCCGGTCGGCAACGGGATCGCGGGTCCGAGCTGCGGCGACGGCCCGCCCGGCTGGGTGATGCGGCGAAACGCCAGGCGGTCGCGTTCGGTGACGAAGGCGGCCCCGTCCGGCAGGAAAACGATGCTCCAGGGATTGTCGAGGCCGGTGGCGATTTGCACCGGCGAGCAGCAGACGGGCGGCGGCGGGGGGGGCGGCGGCGGTGGAGGCGGCGGCGGAGGCGGGCCGACCGGCGGCGGCGGGGGCGGCGGCGACGAACCGCCTCCGCCGC
>JANRIR010000095.1:0-1862 GCA_033764725.1 Hyphomonadaceae bacterium
GCGGCAGGTTGGCGTAGACGCGATAGCCGTCGTAGTGGATCGCAGGAATGTCGTAGAGGCCTTGGAGCAATGCTCCGGCATAAAGGATCGTCACGATGCCATAACCGGCATAGGCCCCGCCGCGCTGCACCACCTCGCAGGCGCAGGCGGTCAGGCGGCCGTCGCGGCGCATGCCGATCTTGAGGCGAATGTCGGTATGGGGCCGCGCGCGATGGGTCAGGAAGGTTTCCTCGCGCGTCAGGTTCATCATCACCTTGGCGCCCGCCTTGCGCGCCAAGAGCGCGTTGGCGATCTCGAAATTGAGCACCTCGACGCGCGCGCCGAAACCGCCGCCAATGAACGGCTTGATGACGCGGATGCGCGAGGAATCGATTTCCAGGCACCGCGCCAGCGTGAGATGGAGGTAATAGCCGACCTGCGACACGCTCTGCACAGTCAGCCGCCCGGTCACCGTGTCGTACTCGGCGAGCGTCGAATGCGGCTCGATCTGCGCGTGATTGATCTCGGCGCATTGGAACGTCGCCTCGCGCACGAGGTCGGCCGCCGCGAAGCCAGCGTCGAGGTCACCGAAATCGTGGTGGATTTCGCGCTCTATGTTGCCCGGCTTGTCGTCGTGGAGAAGCGTCGCGCCCGGTGCACGCGCCTCCTGCGCCGTGTAATAGGCAGGCAGTTCGCGGCATTCCAACTCGATCAATTCCAGCGCGCGTTTCGCCGTCCGCGCGTCGATTGCCGCGACCGCCGCCACCGGCTCGCCGCGGTAGCGCACGCGATCGCGCGCCAGCGGAAACTCGTTCATCGCGATGGGGAGAACCCCGTAGGCGTGCGGGCAATCCTCCCCGGTGACGATGGCGACGACGCCGTCGAGCGCAAGCGCCTTTGACACGTCGAGTCGCACGATCTCGCCATGGCTCACCGGGCTGCGGAAGATGCGCCCGACGAGGGCGTCGGCGTGGTCGAGGTCGGCAGTGTATTTGGCGCGTCCGGTTACTTTCTCGACACCGTCGATCAGCGGGACGCCGCGGCGAGCGCGGCCATTTGTATGGCGGTCGCTCATCGAGCCATCTCCCGCGCGGCGGTCATGACCGATTCCACGATTTTGCCATAGCCGGTGCAGCGGCAAAGATTTCCCGAAATCGCCGTGCGGATGTCCGCCTCGGTCGGCGTCGGATTGCGCCGCAGCAGCGCCTCGGCGCTGACGATCATGCCGGGCGTGCAGTAGCCGCATTGGGCGCCGAGTTTTTCGTGGAACGCGCGCTGCAAGGGCGAAAGCCCGCCCGTCGCGCCGAGCCCTTCGATGGTCTCGATCGCGCGACCCTCGCAGCGCGAGGCGAGCGTGAGGCAGGAGGGGACCGCCTCGCCGTCGACGAGCACCATGCACGCGCCGCATTCGCCGCCGTCGCAGCCGGTCTTGGTCCCGGTAAGTCGCAGGGTCTCGCGCAGGTAGTCGACCAGAAGCTCGTGGTCGGCGACCGCATCCTCCCGCAGACGCCCGTTGACCCTGAGCCGAAGGAGGCGCTTGACGGGTGCTTGCGGTTGCGCCGGCATGGAATGAGCCCTCCCAGGCGCGCCGACGCAGGAGCGCCGCGCGCGCGACAAGGAGGCCCCGGGCGCGCCGTTCCCGCCATGATCAAAATCAAATCCGGGTTCCGGGCCGCCCAATCCCGTACTAGAATGCCGGAATCCCGGCTCGGCCCCCGCCGGGCGCTTCCAGGAGGCTCGACCCATAGGATGCCCGCGCGTTCCCGCAAGGCGGCCGCCCCTGCCCTGAAAATCCGCCGGGTCCGCGCGAGCGATCTTTCCGCGGTCGCCACGCTCGACCGGCGCGTCACCGGCATCGCCAAGATGCGCTATTGGCGCGACGT
>JANRIR010000001.1:0-58478 GCA_033764725.1 Hyphomonadaceae bacterium
ATGGTGCCGTCGGGGAGGATTGAACTCCCGACCTCAGCCTTACCAAGGATGCGCTCTACCACTGAGCTACGACGGCGCAAGAGCGCGGCGTATAGCCCGATCCCGGCGCGCTTGGAAAGCCTGGGCTGTGCGCTGGGCCTGGGCTTTGCGGAGGGCGGGGCATGAGCGCGCGCCGCCGCCCGGGCGCGATCGCAACCGGCCTGCTGATTCTGATGGCGGCGCTTTACGTCCCCGGGCGGCTCCTGCAGGACGTACACCCCGCCTGGGGGTTTCTGCGCGCCTTCGCCGAGGCGGGACTGGTGGGCGGGCTGGCCGACTGGTTCGCCGTCACCGCCATCTTCCGCCATCCGCTGGGGCTGCCGATCCCGCACACCGCGGTCATTCCGCGCAGCCAGGGCCGCATCGCCGATGCGCTCGGCGCCTTCATCGTCGACAATTTCCTCCAACCCGCCTTGGTCGCCGAACGCCTTGCGGGGCGCGATCTGGCGCTGGGACTCGCCCGCGCCTTCGCCGATCCGCGCCAGGCCGCGCGGCTGGCCGACAGCCTCGTCGCCGCCCTGCCCCAGCTCGCCGACGTTGTCGACGATGAAACGGTCGCGGCCTTTCTGCGCCGACAGATCGCCGCCGGCGCCGGGTCGGGCCGGGCCGCCGGGCTCGCCGGCCATGCGCTCGCCGCCGCCGCCGAAAGCGGCCGCGCCCAGCTGCTCGTCGACGCCGCCCTGGCCGAAGGGTGGCGCGCGCTCGAGGCCCATCAGGGCGCGATTCGCCAGCGCGTGCGCGCCCGCTCGCCCTGGTTCAGCCGATTGATCGGCGTCGATTCCAAGGCCGCCAACGCGATCATCGGCGCGCTGGCCGATACGCTGCGCGCGGTGACGGCCGACGCCGCCCATCCGCTGCGCGCGCAGGCCGATGCGGGCTTGCGCCGCTTCGCGGAGGAGCTGCAGACCGATCCCGCCCTGCGCGCGCAGCTCGAGGCGCTGATCGACGAGGCGCTTGCCCATCCCGCGCTGCGCGCCTTCGGCGCCGACGTGTGGCGCGACGTGAAGGCGCGTCTGCGCGACGACGGCGTCGATCCCCCGGGCCCCCTGCGCCGCGCGATCGCCGCAGCCATCGTGCGCGTGGGCGAAGGCCTCGCCCAGGACGACGCCGCGCGCGCGGCGATCAACGCGCATCTGCGCGCGCTTGCAGCGGCGCTCGCCGCGCGTCACGGCGGCGACGTCGCCAGCATCGTCTCCGAAACGATTCGGAGCTGGGACGCGCAGACCATGACGGCGAAGCTGGAGCAGAGCGTCGGCGACGATCTGCAATATGTGCGCATCAACGGCGCGCTGATCGGCGGCGTCGTCGGCGTGGCGCTGCACACGATCTCCGTGATGCTGCCATGATCTGGTCAGCGCGCATTAACCGGCGCCGGCCACGCTGGCGCCCACTCTCAATTGGGACCGCGATAGCCGCCAAACCGGGCTCCACTTTTGGCTATCGCGGCCGCGCGAATCCGGGAAGCCCCTCGCCATGCGCGCCCGCGCCCTCACCTGTCCACTCGCTTTCGCCCTCGCCGTGTGCGGAACGGCGCACGCGCAAGCCTCGCCGGTGGAGATCGTCGGCGTCGATGCGGCGTTGCGCGCGGGCCTGGTTGCGGTTCTGCCCGAGCGCGACGCGCCGCGCTCGCTGTTCGACGCGGAACGCGAAGCCGAGGAAGCAGCTGCCATCGCGCGCGCCTATCTGCGCAGCGAAGGCTATTACGCCGCCGAAATCGACGCCGAAGCGCAAGACGATCCGCCCGTCGCACGCGTGCGCATCACGCCGGGTCCGCGCTATCGCTACGCGCAAGCCGCGCTTGTCTATGACGACGCCGCGCCCGATGCAGACGCCGCATCGACGCTGGACGCGCGCATCGCAGCGCTGTCGCCCGGCGCCCCGGCGCGTGCGGGCGACGTGCTCGGCGCCGAACAGGCGATGCTCGAAATCCTGCGCGCGCGCGGCTATCCCGATGCGACGATCAAGGAGCGGCGCGTGATCGTCGATCACGCCGCGCAAACGCTGCAGGCCACGTTCCATCTCCGCGTCGGCGCCGCCGCGCGTCTGGGCGCAGTGCGCGCAGCACCCGAGGGCGTCGTGCGTCAGGAGGTCGCCGATCGCTTCGCCGGCTGGGATCCCGGCGTTCCCTACACGCCCGATCGCGTGTCGCGCCTGCGCCGGGCGGCGGCGTCCACCGGCGCCTTCGCCAGCGTGGAGGCCACGCTCGCCGACGCACCGAATGCGCAAGGCCTGCGCGACGTGACCTTGCGCCTGGAGCCGCGCGCGCCGCGCTCGATCGAACTCGGCGCGGGTTATTCCACCACCGACGGCGCCGGCGCGGAAGCGGAATGGAGCCTGCGCAATCGTTTGCGCCGCGCGGAAACCATCACCGTCGCGGTGCAGGCGGCCGAATTGAAGCAGGCGATCGATGCGCGTTTGGCCTTGCCGTTCAGCGACGACGCGGGGCGCACCATCACCTGGTCGGCCGGCGCCGCGCACGAGGACGCCGGGCCCTACAATCAGGACAGCGTCTATCTCGGCTGGTCGCGCGATGCGCGCCCGCGTCAGCGCATCGCGTTGAGCTACGGCCTGCGCGCCAGCGCCGACGCCTACAGCGAAGCCGCCGGCATCGAGAATGCGATCGTGTTTTCCGCCTTCGGCGCCGCACGCCGCGACACCACCGCCAACACGCTCGACGCGCGCCAGGGCGATGTGATCGATGTGCGCCTCGAGCCCTCGATCGCCACCGGCGACCAGACGACGGGTTTCGTGCGCGCGCTCGCCGATGCGCGCACCTTCGAATCGTTTCGTGACGACGAAAGCTTCACCCTGGCGCTGCGCGCGCGCGCCGGCTGGATCGCCCCGCTTGTCGGCGACGACGCCGATCTTCCGCTCGACCGCTTGTTCTATGCCGGCGGCGGCGGCTCGGTGCGCGGCTACGCCTATAATTCCATCGCGCCGGAAACGTTTGCGCGCAGCGCCGAGCCGCCGGGCGGGCGCGGCCTTCTGGAAACCAGCGTCGAGGCGCGCGCGCGGTTTGCAGGCGCCTGGGGCGGCGTCGTCTTCATCGATGGCGGGTCTGCGGTGAACGATCTCGAAGACGCCGCCGATTTGCGCTGGGGCGCGGGCATCGGCCTGCGCTACGATCTGGGCTTTGCGCCGTTGCGCCTCGATCTTGCGGCGCCGATCGATCCGCGCCCCGGCGACGAGGATTTCGCGATTTATGTCAGCATCGGGCAGGCGTTTTGAGCGCCGCGCCCGCCTCGCAGCGCCGGCGCGTGTGGATCGGCGCGGGCGCGCTGACGCTCGTGGGCGCGGCCGCGATCGCGCTCGGGCCAGGCGCTGCGCCGCTGGTCGACGCGCTCGCCGATGGGCAGAAAGTCTGGCGCCTCGGGCGCTTGCAAATCGACGGCGTGCGCGGCGCCTGGATCGGCGATTTGAGCGCCGGCGCGATCACGCTGTCGGATGCAAGCGGCGTTTGGGCGCGCGCAGAGAATGCGCGTCTGCGCTGGTCGCCGCACGCTTTGGCGTTCGGCCGCGTCGACATCGTTGCAGCGCAGCTTGACGTCGTCACGATCGAGCGCACGCCGGCGCTTTCCGCGCCGCGCCCGCCCGGCGGCTTTTCGTTCGACGTGACGCTGCGAGACGCCGTCGCTCCGCGCATCATCGTGCGCGAAGCGGCTTTCGGCCGCGCCGGCGACGCAGCCTTGCGCCTCGCGCTGTCCACGCGCGACGACGCGCTTGCAACATTGTCGCTGGCGCTGCGCCGCCTCGACGCCGACACGGACAACTTGTCGGTGCGATACGATTCCGACGCTGAAGCCATTCTCGAGGCGACGCTCGATGCAAGCGCCGACGGCGTCTTCGCCGCGGCGCTCGACACGCCGGACCGCGCAGCGATCGCGGCGCGCGCGCTCGTCACGCGCAGCGGCGAAAACGGCGCCGGCGCCTTCACCGCGCGCATCGGCGACGCAAGCGCGCTCGACGGCGCTTTGACCTGGACGCCTGCGAGTTGGAGCGCCAACGCCGCGCTGGCGCCCGGTCTCATCGGCGCGGCTGCGCCGCTGGTCGCGCGGCTCGGGCCCGATTGGCGGATCGCCGCACAAGGGCGGCGCGACGCAGCGCCCGCGCCCGTCGCTGTGACGTTCGCATCGGAAGCGCTGCGCGTGACCGCAAACGGCGCGCTCGGCGCCGATGGCGATCCGGCTGCGCCGTGGCAGATCGATGCCCAGACCGACGATCTCGCGCGCCTTGCGCAAACCATGCCGGGAACTGCGCGCATCGAAGGCGCGCTGCAGATCGGCGACGGCCGCACGCGCTTCGATGGCCGCGCGCATGTGCGTGAGATCGCCGCGCTCGACGACCGCCTCGCCTTCGACGGACCGCTGCGCGTGCGGCTGGATGCACGCACGCTTGACGTCGACCTCGACGCGCAAACCGTCGCTGCGACGCAAACCTCGCGCGCCCACGCGCTGACGCGCAATGGCCGCATCGAGGCGGCGCTTCTCTACGACCGCCAGACCCAAACGCTGCAGGTGCGGCGCGCCCGCTACGCCAGCGCAGCGCTCGCGTTCGACGGCGAAGGCCGCCTCGACGCCGACAGCGGCGCGCTCGGCGGACGCTGGCGGCTGATCGATGCGCGCGCGCTTGGCGATGTCGCCGGCGCCGCGACGGGACGCTGGGGCTTCACGCGCACACCGGGCGCGCACTGGCTCGCGACGCTGCAAGGCCAGGGCGAAGGCGTGCGCGGCGCGGGACTTGCGCCGAGCCTGCTCGGCCCTGCGCCGCGCGTGAGCGCAGAGGCGCGTGTGCAAAACGGCGCCATCGCCATAACGCGCGCGACGCTCGACGGCGCGCGCTTGCGCGTGGGCGGCGCAGGAACCATCGCGAACGGCGGTATTTCCGCAACGCTGGAAGCGTCTGCGCGCGGCCCGATCGCGCTCGGCGCAGCAACGATCGATGGCGTGATCGACGCGACAGGACGTATCGCCGGCCCGCTTGCGCGCCCGCGCCTCGAAGCGGAAGCGCGTTGGGCGCAGCTCGACGCCGGCGGCGTGACGATCACACAGCCTGCGCTGCGCGTGACGTATGACACGGCGCAGCAAACCGGCGCCGTCGATCTCGAAGGCGCGGCCTTGGGGCAGAATGTGCGCGCGCGCGCCGATGTCTCGGTCGAAAGCGCGCGCGTGCTGGCGCGCAACATCGCCGTGCAGGGCGAACGCCTCTCGGCGCAAGGCGATCTGGCGTTTTCCAGCGCCGGCATCGATGGCGCGCTGCGCGCCGAGGCCGATCTCGCCGGTCTCGATCCGCGGTATGACGGCGCGTTTCAAGCGTCGCTCACCTTGACCGCGCCGGACGGCGCACAGCACCTCGCGGCGCGCGCGGCCATCGAGCGGGCGCGTTTCGGCGTCGTGCGCCTGGCGCGCGTGACGCTCGATGCGGAAGGGCCGCTCGACGCGATCGCCGTGCAGGCGCGCGCGCGCGGCGCAGCCGGCGAAGCGCCGCTCGACCTCGCGATGACCGGCGCGATCACGCAATCAGAAACCGGCGCCGTCGCCGAACTCACGATCGACGGCGCGGTCGATCGCGTGCGCCTCGCGACGCGCACGCCGGCGCGCATCGTCTTCGGCGCCGAGGGGCTTGAGGCGCAGGCAGCACTGATCTCGGGCGACGGCGCGGCCGACATCCTGTGGCGCGACACGCGCGATCGTTTCGAACTCAGCGCAAATATTCGCGACGCGGAACTGCAGCCCCTCGCAGCGCTCGCGGGCGTGCGTGCAGTGGGCTCGGCCTCGGGCTCGGTCGCGCTCCGCAGCGCCGGCGCAGGCCTCGAAGGCGAAGCGGACTTCGCCACGCAAGGCTTTCGCATGCCGGCGCGCATGCGCAACGCCGTCGATCTCAGCGTCGCGGCGCGCCTGCGCGCCAATCGCTTGACTGCGCGCGCCGCGGCGCAATCGCGCGACGGTCTCGACGCCGTCATCGAAGGCGAAGCGCCGGTGCTGACCGGTGCGCGGCCGGTGCGCATCGGCATGGCGCCGATCGGCGAGGGCCGCGCGGCGTGGCGCGTCGCGGGCCCCGCCGATGCGCTGTGGTCTCTGATCGGCGGGCTCGACCAATCGCTGGAAGGCGCGATGAGCGGCGCAGGCGCGGTGCGCTTCAGCGCCAATCGCCTCTCCGGAGACGGCGAGCTGCGCATCACGCAGGGACGTTTCGAAGACAAGCGCGCCGGCCTCACACTGCAGAATGTCGATGCGCGCTTGAGTTTCGACGAGGACGGCCGCTCGCGTTTCGACATGACGGCAGAAGACGGTGACGGCGGGCGCGTCACCGGATCGGGCGCCGCGCGCGGCCTGCAGGACGGCCGCATCGATCTGACTTTGCGGCGCATCCGTCTGCTCGATCGCGCCGAAGCGCGCGCCACGGCGAGCGGGCCGCTGGCGCTGCAATGGACGCGCGCGGGCGCCACCTTGAGCGGCGCGCTGACGCTGGACAGCGCCGATCTGCGACTGACGACAAGCGCAGCCGCGCAAATTCCGCAACTCGACGTGATCGAAATCAATGCGCCCGGCGGCGATCTGCCGGCGCCTGCGCCGCGCGCGCCGGCGATGCGCACGCGTCTCGACCTTGCCATCTCGGCGCCGGCGCGCATGTTCACACGCGGCCGCGGCGTCAATGCGGAATGGTCGCTCGATGCGCGGGTGAGCGGCGACGCCGCCGCGCCGCGCCTGACGGGCGAAGCGCGGCTGATCCGCGGCGATTTCGATCTCGCAGGACGCCGCTTCGATTTGACGGAAGGCCGCATCACCTTCGACGGCGATCCGAGCGATGCGATGATCGACATCACCGCCGAACGTGAAACCGACGCGTTCACCGCAATCGCCGTGCTTTCCGGCCGCATCGGCGATCCGACGCTCACCTTGTCTAGCAATCCGGCGCTGCCGGAAGATGAAGTGCTGCCGCAAGTATTGTTTGGCCGCAATGCGGAGGATCTTTCCGCGTTCGAGGCCGCGCAACTGGCTGCAAGTCTTGCCGCGCTCACCGGTTCGGCGGCGCTCGATTTCGCGAGCCTGGCGCGCAGCGCCGTCGGCCTCGACCGGCTTCAGGTCGGCGAGGACGCCAATGGCATGATCGTCACCGGCGGGCGCTATCTCACGCGCGACGTCTATCTTGAGATCGCGCGTACGAGCCTGGGCCAGGCGTCGACGCGGGTGGAATGGCGCGTGCGGCCGAAATTGTCGCTCATCACCAGTTTTCTGCCGAACGGGGACGGGCGCGCCTCGATCCGCTGGCGGCGGGACTATTGAACCGCTGCGCTTCAGCCGCCGAGGCGCGCCAAGGCCGCTTGATAATTGCGCAATTGAGAAAGCGTATAATCGGGCACGGCGCCGTTGGCGATGCGGTTCTCGCGGTCGATCTCTTCGGCGGTCTTTTCCGGCGCGTTGGGATTGGCGAGCGCCTCATAGGCCTGGCGCAGAATGGAGGTCGCAGCGCTCAGCTCGGATTTGCTTTTCTTGATCGCAGCGCTGGTCGACACGTCGAGATCGCCAGCGCCGAGCCCAAGCCCGAACGTGCGCACGACGCCGCGCGCGCCGGCCGCCGCCTTCGGCGCGATGACGCCTGCATTGAGCCCCAGCGCGCCCAAAGCATTGCGCCCCGCTGCGCCTTCGGAGAGCAAAATCGATTGACCGCTTTGCGCGGATATCTCCAGACGCTCCATGCCGTTCTCCCGCACGATGCGCGCACGCCCGAATCCGGCGACGAGGCGATCGATGCGCACGGCGAGATCGGCGAGCGTGTCGTCGGCGCGAATGCGCACGGTGCGCGCCGCAGCGCCATTGATGGAGAGCGTGAATTCGTCGCCGGCGCGCAGTGCGGAGCGATCGACGAGGCGTGTGGAATCGTTGGTCTGCAGCGTTCCGCGCGGCAGACCAAGCCGATCGAGCGCCGATGCGCCGCTGGCGTCGACGGCGAAGCCCGTCGCCGCGATGGCGCCGCCGGCGCTGGAGAAGGTGCGCATCCAATCCACGCCGCCGGCATCGTCGAGACGTGCGGCGAAGCCCGTGCCGACGCCGCGTCGCGTCGCGCCGGGAAGCGCTGAATCCGCGTGACCGAACGCGTAGACCGCGCCGTTGGCGATCGCGAGACCGGCGACGGAATCCTTGGCGGTGGAGCCGATATAGGTCGTGCGGTCGCGCGTGACCGACGCAAGATCGCGGTCGAGGCGGACGACGAAGCCTTCCTGGCCCGAGACCGATGCGTTGGCGGCCGCGCCCACCGACAAGCGATCGGCGCCGATCGCGCCGCCGACATAAAGATCGCCGCCGTCGCTGACGAGCGCGGCGATGGCGCCGTCGCGGAAATCGCCGATGTCGCGCACGGGACCAGCCGCGACGTTTGCGCCGCCGCTTGCGGTGAAGGCGCGCACGACGCCGCGCTTGTTCTCGACGCCGGCGACATAGACAGTCGTCACCCCGCCGCCTTCGTCGCGCACATGCAAGGCGCTGGCCGCATCGTCGCCGCTTGTGCCGAACTGGCGGGTGAACAGTTCCTGTCCTGTGGAAGAATAGGCGCGCAGGTAAGAATCCTCGCCGCCAAGCGCAATCTGCCCGGTCAGGGCGGACGCGGTCTTTCCCGCAGCGTACAGCACGCCATCGGCGCCGAACGCCAAGGCCAGCGTGGAATCGGCTTTCGCCGCGCCGCGCCGCGCGGTCCACAATTCGGCGCCGTCGTCATCGAACACGGTGATGAAAGAATCCGCAGCGCCGGCGTTGACGCCCGCGCCCTGCAACGCGCCCGTGACCGCGCCCGACACCGCGACGCGGCCATCGGCGGCGACCGCGAGGCCGAACCCTTGCGCCTCTTGCGCCGCGCCGAGGGTGCGCGTCGACAAGAGTTTTCCCGCGGAATCGTATTTCAGAAGCGCCACGTCGCGCACGCCCTTCACCGGCTGATCGCCGGAGGCGTTGGCGATATCGGCGAGCACATAGACGGACCCGTCAGGCGCCGTCGCTGTCGCGCGTGCGGCGAGCACACGCGCGCCGCCGCCGACGCTGATGTCGAAGTCGCGACCGGCGAACCAGTTCGATACGCCCGTCGTCGGCGCAGCGAAAGGCGATTGCGAGGAGGGAATCGTTTCGACTGCGGATGCGCCGCGCGCGAGACGTTGTGCGACCGCAGCTGCGCCGACCGGATCGTCGGCGCGGCTGGCGACGTCGATAGGATCGAGCGTCAGCGCATGGCTTTCGCCGCCGAGCGAAACTGCGTCGAGCCCGCGCACGCTGAACGATGCGCCGCTCACCACGCGCAATCCCGTCCCGCCGCCGCTGATCGCGGCGACCACGACGCCCGCGTCATAGCCTTGTGCGGCAAGCGCTTCGTTCAAACGCAAGGCCGCGCTTTCCAGCGTGCGCGGATCGCCGGGTTGCAGATTGGTGGAGATCGTGCGCACGCCCCACATCGTGTCGAGCGTCACCGAAACCGCGTCATTGCTGACAAGCGCAGAGACGCTCGCCGAGCCGGAGGCCGCGAGCGATGCGCTCGTCGCGCTGCGCACGGAGGCGTAGGCTCCGCCCACGCCGCCGCTCGGCGCCTGTGCGACATAGGTCACCGGCGCGCCGTTGATCGTCACCGAGGCGATGCGATCGCCGGCGCCGTCGAGCGCGATAAAGCTGGAGAAATCCGCAGCATTCGCGCCGACATAAACGCCCGCCGCATTCAGCGCGTCGTTGAGGCGCGTTTGAAGGACGCTCGACCATTGACCGGGCGCCGGATCGGGATCGAGCGCGCGTTCCTGCGCGGTGACGTTGACGCTGATCGTTTTGGGGCCGCGGGCGGTGTCGACGACGATGTCGATCGCCAGCGCGCCCTCATTGCCCGGCGCCGACAAGGGCGATCCGCCGGACAAGACATAGGTGCGGCGTGCATCGCCATAGGGCTGGCCGCTTGCGGCGTTCGGCGCGCCGCCGACGCCCCATGTCCCGACGCTTGCGAGAACAGGCGCGGCCGCCGCGCCATTGAGGCGCGCGCTTGTGGCGGAGATTTCGTGCAGCGCATCGATGCGCAGCGTGTGGCCGTCGGGGCCGTCCTCGATCGACACCGCCGCGCGCAGACCGAGATTACGCAGCGATGTGTTGAATTGATCGGCGAGCGCTGCCCCGGTTATCCCCGTCGCGCCGGCGTCGACGGTGACGACGCGCACGCCTTGCGGGGTGGTCAATTCGATGGTTTGCGATCCGGTGAACGATCCGCCCTGCGGCGCGACATTGGCCGCCTCGAAGCGCCTTGCGAACACGCCGGCGCGCAGACCGCCGACATCGCCGGGCGCGGCAGGCGTCGCATCCGTCAGCGCGCGCGTCTGGCCGTTGATCGCGAAGCTGTCGATCGAGACGGAATCGCCGCTCAAGAGCGAGAAGCCGATCTCGGCGCCGTTGCGCCAGACGTCGACCCCGGCGGCGACGCCCTGCTCGTGCAGCGCCTGGGTCAAGCGTTCGGCGAGATCGTCAGCGATGCCGGCCTCGGCGCTTTCGCCGGCGCGTGTGCGCCATTGCTCCTGATCGGCGGCGCGCCACGCGACCGACACCGCGATCGTCGCGCCGTCGCGCGTGCGCACGCGCAGCACCGCATCGCCCGCCGCACGCAAGGCCGCGCCCGTGTTGGAATCGCCTTCCACCAGCATCACGCCGGTGCGCTGCACTGCAAGGCCGGCCGGCGCCGACACGTATGGCGCGCCGGCGCCGACGAGGCCTGCACCGATCTGCGCGCCGATCGCGTCGAGCGTCGCTGCGGGACGATCGAGCCGCTGCGGCTCGCCGGCTGCGCCGTCGGTATCCTGAAACTTGATCAGCCGCGCGCCCGCGCCGCTTTGGCTGCCGGAGGTCTGGCCGATCGCATAAAACGCGGGGCTCGTCGCGTTCGCGGAAAACGAGAGCGTTTCGCCGCCCTTCTGGGACACTTTCAACGCGTATTGCGGCTGGCCAGTATAGCGCCGCTCGACAAGTTGGCCGCCGACGATCGCGGTTTCGGTCTTGGGCGCCTGATTGACGGCCTCGATGCGCGAGGCCGCGCCCGCCGCGGCAAGACGCTGATTGATGAAGCTGATCACGGCGCCGAACGTGCGCGGGATCGAGCCCATCTGCGCAAGATCGATCGCGACCGTCTGGGTTTGGCCTGAGGGCCCCTTGACGGCGATCGAGAAGGCGGCGTTCGCATCGAGGCCCGGCACGCGCGCCGAGAGACTGCCGCGATGGACGATGCCGGTGAGGTAATCGCTGGTCTTCACGGCCAGGCCAAGCTTGGTCTGCGCCGCATCGAGGCGATCGCCGCGGACGACGCGCACCGCCTCGAATTGTTGCTCGGAAAAGAAAGCGTTCAGCTCCGCCGCGCCGCGATTGAATTGCCGCTCCAACGCCTCGCGTTCGTTGCGCGAAAGCGAAAGCGTTTCGTCGTCGAGCCGGGTGGCGATGCCCTGCAGCGTGCGCAGGCCGGAATAGAGCGCAAACAGGCGCTTGTAATCGCCCTGCGCGGCGAGGTCGGTCACTTGCGCGGCGTCGAGATCGAAGAACTCGGCCCCGCGCAGCGCGCCCTCGGTCAGCGCATCGAGGCTGGGCGAGCCGACATTCGCGGACCAGGGCGGCGTCGGCGCATTGGGGTCGCGGCTGAGTTCGGCCGTCAGGCTCGACGGCAGGCGCACGCGCGCCGCCGACCACGCCGCCAAAAGGTCGGCGCTGACCCCGCCGCTCGACGACGTGGTGAGAAGGAGGCTCCCGATCGAGGCCATGGGCGCGACCATGCGCGCGCAATCGTAAACGCCGCGTTCGCCCTTCAAGGCCTTCGCGGCCGCGCCGTCAGCTCGGCGCCACCAACGCCGTCAGCTGGACCACGGTCGGGTTGGCGATGAAGCGCGGCCAGACCTGCACCCCCTGCCACAGCGCCAACACCGTCACCAGCACGCCGACCGCGCCGAACATCACGCGCGGCGGCGCCATCTTTGTGATCAACCCCGCGAAGGGCGCTGCAAACACCCCGCCGAGCACCAGGCCCGCAAGCGCTGCGCCCGCGCCCTGAAAGCCGTGCGGCAGCTCGAACCGGCCGGTCGCGGCGGCCCAGAGAAACGTCGCCGAGATCGCCACGGTGACGAGGAATTCGGTGGTGTTGACGGTGCCGATCGCGTAGCGCGGCGCGTGCCCGCGGCCGAGCAGCGTCGAGGTGACGATCGGCCCCCAGCCGCCGCCGCCGCTGGCGTCGAGAAAGCCGCCGGCGACGCCGAGCGGAATGACGCGCTTCAGATGCGGCTCGCGATCCTCCAGCGGCCGAAACGCGCGGCGCAGAATGAGCAGGCCCAGCACGCCGAGATAGGCCACCACCACCGCCTTCATCAGCGTTTCGTCCATGCCCGTCAGCACATAGGCGCCGAGCACGCCGCCGATGATGCCGGCCGGCGCCAGACGCAGGAACAAGGTCCAATCGATATTGCGATGCAGGAGGTGCGATGCGCCCGAAACGCCGGTGGTGGCGGTTTCCGCGGCGTGGATGATCGCCGACGCCTGCGCCGGCGGCACGCCGAAGCTCAACAGCACCGTGGACGACACCACGCCATACGCCATGCCGAGCGCGCCATCGACGAGCTGCGCGAGAAAGCCGACGCCGAGAAACAGCGCGAAGATCGGCGCAAGCCGCCAGGCGCCGTCAAGCGCGGTGAGGATCTGGTCAAGGCTCACATCCATGACCCGCATCCGGTGCGAAAAAACGACGGCGTTCTCAAGGCGACCTCAGAACGCGCGCCGGCGCGGCGCGGGCGTGGGCGCATGGATGCCGCATTCGGTCTTGTCGAGGCCCGCCCAGCGGCCGGCGCGGCCGGCGTCGCGCGCGGCCGGCTGCGTGCAGGGCCAGCAGCCGATCGAGGGATAGCCCAGCTCCACCATCGGGTGCGGCGGCAGACCGTGGCGGATGAAATAGGCCTGGATGTCGTCGGCCTTCATCGCAACGAGCGGATTGACCTTGAACTGGCGCCCGTCGTGCTCGACGACGGCCAACCGCGAACGGCCCCCGCCATGCGCGCGCTTGCGCCCGGTGAACCACGCGTCGAAGCCGGTGAGCGCGGCGCTGAGCGGGCGCACCTTGCGCAGCGCGCAGCAGGCGTCGGGATCGCTGCGCCACAGATCGCCCTTCGCATCTTCGCGCGCGGCCTCTTGAGCATCGGGCGCGATGACGGTGACGTTCGTCAGATCGAGCCATTCCACGAGTTCGTCGCGATATTGCAGCGTCTGCGGGAAATGCCGATCGGTGTCGAGAAACAGCACCGGCGCGGTGCGATCGATCTGCGCGGCCAGGTGCAGCATCACCGCGGATTCCGCGCCGAACGACGACACCAGCGCGATGCGGTTGCGGAACGCGCCGTTGAGCGCGGCGGCCATGATGTAATCCGGCGCGCGGCCTTCCCATTGCGCGCTCAGCTCGGCGGCGAGCGCAGCCGCGCTTTCGTCGGCGCCGATCGGCTCCGGCTCTGGCTGCGCAAGCGCGCTCATGACGCATCCTCCGGCGCCGCCGCGAAACGCAGCAGGCGTCGCCGCCAGGCGGGAAGGCGCGCATCGGCGGCGGGCTGATAGACATGCGCAAAACGCTTCGCGGCGCGCGCGAAGGCGGCCTCCGGATCCTTGCTGCGCAAATCGAAGCTGTCGAAGCCGCAGCGCAGCATGGAGAAGAGCTGATCCTCCAGCACATCGCCGACGGCGCGCACTTCGCCTTGATAGCCGTAGCGTTCGCGCAGAAGCCGCGCGGTGGTGTAGGCCCGCCCGTCGCGGAAGCTGGGAAACGCCGCCATCACCAGGCTGAGACGGGGCAGATGCGCAGCGACATCCTCCACCGCATCGGGCGGCGCGATCAGCACGCCGAGCCGGCCGGCGTTGCGCGCGCGCGCCTCTTCAAGCCGCTGCGGCCGCATGACGATGTCGCCCTGCGCCGGAATCGCTGCGTCATCCTCCAGCACGCGCCAGGGATCGTCGGTCACGATGCGCCCGTCGCGCACGAGCGCGCCGGCGCCGATCGCAGCGGCCTGGGCGCCGGCTTTGCGCTTGACCTGCTCACGCGCCATAGAGCGCCTCCTCGAACGGAGCGGGGCCGAGGCGCTCATAGGCGTCGATGAAGCGCTCGGATTCGCTTTCGCGCAGCGACAAATAGGTTTTGACCACGCGGGCGATGGCGCCGGGGATCGCATCCGCCGACATGCCCTTGCCCACGACCTTGGCCAGCGCGGCGCGCTCGTCGGCGCGGCCGCCGAGCAGGATCTGATAGAATTCCGCGCCGTGCTTATCCACGCCCAGAATGCCGATATGGCCGACATGGTGATGGCCGCAGGCGTTGATGCAGCCGGAAATCTTGATCTTCAATTCGCCGATCGTTTCTTGCGCATCGAGATCGGCGAAGGTCTCAGCGATGGCCTGCGCGACCGGGATCGCGCGCGCATTGGCGAGATCGCAATAATCGAGGCCGGGGCAGGCGATGATGTCGCTGACGAGGCCGGCGTTCGGCGTGGCGAGATCGTGCGCGGCGAGCCCGCGCCACAGCGCATGGAGATCGTCCAGCGCGACATGCGGCAGAACGAGGTTCTGCTCATGGGTGACGCGCGCCTCGTCGAACGAATAGGCCTGCGCTAATTCCGCAACGGCATCGAGTTGCGCGTCGCTGGCGTCGCCGGGAACGCCGCCGATCGGCTTCAGGCTGATCGTGACGCTGGAATAGCCGGGCTGCTTGTGGGGATGCACGTTCGTGCGCGTCCAGCGGGCGAAGGCCTTGTCCTGCGCTTTCGCGGCCTCGTAAGCGGCGCTTTCGGCGGGCTTTGCGGCGAAGGGCGGGCTCGCGAAATAAGCGCGGATGCGCGCCACCTCCGCGTCCGGCAGGCGCAGCGTGCTCGTCCCGATCGCGCGCCATTCCGCATCGACCTGGCGGGCGTACTCCGCAGCGCCGAGCGCCGAGACGAGGATCTTGATGCGCGCCTTGTAGATGTTGTCGCGCCGGCCGTGGCGATTGTACACGCGCAGGCAGGCTTCGAGATAAGCGAGCAAATCCTCCGGCGCGAGATCGTCCTTGATCAGCGGCGCGACGAAGGGCGTGCGGCCCTGCCCGCCGCCGACATAGACCGAAAAGCGCAGCGCGCCATCTATGCGGCGCAGGTGCAGGCCGATGTCATGCACCTGCACCGCGGCGCGATCGGCGTCCGCGCCGGTGATCGCGATCTTGAATTTGCGCGGCAGGAACGAGAATTCCGGATGGAAGGTCGACCATTGGCGGATGATCTCCGCCCAGATGCGCGGATCGTCATGTTCATCCGCCGCGGCGCCGGCGAAATGATCGGCCGTGACATTGCGGATGCAATTGCCGGAGGTTTGGATGGCGTGCATCTCGACGGCGGCGAGTTCCTCCAGAATGGCGGGGATGTCTTTCAGCGCCGGCCAATTGAACTGGATGTTCTGGCGCGTGGTGAAATGGCCGTAGCCTTTGTCATAGGTGCGCGCGATGTGGGCGAGGCGGCGCAGCTGCGCGCTGTTCAACGTGCCGTAGGGGATCGCCACGCGCAGCATATAGGCGTGCAGCTGCAAATAGACGCCGTTCATCAGCCGCAGCGGCTTGAACTGGTCTTCCGTCAACTCGCCCGACAGGCGCCGCGCGACCTGGTCGCGGAACTCGGCGATGCGATCGGCCACGATGGCGGCGTCGAATTCGTCGTAGCGATACATCACGCCGCCTCGCGCAGCGACGGCAGGCCAAGCGCGGATTCCACGCGGCCCACCCAATGGGCGACCTGCGGAAATTCGCCGAGATCGAAGCCGCCTTCGTGGGCGACGCGCGTATAGGCGACGAGCGCGATGTCGGCGAGGCTCAAGCGGTCGCCCACGAACCAGTCGCGCGCGAGCAGATGGCCTTCCATCACGCCCAGCGCCCGGCGCCCGCGCGGCAGGAGGCTTTCGTCGATCTCGCTGTCGTCGAGGCCCTGATAGGCTTTGCGGAAGCGGCGCACCGCGATCGCCGGCTCATGGGTGTATTGCTCCCAGAACAGCCACTCGAACAGTTTCGCGCGATCGAAAGCGTCTTGCGGCATCAGGTCGGAGCCTTCCGCAAGATGCAGGATGATCGCGTTGGATTGCGCAAGCGAACGGCCGTCCGGGAACAGCACCGTGGGCACTTGACCTGCGGGGTTCAGGCGCAGAAACGATTCCGTGCGCGTTTCGCCCTGCATGATGTCGACATCGACCCAGGCGTAGGCGCGCCCGACGCGCTGGGCGGTCCACAGCACCTTGAGGCAATTGCCGCTGCGCGCGTCGCCGAAAATGGTGATCGCATCGCTCATTCCGCGCGCTCCGCCTGCTTGCCGAGATCGCGGCGCACCGTGGGGCCCTGCGCGCGAATGGTTTCGCGCAGACGTTCGCGCGCGGCGGGCGCGCCAGGCGCGTCGGCTGCGATCAGATAGACATTGGTGATTCGGGTGGGATCGGCGCCGGCGCGCGCGGCTTCGGCGGCGGCGTCGTCGAGGCCCGCAGCGTCGGCGAGGCGCGGGCGCCATGCGCCGTCGGCCGTCAGATAGACGACTTCGCCGGTCAACAGATCGTGGCCGGTGACGATCTTCACGCCGCGCGCTCCTGCGCTGCCGCCGCACGCGCGCCGGCGACCTCGCCGATGATGAGCAGCGCCGGGCCGACGATGCCGGCCTGCGCGATGAGGTGTGCGAGATCGCGCAAGAGCCCGTCGGCGCGCTTCATGGTGGGCGCCGTGCCGTTCTCGATGACAGCGACCGGCGTTGCGGGATCGCGGCCGGCGGCGATCAAAGCCGCGCTCGTCTGCGCGGCGGTGTCGACGCCCATATAGACGACGAGCGTGCAGCGCTCCTGCGCGAGCGCCGTCCAATCGGGCCCAGGTCCGCCAGCGCGCGCGTGGCCGGTGACGAACGTGACCGCTTGGGCGTGATCGCGATGCGTCAGCGGGATCTGCGCCTCGGCCGCCACGCCCAGCGCGGCGGTGATGCCCGGCACGACGTGCGTCTCCACGCCCGCCGCCTTCAGCGCCTCGAGCTCCTCGCCGCCGCGGCCGAACACGAACGGATCGCCGCCCTTAAGCCGCACGACGCGCAAACCCTTGCGCGCGGCCGCAATCATCCGCGCCTCGATCTCGCGCTGCGGCACGGCGTGATCGCCGCGCGCCTTGCCGACGAACACGCGCTCGGCGTCGCGGCGCCCGAGATCGAGCACGCGCGGATCGACGAGCTTGTCGTGGAAGATGATGTCGGCGTCCTGCAGCGCGCGCAGCGCCTTGATCGTCAGCAGGTCGGGATCGCCCGGCCCTGCGCCGACCAGGTGCACCACGCCCGCCTTGGCTTCGCCCGCCGCGAGCACGGCGTGCGCGAGCCCTTCTGCGCGCGCGGCGTCGCCGGCGAGCGCGGCTTCGCCGGACGCGCCGCGCAGGATCGCCTCCCACGCTCTGCGCCGGCCGTCGAGCGCGGGTCGCGCGGCGGCGACGGCGTCGCGGATGCGCCGCGCAAACGCAGCAAGCCGCGCATAGGACGACGGCACAAGAGTCTCGATGCGGGCGCGGATGTCGCGCGCCAGCGTCGGGGCTGCGCCATTGGTGGAGACGCCGATCACCAACTCGCCGCGATCGACGATGGCCGGCGTGAAGAAATCGCAGGCCTCGATGTCATCGACGACGTTCACCAAAGCGCGGCTGTGCGCCGCAGCGGCGCGGGCGGCGGCGCGCTTCGCGAGGTCCGGCTCGGCGATGAAGATCAGCCGCGCGCGGGCGAGCGTTTCGGCGTCGGGGGCGGCGGGGCAGGTCAGAACCGTCGCCGGCGACCCGTCGAACAGGCGCGCCTTCGCCTCCGCCCCCGGGCCGGACCCGATGACGATGACCAAAGCCCCGTCCAGCGGGATGAAGGCGGGAAACGCGTGCATGAGACCCCGACGGCGAGAGGTCGTAGATAGGCCGCGCCGCGGGCCCCCGCCCGCCCGTTTTCGTGAACCCCCCGACAGGCGGGCTAATCTCGATCAAATCAATAGGCTAAACGTCAGCGCCGCCAGTTGGTCCAGGCCGCCCAGAGGGCGACCGGGGTCAAGATCGCGAGGGTTGCGATTGCGCCAAACGGCGTTGATGCAGCCCCGTTCATGCGCACACTTTCGTTGTAACGTATCGCGCCGAGATCGCCTGAGCGCTCAAGCGTCACCCACCAGGCCACACAGAGTATGATCAATCCTGTGACAATCGCGGCGCGCCGCCAGAACCGAGGCATGCGCTAGCTCATCCACGGCGGCGTGGGGAGGTTTTTCGAGCGCAGGAAGTCGGGGTTGAACAGGCGGCTCATATAGCGGTTGCCGTAATCGCACAGGATGGTGACGATGGTTTTGCCGGGGCCCAGATCGCGCGCCAATTTCATCGCGCCGACGATGTTGAGCGCCGATGAGCCGCCGAGGCAAAGCCCCTCTTCCTGGATCAGCGCATAGAGCACGGGCAGCCATTCCTCGTCCGTCACCCGATAGGCGCGATCGATGACGACGCCCTCCAAATTCGCAGTGACGCGGCCCTGCCCGATGCCTTCGGTGATGGATGTCCCCTCGGCCTTCAATTCGCCGTGCGCATACCAATTGTAGAGCGCAGCGCCGCCGGGATCGGCCAGGCCGATCGCGATCGCAGGATTGCGGTCCTTCAACGCCAGCGAGACGCCGCCAAGCGTGCCGCCCGAACCGACCGCGCAGATGAAGCCGTCGACCTTTCCTTGCGTCTGCGTGAAAATTTCCGGGCCCGTGGTGCGGTAGTGCCCGTCGCGATTGGCGATGTTGTCGAACTGGTTGGCCCAGATCGCGCCGGGCGTGGCCTCCGCGATGCGCCTGGCCACCTTGGGATAGTGATCAGGGCTTGAGGCGGGAACCGCATCCACCTCCACGAGTTCGGCGCCGAGCGCGCGCACGGCGTCCTTCTTTTCCTGGCTTTGCGTGCGCGGCATCACCACGATCACCTTGTAGCCGCGCGCAGCCCCGATGAGCGCCAGACCGATGCCGGTGTTGCCCGCCGTGCCCTCCACGATGGTTCCGCCCGGGCGCAACAGGCCTTTGTTCTCCGCATCGAGAACGATCGACAGTGCTGCGCGATCCTTCACGCTCTGGCCCGGGTTGAGGAATTCCGCCTTGCCGAGGATCGTGCAGCCGGTCTCCGCCGACGCGCGCTTGAGCTTGATCAGCGGCGTGTTTCCGATGGCGTCGAGGATCGAGGCGTGGGTCGTCATGTCTGATCACCAATCAATGCTGTCTGACGCCATCGGCCCGGACAGGCGAAGCCTGATCCGGGGCCCAAGTATTTGATGGTTTAGCAGGATGCTGGAAGAGCTGCGATCGCCCCCTCAGTCCGCTTCGCGGCCAGCTCCCCCGTAAACGGGGGAGCAAAGAGGCGCTCTTTCTTCCCCCGCTTGCGGGGGAAGTGGCCGGCGAAGCCGGTCGATGGGGGCGATCGCAGGTTCTCCTGCAGCGTGTTGGACCTTTAGGTGCGGCTGTCCGTTCGGTCGGCCGGGATGACTGCTTTCGCGTGGGGCGGGGACGACCTCGTCCCCGCTGCAACGGTGCGACGCGGGCGAGGGCGCCCGCGCTCCATCCCCATTCATGTCATCCAGTTACGCCACGCCGAGCTTCTTCTGCAGATCCGTCGAGCTTGTCGTGTACTGGAAGCGGAGCTTGCGCTCCGGATGCACGCGGCGGAACACCGATTGCGCCGCGAGCGCGGCCTCGTGGAAGCCGGATAGGATGAGCTTCAGCTTGCCGGGATAATGATTGATGTCGCCGATGGCGTAGATGCCCGGCGTCGAGGTTTCGAATTTCTCGGTGTCCACCGGGATCAGGTTTTCGTGCAGATTGAGCCCGAAATCCGCCAGCGGGCCAAGTTTCATCGTCAGGCCGTAGAAGGCGAGCAGATCGTCGGCTTCGATCTCGAAGGCGCCCTTCGCCGCGCTCGAAAGCTGCACCGCGCTGAGCTTCGGCGCAGCGCCGCGCACGCCCTTCAGGTCGGCGATCTCAAGCGTCATGCGGCCTTCGGCGACGAGGTCGCGCATGCGCGCCACCGAGTGCGGCGCGGCGCGGAAATCGTCGCGGCGGTGGACCAGCGTGACGCTCTGCGCCACGCCTTGCAGCGCGATGGCCCAATCGAGCGCGCTGTCGCCGCCGCCGGCGACGACGATGCGCCGGCCGCGGAAGCGCTCCATCTTGCGCACGGCGTAGTGCACGCTTTCGCCCTCGAACGCCTCGAGCCCGCCGATCGGCGGCTTCTTCGGCTGGAATGACCCGCCCCCCGCCGCAATCAGCAGCGCCTTGGCGGTGATGCGGGTGCCCTGGTCAGTGACAAGTGTGAAGCGGCCGTCCTCGTGTTGCTCGAGCGCCGTGGCCAACTGGCTGAAATGGAAGGTCGCGCCGAACGGGGCGATCTGCTCCATGAGACGGTCGGTCAGCTCCTGGCCGGAAATGATCGGGTAGCCGGGAATGTCGTAGATCGGCTTTTCCGGGTAGAGTTCGGCGCATTGGCCGCCCGGCCGGTCGAGCACGTCGACCAGATGCGCCTTCACATCCACCAGCCCCAGTTCGAACACCGCAAACAGCCCCACCGGCCCCGCGCCGAGTATCAGCGCGTCGGTTTCGTGCGATCCGCCCGGCTCGGCGATCGCGGCGGCGGCGGTCGCCGCGCGGGGGGTTGAGGAACCATCCATCCAGCACGCACTCCAAAACAGGCCCTGCACCATACGACCGCGGCGCGCGCCACCGAAATCCTCTGCGGCCCGCCCCGGGCGGCGCTAAAGCCCGCCCCTTCCGCAACCTGCGCTGGCCGCCCTATATCAGGGGCGATGGCGCGCCGACTCCCCCCGCTCAACGCCCTGCGCGCCTTCGAGGCGGTGGCGCGCCATCTGTCGATCACGAGTGCGGCCGATGAGCTGGGCGTCACGCCCGGCGCGGTGAGCCAAAGCGTTAAATCGCTTGAGGAATATCTCGGCCGGCCGCTGCTGCAAAGAACCCCGCGCGGGCTGGTGCTGACCGAGGCCGCCGAGGCCGCCTTGCCGGCCCTGCGCGAGGGTTTCGACATGCTGGCGGAAGGCGCGCTGCGGCTGGCCGGCCCTGAGCGCGGCGGGCGGCTCACGGTCTCGATCGCGCCCTCGTTTGCGGCGAAATGGCTCGCCCCGCGGCTGGCGGACTTCTCCCTCGCCCACCCCGAGATCGATGTGCAGATCCAGGCCTCTATGGGGCTGGTGAATTTCGAGGCCGAGGGCGTGGACCTCGCCATACGCTACGGCGCGGGCCGCTGGCCGGGGCTGGAGGCCAAGCTGCTGCTCAAGGAAGAGGTGACGCCGGTGTGCGCGCCGAGCGTGGCGGAGGAGATCAAGGCGCCGGCCGATCTGGCGAAGTTCACGCTGCTGCACGACGATTCCAGCCTCAACGACCAGAGCTGCCCGGACTGGGCGATGTGGCTGAAGGCGGCCGGCGTCGACAGCGTCGATTCCAAGCGCGGGCCGCGCTTCAACCAGTCCAACATCGCCATCGAGGCCGCCGCTTCCGGCCGCGGCGTGGCGCTGGCCAAGCGGGCGCTGGCGCAGAACGATCTCGATTCCGGGCGCCTCGTGGCCCCCTTCGCCATCGCGACGCCGATCGAGTTCGCCTATTGGATCGTCCACCCGCCCGGCCGCGCGCGCTCCCTGCCGGCCCGGCGCTTCATGGATTGGGTGATCGACCAGGCCCGCCATTACGAAGCGGCCGTGCGCGCCAACGCCTCCTGGACCGCCTCGGGGCTTTGACCACATCCTCCTTCTCCCCCTGTGGGAGAAGGTGGCCCGAAGGGCCGGATGAGGGGTGGCGGCTCAAACGCTTGCACTGTCGAGCAACCACCCCTCATCCGTCAGCTTCGCTGACACCTTCTCCCACAAGGGGAGAAGGTGGATGGCGCCGATTGACGGGGCCGCGCGCCCGGCATTGTCTGGAACAAACAAGGGAGCGGCGATGTCGATCAGCGAAGCCTTGGCGCAGGATTTCGGTCTCGTCGCCGATCTCGCGCGGCTGCATGCGCGCGCGCAGCCCGAAGCGCTCGCCCTCGCGCACGACGATGCGCGGCTGAGTTACGCCGCGCTCGACGCGCTGATGGACCGCATCGCTGCAAGCCTCGCGCGCGACGGGGTGGGCCACGGCGATGCGATCGCGATCTGCGCCAACACGTCGCTCGCCTACGCCGCAACATTCTTGGGCGCGCTGCGCGCAGGCGTCGCCGTGGCGCCGATCGCGCCCTCCTCGTCGCCGGAAAGCCTCGCGATGATGGTCGCCGATTGCGGCGCGAAACTGTTCTTTCTCGATGCAAGCGTCACCGCCGCGCTCGATGCGGCCGGCGTGCGCACAGCGCCGCCGCGCATCGCGCTCGACGACAGCGCCGCCGGCGCGCCCTTGACGAGTTGGCTTGCGCCGGAAGGAACCGCGTTCGCGCCGCCAACAATCGCGCCGGGCGACGCGTTCAACATCATCTATTCCTCCGGCACGACGGGCGCGCCCAAGGGCATCGTGCAATCGCACGCGATGCGCTGGCTGCACGTGCAGCGCGCCGAAGGCATGGGCTATGCGCCGGGCGCAGTGACGCTGTTGTCGACGCCGCTTTATTCCAACACCACCTTGGTCAGCTTCTTTCCCACTATCGCGGGCGGCGGCGCCGCGGTCCTGATGGCGAAATTCGACGCGCGGCGGTTTCTGGAACTGGCACAGCGCTACCGGGTCACGCATGCGATGCTGGTGCCGGTGCAGTATCAGCGCATCATGGATATTCCCGATTTCGACAGCTTCGATCTGTCGTCGTTCCAGATGAAATTCTGCACCAGCGCGCCGTTCTCCGCCGCGCTCAAGCGCGACGTGCTGCGGCGTTGGCCCGGCGGGCTCGTGGAATATTACGGCATGACCGAAGGCGGCGGCTCGTGCGCGCTCGCCGCGCACCTGTTTCCCGACAAGCTGCACACGGTCGGCCGCCCGATCGAGGGCCACGACATCCGCATCATCGGCGAGGACGGCGTGGAGCTGCCGCCCGGCGCCGTCGGCGAAATCGTCGGCCGGTCCGGCGCGATGATGAACGGCTACCACAACCAGGCGCAAAAAACGGCGGACTCGTATTGGTGGAGCCCCGACGGTCTGCGCTTCATGCGCACCGGCGATGTCGGGCGCTTCGACGAGGACGGCTTCCTGCAATTGATGGACCGCAAGAAGGACATGATCATTTCCGGCGGCTTCAACATTTATCCAAGCGATCTCGAGCTGACTTTGGCGCAACACGAAGCAGTGCGCGAAAGCGCGGTGGTCGGGGTGGCGTCGCGGCAATGGGGCGAAACGCCGGTGGCGTTCGTCGTGCTCGAACCGGGCGCGCAAGCCGACGCCGCCGCGATCCGCGCCTGGGCCAATGAGCGCCTCGGCAAAACCCAGCGTCTCGCCGACGTCGTCATCGTCGATGCGCTGCCGCGCAGCCATATCGGCAAGGTGCTGAAGCGCGAGTTGCGCGACGGCTATGCCGGCGTCGTGGCGTAGACGCCGCCACCCTCACCGCTCGGCCCCGGCGAAGGCCGGGGCCCAACGCCAACCAAGCCGCTTTTTGATGCGCGACACGCCATCGCCCCGGACGACCGCAGGTCGATCCAGGGCCCATGTTTTCAATTCGGCAAAAACATGGACCCCGGCTCAAGCTGCGCTTGGCCGGGGTGATGGGCGGCGTTTATTGCGCTATATTGAAAGCACAACCATATCACCGGTCGCGATAGTTGGGCGCGCGCTTTTCCAGGAACGCCGCCATCGCCTCCGGGTGGTCCTCCGTGGCGGAAAGGAGGATTTGCTGGCGATCCTCCAGCGCCATCGCCGCCTCGAGGCTCGGCGCGTCGATGGCGAGATTGAGCGCGTCCTTGGTCAGCCGCAGGCCGAACGGCGCGGTGAGCAGCATGTCGGCGGCGAGCGCGAGGCCTGCATCGAGCAGGTCCTTTTCTTCCACGATTTCGGAAACAAGCCCGATCGCCTTGGCGCGCGCGGCGTCGATGAAGCGGCCCGTCAGCAGCATTTCCGAGGCGACCGAAAGACCAACAAGCCGCGGCAGAAGATAGCTCGCCCCGATATCCGCGCCGCCGAGGCCGATCTTGATATAGGCCGCGTTCATGCGCAGCGACGGCGCGCCATAGCGCACATCGGCGGCCAGCATGAACGAGAACCCGCCGCCGCACGCCGCCCCGTGGCCCAGCGCGATGATCGGCTGCGGGCACGATCGCATCAGCTTGACCACGCGCGCGATCGCGCGCTGCGTGCGCAGGCCCTGCTGCATGCGGCCGCGTTCGACACCGTCGCCGCCGAAGCCTTTCAGGTCGAGCCCGGCGCAGAAGGCGCGGCCCGCGCCGCGCAGAATGACCACGCGCACGTCCTCGCGGTCGTGTAGGCCTTCGAAATAGGCCGTCAAAGCTTGCGTCAAGTCGAAATTGATCGCGTTGAGGCTCTCTGGCCGGTTGAGCGTGGCGATTTCGATCGCGCCGCGGCGTTCGATCAGAAGCGTTTCGCCGCTCATGCTCAGCCCCCCATCGCGCCGTCGACGGCGATGCGCTGGCCGCTGACGTAGTGATTGTCGTCGCTCACCAGAAACGCCACGGCGGCGGCGACGTCCTCGGGCACCGAGACGCGCCCGAACGGATATTTCGCGTCGAGCTCGTGGATGTCGTTGACGCCCATCGCCGCGCGGCTCAGCCGCATGCCCATGTCCGTCACCGTCAGGCTCGGCGCCACGATGTTCACGCGCACGCCGCGCGCGCGCTCCTCTTTCGCGACCGTGTACGCCAGCGCCTCCATCGCCGCCTTGCCCATATTATAAGGCGCGCCATTGGCGGAATTGTACGATGTCGCGACGCTGGAGATAAACACGATGTCGGAGCGCTTGTGCGCGCGCAGATGCGGCGCGCACACTTTGCACATCCAGGCCGCGCCGATCGCATGCACCGTCAACAGTTTGAGGAATTCGCCGGGATCGGTGTCGGCGACGCTGCGCCCGCGGCTGGCGATGCCGGCATTGTTCACCAGAATGTCGATGCGGCCGAAGCGGGCGACGGTCTCGTCGGCGAGGCTCTGGCAGTGGTCGAAACTGTCGATCGACGCGGCGATCGCTTCGGCCCGCACGCCGAAGCCGCGCGCTTCTTCGGCGGTCGCTTCCGCTGCGTCACGATCGGCGCGGTAATTGATCGCCACATCGGCGCCGTCGCGCGCCAGACGCAGCGCGATGCCGCGTCCGATGCCGCGCCCCGCGCCGGTGACCAGCGCCGTGCGCCCCTTCAATGTCGCGTTCATGAGCGTTTTCCCGTCAGTTTCGCGCCTTCGCCAGCGCACGCGGGCTATTGTTGCGCAAACGCGCAAGCGCGCAAGCGCAGACCGGGCTTTACGCTGCGTTCGCGCTGGGCGCCGCTTCGCCGACGGCACGGGCGGGAAAGATCAGCGTGAACACGCTGCCGCGGCCCTCGTCGCTGCGCGCGCGCAGCATGAAGCCGGCCGCGCCCGCCCATGCCACGCACAAGGCGAGGCGCTGCTCGGCCGGCGTCTGGCCGCCATCGCCGCCGGCCATGATTCGCGCCAGCCGATCGCGCGCGACGCCCGGGCCCGCATCGGCTACGCTGATCGCCATGCGCGCCCCGCCGCGCGCCTGCGGCTCGACCTGCAAGCGCACGCGAACGCCGCCATGGCGCGTGACGTGCAGCGCATTGGCGACGAGGTGAAACGCGATCTTGCGCACGACGGCGGCGTCGATGCGCCGGCGCGCGCCGGCGTCCGGCGCGACGTCGACGAACAATTCCACGCCCTTGGCGCGCGCAAGCGGCGCGTGCGCGGCGGCGATCGCACGCACCATCTGCTCGGCGTCGACCACCGCAGGCTCGCCGTCGCCGCCCAGCGCGGCTTCGCCTACATCGATGCACGCCGCCAGCGCAGCGAGGCGATCCTGGTGGCCGTCGTCGGGCGGCCAGTGCTTGACCAGCCCCCGCGCCGCCTCGATCGGCGCCGTGAGCGCGGACGTCAGCGCGGCGCTGGCGATGGCGCGCGCCGCGCGGGCTTCTTCTGCGGCGTTTCGGGCCTGTTCGGCCGCCTGCACCGCGCGCGCCTCTGCGTCGTCGCCCTTGCGCAGATGGCGGAAGATCACCACGCCGAACGCGGCCACGATCGGCAGCGCCGCCAGCGGCGTAAGATGCACCAGGCGCACGCCGCCGAATCCGATGAAGGCGAGCGTCAAGCAGCCCGCGACATACATTCCCGCAGCGGACGCCAGCGATGCGATCAGGAACGGCATGTAGCCGCGCAGCGTCACCAGCGCGTTGACCGTGCCGCCGATCAGATAGACCGCGCCAAGATAAGGCCCGTACTCTCCCGCCTCGCGCCACAGGATCAGCGCGAGGCCGTTGGTTATCGTCGCCTGGAGGAAGCACGCCGCGGTGCGCGCGCGCAGGTTGAGGGCGGCGCCGGGCGTTGCTGCGGCTTGGAGGAAGTGGACGTTGCTGCGCCAGCTCAAGGCGGTCACGACGGTGTTCAGCGCCAGCCACGCCGCGACCAGCCATGATTGCGTCAAGGCGAGCGCAAGTGCGCCGCACAGCGCCGCGAGCACCCCGCGCTCGACCGCGTTGCGTTTGCGCTCGTGGGCGAGCACCATCAGACGGGATCGATCAGGGCGCACGGGCCAATGCTCGCTCGATCGGGTTGACGACCACACCGAGGAAACACCGTTCGCTGATTCCGTGTTCGGCGCACCCGGCAATCACAGCCGACCCCGAACGATAATGAATCGCAGGTCCCCAGGCGCAGGAGAACCGCCATGTCTTGGACAAAACCGGTCGTCGACGTGGCCCGTCCGGCGCGAATGCTTGGCGCGGCGGCGGCTGCATTGGCGCTGGTCTGGGCCGGCGCCGCGCAGGCCGAGGTGAGCCGCGCCAGCGACGCCGGCTTCGCCTTGAGCTATGCGGTCACAGCGCCCGCTGCGCCCGAAACGGCCTATCGCGCGCTGGCCCGGATCGACCGCTGGTGGAGCCCGGCCCACACCTATTCCGGCGACGCCACGGCGCTGTCGCTGCGGCCGGCCGCCGGCGGCTGTTTTTGCGAGCGCTGGCCGGGCGGAACGGTTGAGCATGCGCGGGTCGTCGCGGCCGTGCCGGGCCAGACGCTGCGGCTCGCCGGCGGCTTCGGGCCGCTGCAGCAGATGGGCGTCAGCGCGGCGCTGACTTTCGCCCTCGAAGAGACCCCCGAGGGGGTGCGGATCGCGGCGACCTACGAGGTCGTCGGCCGGCCGGATCAGAACCTCGCCGCCCTCGCCCCCATCGTCGACCGGGTGCTGGGGGAGCAAATGGGCCGGCTGGAGCGTTATCTGCGCACGGGCCGGGCCGGCTAAATTTTTGATTCATTTTGGGCTCAGCCCTGGCGCCGTACGTACAACCATGGCGCGGCCTTCGCGATCGCGCCGCACTTTGGAGGGACCATCATGAACCGCGCTATCCTCGCAGGCGCCCTGGCCTTGAGCATGGCCGCCTGCACCACCGTCGACCCCAATACCGGGCAGGTCGTGCGCAACAACACCGGCACCGGGGCCATCGCCGGCGCCATCGGTGGGGCCGCGATCGGCTCGCTGGCCGGCGGCGACGACCGCCGCAACGCCATCATCGGCGCCGGCATCGGCGCGCTCGCCGGCGCGGCCGTCGGCAATTACATGGACCGCCAGCAGGCCGCCCTGCGCGCGCAATTGCCGCCGGACGTGGGCGTCACCCGCACCGCGGAAGACGAAATCCTGCTCAATCTGCCGTCCGACATCACCTTTGATTTCAACAGGGCGGACGTGAAGAGCCAGTTCATAGGCACCCTCCAGCAGGTCGCCGGCACGCTGGCGCAATACCCGTCGACGACGGTGGACGTCATCGGCCACGCCGACAGCGTGGGCTCCGACGCCTACAACCAGGAGCTGTCGGAACGCCGGGCGATGAACGTCGCCTCGGTGATGATCTCGAACGGCGTGCAACGCCAGCGTGTGGCGGCCTATGGCTACGGCGAAACCGCCCCGATCGCCGACAACGCCACGCCGGACGGCCGCGCCCGCAACCGCCGCGTCGAGATCCGCCTCAAGGCGCTGCAAAGCTAACGACGCACAGGCGCGTGCGCCAAAAGCTCGGCCCCGGCGAAAGCCGGGGCCCATCTTTATTGCACGATGCGCTTTACGGCGTGCGATGGTCGAATTCCGCCGTCGCCCGGACGTCTCCGCTTCGAAGCCCGCGCTGGTGCGGGCCGACCCCGGAGACCCGCCATGCTCAAGACCACCCTCGCCGCGCTCGCCGCCATGACGCTGACCGCCGCGACCGCCGCCGCGCAGGACTTCACGCTGATCATTTACGAGCCCCCGTCGGCGCTCGCCGCCCGCACCGACCCCGCGCGCGCCGAAGCCTATTGGAGCCGCTTCAACGCCTTCGCCGGCCAGCTGGCCCAGGCCGGCGTGCTGCGCGGCGGCTCGGCGCTTTCGGAAACGGAATCTCACACGATCGATCGCCGCGGCGGCCGCGCCGGCGCGCGCACGCAGCGGCGAACGCAGACCGGCGGCTATCTGGTGATCGACGTCGCCGACATGCAGGAAGCGACGCGCTGGGCCGCGCAAACGCCGGGCCTCGATGAGGGCACGGTCGTCGAAGTGCGCCCGCACCGCCCCAATCCGATGATGGCGATGCGCTGATGCGCTTCGCCGAGCGGTGAGCGTGCACGTCGCTCCATCACCCCCGCACAGGCGGAGCCTGATCCGGGGTCCATGGTTGCTCGGATAGAGAACAAAGGCCCCGGATCGACCTTTGGTCGTCCGGGGCGATGGAGCGCGGCGCTATCGCGTCAGCCCAAGAGCCTTGCGTTCCGCGGCGCTCAAGCGGCGCAGCGTCTCGGCGAAAACATCGGCGCGGCCATAACGCGCGCGCGCGAGGTCGCCGCTCCACGCAACGCCGAAAATCGCATCGCTGAACGGGCCCGCATGCGGCTGGGCCGGGATCGGTTCGAGGTTCGCTTCATGCCAACCGCCGGGCAAGCGCACCGCGACGCGAAAGGCGCCGAGCGCGACGATCTGCGGCGCAGCGCTGCTGCGCTGCTTCTCCTTGAACACGCGCGCCCAGCTTTTCCAATGCGGATTGCGCAAGAGCAGACCGGTGCGCGGATGCACGTAGAGTTCGCGCCGATCCTCGGTGAGCGGCGTCTCGCCGCCGCGCCAGCCGTGGCCGAGCGTGACGACCGCTCCGTCCTTCATGCGCGTGCGCACCGCGACGAAATCCTCGATGTGATCGCGCACGTGCTGCTGCACCGTGGAGGTCGGGCGCAGATGCGCGCTGATTTCGGAGAACACCTTGCTCCAGGGCCGGTTCGCCTGGCTGCGCAGATAGCGCTTCAGCGGCGCGAGATTTTCATTGAGCGTCTTGGTTTTCCAGACGCGCTCGCGCACCGGCCCGCGCGCGCGCAAGGGTTCGCCGTCGTCGTCCTGCAACGGCGCGAACCGCCCTGGCCGCACGCGCCCCATGGAATGACCGAGGCGCGGGCGTTCGACGATGACTTTGGCCATATCCTTGCGCATAACGCCGCTGCTATGCCGCGATGGAGAGGCGAAATGAAGACGCATGTTTTGGCGTTCGTGCTGGCGCTGGCGCTTGGCGGCTGCGTTGCGCCGCAAACGGCGCCCGATGTCGCGCCGTCGCCGACGGCGGGACCCGAGCGCCCGTCGCCCGGCGACGCCGCGATCGAGCATGCCGAGCTCGCCTCCATGCGCGCGTTCGGCGTGACCTTCCGTGCGCTCGGCCAGGAGCCGGGATGGATGCTGAACCTGTTCGCGGACCGCATCGATTTCGCGTACGATTACGGCAACGCCGACATCAGCGCGCCGCGCCCGGCGCCGACGCGGCCGGCGTGGAGCGGCGAAATCTATGAGACGCAGACCTCAGCCGGCCTGCTGCGCATCGAAATCCGCCATCAGCCGTGCCGCGACGCCATGAGCGGCGAGGCCTTTCCCGCACGCGTCACGGTGTTTCTCAACCAGCGCCGCTTCGAAGGCTGCGGCCTGAGCGCGGTTCAGCCCGGATAGCGGCGGCGCGCCGGCGGTCGCGCATCGCTGCGTCCGCGGCCGTCATTCGACCTCATGGCGTTGCCTTTGCGGTCGCGGCGCTGATCGCCGTGATCGCGGTGGTGCGGCTCGCGGTGATCGCCGTGCGGCTTGCCGTGCGCATTCTGGCCGCGGCGTTGCGGCTGTTGCTGACGCCCGCGCGGCGCTTTCGGCGGCAGCCGATCGCCGGGCTTGGGCGCAGGCAGGCTGAGCGCATGCGTCAACACCGGCACCTCTTGCTTGATGAGCCGCTCGATGTCGCGCAGGCAGATGCGCTCGTCCGGCGCGCAGAACGAGATCGCCTGGCCGCCGCTGCCGGCGCGCGCGGTGCGCCCGATGCGGTGGACATATTGCTCCGGCACGTCGGGCAGATCGAAATTGATGACGTGGCTCACCTGCTCGACATCGATGCCGCGCGCAGCGATTTCGGTGGCGACGAGCAGGCGCGCGCGGCCCTTCTTGAACGCGTCGAGCGCGCGCTCGCGCTGGCCCTGGCTCTTGTTGCCGTGCAGGGCTTCGGCCGGGATGCCCGCATCGGCCAGACGTGCGACGACGCGATCGGCGCCGTGCTTGGTGCGGGTGAACACCAAAGCACGATTGATCGCGGGATCCTTCAACAAATCGTGCAGCAGGTCCTGCTTCTTCTGGCCTTCGACATGGATGACGACCTGCTCTACGCGCTGCGCGGTGGAGGAGACGGGCGTCACCGCCACGCGCACCGGCTCGTGCAGGAATTGCTGGGCGAGGTCGGCGATGGGATCGGGCATGGTGGCGGAGAAGAACAGCGTCTGGCGCTTCTGCGGCACGAGCTTCACGATGCGCTTCAAGGGCACGATGAAGCCCAGATCCATCATGTGATCGGCTTCGTCGAGCACCAGGATTTCAACGGCATCGAGGCGGCACGCGCGCTGCTCCACGAGATCGAGCAGACGGCCGGGCGTGGCAACGAGAATGTCGACGCCGCGCGACAGCGCCTGGACCTGCTTGCCCATCGAGGCGCCGCCGAACACGACGGCGGTCGAAAGGCCGATGAACTTGCCGTATGTGCGAAACGAGTCCGCGATCTGCGCGGCGAGCTCGCGCGTGGGCGCAAGCACGAGGCAGCGCGCGGCGCGGGCGCCGGCATGGCGGCGATCGGCGGAGAGCCGTTGCAGGATCGGCAGCGCGAAGGCGGCGGTCTTGCCGGTGCCGGTTTGCGCGAGGCCGACGAGGTCGCGGCCTTCGAGCACCGGCGGAATGGCCTGCGCCTGGATCGGCGTCGGTGCGGAATAGCCCTCAGCGGCGAGCGCCTTCAACAGCGGCGCAGCAAGGCCGAGGTCTTGGAAATGTGTCACGAATGGGAACTTTCATGCGGACGCGCGCACTCGCACGCGCCCTTCAGGGACGCGAAACGCGGCGACGGCGATGAAGGGCGATGGTTGCGCACCGTGAAGGGCGCTGCGCCGAACGTCGATGGTTGCGTTCCGAAGATTGACCGCGTCCACGGGCGCGCAGCCATGCTGCACATGCGAACGGTCGCTGGCGTCTCTATGAGGCCAGACCCTTAAGAAGTCAACAACGCCCAGGACCTTCCATGCGCGCCCGGCGCAGCCCATATGGCGTGCAAGGGCGGGGCTCGATCGTGCGCGACATCATCACAATCGACGGCGTGGCCAAGACGTACGCCGGCGGCCACGAGGCGCTGAAGCCGATCGACCTCGCGATCCGCGAAGGCGAAATCTTCGCGCTCTTGGGGCCGAACGGCGCGGGCAAAACCACGCTGATCTCGATCGTGTGCGGCATCGTCACGCCGAGCGCTGGACGCGTGCTGGCGGACGGCCACGACATCGTGCGCGATTATCGCGCCGCGCGCGCGGCCATCGGCCTGGTGCCGCAGGAGATCGCGCTCAACCCGTTCGAAACGGTGTGGACCGTGGTGCGCTTCAGCCGCGGCCTGTTCGGCAAGCCGCGCAATGACGCCTATCTCGAAACGCTGCTGCGCGATCTGTCGTTGTGGGACAAGAAGGACGCCCGAATCACCGAACTCTCCGGCGGCATGAAACGGCGCGTGCTGATCGCCAAGGCGCTGTCGCACGAGCCGCGCATCCTGTTTCTCGACGAGCCGACGGCGGGCGTGGATGTGGAGCTGCGGCGCGACATGTGGGCGATCGTCCATCGCCTGCGCGAGTCCGGCGTCACGATCATCTTGACCACGCATTACATCGAAGAAGCCGAAGAGATGGCCGATCGCGTCGGCGTGATGGCGAAGGGCGCGCTGATCCTGGTGGAGGAGAAGGCCGCCTTGATGCGCAAGCTCGGCCGCAAGCAGCTGACGCTGCATTTGAAGACGCCGCTCGCCGCTTTGCCGCCGGGCCTCGACGGCGCCAATCTCGCGCTGATCAATGGCGGCGCCGATCTCGTCTACGCCTATGACGCCAAGGGCGGCGACGCCGGCATCGCGGCGCTGATCCGGGCGCTGGAGAATGCGGGCATCGCGTTCAACGATCTGCAGACCGAGCAAAGCTCGCTTGAGGATATTTTCGTGAGCCTGTTGGAGCAGAGCGCATGAATTGGACCGGCGTCGCGGCGATCTATGATTTCGAATTGCAGCGCTGGTTCCGCACCGCGATCTCCAGCCTTGCTGCGCCCGTGATCACGACATCGCTTTACTTCGTGGTGTTCGGCTCGGCCATCGGATCGCGCATGCAGGCCATCGACGGGGTGCCCTATGGCGCCTTCATCGTGCCCGGCCTGCTCATGCTGTCGATCCTGACGGAGAGCATGTCGAACGCGTCGTTCGGCATCTATATGCCGAAATGGACGGGCGCGATCTACGAAGTGCTGTCGGCGCCGGTGTCGGCGGTGGAGATCGTGATCGGCTTCGTCGGCGCGGCGGCGACGAAATCCATGATCCTGGGGCTAGTTATCCTTGCGACGGCGCGGCTGTTCGTGCCGTTCGAGATTCACCATCCACTCGTGATGCTCGCGTTCCTGGCGCTGACGGCGGTGACGTTCTGCCTGTTCGGATTCATCCTGGGCCTGTTGGCGGATTCCTTCGAGCGGCTGCAGATCGTTCCGCTTCTGGTGATCACGCCTTTGACGTTTCTCGGCGGCAGCTTCTACTCCATCGACATGCTGCCCGAGTTCTGGCGCACCGTGACGCTGTTCAACCCGATCGTCTATCTCGTCAGCGGCTTCCGCTGGAGCTTCTATGGCAGCGCCGACGTGGATGTGGGCGTCAGCCTTGCGGCGATCGCGGGGTTCCTCGCGCTGTGCCTCGCCGCGGTGTGGTGGATTTTCAAGACGGGTTACAAGCTGAAGACGTAGGTTATTCCGCAAAACAGCAAGCGTCTGCGCTGACACCCCTCATCCGTCAGCTTCGCTGACACCTTCTCCCACAAGGGGAGAAGGAGATGGCCCCAGGTCCTTCTCCCCTTGTGGGAGAAGGTGGCGCGAAGCGCCGGATGAGGGGTGCAGGCGCTAGCGCCTGAAGCGCAGCGCCGCCACCGCCGATCCAACAGCGCCCTACGCCGCCCGCTGCGCGCCAGCGCCGAAGCGGCCGTAAAATGTCTCGCCCTTCGCGGCCATGTCGCGCAGGAGCGCATTCGGCTTGAAGCGTTCGCCATAGGCTTGCGCCAGCCGATCGGCCTCCTTCACGAAGCCGTCGATGCCGCCGAAGAACAGATCCATGTAGCTCACGCACCCGCCGGTATAGGGCGCGAAACCCCACGCCAGGATCGAGCCGACATCGGCGTCGCGCGGATCGGTGATCACGCCTTCCTCGAAGCAGCGCGCCACTTCGATGCATTGGCGGAACAGGAAGCGCTTGGTCAGCTCCTTCTTCATGTCCGGCGGGCATTCGCGCACTTTGATCTCGAGCTGTTCGGTCAGCCCCGGCCAGATGCGCGCCGGCTTGTTCTTGTCGTCGTACTCATAGAAGCCCTTGCCCGCCTTGCGGCCGACGCGGCCTTTCTCCTCCACGATCCATTGCATCAGCCGGCCGCGGGAATCCTTCGCATAATCGGCGCCCATCGCCTCGGCCATCTGCTTGCCGACCTTGAGCGCGGTGTCGAGGCCGACACTGTCGGACACTTCCAGCGGCCCCATCGGCATGCCGGCCATGCGCCCGACATTCTCGATGATCGCCGGCGCCACGCCTTCCGACAGCATTTCGATGCCCTCGGTGGTGTAGGTGCCGAAACAGCGCGAGGTGTAGAAGCCGCGGCTGTCATTGACGACGATCGGGGTCTTTCTGATTTTCAGCACATAATCGATCGCCTTGGCGAGCGTCGCCTCGGTCGTCTTCTTGCCGAGGATGATCTCGACGAGACCCATGCGCTCCACCGGCGAGAAGAAGTGCACGCCGATGAAATTTTCCGGACGCACGCTCGCTTCGGCAAGCCCGGTGATCGGCAGCGTGGACGTGTTGGAGCCGAACACGGCGTTCTCGCCCAAGTGCGCTTCGGCCTTCTTGGTCACTTCGGCCTTCAAGGCGGGGTTTTCAAACACCGCCTCGACCACGAGATCGGCGCCGGCGATCTTGGAATAATCCGTCGTCGGCGTGATCAGCGCGAGCAACGCCTCGCCCTTCTCCTTGGTCAGCTTGCCGCGGCCGACATCCTTGTCGACCAGGCGCTGCGAATAGGCCTTGCCCTTGTCGGCGCTCTCCTGGCTGACATCGATCAGCACGGTTTCGACGCCGGCTTTCGCCTGCACATAGGCGATGCCCGCACCCATCAGGCCGGCCCCGAGCACGGCGACCTTCTTGACTTCATAAGGCGGGTGACCGGCGGGCCGGTTGGCGCCCTTCGCCAGATCCTGCATCGACAGGAACAGCGTGCGGATCATGCCTTTCGCCTGCGGCGTTTGTTGCACTTTGACGAAATATCGCGACTCGATACGGATCGCGGCGTCGAACGGCACCTGGAGCCCTTCGAACAGGCAGCTCATAATGTATTTTTGCGCCGGGAAATTCTGGTTGGTCTGCTTCGAGACGAGCGCATTGCCGCCCATGAAAGGAAAGCCGCCGCCAGGCGAATATGGTCCCCCGCCGGGTATCTTGAAGCCTTTTTGATCCCAAGGCTGCATCGCCTTGGGATTGGCCTTCACCCAGGCCTTCGCGGCGTCGATGGTTTTTCCGGGCTCGACCACTTCATTGACGAAGCCGAGCGCCTTGGCTTCCTGCGCAGTCTTGCTCTCGCCCTGCAGGATCATCATCAGCGCGTTCTGTGCGCCGATCAGGCGCGGCAGACGCTGCGTGCCGCCGGCGCCGGGCAAGAGGCCGACTTTCGATTCAGGCAGCCCCAATTGCATTTTCGGCTGATCGGCCGCGACGCGATAATGCGTGGCGAGCGCAATCTCCAGGCCGCCGCCGAGCGCCAGCCCTTCGAGCGCCGTCGCGATCGGTTTGCCGCAGGTTTCGAGCGCGCGCAGCGTCTTGTTCAGTGTGAAGGCGCCGTCGAAGGCGGCCTTCAGCTTTTCCTCTTCCGTCTTGGGCTGCGCCGCTGCGCCGCCGAGACCACCCGATCCCATTTCTCCAAGATCGGCGCCGGCGCAGAAGCCGCTCGCCTTGCCGGATGCGATCACCACGCCCTTGATGGCGTCGTCGGTTTTGATGCGCTCGGTGAGCGCAACGATGTCGCGCATCACGCCGCCGGTGATCGTGTTCATCGACCGGCCCGGCACGTCGAACGTGACGAGCGCAATACCGTCGCCATCGATCTCGATCTTGAAGTTTTCCATGCTCATTGTTGTTCTCCGCTTTGCCTCCCTTTCCTTCTCCCCTTGTGGGAGAAGGTGGCCGCGAAGCGGCCGGATGAGGGGTGTTTCCTGGTCCTTGGAAGGTTTCGCCGACACCCCACACCCCGTTTAGCAATCGCGAAACCACCCACACCCACAAGGGGAGAGGGTGGGGTCTGCCTCACACCCGTTCGATCACGGTCGCCGTGCCCATGCCGGCGCCGACGCACAGCGTGATCAGCGCGCGCTCCTTGTTCGAGCGCTCCAGTTCGTCGACCATCGTGCCGAGGATCATGCCGCCGGTGGCGCCGAGCGGATGGCCCATGGCGATGGCGCCGCCATTGACGTTGACCTTCGCGGGATCGAGCTCCAGCGCCTGCATCCAGCGCAGCACGACCGACGCGAACGCTTCGTTCAATTCCCACAGATCGATGTCCTTCGTGGTCATGCCGAGCTTCTTCAGAAGCTTGCGCGTCACGAATTCCGGACCGGTCAACATGATCGACGGTTCCGAGCCGATCGAAGCGCCGCCGACAATGCGCGCGCGCGGCTTCAAGCCGAGCGCTTCGCCCATTTCCTTGGTGCCGATCAGCACGGCCGAGGCGCCGTCGACGATGCCCGAGGAATTGCCGGCGTGGTGCACGTGATCGACGCGCTCGACTTCGGGATAGCGCTGCAGGATGACGCCATCGAAGCCCGGCATCATTTCCCCTTGCGCCTTGAAGCTCGGCTCGAGCGAAGCGAGCGACTGCATCGTTGCGTCGGGGCGCATGTGCTCGTCGTGCGCCAGGATCGGCAGGCCCAATTGATCCTTCACCGGCACGATGGACTTCTTGAAGCGCCCTTCCTTCCAGGCCTGCGCTGCGCGCTTTTGGGATTGCACGGCGTAGGCGTCGACGTCGGCGCGGCTGAAGCCGTATTTCGTGGCGATCATGTCGGCGCCGATGCCCTGCGGCACGAAATAGGACGGCATCGCGATGGAGGGATCCACCGCCCAGGCGCCGCCATTGGAGCCCATCGGCACGCGCGACATGCTCTCCACGCCGCCGCCGATCGCCATGTCGGCCTCGCCGGATTTCACTTTCGCCGCGGCCATGTTGCAGGCCTCCAGGCCCGACGCGCAGAAGCGGTCGATCTGCACGCCGGCGGTGGTTTCGGCGTAATTGGCGTTGAGCACCGCGATGCGGGCGATGTCGGAACCCTGTTCGCCCACGGGGCCGACGCAGCCGAGCACGACGTCGTCGACGCGCGATGTGTCGAGATTGTTGCGGTCGCGGATCGCCTCGAGCACCTGCGTGGCCAGCGACAGCGCGGTGATCTCATGCAGACTGCCGCTCGTCTTGCCCTTACCGCGCGGCGTGCGCACGGCGTCATAGATATAGGCCTCAGCCATTTGCTTCTCCTGTCGGCGAACCTTCGCCGCAACTATGCCCGCCGCGGGACCGGAGGCGTCCCAGGCGCGGTGGGTCACCGCGCCTACCATCCGCTGACCGCTGCCGCCGGGCGACGACAGCGCGGAAACTCAACGGCTTTCTTCCCCCGCATGCGGGGGAAGTCCGTCCGCGGATGAAATCCGTGGACGGGATGGGGGCGGCGCGCCTAGCGCGCGCTCGAGCATGCGCCACACCCCGTCAAGGTTCTCATAGATATCGTCATTCGAAACGCGTACAACACGCCATCCGGCGTCGTGCAGAGCCTGCGTGCGCCGCATGTCATGCGCGCGCCCCTCCTGCGTAAAGTGCGACGGCCCATCGACCTCGACGACGAGCTTGGCGGCGACGCAGGCGAAGTCGGTCACATAGCGTCCGATCGGATGTTGCCGGCGAAACCGCCAGCCGATCGCGTTGCGGCGGATATGCGCCCACAGAATGACTTCCGCATCCGTCATCGATGAACGCAGTCCGCGCGCAAAACCGCGCGCTGTCCGCTCGGCGTCACGCATCCTGCGCCCCCTCCGTCTCGGCGCTGCGCGCCGATCCACCTCCCCCGCTGCGCGGAGGAGGAAAGCGACGCACTCTTTCTTCCCTCGCTTGCGGGGGAAGTCCCCGGCGCAAGCCGGAGGATGGGGACGAAGCGCTCACAATGTCCTCGCGATCAGCACCTTCATGATCTCGTTGGCGCCGCCATAGATACGCTGCACGCGCGCGTCGCGGTACATGCGGCCGATCTCCATCTCGTTCATGAAGCCCCAGCCGCCGTGCAATTGCAGGCACTCGTCGATGACCTTGCATTGGATGTCGCTCACCCAATACTTCGCCATCGAGGCCGTTGCGGCGTCGAGCTCGTTCTTGAGCAGACGCTCGGTGCAATGATCGACGAACACCTTCGCCACCGTCGCTTCGGTCTTGCACTCCGCCAGCTTGAACTGGGTGTTCTGGAAATCGAGCAGCGGCTTGCCGAACGCCTTGCGGTCCTTGACGTATTGAATGGTCAGCGACAGCGCGCGCTCCATCATCGCCACGCCCTGAATGCCGATCTGCAAGCGCTCTGACGGCAATTGCTGCATCAATTGGATGAAGCCAAGGCCCTCATCGACGCCGAGGAGGTTCTCGGTCGGCACGCGCACGTCCTCGAAGAACAATTCGCTCGTGTCCTGCGCATCCTGGCCGACCTTGTCGAGATTGCGCCCGCGGCGGAAGCCTTCGACCTGATCGGTCTCCACCAGGATCAGCGACGTGCCCTTCGCGCCCTTGGACGGATCGGTCTTGCACACGACGATGATGAGGTTGGCGGTCTGGCCGTTGGTGATGAAGGTCTTTGCGCCGTTGATCACGTAGTGGTTGCCGTCGCGCCGCGCAGTGGTTTTCACACCTTGCAGATCCGAGCCTGCGCCCGGCTCCGTCATGGCGATCGCGCCGACGAGTTCGCCCGTCGCCATTTTCGGCAGCCAGCGTTGCTTCTGCTCCTTCGAGCCGTAATGCCAGATATAGGGCGCGACGATGGCGTTGTGCAGCGAGCCGCCCCAGCCGTCGATGCCGAGCTCGCCCATCGCGTACATCATCACGGCCTCGTGGCGGAAATCGCCCCCGGCCCCGCCGAATTCTTCCGGCGCGGAGGCGAGCAAAAGCCCCGCCTCGCCCGCCTTGTACCAGAACTCGCGATCGACCACGCCCTGTTCGCGCCACTTGGCGCATTTCTCCGGCGGCGCCTCGCGGGCGAAGAATTCGCGCACGCTTTGATCGAAGATGTTCAGCTCTTCGTCGTCGCGCCACGCCGCGACCGGGGCTTGGATGGCAGGCATTATGCTTATGTCTCCCTGATCAAAAGGCTTCCGCCGACAGCGCCATCAGCGCATCGGCGCCGGTCTTGAGCTTGGCGAGGTGCGCGGTCGTGTCGGGCAGCATGCGCTCGATGAAATAGCGCCCGGTGGCGAGCTTTGCGTCGTAGAAGGGATCGCCGGCCCCGCCATTGCTCTTCGCCGCGAGTGACGCCTTGGCCATCAGCGCCCACATATAGGCGAAGGCGGTGAGCCCGAAGAGCCGGAGATAATCGTGGCTGGCCGCGCCTGCATTGTCGAAATTCGACATGCCGTTCTGCATCAGCCAGGTCGTGCCGTCCTGCAATTGCGCCTTCGCGCTCTGCAGCGCGGCGATGAAGGGCTTCAGCGCTTCGTCGGCCTCGTTCTCGGCGATGAAGGCGTCCAACTCGTTGAAGAACGAGAAGATCGCGCGCCCGCCGTTGGCCGCCAGCTTGCGCCCGACGAGGTCGAGCGCCTGGATGCCGTTGGCGCCCTCGTAGATCATGGCGATGCGCGCATCGCGCACGAACTGGCTCATGCCCCATTCTTCGATATAGCCGTGGCCGCCATAGACCTGCTGGCAGGCGGTGGCGGCTTCATAGCCCTTGTCGGTCAGGAAGGCCTTCAGCACGGGCGTCATCAGCGCCATGTAATCGTTCGCCTTCTCGCGAACCTTTTCATCGGGCGAGGCGTGCAACAGATCGCCGTGCAGCGCCGTCCAGAACGCAAACGCGCGCGCGCCCTCGTTGAAGGCTTTTGCGTCGAGCAGCATGCGGCGCACGTCGGGGTGCACGATGATCGGATCGGCCGGCCCGTCGGCGTTCTTCGGCCCGGTCAGCGAGCGGCCCTGGATACGGTCGCGCGCATAGGCGCGCGCGTTTTGGTAGGCGACCTCGGACTGCGCATAGCCCTGCATCGCCACGCCGAGTCGCGCCACGTTCATCATCGTGAACATGGCGTTGAGGCCCTTGTTCTCCTGGCCGATGAGATAGCCGACCGCGTCGTCATAGTTCAGCACGCATGTCGCGTTGCCGTGGATGCCCATCTTCTCTTCGATCTTGCCGCACACGACGCCATTGCGCGCGCCGAGCGAGCCGTCCGCATTGACGAGAAATTTCGGAACGATGAAGAGCGAAATGCCCTTCACCCCAGCGGGCGCGCCTTCAATGCGCGCCAGCACCAGATGGATGATGTTGTCGGCCATGTCGTGTTCGCCGGCGGAGATGAAGATCTTCTGGCCGGAAATGCGGAAGCTGCCGTCGGCCTGAGGAACCGCCTTGGTGCGCAACAGCCCCAGATCGGTGCCGCAGTGCGGCTCCGTCAGGTTCATCGTGCCGGTCCATTCGCCGGTGACGAGTTTGGGGAGATAGGTCTGCTTTTGCTCGTCCGTGCCGTGCTGGTGGATGGCCTCATAGGCGCCGTGGCTGAGGCCCGGATACATCGTGAACGCCATGTTCGCGCTGGTCGACATTTCGCTGAAGGCGAGATTGACGACATGCGGCAGGCCCTGGCCGCCATAGGCGGGATCGCTGCCCAGCGACGGCCAGCCGGCCTCGACGAATTGCTTGTAGGCCGCCTTGAAGCCGGTCGGCGTCGTCACCGAGCCGTCGGGATGGCGCGTGCAGCCCTCCTGGTCGCCCACGGCATTGAGCGGCGCCAGCACGCCCTCGCAGAATTTCGCGCCCTCTTCCAGAATCTGCTCGATCACGTCGATCGGCGCATCCGCGAAGCCCGGCAGGTTCGCGTATTTCTCGATCTGCAACAGATCGCGGAAGATGAAGCGGAAATCGCGCACCGGCGCGGCGTAGGTCGGCATGTCGTCTCTCCTGGTCGCCCTTCGAGAGAGGATTTAGCGCGAAATCGGCGCGCCGTCTTGGAGGCCCAAACGTCGCGCCGATCGAAGCGGCGGCGGGATTACGCGTCCTGGAGGCGCCGGCGGGCTTCGCGCTGATAGGCGCGCGCCGCCGCCATTTCGGCCTTCGGCGCTGGCGGCGTCAGCGCCGCATCGAGCCGCGCGATGGCGTCGCGCAGCGTCTCGATGGCGTCCTCGATGTCCTTCTTCTGCTCTTCGAGGGTGACGATGCGCGCCTTGAACTTGTCGAGCGCGAGCTGGTTCTGCAGCCGGCGGCTTTCATCGACATTGTAGAGGTCGAGGATTTCCTTGATCTCGATCAGCGACAGCCCGACGCGCTTGCCGCGCAGGATCAGCACCAGGCGGGCGCGGTCGCGCGAGAGGTACACCCGGTTCATCCCGTCGCGGCGCGGCGTCAGGAGGCCCTTGTCCTCATAGAAGCGCAGGGCGCGCGGCGTGACGCCGAACTCCCGGGCCAATTCTGAGATCGAATAGGTACGTTCGGCTTTCACCATGGCGGCCTGCTCCCTTTGGGTTTGGCAGAGCTTCGACCTTGCGGTCCTTCCCTAATGCGCCGGGTCTAGGTGACGTGAACGTAAACGTCAACCCAATTCGTTCCGTTAGCGCAATCGTCCCGCCGCCCAAGCTTCGCGCAGGCCCGCGGACGCGCTAAACTGGGCCATGCGCCGGCTCCTGATCCTCGCCGCCCTCGCCGCGCTGGCCGGCTGCGCGCCGCAGCAGACGACGGCGCCGCCGGCTGCGGCCTGCGCGCCGGAGGGGTGGGCCGAGGCCGCCGCCCGCGGCGCACGCGCGATCGTCATCGACGGCGGCGGCGAGGCGCTCCAGGCGGCCCGCGCGCTGGCGTGCGCGGCGATCGAGGCCGGTCAGGCCGTGATCCTCGGCGCGCCGGCCGATCTCGCCGCGGCCCTGCTCGCCGGCGAGCGCACGCTCGCCGTCCCTGGCGCGCGGCTGATCGTGTTCCAGTTCGACGCGCCCGCGCCCCACGCCGCCGCGCGCCACGAGGAGGAGCGCCAACGCCTGGCCGGCGAGGCCCGCGCCGACGCCTTCGCCCGTTCGATGGCCACCGCCGAGGCCGCCGCCCCCGATCTGATGATCCTCGTGGTGCCGGCGCCGGAAGCCTCCTCCGCGCCGGTGGGTCTCTCAGGCCACCAATGGGCGCCGCTCGGCGCGCGGCTTCCCGCCGAACGCACCTTGCATCTGCGCGCCGAAGCCAGCGCGCGGCCCGGCCTGCGCGTGCGCCTGCAGCCGTTCGAAGACGTGCCCTTGCGCGGCGCGGCGCTCAAATATGACGGGCTGATCGAGGTCGGCCCGCCGGGATGATGCGCGCCGCATCGATGTGAAAGCGAAACAATCGTTGTTCTGCGCGGCAACAATACGCGCAACGATTCGCGTCCTGCATTTGGCCATCGCCTGCGCGCTTGTCCCCAGAAGCTCACTTTACTGGTCGTTAACAACGCGCGCCTTCTGGTCGAAGCTGTGCGGGGCGGTTTGATTCTCCGGAATCTTGCGCGGCCGCGCCCTGAAACGGGTCGCACGCACGGCGCAGGACGCGCGACTCGCGTAAGTAGAGCGGTGGATTGAGGCTGATATGACGGCGGCGAACCCCTGGAGCGTGAAGGGCATCGACCCGAAGGTCCGCGAAGCCGCGCGCGACGCGGCCCGCCGCCGCGGGCAAACGCTGGGCGAATATCTCAACGAAGCGCTGAGCGCCGCGCATGATCGCACCGCGCCGGAGCGCAGCGCGCGCGACATGCGCGACGACCACGCGCTGATCGATGCGCGCCGCCGGCCCGCGCCGCGCAGCGAGCGCTTCGACGAAGACGACGATTGGCTGTTGAGCCCGCTGTCGCGCGACGCGCCGCGCGACGGCGCATCGCGCGTGGCGCAGAAAATCGAATCGATCGAGCGGCGCACGCAATTGGCCGTGAGCGGCCTCGATCGCGCCGTGTCGACCATGGACCGCACCGTGCTCGGCCTGTCGGCGCGGATCGACGACGTCGAAACCACGGCGCGCGACGCCGCCGATCGGGTCGCCGACGCCTTGGCGCAGTTCCAGTCGGCGCACGAAATTCTCGCCGGCCGGCTCGAGGAAGCCGAAGCCGGCGCGGCGCGCTCGCGCCTGGCGCTCGACGGCGCCGCAGAAGATCTCGCCGAAACGCGCGAGGCGCTGGTCGAACGCATCGCTGCAGCCGAAGCGGCTGCGGCGCAGGCGGCGGCGGCGTCCGAGCGACTGGTGAAGGAAATGGCCGGCCGCGACGAAAGCGTCGCGCGCCGCATCGCCGAATTCGAAGCCGCCCAGCGCGCCGCGATCGAAACCACGCTGGCGCATGCGCGCGCCGCGGCGGAGGAATCCGCGCGCGCCGCCGCGGCCGCCTCGACCGAGGCGCTGGAATCGATCCGCGCCCAGCACGCGACGCTGTCGCAGCGCCTGGCCACTACCGAACAGATTTCGCGCCAGGCCGCGCATCAGGCGATTTCAGAAGCGCGCACCGCACGCGAGGAATTGTCGCAACGCCTCGAGCGCATCGAAGGCCGCGCCGCCGACGCCGCGCACGAAGCGTTGCATCCCATCGCCGCCGATCTCGCGCGCGCCCAGGAAAAGCTGGCGCAGCGGGTCGATCAGGTCGAGACCGGGGCCCGCGCAGCGGCGCAAACGCTAGCCGCGCGGGTGGAAGCCGCGCATGACGCGGTGGCCCCGCTCGCCGCCGAACTCGCGCGCGCGCAGCGCGACCTGATGCAGCGCATTGCGGCGGTGGAATCCGGCGCCCGCGACGCCACCCAGGACGCCTTGAGCGAATTGCGCACAACCGCTGCGGCGCTGTCGGCCAAGATCCGCGCCGCGCAGGACGGTGGCGCGCTGTCGTTCGCGCCGGCGATCGAGGACGCCGCGGTCGCTGATCTGCGCGCGGCGCACGCAGCGCTCGCCGCGCGTCTCGAAAAGGCGGAATCCGCCACGCGCGAATCGAACGCCGGCCTGCGCCAGGCCGCCGGCGCCGCGATCGCCGACCTGCGCAATGCGCAATTGTCGATGGCTGCGCGTCTGAAGCAGATCGAAGAGCGCGGTGGCGCTGCGCTGCAGGCGCAGCAGGACGCGATCCTCGCACGCCTGGAAAAACTCGAAACCGCAGCCATCGCCGGCAACACGTTCCAGGCGGCCGCGTTCGGCGAGCGCCTTGAGGACATCGCACGCCGGCTCGTCGAGAGTGAAGACCGCGCCAAGCGCGCCGGCGATCTCGACTCGCGCCTCGAGGATGTCGCCCGCCGGTTGCGCGACGCAGAGGAGCGCGCCGCGCTCGACGCAGACGACGTGCGCGAAGCCGCGCGCGCGGCGCGTGACGAGGCGCACCAGGCGGGCGCCGCAGCGCGCACGCTGGAAGAAAGCGTCGAGCGCCTGACGCAGCGCCTGCAGGGCGTGGAGGACTCCGCCAACGCCGCGTTGCGCGCGATCGAAGACAAACTGGAAAGCGCCAGCGCCCAGGCCGCGCAGCGCGAAACCGAAGCGCTGCGCGCGGTGCTCGAGGAGCGGCTCGACGCGATGAACGCGCGCGTCGACGAAACGCGGGCGCATCTGACGCACCACATGCAGGCGGCGCTGGAAAGCCTGCGCGGCGACGACCTGCAGATGGAGCTCGAAGCGCTGAACCGGCGCGTCGCCGCCGCAGAGCAGCGACAGGCGCAAACGATGGAGGCCATCTCCGTCGAGATCAAGCGCATGTCTGAAGTGATGGAACGCCGCATCCGCACGGTGGAGGAGCGCGCCAGCGCCGCCGACGGCGAAGGCTGGCGCGACGAGATCAGCCGCGTCAGCCGCGCGCTCGAGGCGCGCTTCGACGACATCGAAAAGCGCGAAGCCGCCGCCTTCGACCGCATGGGCATCGAGATCGGCCGCTTGTCGGATCGTCTCGACGAGCGCGCGGCGCTGGTCGAAACCAAGAGCGCGCAAGCCATCGAGCAGGTCGGCGAGCAGGTCGCGCGCATGACCGAGCGCCTGCATCACCGGCAAGAGCAGGTCGTGCGCGATCTGCATCAGCGCGTCGGCGACGCCGAGGAGCGCACCGCCGCGCGTCTCAACGAGGCGCTGTCGTCGATCGCGCAGCGCGTCGCCGAGGTCGAAGGCGCGGCGGGCGAAGCGCTGGCGCCGATGCAGAAGGCGATGACCGGGCTCGCCGCGCGCCTCACCGCGCTCGACGGCCAGGCGCCGCTCGAGATCGAGCCGATCGATGTCGTGAAGGCGTACGTCGCCGAGCCGCGCTTCCCTGACGACGACGATGAAGATTCGCCCCCCACGCGCGCCGTCGCGTCGGCGGCGGCGTCCGCTGCGGACGACATCGCCTTCATCGACGACGCCGCGCCCGCGCCGCCGGCCGCAGCCGCAGCGATTGCGCCACATGCTTATCCATCCTCGGGGGAGGCGACTCCGCCATCCGACGATCTCGTGATCGACGACCGCGGCGACGAGGCCATCGTCGAGGCGCTGACGGGCGGGCCCGACGGCGAAGACGATCCCGATTTCGATGCGCTGGATGTCGATGAGGCTGCAGCGCCGCAGGCGTTTGCGCCGCCGCCGCTCGACGCCGACGATCCGTTCGCGCCGGACGACGCGCGCTTCGCCGACGACCCGCCGCCGCCGCCGGAGGACGATCCCTTCGCCGACGACGACGCGCTCACGGATCGCAGCGGCTTCGTTCCGCCGGGCGTCGCGCTCGGCCCCGACGTCGCGCCGCCGCGCAAGGACGATTATCTCACCCTGGCGCGCAAAGCGGCGCAGGCGAGCGCGCAGCCCAAAGCCAAGAAGGCCAAACCGGCGAAGCCCGACAAGAAAGCGGACAAGGCGCCCGCCGCGCCGTTCGAGGCCGATTCCGAGCCTGGCTCGCTGCGCGGGCGCAGCCGCGTCGTGCTGTGGGGCGCCGCGGCGACCATGGCCGCAGTGATCACCGGCGGCGCGATCTTCCTCAAGCCGGCCCAGCCTGAGGGCGAGCCGGGGGACGACGGCGCGCCGCGGCCCAATCTCGGCCCCGATCTCAGCCCGGCGCTGAACCCGTCGCTGAGCCCTGGCCAGGCCGAGGCGACGCCCGTCGGCGCGCCTGCGGCGCCCGCCGGCGATATCCCCTTGGGCCCGCCGGCCGCGGCCGCTTCCGTCCCGGTCGATCCCGCCGTGCCGCTGGGCCGCCCCGCCGCTGCGGCACCGGCAGCGGGCCCGGTGCAACGCATCGCCGCCGCGCCGGTGACCGCGCGCCCCGTGACGCCGCGGACGCAGACGCTCGAACAAGCGGTCGCCGCCGGCAATCCGGTGGCGCTGTACGATCAGGCGCTGATCCTGCTGCAGACGCGGCGCAACGCGGAGGCGCTGCCGCTGCTGCGCCGCGCCGCCGATCAGGGCCTCGCCATGGCGCAGTATCGGCTGGCGAAATTGTACGAGCGCGGCGAAGGCGTCACCGCCGACATCACCCAGGCGCGCGCCTGGACAGAGCGCGCCGCCGCCGCCGGCAATCGCCGCGCGATGCATGATCTGGGCGTGTTCTACGCCCGCGGCGAAGGCGCGGCCCTGGACGAGGCGGCCGCGTTCCGCTGGTTCCGGCAGGCGGCGGAACTGGGCGTCACCGACAGCCAGTTCAATCTCGGCGTGCTCTATCAGCAGGGCCGCGGCGCCACCGCGAGCCCGAGCGAAGCGCTGTTCTGGTTCCTGGTCGCCGGCCGCAGCGGCGACGCCGACGCCGCCGCCCGCGCCGCCGCGATCGAGAACACGCTGACGCAGACCCAGGTCGAGCAGGCCCGCGCCCGCGCCGAAGCGTTCCGCCCGCGCGCCGCGGTGGCCCAGGCCAATGGCGAGTTCGGCCCGCGGCCCTGGCAGACCGCCCCGGCGACGGAGCGCTCCGGCGCTTAAGGCGCTTTCGCGCAGGTCGCAATCACGCCGCCCGGCGCGCGCGTCGCATTGCCCTTCGCGCGGGGTGCTGGAATAAGCCTCACTGCGCGTCGCACCCAGCCCGCGCCGAAGCGCCCGCCATGTCCATCTTCCTGCCGATCGCCGAAATGCCGGTGAACTGGCTCATCATTCTTGCGTTGAGCGGCTTCGTCGGGATCGTCTCCGGCATGACCGGCGTCGGCGGCGGGTTCATCCTGACGCCGTTTCTGATCTTTCTCGGCGTGCCGGCGCCGGTGGCGGTCGCGACCCAGGCCAGCCAGATCACCGCGACCTCGGCGTCCAGCCTGTGGGCGCATGCGCGGCGCAACAGCGTCGACTGGCGCATGGGCGCCTTGTTGACCGCCGGCGGCGTCTTCGGCGCCGCGATCGGGATCACGGTGTTCCAGCAGACGCTGCAGGCCGGCCAGATCGATATCCTGATCTCGTTGTTCTACGTCGTGTTTCTCGGCGTCATCGGCTCCTTGATGCTGTTCGAGGCGACGCGCGCGCTGCGCGGCGGCGCGGCGGCGGCGCGGCCGATGCCGTTCAACCGGCCGGCGCGCACGATCGCGCACCGCCTGCCGCTGCAAATGCGCTTCCCGCGCTCGGGGCTTTACATCAGCGTGCTGCCGCCGCTGGCCATCGGCGTCGGCATCGGCGCGCTGGCTGCGATTATGGGCGTGGGCGGCGCCTTCGTGCTGATCCCGGCGATGATTTATCTGTTGCGCATGCCGACCAACGTCGTCGTCGGCACGTCGACGTTTCAGATCCTGTGCGTGATGACGACCGTGACGCTGATGCAGGCGACGCTGAACCGCAGCGTCGATCTGGTGCTGGCCGCCATCCTGATCCTGGGCGGGGTGATCGGCGCGCAGGTCGGCGCACGCTGGGGCGCGCGGCTGCCGGCGGAGCGGATCCGCGCAGCGCTTGCGCTGCTGATGCTGGGATCCGGCTTGAAGCTGTTCTGGGACCTCGTGCGCACGCCGCAGGAGATGTACGTGCTGGGCGGGCAATGAGGCGCGCGGCGCTCGCCCTTGCGCTGTGGCTGTGCGCGGCGGGCGCGGCCGCGCAGGCGCCGGCGCAGCCCGACCTTCCCGCCGCCGTGACCGACGCGGAGATTTCCGTCAGCTCCGATTATCGCGGGTCGCGGCTGACGGTGTTCGGCGTCAATCCCGACCGGCGCGGACGCGGCGACATCGTCGTCGTCGTGCGCGGGCCCAACGAACCGGCCGTGCTGCGGCGCAAGCGGCGCGTGTTCGGCTTGTGGGTGAACGGGGCGGCGGTGCGCTTCGAGGAGGCGCCGTCCTTCTTCACCGTGATCAGCGCGCGCCCGCTGCGCGACATCGCCCGGCCGCAAGCGATCTCCGAACTCGGCCTAGACCCCGCCGCCGTGGCGCGCCTGGAGGGCGGCACGCCGAGCGACGCCACCGCGCGCGATTACCGCCAGGCGCTCGCGCGGCTGCGGCGCGCGGCGGGGCTCTATTCCGAGCATCCCCGCGGGCTGCAATTGCACGGCAGCGGGCTCTATTCGACCAAGGTCGTGTTGCCGGCCAATGCGCCGATCGGCGATTATTTCGCGGAAGTGTATCTGTTCCGCGACGGACGTCTGGTCTCGTCGCGCCGCAGCGATATCTCCATCGCCCGCATCGGCGCCGAACGTCTGGTGCATGAGGCCGCCACGCGTGCGCCGTTTTTCTACGGCGTGTTCGCCGTGGCGCTGGCGCTGGCGGCGGGCTGGGCTGCGGCGATGGCGTTCCGGAGGGCGTGAGTCAGCGTGACCAAACCGATCCCGCCCATCGCGCTGCAGCTCGGCCTCGGCGGCCTGATCCCGTTCTATGCGTCGGCCTTCGCCACGCTGATGGACGATGGCGGCCTGTCGCGGCTCGGCTTCACGGCGTTTTCGATCTATGCGGCGGCGATCCTGTCGTTTCTCGGCGGCGTGCGCTGGGGCGCCGAAATGCTGCGCGCGCCGGAGCGGCCGAGCCCGACGCGGCTGGTGTTCTCCGTGTTGCCGGCGATCGCGGGCTGGGCGCTGGCGCTTTACGCGATCACCGGCCCGCACGCGTTGGGCGCCGCGGCGGCGTTCGCGGGGCTGTTTGCGCTGCAATATGTGTGGGACCTGCGCGCCGCGCGCGATGCGGCGGCGCCGGCATGGTACCCGCTCCTGCGCCAGATCCTGACCGGCGGCGTGATGCTGGCGTGCCTGCTTCTGCCGATCGCCGACCTGCTGCATCGCGCCTGAGCGGGCGCCGCGGTCAGGCGATCTGCGCAGTCCCGACCGGCGGCAAAGGGCCGAAGAACCCGTCGATGCGGCTGATTTTTCCTTGCGCCAAATCCAGCGCCACCGCGTCGAAGCCCTCGAACCGCGTGCCGTCCGGACGCAAGACGACCCAGGAATAGCGCGCGCGATCATGATGCATGTCGACCCCGCTCGTCGGCGCGAGGCGCGCCTGGCCTTCCTCGGCGCGGAATTCGTTCATCTGAGCGATGAAGGCGTCGATGCCGACGATCTGATAGTTCGGGTCGGTGAAGGCGACATCCGCGGTGAGCGCGCTCTCGACCAGGGCGCGCATCTTCACCGGGTCGTGCTCGTTCCAGGCGGCGAGGAGGTTTGCGAAACACTGCGGTAAGGAAGACATGGCATTTTTCTCCGTATAAACCGACTAGCGGTTTGTTTAGAGAGAGGACGGGGCTTTGGCAAGTCAGATGCAGCGGCGCGAAGCGACCCGCGGCGCCTTGATCGCGGCCGCGCGCGCCTGCTTCGTGGATGTGGGCTTCGAGGGGACATCGACGGAGGCGGTGCTGGCGCGCGCAGGCGTCAGCAAGGGCGCGCTCTATCACCACTTCGCCAGCAAGGCGGACCTGCTGAGCGCCGTCTTCGAGGCGGCCTCGCGCGCCGCAGCCGACAGAGCGCACGCGGCGACGGCCGGCGCGCCCTCGGCGCGGGCGGCCGTCGGGGCTGCGCTCAAGGCCTGGCTGCGCGCCGCGCTCGAGCCTGAACCGCGCCGCATCATCCTCGACATCGGCCCAGCCGTGCTCGGTCTGGCGCGGGCCCGCCAGATCGAGGACGCGATCACGCTTGCGCCGCTGCGCCGCAGCGTGGAGCGGGCCGTAGCGCAGGGCGAGGCGCGCTGCGCCGACGCCGATTTGGCGGCGCGTCTGCTGAGCGCGGCCGCCTCCGAATTGGCGCTCACCGCACTGCAGCGCGGCCTCAGCGGCGCAGACCTCGCCCCCTTCGACGCCGCAATCGACGCCCTGCTCGACGCCCTGCTGCCGCCGCAGCGCCCTGCTGCGCGCGAGGCGGCCGGGCGCGCGCCCTAGACGCGCATGTCGGGCAGCAAGCGGTCCGGGTGGGCCGGCCAGACGCGCCCGCGCGCCGCCATCAGCGCCATCGCGCCGCGCGGAAACAGCGGGGCGAAAGCGCGGTCGCGCAGATTGAGCCCGCCGGCGTAGGGGCCGAAGGCCGGCATCACCAGGCGGCGGCCATCGGTGGCGAAGCACCGCGCGCGCACCGACCGCCCGCGCGCGGCGACCTTGGCGCACGGGTGCAGATGGCCGGCGATTTCGCCGGGCGCGTCGCCCGCGTGCGGCTCGTGGCGCAGCGTAAGCGCGCCCAGCGCGATCTCTTCGCGGCGCACGCCGCCAAGCGCGGGCGGCAGCTCGGGATCGTGATTGCCCACGATCCACACCCACTCGACCGCGCCGACGAGCGCGGCGAGGCGCGCGGCGTCCGTCCCGTGCATGCGCGCGGGCGCCTCGACGTCGTGGAAGCTGTCGCCGAGCGAGATCACCGTGCGTGGCGCATAGGCCGCGACCAGCGCTTCGAGCCGCGCCAGCGTGGTGCGCGTGTCGTAAGGCGGCAGCATCTGGCCGCGGCGGGCGAAGGCCGACCCCTTCTCCAGGTGCATGTCCGACACCACGAGCGCGCCGGCCTCGGGGATCCACAAGCCGCCCTCCGCCGTGGCGCGCACGCGCACGCCGGCGACCGCGACCTCCGCGCAGCCGTGCGCAAGCGCCGTCAAAGTCGCCGCGGCGACATCGGCGCGACGCGAAGATGCGGCGGGGCGGCGGCGCGCGGCGGCGGAGAGCATGGCCATGGCCGATCATCGCGTTCCGCGTATCGAGTCGCAAGGCCGCGCCGGCGCTGCGCTCGGCTTACGGCGTGACGATCGCGAAATCGGGTTCGGGCGCGTCGAACAGCGTGCGGAAGCGGGCCCAGGCGGCTTGATCCCCCTGCACCAAAGCGGGGCCGGCTTGTGGAGTGAACATCGTTTGCAGAAACGCTGCGCGCGGCAGCGTGACGTCAGCGTGCGCGTCCCGAAGCGCAACGCCCGCCTCCGCCACGAGCACGCCATTGCGCACCGTGACCGCGAAGCGTTCGTTGCGTTCCGGGAAAACGATGTTCAGGCGGAGAGGATCAGGCCCTGCGCGCTCGGGATCGAGCCGCACCGACAACAGATCGAACAGCATCGCGCTTGGCGTGGCGGCGATGAAATCGAGGCTTTGGGCGACCGGCGCTGTCGGCGTTGCGCCTTGCGTCAGCTCGCGCGCGGCCGACAGATACATGTTGCGCCAGATCGCGCTTTCGGCGTGGAACGCCATCTGCGTGTGCGCCTGCGCCAGCAGCGTGCGCGCGCGCGCATTGTCGGGGTCTGCGAACACGACATGATCGAGCAGTTCGGCGGCCCAGCGCATATCGCCGCGCGCCATCGCCGCTTCGGCTTGGCGGATCACGCGCCGCGCGCCGCCCATGGCTTCGACATAGCGCGCTGCGCTTTGCTCCTGCGGCAGGGGATTGAGGTGCGCGGGATTGCCGTCGTACCAGCCCATGTAGCGCTGATAGACTGCGCGCGCATTGTGCCGCATGGTGCCGTAATAGCCGCGATTGAACCAGCGCTGCGCCAAGGCTTCCGGCAGGGTGACGCGCTCGGCGATCTCCGCGCCGGTATAGCCCTGGTTCATCAGCCGCACGCTCTGGTCATGCAGATATTTGTACGCGTCGCGGTGGCTGGCGATAAAATCGCGCACCCGGCTGCCGCCGAAACGCGGCCAGGCGTGCGAGGTGAACATGATCTCCGATTGACCGCCATAAAGCCGCAGCGCTTCGGTCAGATAGTCCGCCCAGGCCTTGGCGTCGCGCACCAGCGCGCCGCGCGGGGTGAGCACGTTGTGCATCGTCGCGTTGGCGTTCTCCGACAGACACAGCGCGGAAAATTGCGGCAGGAAGAAATTGAATTCCGAGGGCGCCTCGGTGTTCGGCGTCATCTGAAACACGAAGCGCACGCCGTCGATGACGCGCTCCTCGCCGGTGCGGGCGATCACGTCCGTCGGCGCGATCAGCGAGCGCCGCCCTGCCGACACCGCAGGCCCGATGCCGGATGTCACCGCGCCCTCGGGACCAGGCGAGAGCCCTGCGCCGAACTGATAGGTCGCGCGCCGGCTCATCGCATTGCCGGCGATGATGTTCTCGCCCACGGCGTGTTCGAGAAAACCCTCCGGCGCGATGATCGCAACGCGCCCGGCGGCGACGTCGGCGCCATCCACGACGCCGCGCACGCCGGCGAAATGATCGGCGTGGCTGTGCGTGTAGATCACCGCGACGACCGGCTTGTTCCCCAACGTGCGCCGCGCGAGAGCGAGCCCGGCCTCTGCGACCTCCACGCTGGTTAAAGGATCGACGACGATGAGGCCCGCATCGCCGACGATGATCGTCATGTTCGACACGTCGAAGCCGCGCACCTGATAGATGCGCTCATGCACCTGATAGAGGCCGTGGCGCACCAGCAGGCCGGCATGGCGCCACAGGCTCGGGTTCACGGTGTCGGGCGCGGGGCCGCGCAGAAAATCATACGCGGTGAAATCCCACACGACGCGGCCTTCGGCGTTGCGGATCTGCGGCTCGGGCCAGGCGGCGATGAAGCCGCGCGCGGCGAAGTCCTCGTCTTCGCGGTCGTACGTCGGCAGCATCGCAGCGACGATCGAATTGGCCTCGCGGGTATGCCGGTCGGCCTGCGCAAGGGCCAGCCCGGGCAGTATGGCGAGCAAGGCTGCAATAGCTGCGAAGCGCATGGTTTTCCCCCTGTTTTGACACAGGGTGCGCCAGTTTTCGCCGCACGGCAACGCGTGCGCCGCTGGCGGGCCGGGCGCCTTTGCGGCATACTCCGCCGATGAACGCCCCTGTCGCTCCCCGCGCCCTCGAGGGCCGAAGGCTCTTCACGGTTGACGAATTCCTGACCGTGGCCGCGACCGACATTTTCGCCGACGGCGAGCGCGTAGAGCTCTGGGACGGAGAGATCATCATGGCGCCGAGCGAGGGCGGAGCGCATTTCAACGTCAAGGCGGAACTGCTAGCCTGGCTTGTGCGTCATGCGCCATCAGGCGTGAAAACCGGCCCCACCGGCCCGCTCAAGATCGGGGAGCGCACCCTGCTCGAGCCCGACCTGTTCTGGTTCGAACCGCGCGGCCGCGCCGACATCCCCGAGCCGGCGCAGATGAAGCTCGTCATCGAAGTCGCCGTCACCAGCCTCGCGCGCGACCGCACCGACAAGGCGCTGAAATACGCACAGGCCGGCATCGCGGATTATTGGGTCGTCGATGCGGAAGGCCTGACCACGTGGGTGCATCGCCGGCCGAGCGCTGAAGGCTATGGCGACGTGCGCGAGGTCGCGCCGAACGACGCGATCGCACCGCTGGCGGCGCCGCATGTGCGCGTCGTCATGGCGGCCTTGTTCGACTAGCGAGGCGGACGCGTCAAACCGGCTCCATCGCCTCGGCGATCAAGTCTTCCGCGGCGTCGCGCAACACCGTCTCATCCGCCGAGCCGGGCACGGATTCGCGCCCGATATCGAGCATGGCGGGCACTGCGAAAGGGGAGACGCGCGCAAGATCGCGGTGCGTGAGCTTGCCCTGCACGCGCTTCAACAGCGCGCCAAGGCGGGCGATGTCGAGAAAGCCTTCGCTGGCGTCGGCATGGGCGGCCTGCAGCAAAATGTGATCGGGCTCGTGCGCGCGCAGCACGTCATAGATCAAATCGGCGGAGAACGTGACCTGCCGGCCGGTCTTTTGCTGGCCGGGATAGCGCCGCTCGATCATGCCCGCGATGATGGCGCAGGTGCGGAACGTGCGCTTCATCAGGGCGGCTTCGGCGAGCCAGGCGTCGAGATCGTCGCCCAGCATGTCCTCGTCGAACAGGCCTGCGAAATCGACGTCGCCCATCGGCTCGAAACCCCACACCGAGAGCGCATATTCGCTGGCCACGAAGCCGAGCGGCTTCTTGCCGAGCCGCTCCAGCCTGCGCGTCAACAGCATGCCGAGCGTCTGATGCGCGAGGCGGCCATCGAAGGGATAGCAGATCAGGTAATGCTTGCTGCTTCTGGGGAAAGTTTCGATGAGAAGATGATCCGGCGCGGGGATCGTCGATTTCAGCGCCTGCATCTCCAACCATTCGCGCACCTGCGCCGGCAGCCCCGCCCAGGCGCTGCGGTCATGGATCATCGCGCGCACGCGCCCGGCCAGGAAGGTCGACAGCGGAAACTTGCCGCCTGCGTATGAGGGGATTTTCGGGGCCTCCTCGCCCTTGGCGCGCACGACGAGCGCGTCGGTCTCGCGCACGGCGATGAAGCGCAGGATTTCACCGGCGAACAGGAATGTGTCGCCGGGGGTGAGGCCTTCGATGAAGTATTCCTCGATCTGGCCGAGCCGGCGGCCGGCATAGCCGGGTGCGTCGGGACCGCCGGGCTTGCGCGGACCGCGGCCCACGAGCAGCCGCACGTCGAGCATCTCGGATTCCACAATGGCGCCGACATTCATCCGATGCTGGCGCGCCGCATCCGCCGTCCGCGCGCGCCACAGTTTGCTTTTGCGATCCTCCACGATGCGCTTGAAGCGGTCATAGGTCGACAGCGCATAGCCGCCGGTCTCCACCATGCGCAGCGTCTGATCGAAGGTCGCGCGCGGCAAGTCTGCGTAGGGCGCGGTCGTGCGCGCTTCGGCGTAGAGTTCATCGGCAGTGAAGCCTTCGCCGCAGGCCGCGCCCATGATGTGCTGCGCCAGGCAGTCGAGGCCGCCCGTGCGCGCGATCGCGCCGTCGAGCGCATTCTGCGCCACCGCATCCTTGGCGGCGCGGCATTCCAGCACCTCGAAGCGGTTGCTCGGCGCCAACAGCGCGCGCGAGGGCTCATCGAGCCGGTGATTGGCGCGCCCGATGCGCTGCACCAGCCGGCTCGATCCCTTCGGCGCGCCCATCTGGATGACGAGATCGACATCGCCCCAATCGATGCCGAGATCGAGCGTCGAGGTGCACACCACCGCGCGCAGCGCGCCGCGCGCCATCGCGGTCTCGACTTTGCGCCGCTGCGCGACGTCGAGCGAGCCATGATGCAGCGCGATGGGCAGCGCATCCTCGTTCAGCCGCCACAATTCCTGGAACGTCATCTCCGCCTGGGCGCGCGTATTGACGAACACGAGCGCCATGCGCGCGCCCTTGATGGCGGCGTAGACGTCCGCCATGGCGTGACGGCCAGTGTGGCCCGACCACGGAATCCGCGCGTCGGTGTCGAGCACCTCGACGATCGGCGCCGCACCCGGCGCGCCGCGCACGATCGCAGCGTCGGGCGCGATCCAGCGCGCCAGCGCCTCCGGCTCCGCCACCGTCGCAGACAAGCCCACGCGGCGATGCGTCGGCGCCCAGCGCGAGAGCCGCGCCAGCGCTAACGCCAACAAATCGCCGCGCTTGGTCGGCGTGATCGCATGCGCCTCGTCGATGATCACCGTGGAGAGGTCTTGAAAGAACGCGCGGGGATGCTCCGACGCGATCAGCAGGCACAGCTGTTCGGGTGTGGTGAGCAGAATATCGGGCGGGAATGCGCGCTGACGCTGACGCTTGCCGGGCGGCGTGTCGCCGGTGCGGGTTTCGATGCGAATGTCGAGGCCCATCTCGCGCGCGGGCGTCTCGAGATTGCGCGCGACGTCGGCGGTGAGCGCTTTCAGCGGCGAGATGTAGAGCGTGTGCAGCGCATGCGGACGGCGGCGGTCGCCCGACAGCCCAGACAGCGCCGCCAGGCTCGGCAGAAATCCGGCCAGCGTCTTGCCGGCGCCTGTCGGCGCGATCAGCAGCGCGGAGCGGTTCTCCTGCGCCAGCGCATAAAGCGCGGCCTGGTGCGGGCGCACGCGCCAGCCGCGCCCGGCGAACCAGTCCTCGAAAACAGGCGGCAGGGCGGGCTCGACCGACGGAGACATCGCCGGCATCTTAGCCCGATCGCCGGGGAGACTTCATGCGCCTGATCATCGCCGCCGCTTGCCTGGCCGCCCTCGCCGCGCCCGCGCATGCGCAGACCCCGCGCGCGGCCAGCGCCCGCGACGCCATCGTGCCCGATTGGCATCAGGCCTGGACCGACCAGCTGCATTTTTCCGCCGCGGTGCGAGCCGGCGATCTGGTGTTCCTGTCGGGCGTCGTGGCCGGCCTCCCGCCGGGCGAAACCGAGGAGGCGGCGATGGAGGCCGCGCTCGAGCGCGCCTTCGCGACGCTTGGCCGCGTGCTGGCGGCGGCGGGAACCGATTGGGATCATGTCGTCGACATCACCACCTACCACACCGATATCACCGCGCAGATGCCGATCATCGCGCGGGTGAAGGACCGTTATGTCCGCGCGCCGTACCCGACCTGGACCGCCATCGACGTCGACCGGCTCTATCCGCCGGCCGGCTTCGTCGAGATCAAGCTGATCGCGCGCATGCCCGACCCCGCCCCGCCATGACCGCCGCCGCCGCGCTGCTGCAGCCCCGCCCGGAAGGCCTCTATTGCGCCGAGGGCGATTTCTTCATCGATCCCGTGCGCGCCGTCGATCGCGCCGTGATCACGCACGGCCATTCCGATCACGCCCGCGCCGGCCATGGCCGGGTTCTGGCGACGCCGGAAACGCTGGCGATCATGGCGGTGCGCTATGGCGAAGCGTTCGCCGGCGAAACGCAAGCGGCGCGCTATGACGAAAGCCTGCGCCTTGGCGCGGTGACGGTGCGTCTGGCGCCGGCGGGGCATGTGCTGGGATCGGCGCAGGTGTGCGTCGAGCGCGGGGCCGATCGCGTGGTCGTCTCAGGCGATTACAAGCGCCGGCGCGATCCCACTTGCGCTGCGTTTACGCCCGTCGAATGCGACATCTTCGTCACCGAAGCGACGTTCGCCCTGCCCGTGTTTCGCCACCCTGACGATCGCGGCGAGATCGCGCGGTTGTTGCGTTCGGTGGAAACCAATCCCGAGCGCACGCATCTGGTCGGCGCCTATGCTCTCGGCAAGGCGCAGCGCATCATCGCGCTCTTGCGCGAAGCGGGTTATGACCAGCCGATCTATATCCACGGCGCGATGGATCGGCTGTGCGCGCTTTATGAGCGCTTCGGCGTGCGGCTCGGCGATCTGCGCGCGGCGACGCTGGAAAACGGCAAGAAGGACGCGTTTCGCGGCGCCATCGTCATCTGCCCCCCTTCGGCCATGGCCGATCGCTGGTCGCGCCGCTTCGCCGATCCCGTCGATTGCTTCGCTTCCGGGTGGATGCAGGTCAAGCAGCGCGCCAAGAGCCGCGGCGTGGAGCTGCCGCTCATCCTCTCCGATCACGCCGACTGGGACGAATTGACCGACACGATCGAGGAAATCGGCCCGGGCGAAACCTGGATCACCCACGGCCGCGACGACGCGCTCGCGCGCTGGGCCGAGATCAAGGGCGTGCGCGCGCGCCCGCTGCGGCTCATCGGCTATGACGACGAGGGCGAATGACCTATCGCACGCTTGACGCCGCCAAGGTGACGGCCACGCTGGATCGCCTGCGCGCGCGCGTGACCGAGCGCTTCCCCGAATCCGGCCTGTCGCGGGTATGCGGCGACGCGCTGGCGGTCGCCGCGGCGACGGCGGCGCGGGTGCAGGCGCTGCAGACGCCGCGCATCGCGTTGCGCGTCGCGATCTGGGGTCTGATCGGCGCAGGCGTTCTGGCGCAAGCGGCGCTGATCGTCGCGCTGCATCCCGAGCGGCTGGCGTTCGAACTCGAAACCTTCGTGCCGGTTTTGGAGCCGGCGGTGAATCTGCTGATCCTCTTCGGCGGCGGCGCGTGGTTTTTGATCACTCTGGAAGAGCGGCTGAAGCGCGCCGATGCGCTCGCGGCGCTGCACGAATTGCGCGCGCTGGCGCACGTGGTCGACATGCACCAGCTGACCAAGGACCCGACCATCCTGTTGTCGGGCCATGCGCGCACCGCCGCCTCGCCGCAGCGCGCGATGACCGAGTTCGAATTGACGCGCTATCTGGAATACTGCGCCGAATTGCTGGCGCTGATCGGCAAACTCGCCGCGCTCTACGCCGAGCGCATGCGCGACCCCGTGGTGATCGAGGCGGTCAACGATCTGGAAAATCTCTGCGCCAATCTGGGGCGCAAGATCTGGCAGAAGATCATGATCATCGGGCAATTGGACGAGCGGCGCGCGCCCCCCCAATCCGCTTCGCCGCCCGCAACCCCCACAAACGGGGGGCCAAGAGCGGGGCGGGGTTATTCCCCCCCGGGGGGGGGGAGTGGGCGGCGGAGCCCGGCGGGTGGGGGGGCGCCCCC